>CAYWHP010000299.1:0-1815 GCA_964457845.1 uncultured Porphyromonadaceae bacterium | reverse complement strand
CCACCGATGAAACATTTTACCACATCGCCCTCCGATACCGCTGGGATTTCAACGGCGACCTGATCTGGGATACCGGCTTCTCCGATGAGCCGATCCTGGTGAAGTATTTTTCCGATCCCGGAACTTATCCTGTTGCTGTTGAGGTTATTAATTCAGATGGAATGGCTTCCATCGCGTACGATACCCTCTCGGTTTACGGCCGGAACCGTCTCCGTTCAATGCTCACCGACCCGAGGGACGGACAGACCTACCGCACCGTCAGCATCAACGGCCGCTGGTGGATGGCGGAGAGTCTGCGCTACGGCGCCATCGTCGATCCCTGGAACCCGGGCATGACCAACAACGGCATCCCTGAACGGGTGATGATCAGCGACTGTTGGTTCCACGGCAACTGGTCGGTTTATTCCTGGTTCGAGGCGATGGACTATTCGCTGTCCGACCGGCAGGGGATCTGCCCGGATGGATGGCATGTGCCTGCACAGAAAGAGTGGGAGTCACTCTATGCCGGATTGCCCGGACCGTTCAGCGGGAAATACTTCGGCAAGGGCGGACTCTCCGGACTGGAACTGCAGGATGGACTGTGCGCCCAGGCCAATCAGGTGGAAAAGCACTTTTTTTGTATGTCCGACACCCATTACTGGAGCTCCAGCCACGATGTTATCGATTCCACGGGTTTCCGCGCCGGGGATCTTAATTTCTATGACCAGGCAGGCATCCATTTCGGCTACTGGCCACGGTATTACCTCGATGGATCTTACAATAAGCAGATAATGAATTCGGTACGTTGTATAAAAGATACCGTGCAATGAAACGGGACCCTTCCTGTCTGTTTCTTCTGATAGCGATTCTCCCGATGCTGGCTTGTTCGTGCAACAACGATCTCGACCTCCTTGATCCGGCGCCGCCGAAACCGGTGGTATTCTGCATCCTGAACCCCACCGATACCTTCTGCTATGTCACGGTATCAAAGTCGGTTCCGCCGGCGGAAGATCCGGTTGGATTCTTCGGATCGGGCAGTGAGGCCAGGGTGGATGACGCAACCGTCACCCTCGAAGCCTGGACTTCCGGTTACAAGCTCTGGGAAACCGGGTTTTCATTGACCGGGGATAACCGGCCGGACAGCTCCTCGCAGGTCGCCCGCTCCCGTTACCGATCAAACAAGCAACTCCGGTTCGCTGTTGATACGGTACACAACGACTGGGATTATTTTACTTACGACAACATGCGCCTGGTGGTGAGGTCGCCGCAGTTCACCGATCCGGTGTATGCCAGGATACCGATAATAAGGATGCCCCGCCGCGAATATCCCAGGAAACCGGCCACCTTCAGCCTGTACAGCACCCTGAATAACGGCGTGAGCGGCATCGTCGACCTTAAAGAGACCAAATATGCCAGTTTGATATGCCAGTTCCGCTACCGCGAATTTACCGACCACTGGGAGGACCGGTCGGTCGAATTTGTGGTGAAGAAGGACATCGCACTTCTGATGCCTGAGCTGAGTATCCATCTCACCGAGGAAAATCTGTTCAACAGGCTCAAATTAAATATTCCCGACAACCCGGAGGTTTTCGTACGGCTTTTCAGCCGCCTGAAATTCACCCTGAAGACTACCGATGTCTTTTTCGAGGATTATTACCACACCTACGTGAATGCCGGCGATCACGACCTCACCGTCTATACCAACCTTACCAATGGCTACGGTCTTTTCGCCTGTGCCCGCTCCGTTCGGTTCGCCGACATGGACATCGACCGTGTGACGATGGATTCGCTGTGCAACGGCAGGATGACCAAACAATTGAAGTTTAAATCATGGTA
>CAYWHP010000298.1:0-1993 GCA_964457845.1 uncultured Porphyromonadaceae bacterium | reverse complement strand
CCACCCCTTTCCCCTGTCCTGATCCGGATACACTCCTCCAGCGGGGTGATGAAGATTTTTCCGTCGCCGACCCGCCCTTCAGGGCCAGCCGTGCGTGCCGATTTCAGGATGGCATCTACGGTGATGTCGACGAATGCCTCGTTAACCGCTATTTCGATTTTGATTTTCGGTATCAGGTCGGGAATGATGATCTGGCCGCGGTACATCTCCTCGATCCGCTGCTGTCCGTGACCGGATACCCGGCTCACTGTTATCCTTTTGATTTCGGCTTCGATAAGCGCCTCACGCACCTTGTCGAGCTGGACTTCCCGGATAATTGCTGTAATCAGTTTCATGGCTGGTGAGTATTGGGTTATTGTCAGCTGGGGTTAAGCATTCCGTATCCGCGTTCCCCGTGGTAGGCGCGGTCGAGACCGGCCATTTCATCTTCTTCGGAAGCCTTAAACCGGACGAACTTGTTCAATACCCAGATCAGGAGGAAGGTCATGACGGCGGCATAGGCGATTGCGATGCCCACGGCCAGGGCCTGGATTCCCAGCTGGTTGAGGAGGGTCCAGGTGCCGTCGCTGGCGGCAGCGGCCTCGGCCATCCATGATTTGCGGATGAAGAAGACCAGCAGCAGGGCGCCGGTAATGCCGCCAACCCCGTGGATTCCGAATGCATCGAGGCTGTCGTCATAACCGAGCTTATTCTTTATCATGATGGCGCTGTAGCAGACAAAGGAAGCTATGCCGCCCAGGATCATAGCCCCGAAGGGCTGCACCACGCCGGCTGCCGGCGTAACGGCTACCAGTCCGGCCAGGATGCCCGAGGCAAATCCGAGGGCGGTGGCTTTACCCTGATGCACCGATTCGATCAGCATCCAGGCGAGTGCGCCGGCTGCGGCGGCGGCCTGAGTAGCTGCGAGGGCCTGTGCGGTGCTCAGCCCGCTGGAGATGCTGCTGCCGGCATTGAAACCGAACCAGCCAACCCAAAGCAGTCCGGCCCCCAGCATGGTAAGCACCATGTTGTTCGGACGGATCACCTGGTAGGGATAGCCGCGGCGTGCGCCGAGGTAGAGGGCGGCAACCAGGCCGCTCACACCCGCCGAGATGTGTACCACCGTGCCGCCTGCAAAGTCAATGGCCCCTTTGGCGCCAAGCTTGAACAGAAAGCCGTCGGAGGCCCACACCCAGTGGCACAGGGGGTTGTATACCAAAATGCTCCAGGCTGCTATGAAAATGCAGTATGCCTTGAACGACACCCTCTCCGCAAAGGCTCCCGCTATGAGCGCCGGGGTGATGATGGCAAACTTGCCCTGAAACATCGAAAAGACATACTCCGGAACGCCGGCATCCATCACGTTCATGTCGATGCCCTTCAGCAGGAAATAGTCGGGGTTCCACCCGAACCATCCACCCAGTACGTTGCCGCCGAAGCACATGCTGTAGCCCACTACCACCCAGAGTACGGTGATAATGCCCATGGCCACGAAACTGTGCATGATCGTTCCGAGAACGTTCTTTGAACGCACCAGCCCGCCGTAAAACATGGCCAGACCCGGTATCATCAGAAGTACCAACGCGGTTGAGGTAAGCATCCAGGCCGTGGCGCCCGTGTCCACCGGCGTGTCGGCCGAAGCGTATAATCCGGTGAGGCTGATTCCAAGCCCGCCGGTCACCAGTAATGCTCTTTTCAAGTTCGATTTCATGCCGGTCTGTTTGAATTGATCCTTTCGGAAATTGTTTCGGCAAACATATACGATTTTGAGGGTATAATCGAAAAATTTATAAATTATTTGCGAAAATGCATAATTAGATGGGGGGGTGAAACTCAAAAACACAAAAAATTAGGATACCGTGATAATAAATCAGGGGGGGTATGCCAAAAATTGGCATATTCCGCAAATCGACGTAGTAGGTCTTCCTGCCAGCAACCGGCCGATGCCATTGGGCGGATCAGCGGTGTCATCCATGACCAGGGATTACCTATCTTTGGATGGTATGACAGACAA
>CAYWHP010000297.1:0-2049 GCA_964457845.1 uncultured Porphyromonadaceae bacterium | reverse complement strand
GGGCTGGCCAGTTGCATCGCTCACCACCACAAACCGATCCTGGAACCAGCGATAGTCGCCATCCTTGTGCCTGAAACGATACGCAACCTGGTGGTAAGGAGTCGCTGTGTTCGCCATGGATTCCGAAATCGCGCCATGGATCATTTCCCTGTCATCCGGATGTATCAATTCAAGAACCTCCCCGATCGGAAGGGCATTCATCTCATCGGGGGTGTATCCGCTAATGGCCTCGAAAACAGGGCTAAGGTAATCGTAACGGTCAGCAACAAAGTTTCTTTTATAGGATGCATCGAGTGAATTCTCCAGGACCTCCAGCAACCGCTCCTCGGCAGACCGAAGCGCTTCAAGCGCCAAAACCTGACTGGTTTGATCCACATGCTGGATGATCGCATTGGTAACCTTACCCCCGGTATCCAGGATAGGCGTTATACTAATGTCAAGTATAGCCTCCCTTCTTTCTGACAGTTCCAGCCCTTTCACCAAAGAGGTATCATACCGGACCAGGAATCTTGCCGGAATCCCCTTTTCATAAACGTCCCTGACCTGGGGCATGAACCCCTGCTCTTCGATAATACTGTCCATCAACACGTTATATTTCCCAACTACTTCTTCATTATGCAAATAAAGAACCTCTCTGCATGCCTGGTTCATGCGGATCAGCGTTCCGGATTCATCGGATATCCACATGGCATTTGGGCTGGACTCAACAACAATATTGAGGAAAGCCTCGGATTTCTTCAATGCGGCCTCCGCTATTTTTCCCTCCGTTATCACATCAAAAATAGCTGCGAAGTGTTCCGGCTCAGGACTGAACACCGAGATACTCAACCATATTTGCGAGGCCCTCAAGAATATATCCATCTTTTCGGACTTGCCTGTCGATGCCACACGTCCGTAAAGCTCAAGAACTTCAGGATCAGGATACTTGATTCCGGTAATGATTTCTGTAGCGCGCCTACCGATAAGGTTCCTCAATCCCGTGAAGTTCTCGAAGGCACTGTTTACCTTCAGATAAATAAAATCGACGGGGATTCCCTGTTCATAGACCATGCGGCAATAGGCATAACCACAAAGTCCATCCATAATCGACCGATGAAGCTTTTCACTCAAGGTCCGGTCTTCCTCGACACGGAGCTTTTCAGCCAACAGCCTGTGCTGATCTGCCCGCAATAATTCACATTCCTGCTCCAGAACACGGATTCTTGCCATGAGTTCAGGAGCGGTCAATTCCGGATTTTTCATGCCGGTATTTCCAATTCTATCATTTAAATTTAAATGCGTTACCCTTCCAGCTCTAAAAGTAGGCTATATTCGAGAAGTTCTGACAACTTTTTGCCGGGATTATTTATTCGCAGAAAATTAAAAAAATCATCTCTCAGGTATCGGGTTCAGTTATGTCATCATGATGAAGTCCTTGAAGCAGACCGCTTACGACCCGGAAGTCCTGAAGATGGATTTTGTGACCCGAACCAACCCGGCTCCTGCCGGACAAGGATATCGTGCATGCGCTGAATCCATAGGGCGCGACGACCAGCGCCTAAAATATATCCCCCTGATGTTCTAGTGGATAAAAAAAGGAATTTGCACAAGCTAGAACGCGGAAAAACAACTTGAATTGTTCGGCGAAATACCGATCATTGAGAAAGCCGATAAACGGCACTGCAGCGACGTGGGCCTGGGTTAGCTGAAACAGTGCCCTCCTGTTCCTTTCCATCAAGGAATGAATTATATTTCGGGCAATCAAAACGAATAGAATGAAACGATTTGCCTTTGCGGTTTTCCTTGCGCTGTTGGCTCTGGCCGGATATGCCCAGAACAGCCGGATAAAAAACATAATCCTCTTTATCCCCGACGGCACCAGCGTGGATGTCCTTTCGCTGGCCCGCTGGTATTCGGGTAACAAGCCACTGTCGGTTGATGAAATTGTATGCGGCCTGGTTCGGACCTATTCGGCCGACAGCACGATTGCCGATTCGGCGCCGGCAGGAACGGCCTATGCCACCGGAACCAAATCCACCACAGGCTTTGTTGGGGTAAACCGCGACAGCC
>CAYWHP010000296.1:0-2144 GCA_964457845.1 uncultured Porphyromonadaceae bacterium | reverse complement strand
CGGCCTCCTGACCTTCGTTCTCCCGCTGGTGCTGGGGTTTCCGGCATGTTATTATATCCTCGGATATGATTTTACTGCCAGTCTGCTTACTGCCAGTATCTTTTCCACCCAAACGATGGTGGCCTACCCGATCGTAACAAAATTCGGGATCACCCGTAACAAGGCGGTCGCCATAACCGTGGGCGGGACAATCATCACCGATACTGCCGTACTGCTTTTGCTTGCCTTCATTACAGGAACCCATACGGGCAACCTGCCTGCCGGGTTCTGGATCCGTATCATCGTCGGGATGGTGCTGCTGCTGGTGATTCTTTTCGTGGTGGTGCCCCGGGTGGCAAAATGGTTTTTCATCCGGCTTGAAGGCGAGAAGTCATCCCATTATGTCTTTGTGATGGCAATTGTTTTTCTGTCAGCCTTTTCGGCGCAACTGGCCGGACTCGAACCGATCATCGGAGCATTTATCGCCGGTCTGGCCCTGAACCGGCTTGTGCCGCAATCGTCGGTGCTGATGAACCGGATCCAGTTTATCGGAAACGCGCTCTTTATCCCGTTTTTCCTGATCAGCGTTGGTATGCTTGTCGACCTCAAGGTGCTGCTGCTGGGGCCTAAGGCAATCTGGGTAGCGGTTGTGCTTTCCGTGGTGGCCCTGATCGGCAAATTTGTGGCTGCCAAGGCTACACAATTGATTTTCGGCTACAGCCGGGTGCAGGGACTGCTGATCTTCGGCCTTAGCAGCTCGCATGCCGCCGCCACCATGGCAGTCATCCTGGTCGGGTTCAAGGCCGGAATCATTGATGAAAGCATCCTCAACGGCACCATTGTGCTGATCCTGGTAACCTGTCTTGTTGCATCATTTGCTACCGAGCGGGCGGCCAAAAGGATCATCCTTTCGGAGGAGCTGGAAGAGGGAGGCAGGCTGGTTGAGCCGCCGGGAACCGAATCCGTATTGATACCGGTGGCTAACCTGATGAACCTTGAGCGGCTGCTGGAGTTTGCTCATTTTACCGTCAGCCGCAGCGGCAACAACCCCATCCGGGTGCTGTCGGTAGTGGATGAGGAGGGTGATGCCGAATCGAAACTCAACCGGGTTCGGAACAACCTGGAGAAAACAATCGACGGTCTTGCGCTCCCCGATGCAGTGATCGAGACCATCGTAATCGCCGACCAGAACGTCCCGGCAGGGATTAACAGGATCAGTCGTGAAATGGATATTCAAACAATCATCCTCGGCTGGCCAATGAAGGAAACCTTTACCGACAGGCTGTTCGGGCATAAAACCGACCACATCCTTCAGTACAGCGAAAAAAGCATACTGGTGTGCCGCATGGTGAACCCGCTGGTCTCTTACAAGCGGATCGTTCTCTTTTGTCCGCCCCTGTCGGAGATGGAGCAGGGCTTCGGGGACCTGGTGAAAAAGGCGCTGCGACTCAGCAGCGAGCTCAACAAATCCATTCACCTCTACGCCAATGCCAAAACACGCGAGTCGGTAACTGCAATCATTGGCCGCTCAGGCAAGAAGCCGGTGATGCGCGATTCGGATATACGTAAGTGGGAGTATTTCAACCTGTTCCTGCAGCGTTCGTCGGCAGATGATATCATTTTCATTTTCTCGGGCCGCCAGGGATCGGTTTCCTATCACCCGTTCATGGAGCACCTCGTTGAAAGGGTCAACAGCAACTGTACCGGCCAGATGGTGGTGCTCCTCTATCCTAGTGTCGATCTCGGTGACAACAAGTACGACAAGTACAGTGATTTCTCATCGGAGCCGCTTACCCGCTCCATGGAGACCTTTGAAAGGATACAGAGGGGGCTGGGGAAGATGATTCACAAGGCGGAGTAGATGACGTGACGCGTGACGCGTGACACGTAACGCGAAAGAAGGCTTCCGGGTTGCTTTTCTGTAGCATCACGCATCACGGTTCTTCCGCGTCACGCATCACGCGTCACGATTCTTCCGCGTCACGCGTCACGCGTCACGATTCTTCCCCGTCACGATCACTTGATTCTCCCCACCTTGTTCCTCAGCCACGCCTTCACTAGCAGCCAAACCTTATGGTGGTCGGAAATGCGGAACCTGCGTTCGAGGATCTCCTCCGCCGGGGTGCTTTCAATCTTTTTCAGCAGCTCACGGTAATGCCTCAGCG
>CAYWHP010000295.1:1306-2148 GCA_964457845.1 uncultured Porphyromonadaceae bacterium | reverse complement strand
GCTTTGTTGAAATCCGTCGCGCAGGCGAGCAGTAGCGTGACCGCCTTCGCGGAGCGAATCAGCAGCACCCCTTCAACACCTGTGACACTACCACCCTCGGCCAGCACTTTCAGGACCGTAGAGAATTTGGTGCCAAGATAGGGATCCTTACCCTTGTCATACTGCGCCTGGCCCTCCATAAGCAGTTCGATACCGCCCTTCACGACCGGTCGGATTTTCGCTATCGGGTGCGTCATGCTCACATCGAAGTTGAGTCCATCGGCTGCCGTGGAAGAAAGACGGATGGCGATGCAGTTATCCACCGCCGAACAGAGCGTCTCCTCGGTGATCACCGAGCCATCGGACATGGGTTGGGTGACGGTCACAAGGCCTGTAGCCAGGTCCAGACTGCGCCGATAGCCAGTGGACTCCGGTTTCGCCGGGCCGTTATGCCCGAGCCACAGATCGCCCATGGTCTGATAGGAACCGATCTCCGGGGCATTTCCCATGATGATCGAGGATTCATACAAATCATGCGCCTCCTTGTATTTCCCTGCATCCACCAACTTTTGCACTTCCGCGATTTTGTCCTTGGTCGTCACCGGATGTTGCAGCAACGGCTCCTTGGCCCAGATGCTGTTCTCATTGAGCTGAATGCGTTCCCTGGGATAGGTTCCCGCTACCATCGCCCCCAGCCGGCCGTTGCCCACCGGTAGCCCGAGTTTCCACTCACTGGCGGGTTTGGTGAACCAGAGCTCCCGTTTGCTCTCCCAGCTTGACCCCGAAGCCAGGGCGTGAAGCTGGCTAATCAGAAGCGCCCCACATAACATTAATTTACAGTTTATTTGTTTTTTCAGTTTAAA
>CAYWHP010000295.1:0-1282 GCA_964457845.1 uncultured Porphyromonadaceae bacterium | reverse complement strand
TTGCCCTTTCCTTGGCAGCAACAGCAACCGGATACAGAAATTGTGGATTATCAACCCTTCCAGGCTCACGAACTCCGGGTCCCTTTTCAGAACCATTGCATAAGGTGGCTGACTCTTTATCTGCCAGCGCTTTAAGTCTTTTTACTACTTCAGGATGCCGTTCGGCCACATTCGTTGTTTCACCGATGTCCTCAACGAGGTTGTAAAGCCGTAGTCCCGGATCTTTCTCCCCATGTTGCTCTGCATTTTCTTTGAAACCCATGCTGTAATTCTGCGGTTCCAAAGCCAGTTTCCACTGACCAGACCTTACAGCTTCCAGTTTATATCCCCGGTAGTAATAATGTGCTTCCCGTGAAGACACTTCACTTTGTCCGAATAGGATTTTGCTGATGTCTGCCCCATCAAGCGGCTTATCTGTTGGCACTTTACCTCCTGCCAAAGCTACAAATGTTGGCAGCAAATCGATTTCACCAGCTACAGCATCGGTCGCCCGCCCCGCCGGTATTCTGCCAGGCCACCATGCCAGGGTCGATTCACGCATGCCTCCCTCCCAGGTACTGCCTTTGCCACCTCGCAGGGGTCCGGCAGATCCGCCATCAACGCCCTTAGAGAGCCATGGTCCATTGTCGCTTGTGAAAATTACAAGGGTGTTTGATTCCAGATGTAATTCCCTCAATGTTTCCAGTACCTGGCTTACGCTCCAGTCACACTCTTCAACCCAATCATAATAACGTCCATTACCCGAATGTCCCTGAAATTTCGGTCCCGGATGAATGGGAAAATGAACCGCCGAATGTGGGAGATAAAGAAAAAACGGATGATCCTTACTTTCCTTGATAAACCTGACCGCTTCTTCGGTATAAATCCTGACCAAACGGTTTTGATCCGCATCGTTCATCAATTCCACAACCCGATTATCACGCATAAGCGGCACCACTTTTTCTTCGGAATCCACCTTTGGACGCATCATGTCGTTTGAATAAGGGATACCGAAATAATGATCATAACCATAATTCGTTGGAAAAAATTCAGGCTGGTCGCCCAGATGCCACTTGCCAATACACATGGTGGAATAGCCCTTCGCCTTTAGAAGTTTGGCCACTGTATTTTCGTTAGGATTTAATCCCACAGCCGAAGCCGGAGGCAGCACTCCCGGAATGGAAACCCTCGGCGCATAGCAACCGGTTTGAATTTGGGCGCGTGAAGCTGAACAAACCGGCGCAGCGTAAAAACTTGTAAACTTAAGCCCTTCAGAAGCCATCCGGTCTAAGGCGGGAGTCTT
>CAYWHP010000294.1:0-2238 GCA_964457845.1 uncultured Porphyromonadaceae bacterium | reverse complement strand
GTCCGCAGGCCCTCTACAGTCCGGGCTTCGAGGGCAAACTCACTGAACTTCCCGGCACCAGTACGGTAGCCATCCGGGCAAGCACCCGCGTGATGTATCCTGAAAAGGAGGAGCAGGGCCAGGTAAATGTGGTCATCAGCATCGAGGATTCAAAAAAAGTCATGTACCGTTACATCCTCGGCAAGGACAGCAAAACCGACATCAAACCCGGCGAATGGTACACCGTTGAGGCCTCCGAAGTGATTGACCGCCGCGTCCCCGAAGGCGGCACCTATAAGGTGTATGTGTGGTTCACCGGCAAGGGCAGCGTGAAGGTGGAGGGGCTGAAGGTGGAGTGCTGCCCCATTGCTTATTAATTGCCATTAGCTTTAGCTAGTGGATAACAATGATAATCAACACTATCCACTAGCTAAAGCTAGTGGCAATTGACAACCCGCCAGCCGAGGCTATCCACAATAGTGTATTTTGTCGCATCCCTGAATGATTGGCAAAACAGGGGACAATTCCTTTGTTATTCAGAAAATCATTATCTTTATGAATCCCCCAACTTTTACGTGACGCGTAACGCGTGAAGCGTGACGCGAATTGATCTTTGAGATGTTCCGATAATGCGTTCTTTCGTGTCACGCGTCACGTGTCACGCGTTACGATTTTTCCGTGTCACGCGTCACGCGTTACGTGTCACGACTTCAATGGAAGGTATAAGTAAAATGAAGAAAATCTTTGGCTTGCTGGCCCTCGCCACCCTCACCGCCTGCACCACCGAGATCGAGCTGATCGTCCCGGGCGAGCCGATACCGGTGGTTTACTGTTTGCTCGATCCGGAGGATTCGGTACAGTATGTCAGGCTGGGCATGACATATGCGGTGCAGCCCGGCGATACTGCCATGCAACCCTCGCAGGATGAAATCCTTATCGATCAGGAAATTCTCGTTTACCTGGCGGCCGAATATTCCGACGTAAAGCAGCAGATCTTCTATGCGGAACCGATCGACACCCTTCCGAAAGAGAGCGGCTGGTTCCCGTCGGCTGTCAATCAGATCTATGCCATCCGCTGCAAAATAAGGTCGGGTACGCGTTACTCGCTGTATGTGCACTTCCTCAGCAGCAACAGGATCGTGCATGCTGAAACCGTCACCATGGGTGACCCATTCACCATCATCGATCCCGATATAGTGCCGGGCCGTGAAGCCACGCTGGTGCCGGGTATCGATTTCTTTGTCCGGTTCCCGCCCGTTACCAACGGTCCCATCTTCCAGTCGACCATGACCTTCCGATATGCCGAGGTCCGCGGCACTGTATGGTCGAACCATTCGCTGGTGCTGCCCCAGAAGTTTGTATACGAGATGGACACCACCGTAGCATATGGCGAGCAGCGCATTGCCGGCGACCGCTTCCTTCTCGACGTTTCGCGCAACATTCTGCCCGAAGCCGGCGTAAGAAGGGTCCCGCAGGGCCTCGACTTCCACATCTCGTGCGGCGGCAGCGACCTGGCCCTGAAGATCCGGGCGGAAAACAATACACAGTCGTTCTCCATCCTCGATGTGAACAGCTTCGACAACGCCATCGGCGTATTCTCCTGCCTTACCCACCGATGGGTAATGGATGTACCCCTGTCGCATTTTACGCAGGACACCCTCGCCAAAGGTCCGTTAACACGGGAGCTGGGGTTTCTTGATGCACAACAAATTGATTCCCTGCGCCATGAAATCAACTAAAAACGCCATCCTGCTTCTCCTTCTGGTGTTTACCGCGAGCTGCGAATCCTGGTGGACCGATCCAACCGATACTTCGGTTACCGAGGACAAGAATATCGGCACCCTCGACATGGCCTTCGTGTGCCGGATCTCCGGAATCCCGGCCGACAGGGTCCGCAAGGTGGAGCTCAGTCTCGCCCGCACGGCGGATGAGCTGTATGCCGGCACCTATTTTATCCAGACCAACGTCTCGGATGCCGTTGTCCACTATCGGTTCGACCTGCCTCCCGGGGACTATTTCTATTATGCCAAAGTACTCTGCCTGAGCGGCGGCGACTCCTGCCAGGTGTCCGGCTTCGCGAAGGACTGCACCATGGCCGCCGGGGGAAAAGTGACGGTGGTAAAGGGGGTGATAAATAGCTTTACAACGAACTTTCATTGATCTCGCCCCGGGTCGCTCCACCTCCCCCGGCCCCCGCCACCTCCCCCCTGCCCCCTCCTTGTGAAGGAGGGGGGTGACCTCCCCCCGGCCCCCTCCTTG
>CAYWHP010000293.1:0-2260 GCA_964457845.1 uncultured Porphyromonadaceae bacterium | reverse complement strand
AAAGGGTGAAATGGTTTAATGAAGCACGGTTTGGCATGATGATCACCTGGGGTGCTTATTCCCAGACCGGCGGCTATTGGAAAGGTGTTTATAGTGGCAATTATGCGGAATGGCTGAAATATGATTATCGTATTCCCAATGTTGAGTATGATTCACTGGTAAGGGCCTTCAATCCGGTGAAATTTAATGCCCGGGAATGGGTGGAAATTATCCGGAATGCCGGAATGAAGTACATCGTGGTGATGGCCAAGCACCATGATGGCTTTGCTTTATATAATTCTGAGATAAGTGATTACGATATAATTGATATGACCAGGTTCGGCCGGGATCCGATCGCAGAACTCGCAGCTGCCTGCCAGCAGGGAGGAATTAAATTCGGCGTTTACTATTCCGTCGACCGCGATTGGCACCACCCCGATGCTACCTGCGATGATAAATACAAACAGTGCAATTTCTGGGATTATCCGGAAAACAAAGCCGGAGCCCTGGATCGGTGGCACAACAATTACTTTCCCAATTATGCAGTTAAACAGGTCACCGAACTGGTCACCCGTTATCCGGTTGATGTGGTCTGGTTCGACGGGATTGGCATGAAAACCAGGGCAGAAGTGGCTCTACTCGATTCAATCATTCATACAATCCGGCCAAATTGCTTGATTAACAGCAGGATCAGCTACATTAATTCTAAGGACGGCGATTACGGTTCCAAAGGCGATAATGAGACTCCGGGCGGGTACCAGGCCGGTGGCTGGGAAAACCCGGGGACCTTAGGCTTTTCTTATGCATACTCGGTTCATGATACGCTAATGAGTCCCAAAAAGGCTATAAAAAACCTGATCGAGATGGTCAGTAAAGGGGGCAACTACTTATTGAACGTCGGACCCGATGGGTTGGGGGTCATTAGACCCGAAGCAGTCGACATTTTGCAGGAAATGGGCGCATGGCTACGCAAGTATGGTGAAAGTATTTATGGGGCTGACGGGCTGCCAATGGTTCCTCCGGAAAATACACTGTTAACCGTCAAACCTCACTGTTTGTATGTTCATATTTTGGATTGGAACGACCAGAAGGTGACGATCGCTAACATGGACCTGGTTGTCGGGAAATGGCTGGAAAAAGTGAAAAAGGTGTACCTGCTTGGTGATCCCGACAAGAAACCCCTGAAGTATCAGATAGAAGGTGGAGTTATAACCATCGATTTGTCGTCTTGCAAAATTTCCAAAACCGACCGGAACCCATACGCGGAGGTCATTGTGGTTTCTGACGGGAAATAGAATATCCTGATAGTATTGCCGATTCAATGAAAACCATCCTGCTGATTTTCTTTTCCATGAGGTCTTTGAACCTGAAAACCTGGATGGTTGATCCATGCATTGTTATCGACAAAATGATGGTAAATGAAGGTGGGGTCAGGAAATCATACCTGGGTCCGCCGGAATCATTGCCAAATCAAAAATAGTCATTATGAAAACAACTACTTTATTTAGTATGCTTTGCATATTAGGTCTTTTTAACTGCAGCACTATTGTTTTTGCCCAAAAAATGAATATTGCATTTGCAGAACCTGTATTGCAGATCATTCAGATCGAGCCGACTGTATTTTTTCCAAAACCTGCTGAAGGAAAGCCGCTTAAGCAGCTGATACGGGTCCATGTTGACAATCCTGGCGGGCCGGCCTCCTTAATTGCGAAGGTAACAACAGGCAAATATGGATCTGATATGCAGCCGCTTGACAATATTGTCAGCGGGAAATCAACGGTCAGTGTTCTGGTTCCGGATATTATGGAGAAGACACAGGTAACGATAGATCTTCTAACAAAAGATGGTAAACTACTCGCTTCGCAAAAAGCAGATTTGCTGCCTCAGAAGAAATGGACGTTTTACAGTGTTTCTTACTCTCATCAAGACCTGGGTTTCGGGGATTACCCGTCGCGCCTGCGCACTTCCATCCGCCATGAAAACATCAGGATTCCCTTACAGTTCTGCCGCGAGACCGATGACTGGCCGGAGGATTCGAAGTATCGCTTCAATATAGAAACCAGCGAGCCGCTGACAAGTTTTATCAGTTTTAACGGCAAGGAGGCCGCCCGCGAACTGGCGCGGCGTATGGGGGAAGGACGGATTCAGCTGATGGGCCTGCATAATACGGCGAGCACAGAAGAGTTGAGTCATGAATTGATGGCTCGTCTTTTCTACATGACGGGACGCCATGCCGTTGATATCCTCGGCGTGCCGGCTGGCAAGACCATTCAGCAGACGG
>CAYWHP010000292.1:0-2300 GCA_964457845.1 uncultured Porphyromonadaceae bacterium | reverse complement strand
GAGCTTCAGAACCGCTCGCTCAGCCATATCCGGGGATTCAACTACCACCCGAGTTTCGCCAGCCACGGCATCACCCGCTGGATCGACCGTTATAATCCCGCAAAGGTGGAGAGGGAACTGGCTCGGGGAAAGGAGCTGTTCCCTTGGATGAACACCGTGCGCATCTGGCTTTCGCTCGACGCCTGGTGGGACAACCGCGAGCGCTTCCTGACGAATCTTGGCCTGGAAGTGGAAATCCACCGCAGGCTGGGTCTGAAGATGATGCCAGTGCTCTTCAATGGCTGCCAGGGGATTCCCAGTTACGGGAGCCTCTCCCCCACCGATGCTGATCGCATCCTCAAAGCGGACGGAGGCAACAACCTCCGCGTTCTCTACCTGGATTACGTGAAGGCCATCGCCGAGCGGTATGCGCAAGACGATGTGATCGCCGTCTGGGACCTTTGCAATGAACCCGGGCTTCATTACACGAAAAATGGCGAGCAGAACCGGGAAGGAATATTCGCTTTGCTGGAACAGGCGGCATCGGAACTCCGCGGCTGCGGGGTATTGGCCCCGGTTGGGATCGGCCACTATGGGCCGGTGCAGGACGATGAACGCTCTGTGGCCTACGCGGATTGCCTGCTCACCCACCGCTACTTTGTGCCTCACTGCATGAGCCGCGAAAAGTTCATAGGAAACCTGAATGAGACGGCCGAATTTGCCAACAGGCACAACCTGCCATGGGTCGTCTCCGAATGCACCTGGGGGAATTGGGATGACCTGAAGAGGGTGGAGACGATGGTCGAGGGACTGGATATGCTCCTTCAAACTGGCGCTGGAGTGATCCCCTACGTCCTGTGGGAGAGCCCGGCGCTCGATTCTCACAGCAAGGAGGGGGGGATTCATTACGGGTGGGGCGCTCCCGAGGATCTGAGCTTTATCAAGAGAAATGGCGACCTGCGTCCCGGACACGGGTGCATCAATGACTTGATGGCTCGTTATCCCGTGGATGAGCATCTGCAGCCGCCGGCAGATCCCGCCAAGCCGGCCCACTATTCGAGTTTCTGGCCCGGCAGGGTGTGGCTCGACACCGATGGCAACCCGATCCAGGCCCATGGGGGAGGGATTCTTAAAGTCCGGGATACATGGTTCTGGTTTGGGGAAAACAAGGCGGCCCCCACCTGCGTGAACTCGCGCGGGATTGCCCGGACCCCGCTGATCGGCGTCTCGTGCTATTCTTCAAAGGATTTATACAACTGGAAAAATGAGGGCCTGGCCCTCGGGGCGGTCACCGGGGAGCCGGGCCACGAGCTTTCCCCCGCCAACGTCCTCGAACGCCCGAAGGTGATCTACAACAGCGCGACAAAGAAGTTTGTCATGTGGTTCCACCTCGACTCCGAGGATTACTCCTGGGCGCGGGCCGGCGTGGCCGTCGCCGACACCGTTACGGGTCCCTACCAATATGTCGGCAGCATGAGGCCGTGCGGTCAGGAGGCGCGCGACCTGACCCTCTTCAAGGATGACGATGGGAAAGCCTACCTCATTTATACCTCCGAAAACAACGAGACGATCCACATCGCGGCCCTCGACGGCGAGTATCTCCGGCCGATAGGCGAACCGCACCGCATCCTGGCCGGCATGGTGCGCGAGGCGCCTGCGATCTTCAAACGGGACGGCTTCTACTTTCTCATCACCTCCGGCTGCACAGGCTGGGCTGATAACCGGGCCATGCTGGCAACAGCAGAAAATATTATGGGAAAATGGCTCGTCTTGCTCGGTGGCGACGTCTGCGCCGGCGATCCTGCTCGCACAAATGCCACTTTCAGTTCCCAGAGCACGTTTGCCTTGACGGTTGAGCACGACGATGGCCGGCCCGCTCAGGTGATATTCATGGCCGACCGCTGGAACCCTGCGGACCTCGGGGATTCCCGCTACGTCTGGCTGCCCGTGGATGTCAAATCCCGCTTTGCCTCCATCCGCTGGCACGACTCGTGGTCGCTGGCCGATCATCCCACTCGACCATGAAGCCCTTGGCTGCGTCGATGATACCCCTGCTGGTTGCGACCGTGTTTCTCACAACACCCTCCGCATCGAACCCGTGTGGGAAGGCAAAGAGAAGGGCGAGCTAAGAATCGAAAGCATCTGCAGCGCGGGCAGGTGACAGGTTCTTAGGGCTGCAACTTCCTGGTGAAGGCGGTGGGGGATGAGTTCGTGATTTTCTTGAAGAGGCGGGAGAAGTAATAAGGGTCATTGATGCCGACAAGGACAGAGGATTCCTTCACGCTATGGCCTTCGCTCAGGAGCTTGCACGCGAGATTCAC
>CAYWHP010000291.1:0-2320 GCA_964457845.1 uncultured Porphyromonadaceae bacterium | reverse complement strand
ACTAACCCCGGACCTCGGTCCGGGGTCCCCGACGGTCCCCGACGGTCCCCGACGGGATGCGACGCGTCACGACGGGATCGGGGATAATATCATAACCGAACCATTCCCGCCTATCCATTTGTATATTTGCCCTAACCGATTAACATTACCGATATGATAGCAGGTCAATCATCATCCATTCTCCGCAAGGCATCCCGCGCCCTCCTCCTCCTAACCTTTCTAACCCTTCTAACCTCCTCACCCCTCCTCTCCCAGGGCCTGATTCCCATTGAGCGCATGGGCCCCGCGAGCGCCCGGTTGTTCGACGACAACTGGCGGTTCAAGCGGTTTGGCCTGCAGGGCGACGGCACCTCCGTTACTGAGCCTGCCGGGATGGAAGACCCTGCCCTGGTGGATACCAGCTGGCGGAAACTGAACCTCCCGCACGACTGGGCGGTGGAAGGGCCCTTCTGCATCGAGCTCAAGGGGGAAACTGGCAAGCTGCCCTACCAGGGGATCGGATGGTACCGCAAGCATTTCGCGCTGGCTTCGCAGGAGGCCGGAAACCGTATATTCATCGATTTCGACGGGGCTATGGCGTACGCAAAGGTCTGGTGCAACGGGCAGTACGTGGGCACCTGGCCCTACGGCTACAGCTCGTTCCGCATGGACATCACCCCCTACGTGAAATTCGGTCAGGGCAACGTCCTGGCCGTTCGGCTCGACACCGAGAAGTGGGAATCGCGCTGGTACCCCGGCGCCGGCATATACCGCCACGTGTGGATGGTGAAAACCAATCCGGTGCATGTGGGCCACTGGGGCACTTACATCACCACGCCCCAGGTCTCGGATGCTTCTGCCACCGTCAAGCTGGATGTCACGGTCGACAACCAGTCGGGCACTCCCGCGGAGGCCTTAATCCGCACCAGCATCTACGAACTCGATTATGACAACCGCCTCCGCAACAAAGTGGCTGTTTTTCCTGATATGACCGTGACGGCCGAACCGGGGGCCAGCGCCATTGCCACCGGAACCGTCGCTGTAGAAAAGCCCCGCCGCTGGGACATCACCTCGCCCAACCGTTATGTGGCACAAACCATCGTTCGGGTGAAAGGAAAGATCGTCGACCAGTACAACACGGTTTTCGGCATCCGTACGCTGGAGTTCACCGCCCGCAACGGCTTCCTCCTCAACGGCAGGCGGGTGCCGGTTCAGGGGACCTGCAACCACCACGATCTCGGCGCCCTCGGCGCGGCCATGAACACCAGCGCGCTGGCCCGCCAGCTGAAAATTCTGAAAGATATGGGATGCAACGCCCTGCGCACCTCGCACAACCCGCCGGCCCCCGAGCTGCTCGACCTGGCCGACCGGATGGGCTTCCTGGTGATGGACGAGGCATTCGATTGCTGGAAGAACGGCAAGCGGAAGATGGATTACAACCTCCTCTACGACGAGTGGCACGAAAAGGACCTCAAGGCGATGGTTCACCGCGACCGGAACAACCCGAGCGTATTTATCTGGTCGATCGGCAACGAGGTGATGGACCAGCAGGACATCGAAATGACGAAACATCTGGCCGATATCGTACGCAAAATGGATCCCACGCGGCCTGTGTCGAACGGGTACAACGACCCCGACAACAGCCGGGCCGTGGGATCGGTGGTATCGCTCGACGTGATGGGCGTCAACTATTTCTTCGGCCAGCAGGCCAAATGGGATGCCGATCCGCGCTATGAGAAGATGCCCACCATCGGCACCGAAACATCTTCCTGCGTAACCTCGCGCGGCGAATATTTTCTCGATAATCCTTACCAGAACTGGCAGATCTCCTCGTATGACCTCACCAAACCCGACTGGGGCTGCTCCCCCGACGACCAGTTCCGTGTAAATGCGAAATACCCGCATTTGCTGGGTGAATTCGTCTGGACCGGCTTCGATTATCTGGGTGAACCCACCCCCTACAATTCGGATGAGACCAACCTCCTGAACTTCCGTAACGACCCGGCAAAGAAGGCCGAACTCGAAAAGAAGCTCGAGGAGATCAAAAAGAAGAGTCCACCCTCGCGCAGCAGCTATTTCGGCATCGTCGACCTGGCCGGCTTCCCCAAGGACCGGTTCTATCTCTACCAGTCGCATTGGCGGCCCGATTACCCGATGGCGCACATCCTGCCGCACTGGAACTGGCCGGAGCGGGTGGGGAAGGCTGTGCCGGTTCATGTGTATACATCCGGTGATGAGGCGGAGCTTTTCGTAAACGGCAAAACGATGGGACGAAAAGTCAAGCGGCCGGGAGAGGACTTCAGGCTGGTTTGGGACAGCGTGAAATACGAGCCCGGCAAGG
>CAYWHP010000290.1:0-2326 GCA_964457845.1 uncultured Porphyromonadaceae bacterium | reverse complement strand
AGATGGCAAAGGCATAAAACGATCCCACATATACATAATCACGCTCCCTTGGCGTAACGGGAACCTCGTTGAGGTAAACGATGATGGCAGCGCCTGTCATGGCAAAGAGCAGGGTAACGATCCAGAAGTCCTTACGGTGTTTCTGGTAATAGAACCAGGCACCTAAAAGACCGAGGATCAGCGGGATGGCAAAATAGCGGTTGTGTCCCTTGTTCTCGGTGATCGCTTTCGGCAGTTTATCCTGCGGACCGAGGCGCATGGCATCAACAAACTTGATACCGGTGATCCAGTTGCCGCTCTTTATATCGCCGTAACCTTGTTCGTCGCTCTGACGGCCGGAAAAGTTCCACATAAAATAGCGGAAATACATGTGGCCCAGCTGATACGTGAAGAAGAACCGGAGGTTCTCGCCAAAGGTTGGCACCACGCGCATTTCTTTCTGGCCATCGGGGCCATCAACGGACACCGAGCGGCCCTTTATCTTTCCCCAGATCTTGTAGGCCTGCTCATACTTCGGCTCCTGGGTGTTGTACATCCTGGGGAAGACCGTTGTGAAGCGGCTGTCATACACATAGTCGGTACGGTGGTCGGCAACGGCATATTTGCCGTCCTTCTTGTAATAGAATGCTTTTCCGTCCTTGTAATCGATAACAGGGGCACTGTAGTATTCACCGTACAGGAGCGGGCGCTGGCCGTACACTTCGCGGTTGACGTATGAAAGCAGGGAGAGGGTGTTATCAGGGTTGTTTTCGTCGAGCGGCGGGTTGGCAGCCGAACGAATGGGCAATATCAGAATTGAAGAATAGCCGATCATGATAAAGGTGAGCATGAGGAAGATGGTATTCAGCATCACCTTGCCCCGGCTTCTGCTCCAGTGGATTCCGTACCAGAGTCCCACGCCGATTGCGATGATAAAGACCAGGGTACCGATGTTGTACGGGAGGCCGATAACGTTGGTAAAGAAGAGCTCGAACCAGCTGGCAATTTTGAGTGTAAACTGGATGACCACGATCATGAGGATAGCCAGAAGGGCGAAGGATCCCAGGATAGCGGCGATGACGCCGTTGCGGGTGACCGGGTATTTTTTGAAATAATAAACCAGCACGATGGCAGGAATCGCGAGGAGGTTCAGGATGTGAACACCGATGGAAATGCCCATCAGGTAGGCGATCAGGATCAGCCAGCGGTCGCTGCGGGGCTCGTCGGCCATGCTTTCCCACTTGAGGATGGCCCAGAAAACGGCGGCGGTAAAGAGCGACGACATGGCATACACTTCGGCTTCCACGGCGCTGAACCAGAATGAATCGGAGAAGGTGTAAGCGAGGGCGCCGACGATTCCTGCACCCATAATGATATACAGTTCACCCTGAGCCGGTTCGCCATCTTTGGAGATGATTTTTTTAGCCAGGTGGGTGATCGACCAGAAGAGGAACAGGATAGTGAATCCCGATGCCAGGGCCGACATGATGTTGATTGATTTGGCTATGGCCATGACATTCCCGAAGGAAAGCACGGTGAATAACTTGCTCAGCAGCATCCAGAAGGAGGCTCCCGGGGGATGGCCGATTTCCATATTTTTGGCCGTGGCGATAAATTCCCCGCAGTCCCACCATGATGCAGTGGGTTCAATGGTAAGCAGATAGACGATCGAAGCGATCGCAAATACTACCCATCCGGTGATGATATTGAGCCGGTTGAAATTCATAGCGTATCTGTTAAAAGTTAGTTATTGATCCGTTTAAGGGCCGAAAGTTATAAAAGATTTCCCTTTTCCGAAGCCATCGTTGCTTCATATACGGTGTCCGGCGGGAGATTGGTGCCCAGGGATGCCGCCACGGCGAGTTCGTCGCAGCGTTCATTCTCGGGATGGTTGGCGTGCCCCTTGATCCATTTGAAGGTAACACGGTGCTGGCGGTAGATGACGAGGAACCGGATCCAGAGGTCGGGGTTCTTCTTGTCCTTGAATTTTTTGGCTTCCCAGGTCTTTACCCAGCCCTTTTCAACGGCATCGGCCACATATTTCGAGTCGGTGAACACGGTGACCTGGCTGCCGGGGATTTTGAGGGTTTCGAGGGCGACGATCACCGCCAGCAGCTCCATCCGGTTGTTGGTGGTGAGGCGGAAGCCGCCCGAAAGCTCCTTGCGGTGTCCGGCGGCCTGCATCACCACGCCGTAGCCTCCGGGGCCGGGGTTGCCGCGGGCGGCGCCGTCGGTGTGGATGGTTATGTGCATGGGGCGAAGATATACATTATGGTGGGTGGGGCAATACGGGGGGCTTGCGCCTGCCCGCCATCCCCCACACTAAAGTGCGGGGTTAATGATGTTT
>CAYWHP010000289.1:0-2347 GCA_964457845.1 uncultured Porphyromonadaceae bacterium | reverse complement strand
ATCAAAAAATATGAGGACCTTATGGCGGCGCTCCGGATCCGGCACGATTACTTCTATGAGCAGGGATGCCGACTATCGGATCACGGGCTTGAGGTTTTCCCGCAGGCCAGCGGGAGTTTGTCAGTTCTTGACGTGGATTTTGTTGCCCTGCGAAAAGGAGGGACAGTAACCGCTACAAACCTTGCCGGTCTGGCCGACCGCATCCTCCTCGACCTGGCTAAAATGGATGCTGAAAAAGGCTGGGTGCAGCAGTTTCACCTGGGCGCACAGCGCAGCAACAATACCCGTGGACTGGCCGAGCTCGGTCCGGATACCGGTTTCGATTCCATCAGCGACCTGCCGCTGGCCGGTGCGATGGCGAAGTTCTTTGACAGGCTGAATACGGACAGGAAGCTTGCCAAAACGATTTTATACAACCTGAATCCCGCCCATAACGAGGTTTTTGCCTCGATGGCCGGCAATTTCCAGGACGGATCGGTGCCCGGCAAGATGCAGT
This sequence comes from uncultured Porphyromonadaceae bacterium, assembly GCA_964457845.1. Classification (GTDB taxonomy): domain Bacteria; phylum Bacteroidota; class Bacteroidia; order Bacteroidales; family UBA12481; genus UBA12481. The sequence goes on along the minus strand of CAYWHP010000289.1, from coordinate 1,851 downwards.
GGGGTTCGGCCTGGTGGTTCCTCGACCAGAAGGATGGCATGGAGAAGCAGATCCGTACCCTGGCCAGCTTCGGCCTGCTCAGCCGGTTTGTGGGGATGCTCACCGATTCCCGCAGCTTCCTTTCCTACCCGCGGCATGAATATTTCCGTCGTATCCTTTGCAACTTCATAGGTGAACTTGTTGATAACGGCGAGTGGCCGAACGATCCGAAGTGGAACGGGGCGCTGGTGGAGGGGATCTGTTATGGGAATGCACGGCGATATTTTGATTTTTGGTAATTATGCTCCCTTCGGTCGCTAAATGTGTGCTGCGCGCTAATTGGGCTCGCTGCGCTCGCTAATTGGCGCCCTGCGGGCGCTAAATGAGCATGAAGCGAATGCTTAGCGAGGCGAAGCCGGGCCCAATTAGCGCGAAGCTGGGCCCAATTAGCACGAAGCGCCTAATTAGCGAGCGCAGCGAGCACAATTAACGAGCGCAGCGAGTATATTTAGCTGAGCGTAGCGAAGCATTATTAATAACAATGATGGAAAAATACTCCTTTGGGATTGGAGACCGTTTCGGCCGCGAGGGTGCCGCACAGCTCCGCGCCATCCAGGCCATTAACCGCGACGGCTTTCCGGTGGTGCCGGTGTGGAACAAGTCGAACCGCGAGCACGAGCTCACCGGAACCACGCAGGACTCCGTGAGGAGGGAAGCCGATGAGGCCGTGAAGGAGTGTGGCTGGACAGACGGCTATTACGTTGATGCTGATCATATTACGATGAACAGCGTCGACCGGTTTATCGAACACAGCGATTTTTTCACCATCGATGTGGCCCATTTTATCGGGAAGGCGCCGGATGCGGGGCTGAAAACCGATTTTCTGAAAAGGAATGCCGGTGTGCCGCTGCCGAGAATTACGGCTGATGACCCGGAGTATGACCTGGCGGGTTTTGCTGACAGTTACCTGTCGGCTATCCAGGCCGTAAAGGAGCTCTACGAATACATCGCTGTAAAAAAGCCGGGCGGGTTCATCGCGGAGATCTCGATGGATGAGGTTTCCGAGGCACAGTCACCGCTCGACCTGTGGTGCCTGCTCAAAGAGCTGAAATACCTGGGTGTGGTGCCCCATACCCTTGCACCGAAATTTACCGGGCTTTTCCCGAAAGGCGTTGATTACGAAGGTGATGTCGACCGTTTTGCCAATGAATTCGATCAGGACCTTACCGTTATGAAAATGGCTGCAGACCGGCTGGAGCTGGACCATGTGGTTAAGCTGAGCGTACATTCCGGATCCGATAAGTTTTCCATTTATCCAAAAATCAGGGAGCTTGTCGGCAAACATCATTCGGGCATCCACATCAAGACCGCCGGCACCACCTGGCTGGCGGAGGTGGAAGGTCTGGCGAGGGGAGGGGGCGACGGGCTCCGGATTGCCAAAGAGGTATACCGGCAGGGCCTTCTTCGTTATAATGAGCTGGCGGCCCCCTATGCCGCCGTGCTGCATATCGATGTAAAAAAACTGCCTCCGGCCAGGGAGGTGCTCGGGTGGAATTCGGGCCACTTCGCCCTGACTGTCATCCACGATCAATTATGCAGGGAGTACAACCTGCATTTCCGGCAGCTCATCCATATTGCCTACAAGGTGGCTGCGGAGATGGGCGGGGAGTTCCGCGATGCGCTGGAATTTTATCGCGACCCGATCGAGGAACAGGTTTATACGAACCTGTATGACAGACATTTACGTCGATTGTTTGCAGGTGGGTTGTAGAGACGCATGATTATGCGTCTCCATGACGGTCCGTCGTAAGGGATAAAGAGACGCATGATTATGCGTCTCCATGACGGTCCGTCGTAAGGGATAAAGAGACG
>CAYWHP010000288.1:0-2367 GCA_964457845.1 uncultured Porphyromonadaceae bacterium | reverse complement strand
TCTGCAGGGCTTTGCCCAAAGTAGCGTTTGAATTCACGACTGAACTGAGAGGAGCTTTCATATCCCACCTTGTCGGCAGCAATGTAGGCTTTCATGCTTTCCTGCACCATTAAATCTTTTGCCCTGATCAGCCTGACTTTTTTCAGATATTGCATTGGAGAATCCGATGTGATCTCTTTAAACGCCCGATGAAACGCTGAAGCACTCATGCGGGCTGTATTGGCCAATTTTTCCACATCGAGTTTCTCTGCATAGTTTCTTTGCATAATCTTCAATGCACGGGCTACCTGGGGAAAAGTGCCGCTACGCATTGCCAGTGAATAGAGCACCGGGGCCTGAGTTCCGCAAAGTGCCCGATAAAGAATTTCCCGTACCAGGCCGGGACCCAGGATTTGGGATTCTGTCTCTGACTGCAGGCTCTTGATCAGCCTGTCCGTTGCATTCGCCATATTTTCAGCCATGACGGCCGGGCCGATTCCACGAGGCAAGGCATTTTCGCCGGCATTGCCGACCTCTACCTGAATCTCCAACCGGCCGATCAGATCATGCAACTGGGTCATGTCAACATCGATGTAAAGGCCGAGCAAGGGTTCCTCCGGGCTTGCAAAGGCTTCGCATTCGAACGGCATGGTTACAGATGTCACCAGGTAATTATTGGCATCATATTGAAACGTCTGGCCACCCAGGTAGCCAATTTTGTGGCCTTGGGCAATGATGCAAATACCAGGTTCATATACAATCGGTTTTCGGGGGATAGGGTGAGTTGATTTAAAAATCCGCACCCCTTCGAGCCGCGATGCAGTGGATCCGCCATCGGTCAACGAAAAGCTTTCCAGTAATTCAACCATTTGTGACATGCATCGTCCTCCTTTTTGGTAGTTCAGCTTTAGACAATAATTATAAAGATAAAACAACTAAAAATATAGGTCGCAGCAGAAATAGGCAAAGTTTAAAGAGGATCAGGTATTCAAGACCGACCGGCCATGCATTATTATCCGATAAAAATCAGCAAGCTTGACCAAAGATGTCTTTGGTGAAATAGGAATGTTTATGCGACTCGCACTCCCATCTTTGCTAATGCTGGCCTATATCCTCGTCAGCCTTCTCCGGGCCATGCCCGGTCGGCCCATGGCCCGGATAGCGGTTGGCATCCTGCTTCTGGTCATCAGTCTGAAATACATATTCTATGAGCGGATTGGCGGTTCCTTTATCGCTCCCGATCTTCCGGGGCCGCTCCTGCTGCTGATGGAAGTGCTCTATGCCGCCATGACCATCCTGTTCTTTCTGCTGCTGCTCAAGGACGGATTGTCATTGCTGTTATGGCTGAGTCGCCGCCTGGGTACATCCTGGCGGTTTCCGTTTTCTCCTGAAGTCCGATCTGCGGGGATTGTATCAGCAGCACTGACACTGGCTGTATTCGGAACCTGGCAATCTGTGCGCGTACCGGATGTCCATACGGTGGAGATATCCCTGCCCCGGATTCCGGCGACACTGGACGGTTTTTCCATTATCCAGATTACGGATATTCATATCGGCCCCTTCCTCAAAGGGGAATGGCTGCGGCGGGTGGTGGAAAGAACCAACGATCTGCATCCGGATATCGTGGCCCTGACCGGTGATCTGATCGACGGAACACCGGATGCTTTGAAAGACGATATCGTACCCCTTGGCGAACTGCGCGCCAGGTACGGCGTATTCGGGGTGACCGGCAACCACGAATATTATTTTCAAGTCCAGAACTGGCTGCCGGTCTTTGAACAGTTGGGTGTCACCATGCTGCACAATGAACACGAAACACTGTCCGTTGGCGGCAGAACGGATCTGGTGATTGCCGGTATTCCGGATCTCACCGGAACACGGTTCGGTGGGCCTGGGCCGGATGTCCATAAGGCGCTGGATGGTGCACCCGATGTGCTACGGGTACTGCTGGCCCATCGGCCTAATGGCGCATCCGGCAACAATCGTGCGGATATCCAGCTTTCCGGGCATACCCATGGTGGTCTCCTGTTTTTTTTGAAATGGATACTGGCGTCTTTTAACGGCGGCCTGGTCCAGGGCCTGTACGACGTTAACGGCACAACGCTTTATGTCAGTTCCGGGACCGGACTCTGGTCCGGATTTTCCTGCCGCCTGGGCGTGCCTTCGGAAATCACCCGCATTGTCCTGCGTGCACCGGACAAGCAACCGCTTTCCTGATGGTCATTTCCACATTCGCTGAAGTAAGGAGCCAAACTATGAATACAAAGATTAGAAAATTAATTGATGCGCTCATGCTGATTTTTATCGGTGTAAGCCTTTCCGCCTGCGCAGTAACTAGCCACAGCGGGAAACCCGCACCAATGGTCATTCAGGAACAAGGCAGTTTTG
>CAYWHP010000287.1:0-2451 GCA_964457845.1 uncultured Porphyromonadaceae bacterium | reverse complement strand
GGTTCAGGCAGGTCGTTATCTTCTCAACCGGCACCGGACAATTATTGGCAAAAAAGTGGGAACCGTACAGCCCCTGTTCTTCGCCGGTGAACCAGGCAATGATGACCGACCGTTTAGGCCTCTCCGTGAGAAGCGCCTGGGCAATCTCCATGAGCGCAACGGTGCCCGTTCCATCGTCATCGGCGCCGGCGATAACCTGACCGTCGCTGATGCCCAGATGGTCGTGATGGGCGGAGATCACGATGTATTCATCCCTGAGTTTTGGATCGGATCCCGGAATCTGTGCAATAACATTGCGCGAGGTGCTGGTGCGGCTTTCCACTTCTATATTCAGATGAATCCGCATTCCTGGTAACGGTTTTGCCGGTACCGCGCTGCCTTCGCGAATCGTTAGAAACATCTGTTCCACCTCTGCCGGAGAGATTCCCAGTATGGAAGCGGCAAGGTCATGTCCGATGGCAGCCTGACCGAAGGGCAGGTACGGCCGCCTTACCGGCTGTGCAGTAGTCTGTTCCTGAGTCTGTTGCCCAACCGGAACACCCCTTCGCTGCGTGTCATACGTAACGGTCATCCTCCCGCCGGGTATCCGTTCGAAAACATTCTTTCCTGCTGCGCGTTCCGCTTCGAGCCCGGGCGGGATGATGGCGAGAACACCGGCTGCACCTTTTTCACGAATCGTTCCGATCCGCGAACTCAGCCGGTATGCATAGGTTGACCCTAAATCCGATTTTTGTCCGGGCATCGGCTCATCCAGAAGAATCACCATCTTGCCGCTCAGGTCGAGTTCCTTGAGATCGTCCCAGTTTTTTTCGGGATTGCTGATCCCCAGGCCCACAAAAACGGCCTCCCCCGAATAGCTTCCCGAACTGCTGAAACTTCCGCCAAACGACTTGCCGTAATAGTAGACATGCTCGCCCTGGTCAGTCAGGACTCGGAGTCTTGTGTTGGGTTCCGATACGGAGGTTACCCTAAGCGGGATAGCCTGATAGAAGGATCCGTCGGGCAATATCGGGGTTAATCCTGCACTTTCCGCCCAGTTCCCCAGGTACACGGTAGCAATCTCCAGCTCCGGCGACGGGGTCATTCTCCCGCGGAACTCCGGCGCCGCCAGGAATCCCAGGTGGTACCGAAGCTCGCTTTCGGTAATCGTTTTCAAGCCTTTATTCTGGCCCATTACAACAATGGCGCTAAGTGTCAACAGCGAAATGAGGAGAAGTTTTCTAGTGTGCATCTTTTAATTATTTGAGTAATTGACCGACGACCGACGACCGATGACCGATGAAAGAACGCGTCCGTCGTCTGTCGTCCGTCGTCCGTCGTCCGTCGTCCGTCGTCTACGCTTCGTACAGCATCTCAAACCCATACAGCATCGCCAGCGTTTCCACCTCGCGCTTCAGGTCGCCGAAGAAGGTGACGCGGTGCCAGCCCCACTGATCCCACTCGTTCAGGAGCTTGAATACATCCCCCTTCACTTCCACGGCGAGCTTGCTGCGGCAGGCCATGTCCTCATCCACGTTTTCAACTGTAACACCCTGATGGAAAATGACTTGCTTGCGGTTGTGATCGAATTCAATGGTGGTGGTCATTTGCCCAAGCGGCATCAATGACCGGATGGCGGCTCCTTTGCGGTCTTCCGAGTGACTCCGGATATGGAACGGATTGTATGGGCCGTCCGGGCCATAAACTTTCGACGGGGCCACGCAATGTGCGTAAATGATCTGGTTTTTCGAGGTGTCGATCACCGGGTCTGATATGAAGCCCGGCCTGCCAGCCTGGTACGTCATGATCAGCTTGGTAAGGGTCGACCGCTGGTCGGCCTCACAGGCGCCCACAAAGCCCTGGTCATCCAGTTCCATAAACCCGATGCAGGGATAGGCGCACACCATCTGCTGGCTGTAGATGCCTCCCAGACAATTCACTGTAATGGCTTGGGCATGATGGTCTTCCATCACGCCGGCCATCGCCAGGTACATGGCTGCCGATTTCCGGATCTCTTCGAGGTTAGGCTCAACCACTTTGCCCGACCGCTTGATCCACTCATCGGCCTTGGCTTTGTATTCTTTTTCGGGAACCGCATTATAGCGGTCGTTGATCTCCTTGAAGTCAATTCCCTTAACCTCGATCCCATACACTTCCGTCAATTTGGGATCGGGCGTGCCGCCCACCACAAGCATGGTGGAAGCGCGGAGCATCTTCATGGTAACGAGGTATTGAACGGCCTTCAGCACATCATTAAAATCCGATGAGGAGACCGGAATCACGGGCAGTTTCTGCCGGCGGGCCGATGCATAGGCGGTGAGGAATTCACCGGAACCCGCGTACATATGGTCCACCATGATCATCGGTTTACCGCTCTGGGCGAGTGTTTCCGAAAGGTTGCCCCACAGGCAGCCGACCAGGAAATAGAGGTATCCATCCACATTGGGATCCTCATCTACGATCCGTTTGGCT
>CAYWHP010000286.1:0-2479 GCA_964457845.1 uncultured Porphyromonadaceae bacterium | reverse complement strand
GTGGTGGTATTCAACGCCTCCACCGTATAAATCCCGGGCAGGAATTGCTGCCCGAATGGCAGCATAGAGCCCGTGCCATCCATGGCAAGTACGAAAACATTATCCCTCAGCAATTTGTAGTTAACACCAACCTGGGAACCACTCAGGTAGATTTCGGTTCCTGCACACTGGTTTCCTGAAGGCTGAATGATAAATACGGCCGGATTGGGCTGAAGCACCGCGGTTCCGTTCATTACAGCAGGACACTGTGTCGCCACAATCTTTCCTTCGATGGTATAGGTTCCGGGATCTGCCTGCGGGCCAAAGGTGATGGCAGTACCCGTTCCGGTTACCGGAAGTCCGACTGTGATCCATCCATCGCGGATCAATGTATATTCAACCCCGATTTCCGAATCATCGAGTCCGATGATTGACCCGGCACAGGTAATGCCGTTGGGAAGGATGTCATACTGTATGGGAGCCGCATTAATATGCAGCATGTCACCCATCCAGTACTCACAATGTGTCACATTATTTATCGCCATGACCTGGTAGTCTCCCGCGGTAGTATAAATTCCGAAATCCAGTGGCTGGCCGGTGCCGTCAAGAACAGCCAGAATCTGGGCGTTATTGAACATCAGCCGGTATTCAATGCCTGACTGTGAGCCGTTAAGCAAAACGTGTGCAGGCGCACAGGCATTGCCGGAGGGAAGGATATTGTAAACAATGGGCGACGGCTCAATGGTGGAATTCAGATCCATCCATGAATAGCAAAGAGTCACCGGGTTTGTAGCAACAACCCGGTAAACGCCTGGCAGATACTGTGGTCCGAAATCGAGGGGCAATCCTGTACCGGTGATGGGAGGTCCGACACTGATAACATTGTCGCGCATCAGCTGGTATTCGATTCCGATCTCGGAACCGGAGAGCAGCACAGATTCGCCCGGACAGAGTATGCCGGGAGGAATGACGTTAAAAACCAGCGGCAGCGGATGCAGGGTGACCGTTCCGATCATATCCATCCGGCAGCCGGTGATATGGTTAACCCCCTCCGCCCTGAATGTTCCGAGATCATACATATGACCGAAACTGAGCAGTCCGTACACCCCTGTTCCGGGAACCATGGAAATAAACGTATTGCCTTTGTAAAGAGAATAGTCAATCCCGGCCTGTGAACCATTTAAGAAGATCTCTGTTCCATAACAGGCATCTCCCTGCGGTACAAGCAGGTAAGCCAGCGGCAACGGGTTGACGATGATGATGGCATTGCCGTTCATCATCAGGGTGAGACCGGTTGCAATGTTGACGCCCTGCACCGTATACGTGCCAGCCTCGGTGAAGACACCAAAATCGAGCGGATCGCCGGTTCCGTCAACCTCAAGGATGTTGTTGTTGTCGCGGAGAAGGATATAGCGTACGCCTATTTCGGAGTCTGAAATTCCGACAGATTTACCCGGATCGCCGAGACATATAACGCCTCCGCCGGTTACCTCATACGGGCTTGGATAGGGGTTGATGATGATGGTGGCGTTGCCGTTCATATTCGATTCACAACCAGTCACAACATTGGTCGCAACAACGGTATAGCTCCCCGCAAGCGTTTGATAGCCAAAAGTGATCGGGCCGTCAGTTCCGGCAATCCCGGGCAGCGGAATGACTGGATCCGTTCCAAGGTAAAGCAAATAATTCACCCCTATCTCAGAATCAGATAACCCTATCGGTAAGCCTGGCCCACCGGAAGCATAGGATCCACCTCCTGTTACCGTAAAGACAGCAGGAAGGGGAAGTATTGTTACCGTTGCATTTCCAGTCATCAGGCTTTGACAGCCTGTCAGAACACGTGTAGCTTTGATGGTATAGGTTCCTTCGATGGTAAAGAGTCCGAATGATATCGGAGAACCCATTACGCCTGCAAGGGTGGGTGTAAGCCCGACAAGATCCCTGAACAGCTGGTAAGTTACACCGGTTTCAGAATTTGCAAGACCAATTGACACACCGGTTCCGCCAAAACAGTAGGAGCCGCCACCGGTAACGTTATAAGAGACAGGAAGCGGGTTTACTGTGAGCGAGACCGATGCAGTAGCTGTATTGTATCCATCGTTGGCAATTACTGTGTAGGAGGTAGTAACAGCAGGCGAAACCAAGGGGTTCTGCAGCGTGGAGGTCCAACCCGCAGGGAAACAGCTCCAGGCATATGTATAGGTACCGCTTCCGCCGGAGGCAATTGAAGTAAGTTGGGCTGTTTCGCCAGCACAAATTTCAGATGGAGCAATGGAAGCAACCACTGACAATGGATCTCCGGAAACAATGACCTGCATCTGGTCCGAATTTTGGCATCCTTTGCTGTCAGTGACAGTCAATATAAAATCGGTGTTCACATAAATATTTGTTGTTGGCGGAGATAATACCGTAGTTGGCGGAACCAGGCTCGCAACAGGGGTCCACGAATAAGTAAGTGTTCCTGTGCCACCGCTGGCAGCACCTGCCAGGGTTGTACTGG
>CAYWHP010000285.1:0-2493 GCA_964457845.1 uncultured Porphyromonadaceae bacterium | reverse complement strand
TTGACTTTTCCGAGCATCGCCAGGGCGGCGCCGCGGGTAACCCTGCCGGCATCGGCGGATGAATAGGATGGCGGAAGAACTGCCGCCGCTTCGGTAAGATCTTTTTCGATCTGCAGGTATATGTCGGATACCTCGCTGAGCCCGATGTGAATGGTCTCAAAAGAGAGCTGCGGAAGCAGTTTCAGCGGGACCTTCCCGTAAACATTGACGAGATTGAAGTAACTGTAGGCCCGGATGAATTTGGCTTCGCCGATGATCCGGTTTTTAGGGCCCTCGTCCATGGTCACGGCAGGAACATTGGCAATCACGTTGTTAGCGCGGGCCACGGCCTCATACAGGAAGCTCCAGTAATTTCCCACGAAGCCGTTGTTGGCATCGGCCGTGAACTCATCGATATAGGTGATCTCCGACTGGTCGCCCGGATTGCCGCCTTTAACCGCATCATCCGAAGCAACATCGCCGAAAACCCAGATGGCATTGTTTGGGTCTCTGAAAGCCAGCGCCTGGTAAGCTCCGTTGAGGGCCTGTACCGCCTGCTTGTCGTTCTGGTAAAAGGTGGCAGAGGAAAAGGTCCCCTTGAGGTCTTCCGTGAGAAAACCATCACAGGAATTCAGTATCGTCATTGTTAACCCCAGAAGCAGGATATTCCTGATTGTCTGTATTTTGTTTTTCATGTCCTGATGGGTTAAAAGGTGATGTCAATTCCAAACATGAGGGTCATGGCAGACGGATAGGTTCCCCAGTCGATACCGGCGGCGCGGTCGCCTTCGCCTTTGGAGTTGTCGCTGACCGTCATCTCCGGATCAAGTCCCGGATAGCGTGTGAGCGTCAGCAGGTTGCTGCCGGATGCATAAAGCCTGACCTGCTTTAGCCCGATATTTTTCAGGGCTTTGGCCGGCAGGGTGTAGCCGATCTGCAGGTTCTTCAGCCTCAGGTAGGAGCCATCCTCGAGGAAACGGGAGGAGGGCCGGGCATTATTTGACTTGGAGGTCCAGGATGCCCTGGGCTGGGTATCCGAAGTCCCTTCACCGGTCCAGCGCTCGTCGAAATAGCGCTGCGTCACGGTGAATCCGCGGTAAAAGCCTTCAATGTCCTGGTTTACCTGCACATAGATCTTGTTGCCCCAGGCGCCCTGGAAGAAGAGGCTCAGGTCGAAGTTCTTGTAGTTGGCCGTCATATTGACTCCGCCCAGCAATTTCGGAATGGCGCTTCCGAGGAATACGCGGTCTTCATTGTCGATGCGGCCGTCAAGGTTCTGGTCCTTATATTTCACATCTCCCGGCTGGATGTTGTTACCCTGGAAGGCAGAGAGCAAGATATCGGTCTGACTCTGGAATATTCCCTCCATTTCGAGCAGGTAGAAGGAGCCGATCGGCTGCCCCACCTCGGTGCGGGTGGCATAGATGCCCGAATCAACCCTGCCGCCCGAAAGAGGCGCGTCGAGCTTGAGCACCTCGTTATGCAGGAAGGTAAGGTTGCCGCCGATGGTATAGCCCCAATCGCTCTTTACCTGGCGGTAGAGGACTTCCATCTCCACGCCCGTGTTCAGGACGGATCCGCTGTTGATCCATGCGGCTTCGGCATACCCGGTGGAAGTCGGATTTGGCGCCTTTACCAGCATGTTTTCCGTCACCTTGTAGAAATAGTCAAGCGAGGCGGCAAAGGCGCCGGTCCAGAGCTCGGCATCCACGCCGGCGTTGTACTGATAACTGGTCTCCCATTTCAGGTCGGCATTGCCCAGAGCGGTCTGTGCATACCCGCTGTTTGTGACGCCCCCGAAAGGATAATCGAAATAGGGTGAGATCCGGTCGCTGGCAGCATACAGGCCGATCTCCTGGTTCCCGATGGCGCCGTAGCCTGCGCGGAGTTTCAGGTTCGACAGCCAGTCGACATCCCGGAGGAATTTTTCCTGTTTCAGGATCCATCCGCCGGAAAGCGAATAGAAGGTGCCCCATTTGTTCGCGCCGGTGAACCTCGATGAACCATCGCGGCGCAGGGTTCCGGATACATAATATTTTCCTTTGTAGTCGTAACTGGCCCTGCCGAAAAAGGAGGCCAGCGACGAAGCATACTCGCTCTGGCTGCTCATCTTGATACCGAGTCCGTTGCCGATATAGATCAGTTCGGGCTGTTCAACCGGAAAGTCCATGTCGCTGGCATACAGGGCCCTGCCACTGTTTTTGATGGCTTCAAAACCGATCATGGCCGAAAAAGTATGCGACTTGCCGAATGTGGTTTCGTAATTCAGCAGATTGTTGACGGTCCAGTTGGCAATCCGCTCACTGCCGATGCTCAGGCCGTTCTTTGCATTGATCCGGTCAAGGGTGCCCCACGTAGGGCTGAACCGGCGGCTGTACGAATTCCGGTAATCCATCCCAAGGTTGGTGGTGAATTTCAGCTTGTCAGTCAGGCTGGCCGTGAAATAGGCTTTACCCAGATAGCTGTCGTCCTTGCGGTTATTGTCGTTTAATTCGCTCATTCCGATGGGGTTAT
>CAYWHP010000284.1:0-2520 GCA_964457845.1 uncultured Porphyromonadaceae bacterium | reverse complement strand
TCTTCCAGAGGTCGGCTTCGATATCGGTTGAGACCTGCGCCTTGATGCCCGCCGCGGTGAACATCGCCTCTAGTTCCCGAACCCGCGCGGTAACCGATCCGTCGGTCTCCCCGAACACGATGGTCGGGGTAATCCCGTCGTGCCGGATGACCCCCGGCGCCTCGATGAGGCTGATGATGCGGCACAGCCCGCCCAGGATGTGCTTCCGGTCGATTGTTTCCGCCAGTTCTTCTGATGCCAGGATGCCGTTTTGCACCGGCAGGATGATGGTCCCCGGGTGCATGATGCTTTTCAGCTCTTCACTGATCTCCCGGATCTGCCAGGCTTTCACGCAAACCAGGATCAGGTCGGCCAGACCCATATCAATGATCTTTTCCCTGGCTTTGACCGGGAAAACACGAAAATCCCCGAGGATGCTTTTAACGGTCAGACCGTTCGCCTGCAGGGCGGCCAGGTGGGCGCCCCTCGCCAAAAAGGTGACATCCGTGCCCGCGGCGGCCAGCCTGCCGCCGAAATAGCCGCCCACTGCGCCGGATCCGATGATTGCAGTTTTCATGTTTTTGAGGATCATTGAATTGTCAGTAATTCACCATCTTGTAAACCCGAGACCTTTTGAATATTGCCCTCCCGCAAGTGAATCCAGCGTCTTCAGGCTCACCTTCATGTTCCTGTTTTCAACCGAACGAATCATGGTGAAGAGCCCGTATCCATTATTGATATTGCCCGATGGAGCAGCATCAAGGTTACCTGAATTGATGTAGGTTTCGCTGTAATCCTTGTACCACTGGTCACCCGCTATAAATATCAGGTCCAGAGACGAAAACCTCCTTCTGATGGTATCGTTCCGTGGCCTGATGCTGGTGGCCAGTTTATTGTAAAACAGGTCGGGATAAATTATCGTAGTTGCATAGTATTCTCCGTTTATAACCGTAATCTTCATGTCTTTCCGCAGTGTAAAGTTCACGGAACGGTCGGTCCAGGTTCCGGCAAGCTCCTGGTAACGGAACCGGCATAGCAATTCGCAATGACTGATATACTTGTGGTCAATCTTGAACCCTACGAAGTAATGACTGGAATCAGGCGGGTAAAGGTCGAACAGCTTGTTCCACCTGGCTTCAATCTCAGCAACAGGCATCGGGATCAACGGCACGGTGGCGTTCGCCGGTCCAAGTTTGCCGCTGACATCGACAACCAGACGAAAGGTATTCGCTAATCCGATGATATCCTGTTCGTTGATGGCCGACAGTTTATTGTATGCCTCGAAACAATAACCCGGGACCTCGGGAAAATGACCGGGATTTTTGGTACGGGTCGAGGGTGAGAAACGTATTTCCCCGACTTTATATTCACCTATCCAGCTTTCCAGACGGATATCGGCATTTTCATAGAACACTTTCTGCGGGTCGCGAGCCAGATCGAAACCGTTGCCGGCACCTGAGAATGTGCGCGTCAGGGTAACATAGAACAGGCTGTCCGAAGGGTTCATCCTGAAATAAACCACCGGTGCCGGTTCCCCGGGAACCACCAGGTCCAGATCGTTACTGCAACACCAGAATCCGGGTATCAAAGCAATCAGGACTATGAATCTGGAATTTCTCATTTTGCATTCATTTGTCCCGGATGCATCGCACCGATCGATACCCGATTTCATCACCGTTATCGATGATTTGTGTCTGGTCCCAGCAACAGTAACTTAATTCCTTACTGCCGCTGTTGAATCCCACTATGAAGGCAAAGTATCGTGTCACCTCTGTCTTGTAGGTTGAACCCCAGAACCCACCCCAAAAGTCGCCGTTTTCGATAAAAAAGTCCCGTTCCCGGGTAGCTTCGTTGTTCAGGTCCAGGTTCAGGTTCGATAAACCATTCTTCCCATAATAATGAAGGGAATAGAGTCCCGGATAGGCCGCGAACAACAGTTGCCATTCTTGCCGGGTTGGGATATGCCATCCGTCCGGGCAAATACCCTTCGGATCATTTACCCGGTAATTCATGGCCTCGAGCCAGCCATAAACGCCGCCAACCGTATCCTTCGACCGGGTTTGATGAAGGCGGTACCGCTCCACAGTGTCATTATCGGAAGGCTCCCGCGAGGTCGGGATTTCAATTCCGAACCGAAGGTTTTCAGCCATCCACCACCGGTCCTGTATCTTAACTATCCGATACCTGTTCCCATCGCGGCTGTCCGTTAAGGTGTCGATCGCCTGATTCTCACCAAAAACCGTGACCGAATCCTTTGCCAGCGTGGAAGCACCATCCAGGTCAATCACCTCAACGGCCGCCAGATAGGTACCCGGCCTGGTAAACCTTTTAGCGATGGTACTATTCGTGGCATATCCGGTATCCCACCTGCCGTCGCCATCCGTATCCCACCGGTACATCAACCCGATTGGGTAGTTCCGGTCATCTTCCGATTCTCCCGCACTAAAAACAAACAGGATGGAGGTGTCGCCGAAGGGAGGAAATACCTGCAGACTTGCCACGGGAGGTTGATTTCGCTTGTCGCAGGAGACCAGTGAAGCG
>CAYWHP010000283.1:0-2629 GCA_964457845.1 uncultured Porphyromonadaceae bacterium | reverse complement strand
TGCCCGCATCAGGGTAACCTTTGTTTTTTTCCCTTCTCTTTTTACCCCGATATCAAACGTGGTTCCAAATGCCGTGACGTTCTTCAATTCCATCCCGTTCCAACCGTCGGGAAGTTTGGGCGCCAGGGAGAATGAGCGAAGTCCGGCAGGCCGCAGTCCGAACAGGCCTTCCGTAATTACCCTGCAATAGAGGGCGGATTCTCCGGAGAGGTGTTTCTGGTCCCCTTCGGGATAAGCTTCCACCGGGTACGGGACATGCACGCCGAGCAGTCTCCTTTCGGAATATTTTTTCAGATAATCGAGCCCTCGGGCCGTTTCACCGGCGGCCAGGACACCGCGCAACCCATAGAGCGTCGACCGGTCCCAGAAAGTTTTATCGCCTGCCTGCGTCGCCAGCCCGTCCACCGTCCAAAGCCGCGGTGAGAAGAGCGCATCCACGGTTCCCTCTTTCCGGTCGTAAATCCCCACCGTCAGGGGCATGCAGATCCAGGAGCGGAGAATATCGTTCTCCTTGTAATATTTATAGGTGTCAAACCCTTCCACCCGTCCGCCAAAATATTTTTCGATGGAAGCTCTCAGCCCGATGGCCTGTTTCATGTAGCTGTCAGCAACCTGCTTCGGTTTTCCCAGGTCGCGGCACAGCATGGAGGCAGACAGCAGCGCATCGTAATAGAGGCTGCTGGTGCACAGGTTGGCTGTACCCGCCGGGAACCTTCCCTCCAGCTCGTCGCTGTCAGACTCAACCACTCCATCGGCATTGATTTTTCTCCGGCTGAATTCAAGGCAATACTCGATCAGGGGCCAAAGTTCCCTTGCGATCTCGATTTTGCCCGTGGCCAGCGCAAACCGTGCTGCCCCGTAGGCGATCATGGCCTGGTCGCCGCGGTCGCCCGCACCGTCCCAATAGTCAATTCCCTCGGCGATGATCGAACTCGGGATGGGCTTGTAACCGGGATTCATGAATTTGGCGAACCACCGGTAGGCCGTGAGCGCGGCCTCTTCGCCGAGCGCCGTGCCCGCATACCCGAACCAGGGTCCGGTATATTCGGCCTGGTCGTTTGCCCAGATGGCGGCATGGTACCGGAAACCTCCGGGGGAATTGATATACCCGTTCTTTGTTTTGTAGATACTTTCGCCAGCACGAAGCTTGGCAAAGGCAAAGGCCGTATTCAGCACCGGGTCTGGCGTGACCAGCTGCAACGGCTCTTTGATCGCTTTGACACGGCTGATCCTTTTGGAAATCTCCTCATCGGGATTGATTTTTATGAGCGGAGTGCCACTCCTTACGGCCTGGTAAACCACATAAAAGACCGATGAATCGCCCGGCTGGAGCGTCCTTACGCCATCACCGACGGTATAGGAATAAACCGAGTGAGGGCCGCCTGTGCTGTGGAGCGTGTCGATGCGGATCTCTTTCAGGTTATACTCCATGGCCACGTTGCACGGCTTAGTATCGGTATTGATAAACACGAACCTTTCAACGGCGGCCGGCAAGCCGGCAGAAGGCAGCAGGGTTCGCTTCAGGTGGATCCTTTGGGTTACACGGGTCCGGTCGTACTTTTCCAATGAGCTGGTAACAAGCATGATACCGCTGTGATTAACCGATTCAACCTTTTCGGTCAGGCCGGGATTTGCGTAGCCGTTAACCAGGCTGGGCTTTAACGGGGTCATGTTCAGGAAGAACCGCGGAAGGTCGTTGTCGGTGAAATTGAGCATCAGCGTGCCATGGGTGTCATTGGGCTTTAGCCGGAAATTCGGAAAAATGACGGTGCGCTGCAGCTGCAGGTTCCTGACGGCGTCCACCTCATAACGGACCCAAAGCGAAACCTGCTCGCCGCTCATCTCGATGTGGTCAAAATGGGGATCATCGGGTTGGATGTTCCACTGGATGCTGCCGTTGTCCTGAATTTTCCAGCGTGTGGCTGGTTCCTGTGCCTGCGCGAGCGTCGGAAGAATGAAAAACAGGGTGCCAATCAGGTATTTGTTCATTTCGCTTCTTTTTGGGCTGAGGTCAGTTTAAAGTCTACAACTCCGGAGCCATAGGTGAAATAGCGCACGGTTTTTTGTTTATCCAGATATTCAACGCCTGTAATTGCAGCGCCTTTCGGGCAGCTGCCGCCCGACATGTCATACCAGCGGTCTTCATCACGGATGTAAACATAACCGTTATTGGCGAACACAAATTCGCCTCCGGGCGACACGGCAAAATCGCGGATGTTGTTCCAGGCTGGAAGTCCCCGGGTGGCCGGTGTGAAGGTTTTGCCGCCATCGGACGATTTCAGGAATGCATTGGTGCTGTCCCCTTCGCCGGCCCAGAAAACCATATCGGGGTTGTCCGGAGCAGTTTTTATGGCGTACCCGTAAGGCCCCCACCAGGGACGGTTCTTGACAAACGGTACCGGACCTTTGTAATCAGTTGATTTCCAAGTTTTTCCAACATCGGTTGAATAATGGAATTTTCCGTTTTTACTGCATGAATACATCCGGCTGGCATCGGCGCAGGTAGTGGCCAGTCCGGCCAGCACTTCCTGGGTTGAATCCCGGAAATCGTAGGGCAGCTCCATCCGGCTGATGCTGTTGTAATAGGGATCGTAGGTGAGCTTAATCATACGGTTGTTGCCGGCCAGGA
>CAYWHP010000282.1:0-2645 GCA_964457845.1 uncultured Porphyromonadaceae bacterium | reverse complement strand
ATATCGATGCCACGCCTCCCTTCGAATTTGTCTGTCCGTCAGCCAGCGGTACCGGGTCGAATCCACGGAAATCGAGGCCCGCATTCCGGCCGAAATACCAGATCGATGATTGCTTCTGCGCATTCAGCGGCAATATGGAAGCCAGGAAGATCAGGAATAACCAGGCTGATCTTCTGATGCCTGCCAGCGGCGGGCACGATATCCGTTTCTTGCTCAGATAGGGCAAAAGCTCAGGATTTTATCGGAAAATGGCAATTTTTTGAGTAACCGGATTTCCGTTTCGCTGCTTGAGAACCACCAGGTAGAGGCCATTATCGGGCTGAATGCCCAGTCGGACCTGGCGGTTACCGGACAGTTCTTTGGCTGTAACCAGCCTGCCTTCGAGGGTATAGAGTTCAATGCGCGTAAACTCATCGGGATTTAATCCGTTGATAATCACCTCATTTGCTACGGAATTATATACAATAACCGTCGATGGGAGTGAAATTTCAGGAATACCCGTTGTGTTCAGGTTGCTGATCTTAATGTCGTCGATATAGGAGGATCCGCCGCCGGTGGCGACCAGATTCACAAACCTGACTCCTTTGAAGGTACCCGTGTTGGCGGTTCCGTTCATCTGGGTAAACCAGTTCCATTCTGCAATCGTAACATCGTTGAGCTTGAAAAAGGCTTTTCCGGAATTCAGGTGGATCTCCACCATCACGTGATTCCATTCGCCTGCAGCTACCAGGTAATTCTGAGGGGCGCCGGTATGGGTAAAGAACCCGAAGGTTTGACCCAGCAGGCCGATCCGGGCATTAACCGCCGGAGCATCTCCTGAAACGGGTTTCTGCAGTATTTCAATACCCAGCTCCCCGTATTCGTTCCGCATACGTAAATCTATATTAATCACGGAATCTGTTAGTTGCGGGAAGATCACGGTTGCATCACTCTTCGGTTTCAGCTCCATGGAATAAAAACCGGAGTTAATCACGGTATTACTGGTTACTGCCTTGCCTGTCAGGCTAATATCCGTCTTAGCCCAGAAGGGAATTTCTTCGGTAACGGGGCATCCCTGGTAGAATCGGTCGAAGTTCTCGCTGAATGGGAAGGAGATTCCGGTGAAGGTTGAAAAATGGTTGATACCGGAATAATAGACGGTATCTCCGTGAAAAGCCTCTACTCTCCAGTAGTAATCCTTGTTCGGCTCGAAGGTTCCGGCATAGGTTTTTTCCGCCTGAAATACAGAAACGATTTCAAGGTTGTTGCGGCTCGGGCCCACATAAACATTGTAATACACACCTTCGACGTTGGCAGGGTTCGCATACCAGGAAAGCTGCGCTACGCCGGGGATGTTGGCCTCACGGGCCGGAACCGGATAGCAGGGGGCAAAGACGGCAGGCTGGGTATGCAGCAGAAGATCCGCATTGGCCCTGATTTTTGGCACGAATTCCTTGAAGGATTCAACACTGATAAAGCAGGTGGTTGGAGCTCCGTCTATACCGGCCGTCCAGGTGTTGAGGTAGAATTCCGATATCTTCGGGAAGTACTTGTCAACCCCATAAAGGTCCATAAGCGCATTAAGGTAAGGAATTGTGTTCCGGAGATTGATGAAGGTAACCTTTGAATTGTGCCGGAAGTCATACAGGTCAAACGGAAGAAAATCATACCCGTAAAGTTGAATGAGATTCCGGGTGTCCGACACGGTGGTATAGTCAAACGCAGAACACTTAAAGAAGCGGAAGTGCGTAAGCCTGCCCTGGTAATCGCCTGTTTTCAAGGCATTCATTCCGGATCCGTCAACCCTGAGGTTCCTCAATTGAGGCAGCTTTTCGATCCCGCGATGATCGGAGAAATCAATTTCCAGGTCGCGGATGAGCTCCAGTTCTCCCTTGAACGGCTGCCTTACCAGATCGGTTTTGTAGCCATTCTTGGTGTTGATCATCTGCCTGAGTGGTATGCTCGGAATATCGGACGTAGTTTGATCGGTAAGGTAGAGTACCGGAGCACTGAGCCCTGAAGCGCCCTGGGTTCCATAAACGGCAACAATCCTGATGTTCGCACTGGTTCCCATCGTCAGAGAATCAATGACAATCGTATTCTCACGGGTTTCGGCAATCGGGACGAGGCCGTCTCTCAGTACCACAAAACGGGTTAAAAGATTGAGTGTTTCTGCATCTGCACTAAGTGTCCAGCTGAACTGGACCCCTCCCTGCGTTGCGGCGATGGCCACGTTGGAGGGCACAGGCCAGTCAAGGAAAACAGGATGGTAGTTCAGGTAGACGTTCAGGAGGTTATGTTCGCCCCCGATATTGACGACCGGAAAATCGATCAGATAGAACCCATCAAGGGTACCGCCCATTCCGAGGTTAAAGTGAAAGAGCTCGGAACCGCCGTAACCATCAATCACAAAAGCCTTTCCAACCCAGTCGGCCAGCACCGGCCTGCGGAGTGACAGCTTATGCAGAAGGATCGGTTTCAGGTCATATTCCCAGATCTCAACTTTGCGCATGTCGGGACTGTAATTATAATACTCAACGAGGGTCTGCGAGTAAGATTCGAGCCCCGCTCCGGCAGGCTGCAACCGGCAGGCAGCCGCCATGCAGAAAACCAGCGTATCAACTGCCGGATTTCCTTCATTGTCAGCCATACGGGAGAAATTGAAC
>CAYWHP010000281.1:0-2660 GCA_964457845.1 uncultured Porphyromonadaceae bacterium | reverse complement strand
AATAGATAACCTTAGGTAAAATGTCAAATCGAAGAAAATTTTTAAAACAGGCTGCTGTTGCAGGGGTACTTGGCAGTATCCCGGAAGTCTTACTATCATCCAATATAAGTTCTTTCAGTAGTAATAACAGGAATCTGCCATGGCAGGATGACACAACCGGGAAATCCAGCAGCATAGCTCCCGGGAAAAATGTTGGTGCTGTTCTTGGCAGGGATACATCGGGAAGGCCTGTGCTTCTGGTAGATGGGAAACCTACACCCCTGAATCCGGGAGTAATCCTGAGGGGATCAATCAGTCGGGGGTTTACAACACAGTTCGCATCAGTCTTCAGAAAAGCCGGCCTCGAGCAGTTGGTGCTTATGATGAATTTAGGTAATCTAGAGTCGGATCAGCCACATGAACAAGTTACCGGTCAGATCCCCTCATTCTGGACGGGCTATCAGCAATACAAACCGGATATTTTGAACAACCAGCTCGGCAGCATCCTTGAAGTATGGCCTGAAGTGAAACTCATTCTCTGGATAATAGTTGACGGTTATCAACGCTTCACTGACAACCACCCGGATGCCATTCTCCGTAATGACCTCGGTGAAGCGGCAGTGGCCCAATCTCATTTTCTTCGTTTTGAGACTTACCCCGCAGTGACACCCTTAGGACCGAAGGAGTATTATGCTGTATCATTCTTCTCGGAAGCCTTCCGTTCTGAGATTGGAGATATGCTGGAAGCATTTGTTAAGACAGTAGAATCCTCCATTGCCAGGGAGGCAGTAATTGGCTATCTGATCGGCGGCGGCCAGGACGCACAACAATATGCATTTGCTCCGCCGGATGGCAACCTGGCTGTCACACCCGGTAACTGGGGAGATTATTCCCAGGCAGCACGCCGGGCTTTCCCTCAATGGCTTCAAAAACGATATAAAGGCAATCTTGCTGCACTGAACCGTGACTGGGGGACAGCACTAAACTCCTTCTATGATGCTGTACCCCCGCCAGCCAAAGACCTGACCGGTCCCGCTTTATTTCACAATCCGGTCAGCGAGGTACAGGCATACCAGTGGAAACGTTTCCTGACCGAGGGACGATCGGAGTTCATCATCGGTATGGCCGATCGCATCCGGGCCACCGCAAAAAGAAAGGTAATCATTGGCACAAGCGGAGGTGATGGAGGACACCGGCGCGATAATACCACGACAGGATTGCTTTTGCGAGCTCCGTCATTGGATTTCTATTTGCACCAGGCCATATATGGTGTACGCATCCCACCATCTACCGGTGGTATCGGCGCCGTACTCGATTCTTACGGGGTCAACGGCAAGTTGTTCCTCACCGACATGGATCATCGACTTTGGACAGGACCGGTAACAGGGGAAATAAAAATCAGTGCAACAGTCAGCTACAATGACGATACGGTGGGTCGTGCACACGACATGAACATGCAACGCGACATGTGGCGACGTGAGTATGCACGGCTCTGGATCGCGGGAAACTACGGTGCCTGGCAACAAAGTTTTGCACGTCCTGCCGATTACGATCACCCTGAGATCCTCGAAGAGATCCGTTTCCTGCATGATCAGATGCAAAAAGTGGTTACCCGGCATGCTACAAAGACTAAGCTTGATAATCCGGGCGGACAAGCTGAGGTCGCTTTTGTCTTCGACGAGGCCGCGGTGGACTTTGCCCGCGGTGCGTTAAGTGAATTCCATTTTGCCGGTATGGGCAATCAGTGGGCCGAAGCCCACGCTTCCGGCGTACCAATCCGTTTCTACTATGCACAGGACCTGAGTGATGGATTGATTCCGCCGGCGAAACTCTATGTTCTGCAAAACCTCATCCATATTGATGAAATCATGGCAAAACAGATCAGGAAACTTCGCAAAGCAGGCGCTACCATTGTAGTGCTGCAGGGCACCGGAATGGCCCAGCTTCGCGCAGGACAGAATAGTTTTCTCGATGAGACCCTTGGGATAAAGCTTCGGCTTCCGGACATGACAACTTCAGCGTCAGATAAATCCGGAAAGTCCGGCAGCACCTCCTCCCATCAGCTCCTCTCCGGCGACCGGTGGAATCCTGCTGTTACTTCATTGGGTAAGGATCGCCTCAAAGAAGTAGAAGGCATAACTCTGACTGTTGAGGATTCCCGGGCATCTATGCTTGAATACTATCCAAAGTCTGGCAAGCCCGCTGCTGCAATCGTGGATGAAACCAGTGGCAGCAAGGTGGCTTTTATTGGTTCTTACAGCCTGTCGCGAGCCGTTATCAGCCGGCTTGCCGCCTATGCAGGCGCATGGAGAGTGGCCCCTCCGGGTAATGTTATCGCTGCCGACCGTCAAATCATGATGATCCATCCGCTAAAGGATGGTATAATCGAAGTGGTACCAAAGGTTCCGTCCGCATTGAGGCAAATGCCACCGGGTGACATCTCCTCACCCAAAGCAGACAGTCACAAATTGGAGCTTAAAGCTGGCTCAACCTATCTGTTCGACATAATATAATAAAATGAAAATCCTGAATAACAAGTTCCCGATATAATAATTTTCATTCTTAAAAACTTAATGACATCGAAACCAAGATAAAAAAGAACCGAAGGTTCATGTATTTCAGCAGTTTAAGTGCTGCTTTGGGCGGACTATTATTGGGATTTGATTCTGCTGTTATTTCAG
>CAYWHP010000280.1:0-2662 GCA_964457845.1 uncultured Porphyromonadaceae bacterium | reverse complement strand
GCCCTCGTGAAGCGGCTTTGGGCGGGATCGTGTGCTTCGTGAGGAAAAACGCAAGTTTAAGATGAATCTTTCCCTGGTTTTTGCTTATTTCGGCAGACAGTTTAAACAACATATTTTTTGCCACCATATAGATGACGGCTTCACCTACATTACTCAAATCCAGAAGTGTGAGTACAAATCGCAGCAACGGCCGATCCGCGGTTTCCCAGTCCTCTGCCAGGAATCGCGCCAGCATGTTGCTGCCACTTGTGGGTGCTGCATAATAAGTGGCCACGCGGGGGCCATTCCGGGTGCCCAGCATCTGCCACATGATTTCATTTGCACGAACGCTTTCTCCGGGTTCCAGCGTTTCCAGATAGTCCGTCATCTGGCCATGTAGGACGGGGTCAGATTGATGGATGGGGTCAATGCCCCAGTCCGATTGCAAAAGGGAATGGGCTACTTTGCGTAAGCTTTTATGGGCAAAGTCGTACTGCCCGAATTCTCCCCGGCGCACCAGGTGATTCCGGAAGGCCCGGCGCAGGATGGCAAACCGGAGCGGATCCCAGGAGTGATCCGGTGCTTCCGGACAAAGCACTCCGGCTGTTTCCGGCAAGAGATGCTGAAAGTCTTCCTCCCGCCATCCGTTTCGGCTGAGGGCGATAAGACTGCAAAAGGCGCGGGTTGGGCCGGTGCCGGAAAGTTTTTCCACCTGCCGGATCAATTCACAGTAGATTCCGTCCAGCGTTTCGGGCAAGGCGCGGGCGCGGGACAGCACCAGATGCCGCAATTTTTCTTCCGGGGTGCCTGTCATCTCCGTCTCTGCCCTGGCAAAGTCATCGGCATCCAAAAGATTCAACAGGTCCAGAGAAAGGCACAGCCATAAAGGATTACCGGCGGATGGGGCGCCATCGGGGAGACGCTTGTTCCGGAGTACGGTCAGTACTTCGGGGTTGGGTGTGCGATGGTAGCGGCCATAAACCGATGCGGCGATCAGTTCCACATCTGCGGCGGCCAAGGGAGGCGTCTGGACGATTTGAATGAAGGGTCTTCGGGATAGGGAAAGGCTTTCCGGGCCGGGAATGGCGGTGGCCAGAAAACGGGCGTTGTCCGGCCATAATACGGGTAGCCACGTCAGGGCTTCGGAGCGATCGGTCCGCAAAAACTGATTGAGCGCATCCACCAGCACCACCACCCGGATTCGTCTGGCGGCATGGTGCAGCAGACCCGAAAAGAGGCTCTCCAGATCCTCCGGGGTGATATCCTCGGGCGGGTTTTGGGGCTCATTTAAAAATTCGCCCAGTTCCGTTATCCATCGTTTCAGCATTGACGGCATGACAATGGACTCCGGGGACACACCGGCCGCATGAGAGAGCAGCAGCACATCGGTTCTGCCTTCAAGGCGGCGGTGAATCCTGGCAAAGAGGGCGCTTTTTCCGGCACCGCTTTCCCCGGTGAAACAAAGCCCCCAGTTTGTTTTCGGCTCAACAGGCGAGACAGCCAGTGCGATGGCCTGCGCCACCAGTTCCTCCCGGCCTGCAAACCCCCGGTCCAGTCGCTCGACCAGTTCCTCGACGGCAAACCGTTCGGACTCCTCCCACGTCAGCTCTTTTACGGGGCCTGAAGAAGCCGCTTCATCGGATATGGCGGCGAACAGGTCGGTTATCACCTGTCGGCCCCAGCGCTCCACCCCTTCGGGTTCGATATTCTGATTCCATGTGAGCGTATAGGTGTGCACATGGGGCTTTATTTCTTTGTCTGAAAGGATTCTATTTTTTAATGCAGCGAGATGATCGGCCCTTTCCAGAGCAAGCGCATCGCCGGCATGGGCATCACTGTAAACGGCTGCCACATCGCAGGGCATTTTCTCATAGGGAAGGGAGGCTCGTAAATACAGCAAAGACCGGCGTCGTTGTTTTACATCTTTTTTAAGTAATCCATACTCAATTTCAAGGGCCGTAACGCTTTTTCCCCTGGCATCGATTTCAAACCCTTCCTCCGCTGCCGCCGCCCGGATACGGCTTTCCTCCGGCACCCAGCCGTAACGATCCCCCAGAAGAACCAGCAGAAAGGGTCTGCTGCGTTCGATTTCCTGCAAACACACCTTCAGTATCTGCTGTTCGCGTTCCTGCTCGGTTTTCGCATCGTTGGTTTCGACCCCGACCCGCAGATCGATAGGCTCGATCCGGCATCGCAGCGGCTTGAGCCGTTCCTCCAGGTCCGGGAACACCACTTTTGCCAGATGGTCCCGCTCCGCATGCATGTCCCGAAACGTGGATGAAATAAACACCGGTATCGTTTTCCATAAGCTGCTCATGGGCCGTCCTTTCTGGTGGCGACTGTCTTTCACTGGGTGCCGCCGGTCTCTGGCTTCTGCCGATTTGCGTTTATCGATGGGGCATGATCATTCAGGTATTCCGTTTGGGTTCATCAACTGCATTGAGGCAAAGCAACGGCTATGCCACCGGGCATTTGCTTATCACATTCATCCAATATTGTAAATTATTCATATAAAAAAACGGGCGGTTGACGTTAATCGTCGCGTCAACGGTTTCATAAGGAATGGTTGATTTAAAACCCTGTTGCCCGATCAACTCAACCTTGATGAACCCGTAAAAGTCGAAATAACTCAACATGATTACGGACTTGATGACATCGAGTTGCAGCTAAGGTGAAGCGCTCC
>CAYWHP010000279.1:0-2721 GCA_964457845.1 uncultured Porphyromonadaceae bacterium | reverse complement strand
TCTGGTTCACCAAAACACAAAGCGGAAATCCTTTGGACACCTTCCCGGTACAGTAGCAAAGGTAACCCTTTCAAAGCGGCCAGCTCCGTAGGAGCGCCATTATTGTAGCAACGCGTCCCTGCCGATAAATCTATCGTTCGCATTCCCTCAGCCGGCCCTCGCGGATAATCCTGTTGAACGCCGCGGTATCCTGATTGTCATCAACGCACCTGCAGATGTTGTAATACTCGGTAAAGGGGTCCTTGTCGATGACGGCGCGGAGAAGATCTTCGTTCGTATAGTGGTTCGATATGTCGCTGAACTCGTCGATGGTGATCGACAAATAGGCCGTTCCCACCATGCGCTGCAGCCAGTATCCGTTTGCGAGCGGCAACGGCCGCTGCGCCTCAACATAATCCTGTCCGGGCAGGGCCGTGACCCTGGTCTCATCCTTCGAAAGGTTCACACTGATGAGGTTGGAGTAATCCCCGCTGGTTTTATAAATGATCACCGGGCCGGTGGCGTCGCAGGGGCCGTACCCGCAGGAGGTGAGGCAGGTGGCCAAAAAGAGAATCAATGTGAAATTGCGGGTTGACGAATTCAAACTCATGCGCCTGGAATTTTATAACTGATACCTGTAAAGCCTGACATAATGCGGATAATATTTCTGGTCATACAGGAAGTAGATGGCATTTTGATAAACAGTTATCCTGGTCATGCCCGGGTATTCAGGCAATGGAATCCTCCTTTCAACGATACCGGTGTGAAAGTTCAGCCTGCTGATTGCCCAACCCGAAGTTCGCCTTTCCAAAATGAAACATTTATTCGTTGAAGGATCGGCAAGGAAATGGATTTTTTTATCATCGGTCCCCAAAGCCAGGGTATCCTTGTGAAAACGGACCGGAACCGCGCCGGCCCATTTGCCATCGGGGGCATAGCGCAACAGGGAGTCTTTAATCGTATTTAATACGAACAGGGTATCGTTAAGCGAAAACAGCGGTGCCTTCACATTGCCTTCATAGATTTGTGCGGTCCTGGTATTTGGTATATAAAACCTCGATCTCTTAAAATCTATCCACATGGAGCCCATTGGTTTTTCCCTTTCATATCTTTTTCTCACCCGCTCAAGGCTGTCACCTATCTGGGTAAGAAAATGGGCACCAGGCCTTTGTGGATCATAATAACAAATGATGACGCTCTCATCTTGCTTATTGAACCGGCAGGATACGAGCTTGTCTCCGAATCCGGCAACAAAGGGGTCGGTAACCCGGTGAAAAACCTCCCGATCCTCGCCATAAATTAAGTAAATCGATTGCTGATCGGGCGAGTATAGCTGAAACACGGAATCCTTTAATTCCAGGTGGACATTCCCGAATGCATCCTTGAAAAGCCTGGCCGGATCACCGATTTCGATGGATTTCAATGTATCCCCGAAACTGTCGGAAAGGCAGAGCCGGCACCTGGAGACCCTATTGCTCTCATATACGATCATCCATAAATTGTTGTCATCAAATGCGAAATCTCCGATGGAATAGTCTTTGTCCCTCGTTAGTATCCTAAGGCGCTGACCAGATATTTGTACTTCCCTGATTTGATGCGTGTAAGGCAATAGCCTGATAATCAATTCCCCCTTATCGGGAATCGATTCAAGCAGAATTTCATTTTTCCCGTATGTGGCATGTGAAATGGATAGTACCACCGGCAAGGATTTGACCTTCAGTTCGAAATAGCCGGTTCCCGCTGTACTTACACCTTTGCTCTTACCAAATACAATACTGGCGTTGGCAATGGGATCATTGGTTATGGAATCTTTTACAAACCCCTTGATGGTAATGGTCTCCTGAGCGAATCCCGAATTGACAAAGCCGATGAGACCCCACAGGAGAAGTAATCTGACTCTCATGACAAGCAACTTCTATTGTTTTATCAAATGGTTATGAATACCAAGTATGGGGGATAGACAAATATACTGATTCGCTTGCATATTCCATTTCCCCGCCTTGCAATTATCCGTACCTTAGCCTTGCGGTTTGCCTGTACCTCCCCCTTACAGAATACCCCGGCTTAGTAACTTCAGAAATCTTCCCATGAAACATTTTACCACCGGACTATTCGTCTTGTTTTTGCTGGTCGTACCGTTTGCTGTTCAAAGCCAGACGTACAAAGTTGAGGGCATCATAAAGGACCAGGGAACCAATCTGCCCATTATCGGAGCGAGTATCACTCTGAAAAACAGCGGCCAGGGAACTTCCGCGAATGACCAGGGTGTATTTAAGCTGGAAGTGGTTAGTTTCCCTGCGGTGATGTTCGTCCAATGCATCGGATACCTTCGGGATACCGTAACCATTGAAAGCCACGAACAATACATGTCCGGATACAGGAACCAGAAACTGGTAATTTCACTGAAACAGAATCCGATACAGATTGGCGAGGTGCAAGTTAAGGCCCGTTCCACCCTGTTCGAAAAAGACCCCTACGCCATCATCGATTACATGATCGCTGGCAACAGGATTGTAGCCCTGGGATACAGAACCGGGAACGAGTTCAGGAAAGAAGTCCTGCTGGGGGATTTATCCGGCAGGATGATCAGCAACCACCTTTTCAGGAACCTCGACTCCCTCTACCAGGATTGCCAGGGCAACATATTTGCGTTTTGCAATGATTCTGCCCTGGAACTCAGGATCGCACGCCGGCAGGTCTCCGTTCGTAACGGCTATAAGCGGTCCTACATATCGGACTTCA
>CAYWHP010000278.1:0-2725 GCA_964457845.1 uncultured Porphyromonadaceae bacterium | reverse complement strand
CTGTGCGGAATATCTATCTTACGAACATAAAATCAAAATCTCTGCCATAATCCGCCAACCATTATGAAACGACTAAAATGTTTGGTTCTTCTTTACTGCATGATCTGGTGCATGGGCTCTGCCGGGGTGGGTGCCGGCAATCCGGCATCCATGATCCTTAAGCAGAAAGCCGGGGCATTTTATCAGTTGAAAACCTATGTTTTCAGCACGGCTGAACAGATGGTAATGACCGAAAATTATGTGCGGAGCGCCCTGATGCCGGGTATGAAAAGGCTCGGAATAAGTAATGTGGGGGTATTCAAACCCCGGCTCACTGAGACCGACACGATTAGAAGGATTATCCTGTTGATTCCCTTTACCTCTTTCTCTCAGTTTCAGGGTTTGGAAGAAGGTCTGGGGAAGGACCAGGAGTACCTTACGGCCGGTAAGGATTACCTCGACGTGCCTTATGATAAGCCAGCTTATCTAAGGCAGGAATCGATCTTACTGGAGGCATTCGAAGGCATGCCGTATATCAAGGCGCCGGAATTGCAAAGCGACCGGGCAAGCAGGGTTTATGAATTAAGAAGTTATGAATCTGCCACGGAAGCCTATCACAACCTAAAAGTTGACATGTTCAATGCCGGCGGAGAGATCAAGCTGTTTGAACGCCTTAATTTCAATGCGGTATTTTATGCGCGGGTGATTTCAGGGCCCAGGATGCCGAACCTCATGTATATGATCAGTTTCGACGACGAAGCCAGTCGGAAGGCCCATTGGGCTTCCTTTTCAGCTTCTCCCGAATGGACGAAGCTAAAGGCGGTTCGCAAATACCTCAACACCGTTTCCCATATTGATGCGAGCTTGCTGTATCCGACGGAATACTCGGATTATTGAACGGATTTGTTGAGCGTATTTTCCAATTGTCGCGTCAAACCACTGTCGCCCCATCAAATTTTTTCACAACCGGGGTTATAAATCTTCCAGGGCGATCCTCTTCAGGGAATTAAAGAAATTGTCGATCGAAGCAGAGCGGTGAGGATTATCACAATTAAACTGGAAGGCAATTGCGGTACCGGAGTCAGGCAAATACTGAACGTAAGTTATATATCCCGGAACAAAACCGGTATGCCCGTAATAGGTGATTCCATCGGTTATTCCAACAAAAGAGCCGAATCCGTAGCCGGCATTTTCGAACAGGCCTGTGGAGAACGGAGCCGGAGTTATCATGAGTCGGTGCGATTCCGAACTCAGCAATTTCTCCCCGTGCAGACAATGCATCCAGCGGGTCAGGTCGGAAACGGTAGTTATGAGACCGCCTCCGGTCCATTCCAGTTGGGGGTTGAAAGCATAAAGCCCTCCGGCGAGCACCTTTGAAGGGAGTAGAAAAGCCTCGGTGAGTCCGGTATAACCGGGGATCAAACCCGGCAGGTCCCTCCGGTCGGCCGCTATGGTATGATTGAGCTTGCAGGGTCCCAGAATTAACTCATCAAGAACTTCATAGTAGCTTTTCCCGGTTACCTTCTCAATAATCAGTCCCAGAACCAGATAATGTGAATCCGCATAGGACCATCCCCGGGCTGCCGGATGCACAGGCGCCCGGCCAGAGACATAGGATAGCCGTTCTTCAACGGTCCATACCTTATCGGGTTCACTCCGGATTTTCTGCCATAGCTCCCTTGAATAAACGTATTCCGGTATACCCGCAGTGTGATTCAACAGCATGCTTACTTTAATGTCAGCGGCGTTTGGTACCCTGGTGAACCAAATCTCGTCCTTCAGATATTCAGCAGCCTTTTTGTCCAGATTTATAAGTCCTTTTTCATGAAGCTTCAGAACCACCGCTGCCACATAGGTTTTGCCCACACTTCCTGAAAACATGACCGCATCAGGCCTCATTGGGATCTTGTTCTCTTGGTCGGCCAGCCCGGAAGCAAGGGTAATTGTTCTCCCGTCTCTATATCTGACGGCGAGCGTTGCTCCCGGCACCATCTTTTTTTTTGTAAGCGAATCAAGCCGTGCCTGCAGCAATTCCGCTGTCCGGGCGGTATCGGTTGCCCTGATCGCAGCCTCTGCCTCCCGAAGGTTCTGTTGGCTTGCAGATGCCTTAAATACGGCATCGGAACACCACATCAGACCAACGAAAACCAAGGCGATAAGGAAAATCTGTTTCATATTCAGAAGACATTTCGTTAAGAAATCGGGTAATTCATGCTCTCCTGTTTCAGGCACTCAAATGCAATTTAGCGAACTAAATCTAAAAATGGAATAGTGTACTTATTAATGGTTCGGTTGTGTCCTGATTCGGACCAGAGGGAGGTCAATGTGAAAGCACTTAGACGGCGATTCCGGTTTGGATTCCGGGTGTTCCACCCCCGCAGGGAACCATACCGGGAATGAAAAATCCCCGGCCAAAGACCGTGGATTCCAAATGCGTTTTTCCACACGCGTAATCACACCTCACATCCACACCTAAACCCAATATGTGGAGCTAAAATCTTCACCGCCTGTTGGAGATCTTTTAGCTGCCTGTTCTGCTCCCGGATTCTCAATTCATTAATGGAATACCCTTTGATCAGGTATTCCTTGAGGATTCGATTGGCCCAGATACGAAATTGGGTACCTCGCTGGGATTTAATCCGATAACCGACGGAAATGATTACATCCAGATTAAAGAATTCAATATCTCTCACTACCTCTCGGTCCCCTTCTCTTTGAACTGTTGCAATTTTTGCAACAGTTGACT
>CAYWHP010000277.1:0-2756 GCA_964457845.1 uncultured Porphyromonadaceae bacterium | reverse complement strand
TAACCCCGCACTTCAGTGTGGGGGCACTATCCGCCGGTTCATCGAAGCGTTCATTAACCCCGCACTTCAGTGTGGGGGTTCCACGCGCCATCATCGCCGGGATCATCCTGATGGTCCTTCTCCCTGCCTGCTCTGAAAAGCAGCCGGTCAACCTCTTCTTCCAGAGGGCCGAAGCCGTATGGCCCGCCGGTCGCACGCTCGAGAAGAACCTCACCGTCGGGTTCCGCGCGGAGTTTAAAAAGCCCTCCGATGGCAAAGCCGTATTGAACATCACCGGCTCAACCCTCTACCGGATCTTCCTCAACGGCGAGTTCGTTGGTCATGGCCCGGCCAGGGCCGGTCATGGCTGGTACCGGGTCGACAACTGGGACCTGTCGAAGAACCTGGTGCCGGGTAAGAATACCATTGCCATCGAAGTGGCGGGGTACAATGTGAACAGTTACTACCTGCTCGACCAGCCGTCGTTCCTGCAGGCCGAGGTGGTAGCCGGCGGGCGGGTGCTGGCGGCAACCGATGCCGGAGGATCCGGATTTGAGGCTTTCGAGCTCGCGGGAAGGATGCAGAAGGTGCCGAGGTACTCGTTTCAAAGGCCGTTTACGGAGGTTTATGCTCTTGATGCCGGATACGATGGCTGGAGATCAGGGCAGGAGGGCAGAAGGGCAGGAAAGCCTGCCCCGGACTTGATCCGGGGGCAAAAGGAAAGTGTAAAGAATGGAGATGAGAGTAAAGAAATAAGTTTGCAGCTGGAGAGGGTGGGGGTTAAGAATCTGATCGAACGGAGGATACCGTATCCGGATTTTGCGGTGAGGAAGCCGCTGGCGGAAGTGGCGCACGGGGAATTCAAGAGCGGGATCAAACGGGACAAATATTGGAAGGACCGGGCGGTGGTGAATATCGGGGAGATGCTGGGAGGATTTTTAGAGAAGGATCTTGTGCTGAACCCTGCCATAGAACTGCAGGAAACCCAAAACGAAACACTTGTGCAGGAGACGTTTTCCGGTAACGAAGGGAGAACGGATCGGCTCGCAGCAGGGCATTTCAGGATACATGATTTCGGGACAAACCTCACCGGGTTTATCGGGGCAAAACTGGAGGTAAAAAAGGCCGGCAGGTTCTATATCACTTTTGATGAAATACTTACGAAGGAAGATGTGGATTTCAAACGGCTGGGGTGCATCAGCGCCGTGACGTATGACCTGCAGCCGGGGAGCTACACGCTCGAATCGTTTGAACCCTATACCATGCGGTATACAAAGATCATGGCATTGGATGGGGAATGTGCTGTAAATGAGATTTATCTGAGAGAATACGTAAATCCGGATATCAAGCGGGCCATGTTTGAAAGCAGCGATCCGCAGCTGAACCGGATTTTTACGGCCGGGGTGGAAACGTTCAGGCAGAACGCCGTGGACATTTTCATGGACTGTCCGCACCGGGAGCGGGCGGGATGGCTCTGCGACAGTTATTTCACCGCCCGGGTAGCGAGCGATGTATCGGGCAACACGCTGGTGGAGAAGACCTTTCTGGAGAATTTCCTGCTGCCCGATTCGTTCGCACACCTTCCCGAGGGGATGCTGCCGATGTGCTATCCGTCGGACCACAACGACAGTGTGTTCATCCCCAACTGGGCCATGTGGTTCGTGGTGGAGCTGAAGGAGTACCTCGGCCGGAGCAACGACCGGAAGCTGGTCGACGACCTGAAGCCCAAGGTGATGGCCCTGCTGAACTATTTTGAGCCGTTCAAAAATCCCGACGGCCTGCTCGAAAAGCTGGAGAGCTGGATTTTTGTGGAGTGGTCGGAGGCGAACAATTTTGTGCAGGATGTGAACTACCCCACCAACATGCTGTATGCCGCCACGCTGGATGCGGCGGGCGAAATGTATGGTGTCGACAGCCTGCGAACGGAGGCGGAAGCCATCCGGGAGACCATCCGCAACCAGTCGTGGAACGGTGAGTTTTTCGTGGATAACGCACTCGTAGGGGAGGACCCGCGTGTCCTCCCGTCTCCCCAGGACCCACGGGTCCTGGGGTCCTCCGGTAAACCCCGGGCGCTCGTGGTAACCAATAACACGTCAGAAGTTTGCCAGTATTTTGCCTTTTATTTTGGTGTGGCAACACCCGAAACCTATCCTGAATTATGGAAAAAGCTCGCCACCCGGTTCGGTCCGGGGAGGAAGGACAACAATCCCTATCCGAAAGTATTTTTCGCCAACTCGTTTGTGGGCAACTACCTCCGGCTGGAACTGCTGGCTCGGTACAATCTCCGGTCGCAGATCCTGGCTGAATCCATCGGGTACTTCGATTACATGGCTGTGCAAACCGGCACGCTGTGGGAAAACATTTCGGCCTATGCCAGCTGCAACCACGGATTTGCCTCGCATGTGGTGCATGTTTTCTACCGCGACGTGCTGGGTATCGCCTCTGTGGATGCCGTTCAGAAGAAGGTGACCTTCCGGTTCTCCGACCTGGATCTGGCCTCCTGCAAGGGCACCATGCCGGTTGGTGAGGGTCTTGTTCAGCTGGAATGGACCAGGGAAGGGAACACCATCACCTGGCACGGCGAGGTGCCGGAGGGCTTTTCGATAGAGGTCGAAAACGATCCGAAGCTGATCCTAGTAAAGCGCTGATAAGCTCTAACGGACCAATATCGATTTGATAATCACCTGTTTGCCACAGACAAGCCTCATGCGGTAAGCTCCCGGCGACAGCTGGCGGATATCCAGCGAATAACCGGTGCCGCTGGCCTGAACGGAGGA
>CAYWHP010000276.1:0-2765 GCA_964457845.1 uncultured Porphyromonadaceae bacterium | reverse complement strand
CCGAGCGAGGTGTCCGGGTATGCATACCACGCCCGAGCGAGGTGTCCGGGTATGGGGGCATCGCCCGAGCGAGGTGTCCGGGTATGGGGGCATCGCCCGAGCGAGGTGTCCGGGTATGGATGCCAACCCCAGGCTGAAGCCTGGGGTTAGTCATAAAGACCCCTGCATAGTTATCCTGTAGATTGGCAGTTGATGTTAAGGTTAACTCCGGACCTGTCCGATGGCAGGATGCATACCCCCGGGACAGACCCGCATTAACCCAATTGGATAACACTCATCTTTGACATGATCTATGCAGATGGACTATGACTAGCCCCAGGATTCATCCTGGGGTTGGCATCCATACCCGGACACCTCGCGCGGGCGATGCCGACCTACCCAGACCTCTTCAAATAAACCCCTCAGAAAAAGGAAATTTGCATCCGGCCTGAAAATGAGTTACCTTTGATCATCCCCCACCCCTGTGCGATTTCCATGCATGACAACCATTTAATGCAATGGCAATTATGAAGACCTTCAAATTACTGGCGATCCTGATGCTGCTCCCGGCTTTTGCCTTTGCACAGCAGGATACATCGAAATCCGGCCGCAGCCGCAAGCTGACGCGACCGGAGGAGTGTAGGGTACTGTCACTTGGGGTGGATTCTCTCTCGCGGAAGCTCAGCATAATTAATCCGCATCCTTTCACGGAATGGTGGGTCCTTGATCAACAATACCAACCCAACCCGACTGAACTGCAGGCAAGGCCGCGATCAAACGGCACCCTCCTGATTGCCGAAATTCCGCCGGGAAACCCTGACAATATGCCCATCTGGAAGCCGGACAATTCGGTTCACTACCATCTTAAAATTGCCGGTCAGCCCGACAACAACGGAATAAGCCGGATTGACGGGCTGAGGTCGCCCGGGCCGGGGATCGTGGCGCCGCCGGTGCCTAAACCATTGGAAAAGAAGCGGAAGTAGGAGTCAGCCGGATAGAAATTTTCATTTCCGGAGCTTCATCACTACAATGGCCATATTCTGCAGACCGGTGCGGTCCTCCACCAGCTTTGCAAGCTGATCGCGTGCCTCCGGGAATTTCACCTGCCGCTGCCGTACACAGGCCATGTCATGGCTATCGGCTGTCCACCCGGGCCTGACCCTCGCAATCAGTTCATTCCGTTCCGGTATGTATTGTTCCAGCATGAGAGGCTCCAATCCGTAAACATCGTTATCGATTGAAGACCGCACCCAGCCTTCGCTTGAGCTGGTATCACAGGCAATGGGCCGGTCAGCGGCAAAGGCCGCATTTGTTTCCTTATCAATGATCAGCGTTCGGCTCCCGCCATTTTCAATAATACCAACCACCAGATGCCCCGGAAGATCGAGCACCTGCAGCGCCTTGGTACAGACATCGTATTGGCCCGGAACATAGAGCTTCATCTGCCCCCTTTCCAGATCGAAACAGTGGTTTTTGATCTCCAGATGGTAACGCGGACGGGCAGTGCCCTTCCGGTCGATATAGTACACCGTGTCTTTGCCGGCTTCCCAGAAACAGGTTCCCTCACGGGTGGGCATCAATGTAGCATAACTGTACCCTGATAACACATCCTCCTGATTAACAGTGCGGGGCAGGATCTTCATTTCCAGCCGGAAATCCAGATCGTACCTGTGTATGGTTGCATACCCGGGACCGGCCTGAACCGGCCGCCTGAAAACAACAAACAAGCCGGATTTATCGGCAAACATGAGTTTATCGAACCGCCACCCGGGCGAATCCTGTTTGATCACCTTCTCACGGAGAAAATGACCGGCCATATCGTACAAAATCAGCTTACCCAGCCAGGGGTCGCCTACCACGATGAATTTTTCATCGGGCGAGATGGCCAGCACGTTGGGCTCGGTGTATTCCCCAGGCCCCTTGCCCCTTCGTCCGATGTTGGCGATGAACCTGCCGCTCCGGTCGAACAGGTAGGCCTTCTTCTGCTGATCGCAAACGAACCCGAAAAAATGGTCCGTCATGCTAAGACTGATCATGTTGCCGAAAAAGGCATCCCTTACCGTATCCAGCTGGATCACCTCCACGTCGGTAACCATTTCGCTCAGGGGGAATTTTCCGGTTTGTTTCAGGGCGGCGGCCACATCGATGCTGATGCAGTCGGGCGTGCGGTCCGGTTTACAACCTGACACATTAATAATGATCAAAACAGTCAGGAATAGTCCTGATGTAAAAGGTGTTTTCATGGAAATCGTACTGAGTTGGAACAGAGGGGGACTTATCAAATGTAATCATCTTTCGTGATGATTCGATCCGTTGGTCAATGTATTATCCCTTCTGTCCGGAATCCCCGGAAACATCCAGCTTCTCAGGATCCTTTGGTGGTGGTAGAAAATTCTCCCCGGTTACCACGCTCTTGCCGGTTTTCTGCTCGAGCGCCATGCGTGCCCCCTTTGCAATCCTGCCACCCTTTTTGCCGGCTTCAGCATTTTCAATTAACCCGGTTGCCTCCTCGCTTTCCGCGATTTGCCGGGTCGACAGTTCGGCCAGGGCTGTAAAAATCAGCTCCGCTTCACTCATGTGGTCACGCAGGTTTTGGGATTTCAGGCCCTTGATCTCTTTGTGCATTTTTACGGATATTCCGGTCCATTCCTGGTGGATGATGTTTGTGAGGAAAGCAAATTCCTGTTCCCGTGTGATCTCATGATCTTTCCAGTAATCAGTCAGTTTGTTACGGGTCTCCTGTCCCATCATCCGCTGCTGGATCCATTTCTCGCTCCTGCCGTGTT
>CAYWHP010000275.1:0-2766 GCA_964457845.1 uncultured Porphyromonadaceae bacterium | reverse complement strand
AATGAACGGCATCTGTGCGTTTCGATGAACGACGTCACCCTGCGCAAGGCAGCCGAAGAGAAGCTCGTTTTGAGCGAAAGGATATTCCGGGAAACATTTGATCATTCGCCGGTCGGATCGGTT
The DNA here is from genome assembly GCA_964457845.1 of uncultured Porphyromonadaceae bacterium. Lineage (GTDB taxonomy): Bacteria > Bacteroidota > Bacteroidia > Bacteroidales > UBA12481 > UBA12481. Next base: position 2,643 of record CAYWHP010000275.1, on the reverse strand, counting down.
ATGGTAGGAATGGATAAACGGTTCATAAAATGCAATTCAACCTTTACAGAATTCCTTGGTTACGATGAATCCGAGCTTGTCGGAAAACTGATATCCTCCATTACGCACCCGGATGATATCGAAATCGGAGTTCCTGAAATGAAAAGAATGGTGGCGGGGGAAATCTCAAAGTCGCTCGCCGAGAAGAGATACATCCGGAAAGACGGGGCAGTCGTTTGGGGACAACTCACCATAAGCATGATCCGCGACGATCACCAGGCACCTCTCTTCTTCCTGGCCATCATCAAAGACATTACCGAAGTCAGGCGGGCCACCGAGGAGCTGCTGAAAAAGGATGAATTGCTGAACATTACCGGTTCAACAGCCAGGGTCGGCGGCTGGGAATTCAATGCAGAAACGCTTCATCAGACCTGGACTGATGAAGTTTATCACATACACGAACTCGACAAATCTTTTGAGCCGGATGTGAACAGCGGAGTTAGCTTCTACGCGCCAAACTCCAGGCAGATTGTAAGAAATGCAGTCGCCAGCGCCCTCGAGCACGGTGACCCCTTTGACCTCGAACTCGAGTTCATAACCCAAAAGGGCAATAACAAGTGGGTGCGTTCTATCGGCAAAGCGCTCCGGCAAAACGGCAAAACGGTTAAAGTCTATGGCTCCATTCAGGACATTACCGATCGGAAAGAGGCTGAAGACCGGATTCGTCGCCAGAATGAGGAACTGAGGAACCTTAACGCCACCAAGGACAAGTTTTTTTCGATCATCGCTCACGACCTCCGCAACCCCTTCAACAGTTTTCTGGGATTGACCCAGCTCATGGCTGAAGACATTTCCGGTTTTTCCACCAAAGAGATAAAGGAGATTGCCGTCCGCATGAGCAACAGTGCGGCCAACCTCTACAGGCTGCTGGAAAATCTGCTGCAATGGGCCCGCGTCCAGCAGGGTACAATCACTATCCATCGCGAACCGGTTAATCTCCTTGCGGTGGTTCAGGAGAGCCTGTCACAGGTATCCGAGCATTCGGTCAGTAAAGGGATCAGCATAACGTGCGAGGTTCCGGAGCACCTGACGATGCAGGCCGATCTGCAGATGCTGCAAACCATCATCCGGAACCTGGTATCCAATGCGATTAAATTCACACCCGCAGGAGGAAGTATTCATATAACGGCTGGCGGCAACGGCATGATCGAGCTGGCTGTCCGTGATACGGGCATAGGTATGAGCGCCGAAATGGTAGCCAATCTTTTCCGGATCGATATACCCACCACGCGTAAAGGTACAGGAAACGAAACCGGAACCGGCCTGGGCCTGCTTCTCTGCCAGGAACTTGCAGGGAAACTCAACGGGAAAATCACGGTCGAAAGCAGGGAACAACAGGGAAGCTGTTTCCGGTTAACCCTACAACCGGGCGAATCATAAACGAACGAAAACCGCGGAACGAAGGCTATTTTTCAAAAACTGCAAATTCAGACAGGCCAACGTTGCCAGTTGTTTTCGAAACGGCATCCACAAAAAACGCCACCCAGGTTACCGTCTTTGGCACAAATGAAACCTCCCGGCATGCCCTTGCGTCGTTGGGCAGTTCGGAAACACGGATAGTGGAGCCGTCACTGAACACCAGCATCCCCGAAGTAACCTGGTCTTTCAGATTCGGCCGGTCGAATAGCCACACCCGGGATACCTTTTCCGGCTGGTTCCAGTTGAGTCGAATCATGGCTGAACCCTTCTCGCCTTCCGTAACCCATTCGTTCACCCGGTAAGAGCTTTGCACCGGCTTATCCTTGACCAGGAACGCAGGAAGCATTTCTTTCTCTGCATCGGTCGGATTATAGGCCTCGTCATTCGGAATGATGCCATCCACGGCGCCTTCGCCGAAATAGGTGATCAGTTCCGAGAATATCCTGAATTTCTTGTTGGCCGATGAAACCGTTACGTTTGACCGCAGGGCGATATTGTTTTTCTGCTTTATGGGATCGATCTGATCAGCCGGCAGTGACTCGATGCGCGACTTCGTTCCGTTGTCGAGCAGCAGCATCTCCTGAAGGCACCATGCATACCGGCTCCCGATGGGATCGGCCAGGGTTCGGTCGCAGAAATAAACACTGTTGAAGTTGGCCGAATAGCTCAGCCAGGCAGTTCGGCCTGTTTCCCCTATGAATTTCGAAGGGAAGTTCAGGAAATAGGCCTGCCGCCCGAAATTCTTCATATACGTGATCAGCTTGTAGGGCCCCGTAATCTGGTCGGATTCCATCAGGTATGAATTCATGTCCTTCATGCCAGGCCACCCGTCGGTGGTGCACATGATGTATTTTTTCAATACCGGATTATAGGTGATGGTTGTGCAGCCCATGTGGTCGTCCCACACCAGCAGCGGCCGGATCTTTGAAAAATCGGACGACCAGACCGCATTCTTCTTTTTATCGAAGCCGGCAAAGAATTCGTATTTGGTTATATCGTTCATGTTATCGATGGAAGGCGTTACACGGGCCATGTAAACAGCATCCCCGGCAATCCAGCTGTTATCGGCCACTCTTGGAGTCGGGTCGTTGTCGAGCGCGCCGTGGCCAACCAGATAAGCCTTTCCATCGGGCGAGTATTGCATGTTTTTGCCGAAGTCGACAAAGTGCGGAGTCCCAAGCTTCA
>CAYWHP010000274.1:0-2777 GCA_964457845.1 uncultured Porphyromonadaceae bacterium | reverse complement strand
ACTTGTAGTTACGGGCGATTTTATCAATGGTCTGCAGCGAAACGCCCCGGCCGACCAGAATATCAGAAAGGAACTGATCAGAACGTACGTAGATGTTTTCTTTATGAAAGGAGTCTTCAGGGAAATTGAATTCATCATACCGGACCTCCTGCACGGGTATCGGTCCTGTATCGGGATAGCCTTTGAGAAGGATAACCCAGTTGATATGCGTGGCAAGCCATAACAGGATGATTATCAATATACCCAGACCTCCCCGGATAATGGACTTCTTTCGTGTGGGAAAGATTCTCTTCAGGATCGTCAGTGCTTTTTGCAGGATTACCCGGATTTTGTCTGTGGGGATCATCAGCAGTTTCGTTTAATAGACAATATTAATGATGCGTTTTGGCACAACAACTATCTTTTTTAGTGCGGCTCCCTGGAGGTAATGGCCGGTCTGCTCGTGTCCCCTTACTCTCTGTTCAATTTCAGAGACACTCAGGTCGGCCGGCAGTTCCAGTTTGAAACGCATCTTTCCATTAAACGAAACCGGGTACTCAATAGTATCTTCAACCAGGAAAGTTGGGTTAAGGACCGGCCAGGTGGCAATTGAAATCGTGTGGGAATGGCCGGTCTGGTTCCATAATTCCTCAGCCAGGTGAGGCGCAAACGGTGCAATCAGGATTAACAGCGGCTCGAGTATTTCAGATTTCCTGCATTTGAGATCGGTCAATTCATTCACGCAAATCATGAAGGAGCTGACAGAGGTGTTGAAAGAGAACCGTTCAATATCGTCCTGAATTTTTTTAATGGTTCTGTGTAATACCTTCAGTTCTGCCGCCGTGGCCTTCTCCGAGGTAACCGACAGATGTTCGCCATCGGCGTAGAACAGCCTCCAGAGCTTTTTAATGAACTTATAGACTCCGTCAATACCGTTGGTGTCCCAGGGCTTGGACTGCTCGATGGGGCCCAGGAACATCTCGTAGAGACGGAGCGTATCGGCGCCGTATTTTTCAATGATCACATCGGGATTGACCACATTGAACATCGATTTTGACATTTTCTCGACGGCCCATCCGCAAATGTATTTTCCGTTTTCCAGGATAAATTCCGCCTGGGTGTATTCCGGATTCCAATTCCGGAAAGCATCCAGATCAAGCACATCATGCGAAACGATATTAACGTCAACATGAATAGGCGTTGTCTCATACTGATCCTTGAGCCCGAGGGATACGAAAGTATTGGTTCCCTTGATCCGGTAAGCAAAATTGGACCGCCCCTGGATCATTCCATGGTTGATCAGTTTTTTGAAAGGCTCATCCTTGCAGACATATCCGGTATCAAAAAGGAACTTATTCCAGAAGCGTGAATAGATCAGGTGGCCCACCGCGTGTTCGGTACCGCCGATGTAAAGGTCGACATCCTGCCAGTATTCATTGGCTTCACGGGATACCAGCGCCTGGTTGTTCCGGGGGTCCATATACCTGAGGTAGTAGGCGGAGGATCCGGCAAATCCGGGCATGGTGCTGAGTTCGATGGGGTCGCCTTCGGCCGTAACCCAATTTGCGGCCCTGGCCAGCGGCGGCTCACCCTTTTCAGTAGGAAGAAAAGCATCCACCTCGGGCAGGCGCAAGGGTAATTCCTTCTCATCCATCAGGTGAGGAAGGCCGTCCCTGTAGTAGACGGGGAATGGTTCGCCCCAATATCGCTGCCGGCTGAAGATTGCATCGCGCAGGCGGTAATTGACCTGAACTTTTCCGATACCAAGTTTTTCTACTTCGATTTTGGTTTTTGCTATAGCCTCCGGAACTGTCAGCCCATTCAGGAAGCCTGAGTTTATCATGATTCCTTCCTTGGCATCAAATGAGTCGGGCCAGGTGGTCGGATCCGTGGGCTCCAGTCCGGGCTCCAGAACGACCTGCACAATCGGAAGGTTAAAATGAAGGGCGAAGCGAAAGTCACGGCTGTCATGAGCGGGCACGGCCATGATAGCCCCGGTGCCATAACCTGCCAGCACGTAATCGGCAATCCAGATCGGGATGTTTTCCCGGGTAAAGGGATTAATGGCATACGTACCGGTGAAAACTCCGGTGATCTTTTTCACCTCGGCAATTCTTTCCCGTTCGGTCCGTTTCCGGGTTTCCTCAATATATTTTTCAACCTCATCCCGGTGCCCGGGATCGGTGAGCAGGGGTACAAGTTCCGACTCCGGCGCGAGGACCATGAAGGTTGCGCCATAGATGGTATCGGCCCGGGTGGTAAAGATCTCAATGGTGTAATCTTTTCCGCTGACAGGGAAGAACATATTTGCACCCTCTGATTTTCCGATCCAGTTTCGCTGCATCTCCTTAAGCGAGTCGGTCCAGTTGATGGTGTCAAGTCCGGATAACAAACGTTCTGCATAGGCAGAAACCCGCAGCAGCCACTGTTTCATTTTCCGCTGCTCAACCGGATGCCCACCCCTCACGGAGAATCCTTCCTTCACCTCATCATTGGCCAAAACGGTACCCAGGGCGGGACACCAGTTAACCAGGGTTTCGGCCAGGTAGGCCAAACGATAGTTCAGGAGGATTTCCTGTTTCCGGGTTTCCGTCATACCGGCCCACTCTGCAGACGAAAGAACCAGCGGATCAGAACATGCGGCGGCAAGTCCTTCTGTTCCTTGGCTTTCAAAGTGCTGAATCAGGGTTGCTACCGGCTCTGCCTTGTCGGTATTTATATTGTACCAGTGGTTGAACAGCTGCATGAAAACCCATTGGGTCCAATGGTAATAATCAGGATCACAGGTTCTCACTTCA
>CAYWHP010000273.1:0-2797 GCA_964457845.1 uncultured Porphyromonadaceae bacterium | reverse complement strand
TATCAAAAATCAAAAACAATTAAACAAAAAGATGTAAATAACAGAAAATGAATAAATTACAAAATGTTAAAAAAATGTTAATACACGATATTGGTTTGCATGAGTGATGTGATTTTCCACGCACCGGCAGGAATCTTAACCCACAACTGGGATTTAGTCAGCGACTTCTATCGTTGGATTTTGAGCCGCAGGATTGACAAGGAATTCGGAGGACACGGGTAGGCAAACGTTTTGCCCACTCCCTTCAGCGTGATTTCCTGCGGGGAAATTTTCTCTGGTTCGGCAAATGTGTTTTCGTCATCCAAACTTCCCGAGGTAAGAATGATTGCCCTTCCGTCAGATAAAAGCTCCGGCGATTCTAGTAACTCTATATTGCATTGCTTCTTTTCCGGAAACGGATTCACAATCTTCAGGATCAGTTCATCCCTGTTTTTACTGATGCCAGCTGTTGCATATATGGAAGGAGTGAAATCCCCTTTCAGCAGTTCATCGCGTATGAGGGCCCCGTCGAGCCAGCACCGTACCCGATGGTTTTCCACTTCGATCCGGATGTCGTACCAACGGCCTGACTCCAAACTTCTTTCGAGATACCTTCCGGCATCAACACGAGTGTCGTTGCGGTCCTGCCAGAGTAGATCGGCAACGTTGTTCCAGGCTCCCAGGTTCCAGGTGCACCTGTTTTTCCCGTTCACCAGAAAATCGATGAAAAGCCCTTCACTGCCGCTGATCTTCCGGGCTTTCAACGAGAGGGTATATTCCAGCCAGTCCGCATTGCCGGCGCTGATCTTTACTTCCTGATCTGTTGTTGTGTTCAGCAGAACGCCACCGGAAATCTTCCAGTCATTTTCCTCGAAGCGCCATTTTTCAAGTCCATTCCTGAAATCTTCGGAGAACAGGATCTTCCCGTCGCTGACCACCTGCAGGTCCTTGAATTCTGAACTGCCATTCCATACCCGGAGTGCGATACCCCCGGCCAGGTTGCTCCACGGTTCAACAGCGGGGTCAGTTTTAAACAATACCTCGGCAGGCACTACTCTTGCCGGACGGTTGTTCGAAAACAGCTTTATGGCCTCATAAGATGGTGTTCCAATGGCCTGCTCACCATTGTAGGCGATCATGTCGACGGTCCATTTACGGTCGTTGACGTTGACAAAAGTGGGAGCATAGGATGCCATCCTCACCACATCGGCATTGCGTTCCATGCCGATAATGAAAGCGGCCTCACCGAGGGCAGCCCTGAGATTGCCTGTGCCGGGCTTTCCTGCGGTTACGGCAAATTCTCCAATGTAAACCTTCCAGGGATTCGACCGGTTGAAGGAGTCATACCTTGCGGATTGCTCATAAAAGTACTCGGGTGATGCGTAGAAGTGTTCATCGGTGAGATCCGCTTTCAAACCGGGCAAAAGCTTCCTCTCCTGATCGGTGAGTGAGAACATGTCGTTCGCAATGATGACGATCTCCGGAAACTTCTCCCTGATGCCCGCACTGATTATACGGTAAGCATCACGATAATCAGGGCCGCAGTTTTCATTGCCGATTTCCAGGTATTTGATCCGGAACGGTTCCGGATGCCCGTTGGCCAGACGCATAGCTCCCCATTTTGAAGTTACAGGCCCCATTGCATATTCGAGCGCATCCAGAGCATCCCGGAGGTATTCCCGGATCTCTGTTTTGGCCGCCACCATGCCGCCCCGCCCCTGGCACGACATCCCGGCATTGATCACGTACAGCGGTGCCACCTGAAGGTCCTCGCAGAGCTGAAGAAACTCGTGAAACCCCAGCCCGTCGGTAGCACGGTATCCCCAAAGGTTCCAGTGCCCGGAACGTGTTGCCACATCCCCAATGGTCCGCTTCCATTGAATACGGTTTTCGAGCGTGGCACCCTCCACAACACATCCCCCCGGAAACCGGAAAAACGACGGGTTCAGGTCGGCCAGTTTCTGCACCAGGTCTTTTCGCAGACCATTCGGCCGGTTGTTCCAGGTTTCTTCTGGAAACAGGGATACCATGTCGAGCCAGACCGTACCGATGCTCCCCGCTGCAATTACAAGCCGGGCATTTGGATCGCCGGCTCCGGCAGTCAGCACAACATGGAATTGCTCCCAGCTACTTCCTATTCCTGCTATTTTTTGCGATGAATACACCTGCCCGCTCCGGCTTTCGAGCGTTGCTGTAAGCGTTCCGTTAAAATCCTTATCGCCCCTTGCATATAGCGAGAGTCTGTAGCTGGCGCCTTTTTTCAGTGAGATGCCCCAGTAGCCGTCATTGGCCACCGCGGCCCTGCCGTTGCCCAAACTGCTGATGACAAATCGCATGGATTGATAGTTATTCCCGTTTAAGGGATGTTCCCTTTCAAGGTACATGCCGGCCCTGGCCCCACCTTCCTGAACCAGCGACCAGAATTCCAGCTCACCGGGCCGGATATACTTCTCCGTCCATCCAGGGCTGTTAGCGATTGTCGAATCATTCAGCCAGTGCATGTCCTCCGGTACGCGGTTGTTTTCGAAATCCCTGTTGCGGATCAGTTCGGCGTAAAGTCCCCCGTCGGAAGCATGGTTGATGTCTTCGAAAAATATTCCGTACATATCCGGGCTGAATTCCCGGCCCGGATCGGCCATGTTAATCCGGATGGTAGCGTGAGTCTGCCCCGCAGCAGTCCGGCCCTGAAGCAGTCCGGTACTTATCAGGATTGTCAGAACTATCAGATATTTATTTTCTAATATCTTTATTATCATTTAATTCGCGAATTTCTTCTTCCACCGCAACGCTACATTCACCAGCGCAATCAGCACCGGAA
>CAYWHP010000272.1:0-2798 GCA_964457845.1 uncultured Porphyromonadaceae bacterium | reverse complement strand
AACTGTTAATTCGTATATTGTATTATCATAATTACTAGTAATTCGTATATTTCAATTTAAAATTTTGTACTTTTACTGAAGTAATATCCGTACCCATGCTGAAGCGTTTACTGGAAGACAGAATTTGCGACAAGCTTACCCCCAACAAAGCTGTCCTGCTTTTTGGCGCCCGTCGCGTTGGGAAAACGGTCCTTATGCGGCAGGTTATTGAGCGGGTTGCCGGGAAAAAGCTGGTCCTTAACGGCGAGGACTTTGACACGCTCTCGCTGCTGGAACCGCAGTCGGTTGCCAATTACAGGCGGCTACTGGATGGCGTGGAATTGCTGGCCATTGATGAGGCCCAGAATATCCCAGGAATTGGTCAGAAACTGAAACTGATCGTTGATGAAATTCCGGGCATTAAAGTTTTGGCTACCGGGTCCTCCTCCTTCGACCTGCTGAACCGGGCTGGCGAGCCGCTTGTTGGCAGGAGCACACAGTTTCACCTGTTTCCTTTCAGCCAGGCGGAGATTTCCCAGGTTGAAAATGCGCTCCAAACCCGCCAAAATCTCGAAGACCGGCTGGTGCTGGGCTCTTACCCCGAAGTGATCAATCTTTCAGGGTACCAGGAGAAGAAGGACTACCTGCATGATATGGTGAATGCCTATCTCCTCAAGGATATTTTATCGGTCGATGGATTGAAAAATTCCGCTAAGATGCTCGGTTTGCTGCGGCTGGTTGCCTTTCAAACGGGGAGTGAAGTTTCATACGATGAGTTGGGCCGGCAGCTGGGATTGACCCGGATAACGGTGGAGAAATATCTGGATTTGCTTTCGAAAGTTTTTGTTGTCTTTCGTTTGAGTGGTTTTTCGCGGAATCTTCGTAAAGAGATTTCAAAATCCGCCAAATGGTATTTTTATGACAACGGAATCCGGAACGCACTGATCGGCGGCTTTAGCGCGGTTTCGCAGCGAAATGACATCGGGCAGCTCTGGGAAAACTACCTGATCAGCGAGCGGATCAAGCAATCCTCCTTTCTGGGTCTGGACCGGTCGTACTATTTTTGGCGCACCTATGACGGACAGGAAATCGATTTGATCGAAGAATCGGAAAACCGGATTACTGCCACTGAATTCAAATGGGGCGACAAAACCAGGAAAGCTCCGCGCGCCTTTTCCACAAATTATCCGGAGGCTGCCTTTTCGGTTATTACCCGCGAAAATTACCTGGAGTTTATTGCAACTCCCCTTGGATTTTTATCAAAAACAGACTAAGTTTACCTTGGATTATTGACAAATTACCATTAATTTTGCCTTGGATTATTGACAAATGAACCGGACTGTATACAAGGAACTCAAATCCTGGAAGGAATCCGGGGCCCGGAAAGTGCTTATGATCCGGGGTGCCCGCCAGGTTGGCAAAACCTGGCTCGTAAGGCAATTGGGCAAGGAATTCCCGGATTACCTGGAAGTTAACCTCGACCTGGATCCGCAAGCCCGGGAGATCTTCGCGATCAGCCAGGAGCCGAAACGGATCTGCCAGCTGCTGGAAGCCTACTACGGCCGGCCGGTTAAGCCCGGGCAAACACTGCTTTTCCTCGATGAGATACAGGCCTCGGTGCCGGCTATCCGGTCACTGCGCTATTTCTATGAACAACTTCCTGATTTGCATGTGATTGCAGCCGGATCCCTGCTGGAGTTCGCCTTATCCGAGATAGCCTCCTTCGGCGTTGGCCGGATACGCCAGCTGCACATGTACCCCATGTCGTTCAACGAATACCTCGAAGCCATCGGCTTCACGGCGCTGATTGAGGCGAAAAGGGAGGCGACACCCGAAAACCCGTTGCCGGAAATGCTCCACGCCCGCCTGCTGGAGCACCTGCGGAACTTTATGATCATCGGTGGCATGCCCGAAGCTGTTGGCCGGTTTGTTGAAACCGGCAGCTTTCAGGATTGCATGCAGATTCACAACGATTTGATTCTTTCCATCGAAAACGACTTTGCCCGATACAGGAAACAGGCGCCCGTGCTGGTTCTCCGCGAGGTTTTCCGGTCGGTGGTAAACCAGTGCGGTAGTAAATTCGTTTATACCCGCGCCGGGCAAAGTCTTGACATTCGGAAGGTCCGGGAGTCCCTCGAACTGCTTCGGATGGCCAGGCTCGCCTTTCCGGTTTATCATTCCCCGGCAACCGGAATACCAATTGGCGCCGGAGTAAATCATGCCCGGTTTAAGGTTCTGCTCATGGACACAGGGCTGCAGCTGAACCTCTCGGGATTGAAGATTGCCGAATTTCTTCTTGGTGATCAGAACGAGCTGGTAAACCGGGGTGCGATGGCAGAATTGTTTACCGGTCTGGAACTGATAAAATATCAAAGTCCGTATGATCCTCCTGATCTTTTTTACTGGCATCGCGAGGCGCGTAACAGTTCCGCCGAGGTGGATTTCACCATCCAGCAGGGAAGGACCATTCTTCCGATTGAAGTAAAATCCGGATCCTCCGGCAAAATGAAGTCGTTGTTCCTGTTTCTGCAGGAAAAGGGGTTCACCCGAGGAATCCGGATCTCCGCCGAGAACTTTTCGAAGTACCCTTCGGTAGATGTTTATCCGCTTTATGCGGTGGAAAATATCATTTCCCAAACCCCAGCCTCACCTCCCCTTCAATAACATCCCCCGGCTTCAGCGGCCGGTCCACCTGCGCGGCATGGCTCCTGAAGAATCCCTCGGCGCCCATGTTGCTGTAATCCGCTACCAGCATGCGCGTTGTGCCGCCCTCGAGCCAGCAGCGGATGCTCTGACTGCCGTCGGAGCTCACGGTTACC
>CAYWHP010000271.1:0-2832 GCA_964457845.1 uncultured Porphyromonadaceae bacterium | reverse complement strand
TCGCGGAAGGCGGATTTATCAGCAAAGGATACGACCTCACTCAGCGGGCATATGTCATTGATGGGGAAGCGGCCACCTCCGGTCAGCTCGACATGGAGCTTTCCGCCAGTGCGGAATCGCCCGTGGTGAATGCCAGTTTCATTGTGGAAGGATTTAATTCCGGGGAGATTGATATCAGGTTGGATGGTAAGGCCCTGGTAAAGAACCGGGATTACAAAACCGGATTGGTCCGGAAGCTTGAAAAGGACGACCTTGTGGTGTGGCTGCCTGTTAAGTCGGATAAGCCGGTCAAAATCTCGATAAACAGATAACAATATCATGAATAGATTTTTACTCCTGCTGTTTTTAGGATTCCCCCTCGCCGGCATCGGACAGAATCCGGTGATGCGATGGGATTTCGAAAACATTAAAAACCGCACCGTCATCGAGAATGCCACCCATATTGCCGACACGGTTGAGGGATATTTCGGAGAGGCACCAGGAGTGGCAGGCAACGGCCTGCGTCTCGACGGGTTTACCGCGCGGGTTATCCGCAAGGGCGCCGACCTGAAGAAGCCCGGTGATGAAATTACCGTTGAAGCCTGGGTTGCACTTGGGGAGTACCCCTGGAACTGGTGCCCGGTTCTCACCACCGAATCCAATGAGGTAAAAGGCTACCGCCTGATGGTTGGTCCGCTCGGCGAAGTATCGATGGAGGTTGCCATTGGGGAGCAATGGATATCCTGCACGAGTGCAACAGAAACACTGCCACTCAGGAAATGGATGCACCTGACCGGGGTTTACCGTGCGAAAAAGGGACTGGAACTGTATGTGAACGGCGAACTGGCTGCCTCGATGCCGGTTTCCGGCTCGATGACTTTTCCGGCCAAAACGAAATGCGTAATCGGAATGGTGACGGAGCCCGAAAAGCCTTCCGATATTCACCGGACGTGGGGCACGCTGGCCGCCTATTTCGGCCTTGACGGAATCATCGACGAAATCTCTGTTTTTGATCAGGCACTTAATGCCGCGCAGGTAAAATCGGAATTTGATAAGTATGCTGATAAGGTGCCCGACATACCGGTCCGCAAGTTGCCGAAGATCGAAAGGAATCCGGGCAGGTTCGGGGCCTTCTACACCAAATTGAAATACTATGAGGGATGGGACAACCTGTGGCCGGTTGACCAGGATCCGGATATTGTTGTCTGTTTCGAAAAATCGCCGGTCAAGGTCATTTTCTGGCGGGGTATCCGGTATGGCGCTTCATGGATATCGGAAAATGAAAACTGGATGACCGACCAGAGCGTGGAGGCCTGGGGAATCGGTAAGGAGGACACCGAAGGGTGTTTTGAGCACATGCAGGACCGGCATTGCCGCTTTTCGAGTGTCAGGATAATCGAGAATACCGATGCAAGGGTGGTGATTCACTGGCGGTACGCTCCGGTAAGCGCATACAACAATACATGGAGGATCGACCCGAAAACCGGCTGGGAGTGCTGGATAGATGAGTATTACTACATCTATCCCGATGCCACGGGAATCCGGAAAGTTTCCTGGAAAAAGGGGACGCTCGGATATCCGAGGCAATTTCAGGAATCCCTGCCCATCCTTCATCCCGGGCAGATGAAAGGCGAGCTGCTCAATATCGATTATGTGCATGTTGCTGATTATGAGAATAATATAAGACCGGTTTCCTTTGTTGAGAGCCCCCGCGACCAGGCGACCGACTGGGCTAAAAAATTCACCATACAGCAGTACAATTTTAAATCGGAAAACAAGCCGTTTATCTGCTTTGAACCGGGCAATAAAATGACTGTCAGATGGAATGCGCTTTCAACCTACGATAAGCATGTGGGCTGCAATCACTTCCCGGTCGGCCAGACCCGCTGCGACGGACGGACCAGCAAAATGCCGGACCGGCCTTCGCACTGCGACAGCTTTCCGATTTCGAATCCGGTTGTGAATGAAAACAGCGACCGGGAGTGGTGGAACGGATTGTATGGTATGACCGGGATGAGCATGCCGGAACTGGTCAGTTTTGGCCGTTCGTGGGCCTACGCCCCCGAAATGACCCTTTCGGGAAAGGGCTTTAAAACATTGGGATATGACCGGAGTGAACGATGTTACCAGGTTGAGAATCAGGGCTTGGAGGCGGGTACAATCGATATTGCGATACGGGGGAGCAAGGATTCACCGGTCATCAATCCGGCCATACGGATTAAAAACTGGAACGGCGACCGGGCGCGTGTCCTTGTCAACGGCAAGGAGTTTAAAAACTGCCGGTTAGGCATCACCCGTGAGCTTGAGGGCAATGACCTGGTGGTGTTCCTGTTCCTGAATCAGTTGGTGCCGGTGAGAATTACCGTCCTGCCTTAGGGCCGTTCCTGCCCGGAGCGTCGGATGTGAAATGAGTATTGATTAAATTGATGACCAAAACATAACCAGCCATGAACCGATTACTGATCCTTTGTGCTTCCATCCTTGTGCTCTCGCCGGTTTCCCGATCCGGGGCCCAAACGCCGCTGCAGAAAATCAATCCGGTCAACTTTTCGCAGGTCACCATCGAGGATAACTTCTGGAAACCAAGAATTTACACCGTCAGCAGCGTGACGATACCGGTGTGTATTGATCAGACCGAGGTAAAGACCGCCCGCATCCGGAATTTTGAAAAAGCGGCCGCCAAAAAGGGGGAAAAGCACGAGGGGATCTATTATGATGATTCAGATGTGTATAAAGCGCTCGAGGCGATGGCATACTCCCTGAAGAATCATCCCGATCAGGTACTCGAAAATAAGGCAGATGAATGGATCGGGAAAATTGCGGCCGCCCAGCTGCCCGACGGATATCTGAATA
>CAYWHP010000270.1:0-2833 GCA_964457845.1 uncultured Porphyromonadaceae bacterium | reverse complement strand
GACGCGTGACGCGGGTGTGGGTGTGGGCCAGCATGGCCGGGCGGTGCCGGTATCCGGGCAACGATAGGCCGGGCGGTGTCGGTATCCGGGCAACGATAGGCCGGGCGGTGTTGGTATCCGGGCAACCCCAGGCTGAAGCCTGGGGTTAGTCATAGACCATCTGCACAAATACCAAAAAGTGGAAGGGTAGGCCTCTTGTGGTGCTGCGGGCGTTTCCCAGTGGAAGGCCCCTAATCATCGGAACAGGCCATTTATCCCATTGGTACGCATCCTATCATCGGACAGGTCCGCAGTTACTGTGAAGATCAACTGCAAATCTACAGGATATGTGTCCAGGGGTCTTTATGACTAACCCCAGGCTTCAGCCTGGGGTTGCCCGCGTACCAACACCGCCCGGCCTATCGTTGCCCCAACACCAACACCGCCCGGCCTGTCGCGGCCCCCGCAACAAACCCCTCCCCCAGTTGTTACAATGCAATAAAACCAATCATCATGGCACGCGTAAGTACTTATGTTAATTTAAACAGGAATACCGAAGAGGCATTCCACTTCTACAAATCAATATTCGGCGGCGAATTCCTCGGCGATGGCATCATGCGCATGGGCGATGTTCCACCTTCACCGGACGCCCCGGAGTTTTCCGAAGAAGATAAAAAGCTGGTAATGCATGTTGAACTGGAGATTATTGGCGGACATGTCCTGATGGGTTCGGATGCACCTGAATCCCTCGGATTCAACCTCAACCCGGGCAACAATTTTATCCTGAACCTGGAACCGGATACCCGCATCGAAACCCGGAAACTGTTCGATGCCCTGGCATCGGGCGGTCAGGTAGAGCAGGAACTCTCGGAGCAGTTCTGGGGCAGTTATTACGGCAGCCTTACCGACAGGTACGGTCTCCGGTGGATGTTCAACTGCTACGAAAAGGCCTGATCCGAACCACCACAAAGAATAACAACAATGGAAAAGACCGTCATCACCCTTCAAACCCTGGTGAACGCACCGCTGGAGCATGCCTGGAAATGCTTCACAAGCCCTGAAGATATCGTTCAGTGGAACCAGGCATCGCCCGACTGGCACACGCCGCATGCGTCCAACGACCTGCGGGCGGGCGGCAAGCTGAGCTGGCGCATGGAAGCCCGCGACGGCAGCATGGGCTTTGATTTCTGGGGCACCTACGAAGAAGTGGTTCCGCATGAGAAGCTCTCTGTACTGCTGGGCGACGGACGCCGCTGGTCGATCCGCTTCACGCCGCAGGGCGCCGCCACACTGGTGGAGGAGTCGTTCGAGGCGGAAGGGGAAAACTCCCTTGAGCTTCAGCGAAATGGCTGGCAGGCCATCCTCGATAGCTATGCCCGGCATACCGGGAAAGGGTAAAAACCGCCGGGCGCATTAAATAAAGTGCCATCTGCTTACCTTTAGGGGAAAAAGCACGATGAACCTTCCCGAAAGCGGCACTCCTTCATACCCTGAAATTTACCTAGCCATCGACAACTGCTTCGCTTCGAAGCGGTATACCGAGCCGGCCGACTGGACCAGCCTGATCCGGGATCTCGGCATCCGGCACATCGAAGCCAGCGCCGACAACGAATGCGACCCGCTGTACCAGGGGACCGCATACCTGGAACGGTGGACCTGCAAGGTGATGGAAGCATGCCTAAGGAACGGCGTATCCATCGCAAACCTCTATTCCGGTCACGGCACCTACTCCACACTCGGACTGGGCCATACCGACCCGGAGGTACGCAGCCGGATGCTCAATAACTGGCTCAAACCGATGGCGGAAACGGCGGGCACCCTGGGAGCCGGCCTCGGATTTTTCTGCCACGCCTTTTCGAACCCGGTGCTGCAGGATCCTGCCATTTACCGTGAATATCTCGATGAGCTCATCCGAAACCTTGCGGAAACGGCATTTTACGCGGAAACCGCCGGCTGCCGGGCCATCGGGCTCGAGCAGATGTATTCGCCCCACCAGGTGCCCTGGACAATAGGCGGCGCCCGCGACCTGATCGGCCGCGTAAGTGCGGCGGCGGGAAGCCCGTTTTACATCACCATCGATACCGGCCATGCTTCGGGACAGCGGAATTTTTTTCGCCCCCGCAGGGAGACCGTTCTCCGCGCACTGGAATCGGGTGATGAAAGGGTTTGGCTCGGGCCGGATTCCGTGTGGAAGACATTGGACAGGAGGCATGAGACATTAGACAGGAGACATGAGATTGTAAATGAGTTAGTTTTGGAAATGGATAAATATCCATATCTGTTTGCCGGTGAGGAAGATGGAGATACTTATAAATGGATGGAGGAACTGGCCTGCTGGTCACCTATCATCCACCTGCAGCAAACGGACGGGAAGGTGTCGGGGCACTGGCCGTTCACAAAAGCAAACAATGAAAGGGGAATCATTGACGGAAGAAAGGTGCTGCAGGCCATAAAGGTCTCGTACGAAAGGAAGCAGGAGCTGCAGGTGAAAAAGGTTGACCGGATTTATCTCACCATCGAGGTATTCGCCTCCACCGGCAGCATCAATTACTTTACCCGCAAGGATCTTGAAGAATCGGTAAGATATTGGAGGCAATTTGTTCCGGAGGACGGGCTTTCACTCGACAAAGTGCTCTGAACAGCCTGCCGATTTGCTACTTTTAGGGCATGGCCCGCAGCACCATCTTCGCCTCGCTCCATTCGCGCAATTACCGCATCTATTTTACCGGTCAGGGGATATCGCTGATCGGCACGTGGATGCAGAACATCGCACTCAGCTGGCTGGTGTACCGCCTCACGGGATCGGTGTTCCTGCTGGGGCTCGTGGGCTTCACCAGCCAGATCCCGACCTTTG
>CAYWHP010000269.1:0-2941 GCA_964457845.1 uncultured Porphyromonadaceae bacterium | reverse complement strand
TGCACCGGGTTTACGTGCTATATGCGGAAGCGGCATTTTACTTCCGGGCAATAAGGGGGAGTTCTCCGTGGGCGGCATTTTTTTTAACCACGGAGATACGGAGGGCACGGAGAGACACGGAGAAAATAATTGACCTCATGTTTAGACGAAGCTTTACGGCAATATGTATGCTGCTGATTTTCTGCCAGTTGCATGCCGATAAATTTATTCCGGGGTACAAAGGAATTTTCAACTCGGCAGCCACCAGGATTCCCACGGCTTTTACGCCTGATGCGCCGATTGCCGGCAACGGGGATGTGGGGATCGTGCTGGGAGGTACTCCCGGCAAATTATGCATATACATTTCCAAGGCGGATTTCTGGAAGGCGCGGAGGGGATATCCCGAGGGGGGATTATGCCTGCCCGGCGGATTGAACATTTCGGTACCGGAACTTGAAGGCGCGGCCTTTTATGCAGAGCAATGGCTGTCCGATGCCAGTATTCACGGGGTTTTCAGGAACAACGGGCTGACATTCCGGATGACCGTTACAGTGGTTGCCGATCGGAACATCATCCTCACGGAACTGTCGGCTGAAGGGAAGTCCTGCCGGATCAACCTTGACCTCTGGGCCAAATCGGGGTTCGATTCCCGTACCGAAACCGGTGAACAGGAGGGCATCCGTTGGGCGGCCCGCCATTTCGAAACCCCGGAACTCGACTGGCCGTCGCATGTGGTGATGGCAATGAAGGCCATTGGAACGGAGTCATCCGGAACATCGTTGGATCTGAAACCCGGATCCCCGGTCACCCTCGTCACTGCCATCTGCACCAACCATGACCGACCCGACTATTTCGAAACGGCGCTCAGATACGCCCGGGAAACGGACCTGAAATCCGCAGCAAGCCTGAAAAAATCGACTGCCTCATGGTGGGTGGAATTCTGGTCGGAATCTGAAATTCACCTGAACGACACGCTGCTCGAAAAGTACTATTACGGCTCCCAGTACCTGCTTGCCTGCTGCAGCCGCAACAACAATTTCCCGCCCGGCCTTTGCGGCAACTCCATCACCGAGGATGCCGTGAATGCCTGGGAAGGGGATTACCACACCAACTACAATTTCCAGGCTCCCTTCTGGGCCTGCTTCTCCTCCAATCACATCGGGCTGACCGATCCGTACGATGCCCCTATCCTCGATTATCTCGGAGAGGCAAAGAAGCATGCCCGCGAAATCCTGCAGCAACGGGGCGCCTATTACCCGGTGGGCATCGGTCCCAAAGGCTTTGGCTCCTCGATGTACCCGCTCACGGAAGAGAAGATGCTGAAGACCTATGGCATTAAGGACCTGAACCTCGAAGGCGGCCACATGTTCTGCGGACAGCGCAGCAATGGTTTATTCCTCACCATCAACATGTTCCAGCGGTTTTACCACACGTACGACGAGGCCTACGCCAGAAAGGTTTTCCCGATGATCCGTGAGGTGGCCGATTTCTGGGAAGACTGGCTGAAATTCGAAAACGGGCAGTACAACAATTACAACGACAACTTCTGGGAGGTGGGGCCCTGGACCTCCGGCTGGCGGCAGGACATGCTTTCCGGAGATTTCAACAACACCAATACCCTCGGGCTCCTGAAGATGTTCGCAAAGGGGTTTATTGAGATGAGCAGCTTCCTTGGGGAGAGTGAAACCCGGCGATCGAAGTGGGTCGATATCAGGGATCACCTTTACCCGGTGCCGATGGTCAATATTGATGGCAAAATCCGGATAAAAGCGGCTGAAAGCGGTACAAGTTCAGGTTCCGAATCCCGCACCAAACCAGGCTTTGGCCGTGTGATGGCCTATGTTCACGGCTTCCCGGGCGGCACCACCGGGGTAAAAACGGATCCTGCTTTCGCCAGAATACTGCGTGATGAAGTGGGCCGCTGGGGAAAGGATCCCGGCGGCGACCACGACTGGAACCACCTCGGCAATGGTATCGAAACATTTTATACGACGGCGGTACGGGTTGGGTTCGACCCCGACACCATCCTCGTCCGGCTGAAGGAGCGGATCGCCAAAACCGAGCTGCCCAACCTCTGGGTGCCTCAGTCGGGGGGACTAACCGAAACACTAAGCGCCATCCCTTCGTGCATCAATGAGATGCTCCTCCAGGGGTACGAGGGGATGATCCGGGTTTTCCCCGCATGGCCCGGCAAGGATGCTTCGTTCGAAAACCTCCGCACATGGGGGGCCTTCCTCGTCTCCTCAGAAAAGAAGGACGGCACCGTTCGGTTTGTCGACATCCTGAGCGAGAAAGGCAGAGAGTGTGTATTGGAGAACCCCTGGCCCGGCCGGCAGGTGCGGGTGTCGTCGGGCGGCCGGGAGGCCTCGCTGGAAGGGGAGCTGCTGACCTTTAAAACAGTTGCCGGGCAGGTGCTCCGGGTGGAGCCTCTCGGCAGGTGAAGTTTTTTTTACCACGGAGACACGGAGGGCACGGAGGTACACGGAGAATTTTAAAATAATGCTATCATTGTTATCAGGAGTACTTACCTCTCTTAACGTTCTTAACATTCTTAAAAACAATTTTTTACACCGTGTTTCTCCGTGTTCTCCGTGACTCCGTGGTAAAAAAAATCAACCCAATCGTACCCTCCCATGATGAAACGAACTACCCTCCTCCTCGCCGGCATCCTCCTGGCACTCGGCATCCAGGCCCAGAAAATCGACCCATCGACGATTAAGGAAAAAATGCAGTGGTTTGCCGACGCCAAACTCGGCATATTCATCCACACCGGCATTTATGCTGTGGACGGCGTTGATGAATCGTGGGGTTTCCACAACAAGAAGATCAGCCATGTGGATTACATGAAGCAGCTGAACGGCTTCACCCTGAAAAACTACGATCCCGCCGCCTGGGCTGAACTCATCAAACAGAGCGGGGCACGCTATTCGGTGATCACCACCAAACACCACGACGGTGTGGC
>CAYWHP010000268.1:0-3001 GCA_964457845.1 uncultured Porphyromonadaceae bacterium | reverse complement strand
TTTCAAGCGGGGCTGCCTGGAGTACCCGGATACCGGGGCCACCGTCCTCTATCTGGTGGAAGCGCTGAGCGAGACAGCGGGCGTTGTCCTGTCGGGCCCCGGCATCGTCGGCACGGCCTCGCTGAGAATCTCAGGGCTCGACCCGGGTGAATTGCAGCTACTAAGGGAAGTGAACAGCGAATTCCCCCTCGGCGTGGACGCCATATTTCTGGACCAGAGCGGGAACATCGCCTGTATTCCCCGCTCATCACGAATCGGAGTAAAGTAAAATGGGATATGTAGCGGTTAAAGGTGGCAACGAAGCGATCGAAAGAGCCTGTCAGCTCTTTGCCCATGAGCGGACTAAGGGGGTATCCCCGCCGCTCGGGGTGGAGCAGATCAAGGAACAGCTCTATCTGGCCGTTGATCGCGTGATGGGGGAAGGCTCGCTCTACGCCCCGGAGCTGGCCGCACTGGCCCTCAAGCAGTCCGCAGGCGACACCTTCGAAGCAGCGTTCATGCTGCGCGCCTTTCGGGCCACCCAGCAGCGTCTGGGCTATTCACTGCCAATCAGTACAGAGAAGATGCGGGTGGTGCGACGGATTTCTTCCGCGTTCAAGGACATTCCCGGCGGGCAGATTCTGGGGGCCACCAGCGATTACACCTTGCGGCTGCTGGATTTTGACCTCCTGAAGGACGATACGGCCCGGCGGCGCGCTTTTCGGGAACGGTTATTCAGCAGCCTTCCCGCCGATGCGGAGATCCCCGAAACTTTTCCCAAGGTGATCCGCATCCTGCGCCGGGAAGGGCTGCTGGAGGAGACCCTGTCAGCAGCGCACCCGGAGGAGAGGGCATTCGACATCACCCGTCAGCCGCTCACTTTCCCGGCCTCCCGCAGCGCCAAGTTGCAGGCTCTGGCACGGGGCGAGACCGGCGGGATGCTGGCCCTTGCCTATTCCAGCATGCGAGGCTATGGCAACATCCATCCGACCCTGGGGGAACTGCGCATCGGCTACCTGCCGCTCACGGTGCCGCATCCGGCAACCGGTGATCCTTATGTCGCGGGTGAAGTCAAGGTGACGGAAGCCGAGGTGCTGGCCCGCATGCAGGGCAGCGACGGCATGCCACGGTTCAGCCTGGGCTACGGAATCTGCTTCGGGCAGAACGAGATCAAGGCGATTTCCATGGCCATTCTGGATCGCTGCACCCGGACCGAGAAGCCAAATTGTCCGGCCGAGGATCAGGAGTTCGTCCTTTACCACATTGACGGCATAGAAGCGATGGGGTTTTGCAATCACTGGAAACTGCCGCATTATGTGGATTTCCTGTCCGATCTGGATCGACTCAGAAAAGCCCAAGAACTGGCCAGCGCCGGAAAAAGTCAGGAGGATGCCGATGCGCATGCATGAGTGGCTGCAGAAAGATGATGAACAGAGAAACGATGCGGCGCAGTCCGCCGGGTACCCCTTCGGGTTTATGGACGAAGGAGCCAAGAAGGAAATCCGCCGCAGCATCCTCAAAGCGGTCGCCATACCGGGTTACCAGGTCCCCTACGGTTCCCGGGAAATGCCGATTGCCCGCGGATGGGGGACCGGCGGCCTTCAGATCACCCTTTCCCTGGTGAAACCGGATGACGTTTTCAAGGTGATAGATCAGGGGTGTGACGGAAGCGTCAATGCGGTCAACATCAAAAAATTCGTGGCCACGGTTGCCGATGTGGCCATCACCACCGACACCCGGGCCGCGACCCTCATCCAGACCCGTCACCGGATTCCGGAGGAACGCATGACCGATCAGCAGATCCTGGTGCTACAGGTTCCTTACCCGGAAGCGCTACGGGAGGTGGAGCCTTCGGAAATGGAGACCCGCCGGATGCACGCCGAGGCGGACTACAGCCGGATGTGGCTCTATCTCTATGAGGATATCGTCAAATACGGCGAGATCACCATCAGCTACCGCTACCCGGTTACGGTCAACGGCCGTTATATCACGGACCCCAGCCCGATTCCCCGCTGGGACGTGCCCAAACTCCACATGGCCGACACGCTGTTTCTCTTCGGGGCAGGGCGGGAAAAACGGATTTATGCGATCCCCCCCCATACGTCGGTTGAGCCCCTGGAATTCGAAGACCACAAATTCAGGACCGAAAACTTCTCGGGCAAGGCCTGCGCCCGGTGCGGCGCCACCGATACCTTTCTGGACGAGGTTATTGACAATTCAGGGGGCGGGCGGAGCTATTTCTGCTCGGATTCTGGCTATTGCGACAAGAGGTGCGAAACATGGAACCACTGATACGGATACGAGGCCTCTCAAAACGGTTTGGTCAGGGGTGTGACCGTTGTCTGGATGCCACCGGGCCGGAACAGGATACCAATCTCTGCCCTCACTGCGGCTCCGTGATGGCCTGCAACGACGTCTCCTTCGACCTGTTTCGAAACGAGGCCCTTGGCGTTGTCGGCGAGAGCGGCTCCGGCAAAAGCACCCTGGTGCGGCTGCTGCACTTTGAATGGGAGGCAAGTGAAGGCACCGTGGCGATGCATCGTTCGGCGGGAATAGAGAATTTGCCGGAGATATTTGCCGATGGTTCGGACTACAGCAGCAACCTGCTCGGGCTGAGCCATTTTCAGAAGCGCCAGCTCAGAAATGCCCTGATGGGGATTGTCTATCAGAACCCGCATTTGGGGCTCAGGATGCAGGTCAGCTCCGGCGGCAATATCGCCGAGCGGCTACTTGGAGCCGGATGGAGAAATATCACCAAAATGCGGCAGCGGTCGGCCGAACTGCTGGAGAGAACAGAAATCCCGGTGGCGCGGATGGATGAACCTCCCTGCAATTTCAGCGGCGGCATGCAGCAGCGGGTCCAGATCGCCAAGGCCCTCTCGAACAACCCACTCATCCTCTTTCTGGATGAAGTCACCACCGGACTTGACCTTTCGGTCCAGGCACGGGTGCTGGATCTGATCCGGAATTTAAGGAGCGAGTTCAACCTGTCCATGTTGGTGGTTTCCCATGACCTGGGCGT
>CAYWHP010000267.1:0-3050 GCA_964457845.1 uncultured Porphyromonadaceae bacterium | reverse complement strand
TATATTCCTCCTGGACAGATGGCCAGCTTGACAGGCTGGATGGTTCACTGGATTATTCCCAATCCGGCTGGGTGAATTACGATAAAGAAACCGTGTATAAAAGTGTTCCAAAACAACCCTTGCAAGCCACAACCGGCCAGGCGGTCATGGTGGGCAACGATCCGCTAAACCTGAAGATATACAGTCTGGGAACCCAAAACGGTGATCCGGCTCCGTACCAGGGACGCTATCCGAGCGGTTCATTGGTGCATAATGGTATCTGGTATTATGGCACGTATTGCCTTGCACCGTTAGCCACTACCAATATCGGCGGATTTGATTACAACTGGCCCTGGCTGGGTCCATTAGTGGGTTACCGAATTTCGAAGGATTATGGCATTACCTGGGAAGATACCCCGCATACCCCCGAGAATCCCCTTTTTGGCGAAAACGGCATGTGGGGATATCCGGTAAAAATGGGAGCTCCGCATTTTGTTGATTTCGGTAAAAACATGGAACATTCACCCGACGGAAAAGCTTATCTGGTTGGGATGGGAGCTGAGGTGGATGATCCAAAGCCACGGCCCGCAAACCTGAGCTGGATATCCGGGGACCAGATTTATATGTGCCGGGTTACGCCTTCTGTTGAAAACATCAATGATCGGTCGAAGTATGAATTCTTTGGGGGGCATGATAAAAATGGCAATCCAATCTGGACAAACGTTTTTACGGAAATCAAACCATTGCTGGAATGGAACAACAACATGGGTTGTGTTACAATGACCTATAATACGCCTTTAAAGAAATACCTCCTTACCATTACCGACGGTTGGCCAACCGTTGCAAAAATGAATTCCTATATCCTGGAATCGGATAATATTACCGGTCCCTGGAAATTGGTAACCTACCTGAAAGATTTTGGTGAACAGGCCTATTTTCTGAATTTTCCCACCAAGTTTATTTCAAATGACGGGAAAAAACTATGGTTATGTTACTCCGGGAATTTTGCAAGCGACTGGAATAATCTGACAATTAAGTCAAACCCTCCGGGAAGCGGATACGGATTGGTCATGCAGGAGATGATTCTGTTGGATAAAGAAAGCTATAAAAAGTACCGGAACAATCCTGCTCCTGTGACACAATAATACTCCCTTAGATTCGAACCACAGGGTGAGTGGCACAAGGAGGAAAAGAATACATCGATTTGTAAGTTACCTGTTAATTGATTAACTTGGTTGTGTTCTGCTGAATCCTTTCGTACCACCTCATATACCAATCCTTATGAAAAAGTCATTGTATTTGTTTATTGTGATGTGCCTTGCCGGCACCGTGGGCTTTGCCCAGACACCGGTGAGGGAAGGCTGGCTGGAATCCGGCAATGCGGCCGACAATTCGGAATTACTGGCTGTGGCCTTCGCAACGGCCGAAATCGGTTATGCCGTCGGCACCGGGGGGGCCTGTCTGAAAACAATAAACGGAGGCTCCTCGTGGATTCCGGTTAACCTGAAGGTGCCTTATAACCTTATCGACATTTGCTTTCTCGACGCCAACACCGGTTACATCGCCGGTGGATTTGAGAGCGAGTACGGCAAAGTGCTGAAAACCACCAATGGGGGAAACACGTGGGTGGAGGTGCTTGATTTCGCCGCCCGATTAAACTGCATGTCCTTCGTGGATGCCACCCACGGATGGGTTGCCGGGTACGATGAGGTCAGGTCGACCACCGATGGCGGTGCCACCTGGACCAGACGGGAACTGACGTCGTTTTACGACATTCTCAGCATTTCATTTGTTTCCCGCCAGGTTGGTTTCATTGCCCCTAACAGCGTCACCATAGGCGTACAGGTCACCCGCGATGGCGGCAGCACCTGGACTTCGTGCCTGAGCGAATACACCAATGATCTGGACTACACCGATGCGAATACCATCTACACCCTCAAAACAAACGGAACGGTACTTAAATCCACCAACCAGGGCAGCTCTTGGAACAGCATTGGTACCGGCCTCAGCAGCGGAATGAAGGGGATCAATTTCGTCAACGCCACCACCGGCTTTGCCTGGAGCGGGAATGGCCTGAACGGCAAAGTTTACCGGACCACCAATGCCGGTCTGCTGTGGAGCCTCGTGTACGACAACCCAATGGTGGACATCAATTCGGTGATTCTCACACCGGGAGGCCGTTATCTGGCTGTGGGCACCGGCGGGATGATCATCAGCAGCACCAACGCCACCAGCTGGTCAATCGTGCATGCAGGGGCCATCGGAGGAGCGCTCCGGAGGGTCGACTTTACGGGTAACCTTAACGGCTTTGCCGCAGGCGACCGCGGAAGCCTGATCCGTACAGTGGACGGCGGAATCAACTGGACACCGGTCGATCTGGGTACGCGCGAAGACCTGGCCGGCCTGGATTTTGTGGATGCCCGTACCGGCTTCCTGGCCGGCGACGGCAACGTACTCTTCAAAACGGTCAATGGTGGTGATACCTGGCAACAGTCGAACAGCGGGCTGGTAGCACCCGACCTCTGGCAGCTGGATGCCTGGGATGCTAACCGGGTGTATGCCGGATGCAACAATGGCGTCTTCATGACGACCAATGGCGGTACCACCTGGACGCAGACGGCGCACACAGGCATTGCCTATACCCTCTTCCTGACCGGTCCCCAGACCATCCTGGCAGGGGGAATTTCCCAGTTCCTCTTCAGCACCAACAGCGGTTCCACCTGGAGCAACAAACCCACGCCACGCACCTTCTTCAGCATGTTTTTCAAGACAGCCGAACAGGGATTCATCGGTGATCATTGGGGTCGCGTTCAGAAGACCACCGATCAGGGTGCGACATGGCAGCAGGTATATAACTGCGGAAAAGCCATCTGGGACATGACCTTCATCAACGACACCGTTGGGTATTTCGTTGCCGATCAAGGCTTTATCGGTAAAACAATCGACGGCGGAAACAACTGGTTCCAGGCAGAGAGCGGCACCGTCCGCGATCTCAGGGGCATCAGCTTCACCCCCGACGGAACCGGCTTTATCGTCGGGCAGGACGGGATCATCCTGCGCAAGGCAGCCAT
>CAYWHP010000266.1:0-3057 GCA_964457845.1 uncultured Porphyromonadaceae bacterium | reverse complement strand
CAGCATAAGGCGCTCGCTCAGAAGTATATAAATCCCGATAAAATGTACTACGTCATCAGCGGGGATGCTGCCACGCAGGCGGCGCCGCTGAAGGCACTGGGGTTCGGGATACCGGTTGTTATTACTAAATAAGGCAAAAGTTAAAAACCAAACCAATATGAAAAAACTAACCTGTCTCTTCCTCTTCACCGCCCTCCTCGTCGCCGGCTGCCAGACCCAGCCGCAGGCGGATCTCAAGATCCCCTTTGAGAAATACACCCTGAAAAACGGGATGGACGTGATCCTCAGCGAGGACCACTCCGATCCGATCGTGGCGCTCACCATACAGTTCCATGTAGGCTCCAACCGCGAGACGGTGGGCCGCACCGGCTTCGCCCACCTGTTTGAGCACATCATGTTCCAGCGCTCGGAAAACGTTCCGGAGGACCAGTTCTTCAAGATCGTGCAGGATGCAGGCGGTACGCTGAACGGCGGCACCGGGAACGATGCCACCACCTATTATGAGGTGGTTCCGAAAAATGCCATGGAAAAAGTGATGTGGCTCGAATCCGACCGCATGGGATTCCTCCGCAACACCATCACCAAGAAGACCTTCAACATCCAGCAGAACGTGGTGCAGAACGAGAAGCGCCAGAGTGTCGACAATGCAGCTTACGGCCATACCGACGCGGTGATCTCAAAGAACCTCTACCCCAAGGGGCATCCCTACAGCTGGACGGTGATCGGCGAGATGGAGGATCTTTTTAATGCCACCATTGATGATGTAAAGTCATTCCACGCCAAATTTTATGTTCCGAACAATGCCACATTGGTGCTGGCCGGCGATTTCGACGCGGCAACCGCCAAACGCATGATCGAAAAATATTTCGCCGAGATTCCCAGGGGTGCCGACCTTGCAGATCCTAAACCGGTACCCGTTAAGCTCGATGTAACCAAGAAACTTTATCATGAGGATAATTTTGCCCGCGCCCCGCAGCTGAACATGATCTGGCCAACGGTGGAGCAGTATTCGCCCGACAGTTATGCCCTGAATTACCTGGGGCAGCTGCTTTCGTCAGGCAAAAAGGCTCCGCTTTATAAGGTCCTCGTTAAGGAGAAGAAGCTGACATCGAGCGCCAGAGCCGGAAACGGGAGCCAGGAAATTACCGGAACCTTCGGTTTATCGGTGACCGCCAACGAAGGCATTAGTCTTAAGGAAGTTGAAAATGCTGTTTTCGAGGCCTATGCGCTTTTTGAGAAGGAGGGATTTACCGAAGCCGACCTCGACCGGATCAAAGCAGGACAGGAGACATCGTTCTATTCAAGGATCAGCAGCATCCTCGGCAAATCGCGGCAGCTGGCAAATTATAATGAATATGCCGGATCCCCCGATTTTTACACTAAGGATTTTGCCCGGATGAAAGCGGTAACCAAGGCCGATATTCTTCGTGTGTACGAGAAATATATCAAGGGAAAGCCTTATCTGGCAACAAGTTTCGTTCCCAGGGGCCAGGCCGACCTGGTTGCCGACGGATCGATGAATGCCGGTGTGAAGGAGGAGGATATCCTCAACGCCACTCAGGTGAAGATCGATGAAAGTGCGCCCGAAGAGACTGTGGTTAAGACACCCTCGTCGTTCGACCGCTCTGTTATGCCGAAAGACGGTCCGGACCCGGTTGTCACGATTCCGGTGATCTGGGAAGACAAGCTTTCGAACGGCATGAAGGTCCTGGGCATCGAACAAAAGGAGTTGCCATTGGTACAATTCAGCCTGTCGATTAAAGGAGGGCACCTGCTCGACAAGCTTGATAAATCCGGCGTTGCCGGCCTGACTGCCCAGTTGATGAACGAAGGCACGAGGAATAAGACCCCGCTTGAGCTTCAGGAGGCAATACAGAGTCTTGGATCCAGCATCAGCATCGGTTCCGGCGGCACCGAGATTAACATCTCCGCCACCACACTGGTGCGCAACTTCGACAAAACGCTCGACCTGCTGGAGGAAATGCTACTCGAGCCCCGGTGGGACGCTGAGGAGTTTGGCCTTGCCAAAACAAGGGCCATCAACGGCATCAAGCGGTCGAAATCGAACCCCAACAGCATGGCATCGGAGCTTTTCCAGAAGCTGGTATACGGCGACAAACATATTTTTGGCGTGAATGGCGGCGGTACGGAAGAATCCGTTGCAACCATCACCATTGACGACCTCAAGAATTACTACTCCAGCTATTTCTCGCCGGCGCTTGCGAGCTTCCAGGTGGCTGGCCAGATATCCAAAGAAAAAGTAATGGCCGCTTTGCAGTCGCTTTCGCAGAAATGGCCGGTAAAGGCCGTTATCCTGCCCACCTATTCCGTTCCTGAGGCACCGGCAAAATCGGTTGTCTATTTTATCGATGTCCCCGGCGCCAAGCAGTCGATCATCCAGATCGGATGTGCCGGTCCGGCCCGCTCGGATCCCGACTTTTTCGCCGCCACGGTGATGAACGACAAACTCGGCGGATCGTTCAACGGCTGGGTTAACATGGTGCTCCGCGAGGAGAAGGGCTTCACCTACGGCGCCCGCAGCGGTTTCTCGGGTTCCTACGTAGCCGGCACCTTCAGCGCCTCGGCGCCGGTGCGCTCATCGGCCACCCAGGAATCGGCTGAAATATTTAAAAACCTGATGCTGCAATACAGTCAGGGCATCACGCAGGAGGACCTCGATTTCACGAAGAACTCCCTGCTGAAATCCTATGCGCGCAAATACGAAACCCTCGGCGCCCTCACCGGGATGCTGGGCGATATCGCCCTCTACAACCTGCCGAAGGATTACGTTAAGACCGAGCAGCAGACCATACGGAATATGACGCTGCAGCAGCATAAGAACCTCGCGCTGAAGTATATCAACCCGAACAGGATGTATTACATCGTGGCGGGAGACGCTGCCACGCAGGCGGAGGGGCTGAAGTCGCTGGGATTTGGAAACCCCATCGTTATTAAGAAGTAAGAAAGGCAGAAGGGAAGAAAGCAGAAGTCGGAGATTCGAGGACCAGTTTTGAATGCTGGTGCGCCATGGGCGCACAACAAAGGTAGCAAAACGCG
>CAYWHP010000265.1:0-3075 GCA_964457845.1 uncultured Porphyromonadaceae bacterium | reverse complement strand
ACCCGCCAACGGCTATCCTCATCGGGGTGGGACACCCCCACCGCGAGGTGGAAAACCCCCACACTAAAGTGCGGGGTTAATGATGTTTCCATTGCCAGGTTTTACCTACGGAGAGATCATTAACCCCGCACTTTAGTGTAGGGGGGTGCACAGGACCCGTGGTGCACATGACCCGTGGTGTCCCGGACCCGTGGTGGCTCACCCCGGCAATGGGAACGACACCCTCCCCACCCTGGCCCTGACGGCCTTGACTTTACCATCGACGTAAACCCGAAGTCCTCGGCCGCTTCCGAACTTCTCCCCTGTTTTATCCCATACGATGGTGATTTTATGCCCCTTGTACAGGACATCATCAAGGCGGAACCAGTCCCAGCTGTCGGGGATGAGCGGGTTTACCGTCAATGTGTTATCGAGCGAAGGGCGGAGGCCCGCCAGGCCGGTGATGATGATGTCGTTGTAGGTGGAGTGGTTGTAGTAAGCGCCGCGTTCGGTAAAACCATGGTTGTGGCCCTGCACCTCCATGCGGGTGCGGGAGAGCCAGTCACCGTTGAACGGGTTGAGATTCTCATCGATCCAGGGGTTGTTGCTGATGATGGTATCGCCCTGCGGGGGGATCTGGCGGAAGCGGTGCGAGTTGGTGTAAATCTTCAGCGTTTCAAAAAAATCGGTCTTCGACACTACATTTTGCTGGTAGTCGTTTAGCAGGTTGGCCAGGGCGGTGAGCGTCTGGGCCGTGGCGAAGGGCCAGCTCGGGCCGTTCCACTGGCACTCGTGACCCTCGTAGCTGACCCGGAAACCGGGGTGACGCTGCTCAGCGGTAGTAGGGCCGAAGGGGGCATAAAAGCCTTGCGGGTCCATCAGCCGCGACCAGGCGGCCTCATAGCCTTTGCCTGCGGGTGGCAGGTTAACGTACCAGGGCACGAAGCCCAGCAGCTCGCAGGCGGTGCTGAGGGAATCGGCCGGATGGCCCGGGGTGGTGTAAGCCGCCTGTGGAATCACCTTAAAGAATTTTGCCTCCTTGTCCCAGAGTTTATCGAGCACCAGTTGCCTGATTTTCAATGCATCGGCCGAAAAAGATTTCGCCAGTTCGGTATCGCCCTTCATGCCGGCGATAACCGAAATCGCCTTTGCATCGGCATACATATAGGAGTTGATGGTGGGCCGCTTTCCGGTACCTCCGATGGCCACCTCCATGCCGTCGGCCCCATCCCACTGCCAGAAGAGGCCGCCGGGCGTTCGGCGGATGCGTTCCCATTCGCGGTAGTTCGCCACCAGGTCGGGGAGCATGTCATACAGCAGGGAATCATCGGGGTGAACCATCTGCAGCTGCAGGTAGCTGTCGCTGATCCAGAAGCTGTACACATAGGGGCTGCCGCCGCCGCGGAGCCAGAACCGGCCATAGTCGCGGACGATCTGCGGGTTATGCAGCCACCGTCCCTCGCGGAAATGGTGCCCGGCCGGGCAGTCGATGCTGTTGTATTTTCCCGACCACGAAACGGTCGGCATGAATTCCGTTATCACATACCCCTGCGGGGTTTGCTTGATGTGCTTGCGGAAGGTCCACCAGCGGTAATAATAGATCTCCTCCATCTCCTTATCGGGGCACTCGAAGAACGGTATGTTTTTTTCGAGGAATGCCCAAGTATCCGCATTCCGGATCATTTTGGTGCCGGGCACCACATCCACATGCAGTTCGGCGCTGTCGGCGCGGTTGAATCCGTCGATGTAATGACTGAACGCCTGCTTGTCGAACGCGGGGGGCTGCTGATTGCAACCCGGCGCAATGAGAACCAGGAGAAGGAGCGCCGGAATGGCGCAGATGCCTGTGTACCGATGGGTGAGCTGGATGGTCATAAATCTGCCTATCTTTGATTTAGCTGGCTGAAGGTAGCACAATCCCGATACACCATGAAAAATTCGCTGAAAAGTATACAAACCGAGATCGACGCCGGCTACCTCTACGGACGGCTGGCGGTGCATGAAAAAGATCCGGTTATCGCGCAGGTATTCACCCGCATGAGCGATATTGAGCGGGGCCATGCCGAGGCCTTTGCGCGGAAAGAGAAGATCGACCCGGCGAATTTGGCCGGGCCCTCGTGGCGGGCACGTACGCTCGACCGGATCGGCAGGATTTTCGGGTACGACCTGGTTCTCGGCTCCCTGATGGATACCGAGAAGGGGCTTTCTGCCGCCATACTTTCGGGCAAGCGAAAGAACAAGCTGGCCATAACGGGATCGGAGACCAACCATGTGAAGATCCTTCGTTCCATCCTCGACAAGGAAGACAGGATCAGCGGGGTTCAACTGTCGCGTTTCGAGCGGCGGCACCGCACGATGGGCGGCAACGCCATCCGTGCGGCGGTGCTGGGCGGCAACGACGGTCTGGTATCGAACTTCAGTCTGGTGATGGGTATAGCAGGGGCCACCGCAGGCCAGCAGGGGGTGTTGCTCGCGGGTTTGGCCGGGCTGCTGGCAGGAGCCCTGTCAATGGCGCTCGGTGAGTGGATCTCGGTGCGAAGTTCGCAGGAACTGAGTGAAAACCAGATGAACCTGGAGATGGAGGAGCTCGAGGCAAATCCCGAAGGGGAGCAGCAGGAGATCGTGCTGATATACATGGCCAAAGGCATCCCCGAGGAGCAGGCGCGGCAGATGGCGGGGGAGATCATCGGTGACAAGGATCGGGCACATGAGCTGCTGGTACGCGAGGAGCTGGGCATCAACCCCGATGAACTTAAAGGTTCTGCCATCGAGGCTGCCATTTATTCGTTCATCCTCTTTTCGGTGGGGGCCATCATACCGGTGGTGCCTTTTCTTTTCACAACAGGCATGAAGGCCATCCTCCTGAGCGTGGGGATGAGTGCCGTAGGGCTGTTTATGATCGGCGGGGCCATCACGCTGTTCACCGGCAGGAATGTATGGTTTTCCGGGTTCCGGCAGGTGTTTTTCGGGCTGGCTGCGGCGGCGGTGACGTTCGGTATCGGGAGGCTGATAGGGGTTGCGGTGGGGTGAGTGCGGGGTCAGGGACGGGGTCCCGGCTTTCGCCGGGATGACAAAAGAGGCTTTCGCCGGGATGAC
>CAYWHP010000264.1:683-3082 GCA_964457845.1 uncultured Porphyromonadaceae bacterium | reverse complement strand
TACGCCAGCATGGTGGGACCGGCCAGCGAAGGCGCCGTAAGAATAATTTGATAATGTGCTAATGTGCTAATGTGCTAATGTGCCAATTATTTCGCGTCACGCGTCACGCGTCACGCTTCACGAAAAACAGAGCATGAAAGAAACAACAGAGATCCCAGGCGCCGATGCCATCATGCTGGCGCTGCAAGCCGAAGGCGTTGAGGTGATGTTCGGATACCCGGGCGGAGCCATCATGCCGCTGTATGATGCCATGTACCGGTTTGGCAACCTCCGGCATGTGCTGTCGCGCCATGAACAAGGAGCCATCCATGCAGCCCAGGGATATGCCCGGGTGACCGGGAAATCCGGAGTCTGCCTTACCACTTCCGGTCCGGGCGCTACCAACCTGCTCACCGGCCTCGCCGATGCTTTCATGGATTCCACACCGCTGGTCTGCATAACCGGACAGGTTAATGCACGCTATATCGGATCCGATGCTTTTCAGGAGGCCGATATCCTCGGGTTAACCACTCCGGTCACTAAATGGAACGCCCGCGTAACCACGGCTTCAGATCTGCTTGAAACCATATCGCAGGGATTTTATATTGCCTCCAGCGGACGACCTGGACCTGTGGTCATCGATATCGCCAAGAATGTTTTCACCGAAAAAATTGTATATGATTATAAGCCCTGTACCGGGATATCGTCTTATGTGCCTGTACCTGAGCCCGATGAGAAGAAAATCCGGAAGGCGGCAGAATGGATCAATCAGGCTGAGCGGCCGATCCTCTTTTTCGGCCAGGGAATCACCCTTTCTGGAGCCTCAAATGAACTTAGGTTGTTGATTGATAAGGCCGGCATGCCGGCAGCTTCCACACTGCTGGGGCTGTCGGCCCTGCCAGCCAGTCACCCGCTCAACATGGGCATGCTCGGAATGCATGGGAATTATGCCCCGAATATCCTTTCCGCCCGGGCCGACCTGATCCTGGCGGTCGGGATGCGCTTTGACGACCGCGTCACCAGCGACCCAAACACCTTCCTGCCGAATGCAAGAATCATTCACATCGATATCGATGCATCTGAGCATAATAAAGTCCTGCACACACATCTCGCGATTGCAGGCGATGCCAGACATACCCTGAGCAGGCTGCTGGAGTTTATCGAGCCGGCAACACGGCGGGAGTGGGCTGGCGAGTTCAGGTTGCTGAGGAATACAGAGGATGCCAAAGTCTGCAACGACGATCTCGATAACCAGGGATCGCTCATTAAGATGGGCGCCGTGATCCGCAGGCTGGCAGACCGTTTTCCGAAAGATACCATCGTGGTTACCGACGTGGGTCAGCATCAGATGAAAACGGCACGATATTATCCCTTTGAAGAGCCGAGATGCTTTGTTACATCGGGCGGGCTGGGTACCATGGGCTTCGGCCTTCCTGCCGCCATCGGCGCGAAAATCGGATGCCCGAACCGGGAGGTGGTGGCCTTCATCGGCGACGGGGGATTCCAGATGACGCTCCAGGAAATCATGACCGCCATCCAGGAGAATGCCGCCGTCAAAATCGTGGTGCTTAACAACGGATTTCTCGGGATGGTCAGGCAGTGGCAGGAACTCTTTTTCGCTAAAAGATACGCCAGCACCGAGCTGTTGAATCCCGATTTTACCCGCGTGGTTGAGGCCATGGGATTGCCATCAAGGCGGATCAGCCAGCCGTCGCAGGTGGATGATGCTATCGCGTGGCTCCTGAATGAGCCCGGCGCCTGCTTCCTAGAAGTAGCCGTAGATCCGGAAGAAAATGTATTCCCGATGGTGCCCGCCGGCACCCCGGTGTCAGAAATGTTACTTGAAAAATCAAATACATGATCCTATGAAAAACAGTTATCTCGTTACCGTTTATGCGCATGACCGCATCGGGCTGCTCCTCAGGGTTGCCCAGCTGGTTACCCGCAAGAATCTGAGTATCGACCGGCTCACCCTGAATGAATCGGCAGTTCCCGGTGTTACCTGGATCAGCCTGGTGGTGCGGACCGATTCCCGGACCATCCAGACCCTGGTAAAACAGCTCGAGAAACAGATCGAGGTCCTGCAGGCATTTCATGCCGAGGAGCCGGTGAGAAAAGGACAATTATTAATGGAGCAAAGAGCTGCTCATTCAATTAGTTAATATTTAAGTAGTTATGGCAGAAATGAAATTTGGCGGGGTTGCCGAACAGGTAATGACCCGCGAGGAGTTCCCTTTGACAAGGGCGAAGCAGGTTATGGCAGGCGAAACGATCGCTATACTTGGGTATGGGGTGCAGGGTCCGGGGCAGGCAATGAACCTGAAGGATAATGGATTCAATGTTATTGTGGGCCAGCGCAAAGGCACAAAAACCTGGCAGAAAGCCCTGAACGACGGATGGATCGAAAATGTGACCCTGTT
>CAYWHP010000264.1:0-673 GCA_964457845.1 uncultured Porphyromonadaceae bacterium | reverse complement strand
CGCAAGGGGAACCATCCTCACATTCCTTCTTTCCGATGCCGGCCAGATTGCAGCCTGGCCCACCGTAAAAAAACATCTGACCAAAGGCAAGGCGCTCTGCTTTTCTCACGGCTTCGGAATAACCTTTAACGAAAAAACCGGAATCGTACCGCCCGCAGATGTGGACGTCATTCTGGTTGCCCCCAAGGGATCGGGCACCTCCCTGCGGCGGCTCTTCCAGGCCGGCAAGGGTCTCAATTCCAGCTATGCCGTGCACCAAAACCCTACCGGGAAGGCCTATGACAGGGTGCTGGCCATGGGCATCGGCATCGGATCGGGATATCTTTTTGAAACCTCCTTCCGGAAAGAGGTGTATTCCGATTTAACCGGCGAGCGTGGCGTCCTCATGGGTGCCATCGCCGGCGTTTTCGAAGCGCAGTACAATTGCCTCCGCCGGAACGGGCACTCCCCGTCGGAAGCATTCAACGAAACCGTGGAGGAGCTCACCCAGAGCCTCATGCCGCTGGTGGCCGAAAACGGCATGGACTGGATGTATGCCAACTGCTCCACCACCGCCCAGCGCGGCGCCCTCGACTGGCGGCACAAGTTCCGCGAAGCCGTGGACCCGGTTTTTGATGAACTGTATGCAAGCGTGGTCTCCGGACGGGAAGCCGAAATCGCCATCGAAGCCGGC
>CAYWHP010000263.1:0-3106 GCA_964457845.1 uncultured Porphyromonadaceae bacterium | reverse complement strand
CTGGTTCTCCTGCTGGTCGCCCCGGCCAGCAGGCTGCTGGCCCAGCAGGGTACCTGGAGCATCGGTATCGAAGGCGGTCCCGGATTGTCGCTGATCTACGGGAGCGAAGGCGTTTACGGCAGTTCGGATCCAGCGCTGTCGGGGGCGGCAGGGATCACCGGCGAGTATGGATTTGCAGGCAGTTTTTCAGCCAAAGTGGCCCTGCATTACGAGCGGGTCAGCACGATTACCGATAACCATTCCGCCTTGCTTCCGGCCGGCGGGCGGCTAAAGTATAACCTCGATTACCTTTCCCTGCCGGTGCTGGTGAAATGGTCCACCGGTGGCAGGATCCGTTTCTTTGTCAATGCCGGGCCCTGTGTTTCCCTGCTGCTGCAGGAGTCGACCTGGTACCTGCCCGACAACGGAAGCAAGGAAAAGGTGGCGGATGAGACAGGAGCCTATCACCAGATCAATCTCGCTGTAACGGCCGGCGCCGGGATCGCTGTGCCCGTCGGAAAGAGGTTCCTGCTCTCGCTGGAGGTGCGCGACAATTTCGGGGTGCTCAACATCCGGTCGGTTGCCTCCGGCTTTGAACAAAACAGCGCCATGGCAGTGGAGAAACCAACAGGGCACACGAACTCGACGCTCCTGCTGGCAGGAATAAGCTACCGGTTCGGTGGCAGCAAGGGCCTGCCGTGCACACCCAACGATCCGGATTTTCAATACCTCCGC
This sequence comes from uncultured Porphyromonadaceae bacterium, assembly GCA_964457845.1. GTDB lineage: Bacteria > Bacteroidota > Bacteroidia > Bacteroidales > UBA12481 > UBA12481. Next base: position 2,392 of record CAYWHP010000263.1, on the reverse strand, counting down.
AAATAAGCGGGCAGCTGGGTTATTAAGTGGAAAGAGAATCCGTGGTTATGTTGGAGAACAATCCTGTCGCAGAACGTCAAAGAGGTAAAAGGTAAGGCTGCCTTGACAGGACCGGTTTTTTCATTTTACTCCACCATGATCTCATCCGCAAACAACCAGGCCCTCCCACCTTTTCCCGGGTGCCATTTGGGGCAAACGCCGCGGTTTTTGGCAAAAATCCTGATAAACCTGGCCCGGTTTTCCGCAGTTCCACTCTCCTTCACATTGTTATTTTCATCTGAAGCCTGATCGTTCCACCGATACTCTCTGATAAAAGGTCCGGATGCCTTTGGCGATTCTGAGGTGATGATCTCGCTGACTTCCCGGTAGGAAATACCGTCGGACGAGACAGAGATTTTTACATATTCCGGAAGGAAAATCCATGATTTGATGTCATTCAGGAATCCGATGGTTACCTCTTTCACGCGGACAGGTGTTCCAAGGTCGATGGTTCCGGCGAAGTCGGTCCCCTCGTAGCCCTGCCACCGGCCATCCGGAAATGCAGCGGATCCGCGCAAACCATCGACCAATACGTCGGCAGGTACCCTGTATTTCCCGGACGGGCGATGATCCGTCGTGATTTCTTTTCCAATGGCCCGGTGACTCTGGTATGTAAATTCAAAAACCTTGCATGAATGCGTCATGCCGTTGAAAACACTCGCCCGGATGGTTGCGGAGGTATCTATGCGCACCGGGCCGGTGTATACTTCAGAAGAAAGAACAGGATCGCTGCCGTCAAGGGTATACCGAACCTGGCAAATCGTATCAGGACAATAGAACCGGAATACCCTGCCATCGGATAAAGGATTCTTTTCGGTGGTGAGTTTTAAAGGCCGGATCAAAAGTGGAATCGTATCGGTCCTGAAGGGGGCTGCCGGCAGTCCGGCCCGGTTGAACAGGTTAACCGTGGAGGTGTCGGTAAATGCAAACCTGATCATCTGCGGATCATTTACAAGGACACTTCCAAGAGTGACGGCATTTCCTTCTGTCCGGGCTGTGGCTTCATGAAATATCCCATCGTTGCCGGCCAGGGTAAAAGCATGAACCTGATCGCCTTTGGAGATCAGGCCGTCCTCTGCATTGTCGAAGTAAACCCGGACCCGGCTCCCCTCTTTTTTCCAGTGGCTGAATACGGGCCCGGTGCAGGGGATGCCGGGTTTGCCGTAGGTTTTGGCCATGGCCAATTTTGCCAGCCGCCACCCGACATCCTGTTTGTTTTTCGGATGGATGTCGGCATTGTCACCGATATCCATGGTCACAACCATCCCGGTGTTGGGTACCGACAGTGACTGTTGCTGCGCTTCACGCAGGTAGGCCGCAGAGCCATACGTTTCCCCGTAATTGAAAGGGGCGATCTGAACGAAGTAAAAAGGGAAGTTGCCCCTGTTCCACCCGCTGCGCCAGCATCCGATCATGGCGGAGAAGAGTTTGCGGTAAAGGTCGGCGTCATGGCGGTTGGATTCTCCCTGGTACCATATCACCCCTTTGATCCCGTAGTTCATAAGGGGATGGATCATCCCGTTGTAAAGGCGCGACGCTGTGGCACATTCCCATGATTCACCGTTCGGAGAGCGGAGGAAATAGGCAAGTTCAGGATCGGCACGGAGACATTCCTGCGCAGTCCAGGTTTCTGCAGGCGTTCCGCCGATGGCCGGACAGATCAGACCGATGGGCACACCCAGCATGTCATACAGTGCTTTGCCAAAGAAGTACCCGGTGGCGCTGAACCCGGCAGCAGTGGCCGGCGAGGTTTCACACCAGGAGGCCTTGCAGGAATCAGCGGGGTGCGGTGCGGGGGCATGGCCAACCGTACACAGCCGGATGGATGAATAGTCATTCTTTTTAAGCGCTCTTTTCGCTTTCCTGTATTGTTTCCATCCGCCGAGCGCCCGGATGGTGTATTCCATGTTCGACTGCCCCGAACAGATCCATACTTCGCCGAAAAGGATGTTGGTGAGCGTAATCCTGTTCTTTCCGGTGATGAGGATGGAATGTGGTCCTCCCGCAGGTCCGGTTGGTAAGGAAACAAGCCAGGTACCATTGCTGCCGGTTTTGGCAGATATGGTGCCGGCAAGCCAGCCTGGCGCAACCTCGATCTCCTCCCCGGGGGTGGCCCATCCCCAGATATTCACCACGGTGTCGCGCTGCAGGATCATGCCTGAGGAGAGGATGGACGGAAGCCTGACCTGGGCGGCAAGCACAAGTGGCAACAATAAAATAAGCGCTGAAACGGCGGCTCTGTGCATCGGGAGAATACGATCCTTTGAACAAAGGTATGATTTTATGTTCTGCCGGGAAGAAGAAGAAACCCGGTTAATTGTTGAATCGCCCGTTTATCCCGGCGAATTTGGAA
>CAYWHP010000262.1:0-3131 GCA_964457845.1 uncultured Porphyromonadaceae bacterium | reverse complement strand
GCAAAAATCCGCTCCAAAACCGGTACAGTTATCTCCTTCCCTGCCTCATCGGTTTGCCCCCTTTTACCAAGGGTGTACATGTTTTCATAGCGGCCGTTGGTTTTTACCCGGTCTTCCCAGTATTTGTAAATGTGATCCCGGTTTTTGAGATAATCCCAGGGTTCCCCGGGATATTCCATGTCCCATTCAGCACCATCGATCGTATTCCTGAGCATGGGCTCGATATGGGAGGAGCCCATAACGATACCGTATTCATCCGCCACCACTTTATTCTGTTCATACTGGTTGAATGGCCGGGTCTGCTCCTGCATACCGGGCCAGATCAGGTTGGCCTTAAGCCTCAGAAGCAGTTCAAAAACCTTGCGGTAGGTGGTTGGTCCAAGTCCCAATCCTTCCTCCGGAGCCAGCGTATACTGTGCCCAGGGTCTGAGACCGTACATTTCATCGTTAATGAATATGCCCCGATATTTTACCGACGGGGATTTAAGAATGTATGTTCCGGCTTTGACCGACAATTCCGCACTCTTTTTGGGCGGCACATCGGCAAAGTAATACCACGGTGAAACGCCGATCTGCTTCGACAATTCGAAGATGCCATAGGCCGTTCCCCTTCTGTCGCTTCCGGCAATGACCAGTGCCTTTCCGATCCCGGGCAATGGGTTATCGACTGTCTGGGTAAGACAGCTCTCCCATTGGCCTTTTACCTTCGATACATCGATCTTTCCTGATGAAATCAACTTTTTAATGAGCTTGCTGCGCTCAATGGATCCGATGATCACACAATAGGTAATAGATTCAGATTGATTGGTTAGCAGCGAAGGTTTATAACCGGTTACGCGTTCCACATCATCCCGGAACAGGCCCGAGCAGAGCTTTACTGTCGGGAAATCCTGTTCATCGATCAGGATAATTGCATGATGCTGGCTGGTAACCAGCTGAAAATCCTGTGAGGTTGGATTTTCGGTTAGAATACTGGCCGGGAATGCGGTTGACTGGGCTGATACAGGTGCGACCATGAAAGATGTCAGCAACAGCATCATCAGGCAGAGGAAGATTTTCATTTGGATCGTTTGTAATTTGAATACCTTAGGCATAAGATTCGCAGGGTTGCATACCGGACTAACTTGATAAGTTTAGACATCACAAGATATTAAGGGGATACTTACCATATTTAATAACTGTTTCAATCAGCGACATGGCATTTTCAAGCGGAATATCATCATGCAGGCTGTGATCCGTTGAAAGAATATATCCGCCTCCGGGAGCCCCGGTCTTCAAGCATTCCAGCGTCTCCTTAATTACATCTTCAGGAGTTCCCGATACCATGGTTGTTTTATTGTTAACGTTTCCTATCGGACAGATTCGGCCATTGTACTTTTGCTTTACTGTTGCCAGATCCATAGTGGCGGCCTTTTCAACCGGATGGTACGCATCAATACCTGTATTTACCAGTTCATCAAGGATTCCCCATAAATTACCATCATTGTGCATGATTACAGGAACACCGAAGGATTTGAATCCGGCAACAAGTTTTTCAAACGGCTTCAGGAAGAATTCCCTGAATTGTTCGGGCGAGATCAGCAATCCGCTTGTACCTCCCCAGTCATCCGATATATGGAAGGCATCTACACCACCAGTAGCATATGCCAGTTTGGCTGCTCCAAGTGACCATTCCACAAAAGCATCATTCATCTCATGCACCAGCTCCGGATCCATGAACATAGAAATGGAAAGTGTCTCGAAATCCATCAGATACCAGGTCATCATGGTAAAAGGGCCAAGGAATCCAGCAGTAATTGCAAGCTGATTTTGATTTGCAGAAATTGAATCTCTTAGGATTCTTAGTCTTCCGGGAGTGTCAATCTGAGGCATTTTGTAACTAACCCAGTCTTCACGGCTTTTGACTGGCGTATTGACCTGGGAAATTATCGGCCAGCCATTCTTCCTGTAGGTAACGCCCCATTCATCCGTAAAGGTCTCATTAAGTTCATGAGGAGTATCTTCGATTCCGCAAAAACCATTAATGGGAGCCCATACAACATCGAGGCCCATCCTTGCTGCCATTTCAACCTGGGTTTTTCCATCATACAGATCCGTATTATAGCCCATAACCTCTTTCTGGAGTTTAAGACTGAAGAGATACTCCCAAATAGGTACTCTGTCAGGTGTACCGCCTCTTAAGGCAGTCAGAAAACGTTCTCGTGATGTCATGCTTTTTGGTTTCTATTTTTTAAAAAGATCTGGCACCAACACTTCATTTCCATTCTCCAGAATCAACATCAATTCACAAACCCGTGCAATACCGTCCTGGACAGGATCAGTGTGTGCCGGCAAATCACCTGCCGGGAAGATGAGCCTTAGTCCGTCTGCAGTAACTGGAGCATCAAGACGAACAACCACCGCCTCACCGCCTTTGGCACCCTTGATCTCTGCATCGTTCTTCCATTCGCCACCGATACGCATCTGCCACTTGAATGTCGTTATCTGTGCAACCTCGGGACGTATGTCACCGACAACCTTGAATCCGTTCAACGCAAGAGCCTTCGGCAGTTCTATGGACAGCCGGACTTCGTTCGGCTTTTCTTTCGTCCCGCCGCCGTAGGGCTTCGAAGCCCATGAATGATATTGATCAGAAACACCATCCATCGCAAATTCCGGGGCAAATTCCGGAGCATAGACGGATTGGGCATCGGCCTTCAAACCCTTTGGCATCCACGACACTTTCGTACGGATGGAGACTTCCTCTGAGAATGCCCCTTTCTGACCAGCAGCATCAACTGCACAGACCTTATAATAATACTCAGTATCAGCCTCAACAGCCCTGTCCGTAAACATCGCATGATCGTAGTCCCTGGTCTGGTATTGTATCGCAGATTCGCCATAGCCACCGCTACGAGGGGGAATTTCGTCACTTTTCACAATGCCGGTCAACGTATTCGTGCCCGCCACAAAACCGGACACTGTGCTCCGGTACACTTCATACTGCTTAACGTCAGGCTCACAGGATGTTCTGAACAGCAAGTTGATGCAGTTGTCAATATTGATCGGCGAGACGAGAATCGGGCGCACACCCTCTACGGCAACCGGCGGCAGATTCTTCCCGGTTGATGACGGGGTCGTAGCCTCAACCA
>CAYWHP010000261.1:0-3149 GCA_964457845.1 uncultured Porphyromonadaceae bacterium | reverse complement strand
ATAACTAATTAACCGGGAAATGAACCAACCCCGCTTTCATTATTTTCACCGGCCCCTGCAGCCCCGCCGGTTGCAGCTTGCTGTCGGGGCGGTAATAAAACCAGTTGGTGAAGGTCATCCTGCCCTTCGACGGACGGGGTGTACCCTGAATGAACCAGTCAGGGTAAGATTTCAGGGCTCTTCCGAAATCGGACCCGCGGTCTTTCCCCCAGTCAAAATCTGCCTCCTCCTGCTCATCGCCGATCATCCGGTTGGCCCAGTTGGTGGTGACGGCTAATTCAAGGGTGTTATTTCCGGGGATCAGTAATTGGGTGATATCGGTCCGGTAGGGCGGGTACCAGACCACTCCGGCGCTTTTGCCGTTGACAATGATCTCGGCGATGTCGTTCATCGTGCCAAGGTCGAGAATGACCCGAGCGGGTTTATCCGGATCCTCTTTTTCAATCAGGATATCCTTACGGTAGGTAGCAGTCCCGGCAAAATATTTCACCATGGCATTGGGATGCAGGCTGAAATCGACCAGGGAGTTAAACTCCATCTGAAAGGGTTCCCCCACTTTCGGGGCAAAGGTGACTTGCCAGGATCCCTTTAGGGTGTCGGTCTCCGGAAGCGGAAATTCGAGTCGACGGGTCTTTCCTGATTCAAAAAGGACCTCGCCATGTACAGGCCGGGTTGTCCAGACTGCCGCCTTTCTCTCTGAGGTCAGGATAGGGTTCCAGTCGTGAATCGGAATTTTTGTGGATACCATAACCGCGTGGTCTTCATCTCCGGTAGGTTTTCTGAATACCACGAAGATTGACTGCCACCCTTTGAGGAAGAGTTCCACCCTGGTCCGGTTTCCCATGGCTTCCCAGACCGGTGCATTGATGATGCTCCCATCTTCGGCCTGCCAGAGCTCGGGTTGCTTCCCGCTAACCGGGAAAAATGCCGGGAAATACCGGGCATTGTTGTCCTGGTTAACCAAAAAAAAGATATCGGAATCCGCCGACTTCCGATGCACCACTGCAACCTGTTCAGGCGCCACGGCCGGTTCGTAAAGCTTACCAGGCTCCTGTCCCAGGTATTTCAGGGCCATGTTGAGGCTGTCGAACACGATGCCTTTCAATGAACCGGATTTTCTGTAGGGGTTCCACAATTCATCGCCGATAGTCCGAACAACCGAATCGCAGGCAGGATAGTCCTGTAAACCGGGTGAGTGAACAGGGCGGGGGCCGGCTACTATCGCCCCTTGCGCAATAAGCCTTCTGATCTTTTTGGCCATTGCCGGGAGCATCAGGCTGTCGGAGAATACAAGCAACGGATAAAGCCGTCCGGATGGCAGCCGGATTTTCCCTCGTTCAACGGTTATTTTCATCGACAGAAAATCGTCGGAAGAGATGACATCCGAAAAGCCTGATGGCTTATCGAGGCATAGATAGGCCCCTGGTTGTTCGCCCTGTTGAAGCAGGACCTGGCACCTGCCAAGGTAAGCAAAGAAGGCTTTTCCGGGTTCAAACCAGGTTTGATTTCTTCCAAAATGGGTTCCCCACCACCCCATGCCCATTCCCGGCTGGTATATGTCGTCGAAGGGCTGATGGACCCAGTGATGCAGGATAAGGCGGTTAACGCCCGATGCGAAACACCCATCGGCGCTTCTTTTAAGGAAGGCCGGGTCTTCGGTGTACATGCTGTTGGTGGGCCATCCGGTAAAGGCTTCGGCGCCGACCAGCGTCTTTCCCATCGCCCTTGCAGCAGCGGGGATCAAAGGATTGATGTTCCCGTTGCTATAGGTCCAGAATTCCCCCATGGGCAAGTCGGCCAGGGCCACTCCGCGCGGCGTGCTGAAGGGGCCCCCGTAAGGTTCGAATTGAAGCAACAGCCCTTTTTCAGTAAGCATTCGCTTTCCAACGGAGAAACCGTTTTCGAAATAAAGCTTGTTGATCACATCCGCATAGTCCCATTCGAAACGCTTTGTCATTTCAATGCTTTCAAAGAATCTTCGCAGGATGGAGTCATTGCCGGGAGCTTTAATAGGACCCGTCATCGTGACAAACCATGGGATCGGGTCATACCCTTTTCGTTTGATGAATTCCCCGCGTAAACCAGGTGTCCAGTTCTGATTCCCTGCCTCGTAGCTGTCGATCAGCACATGCCTGAACGAGGTGCGGAAATAATTTCCGACGTGTTCTTCCAACGGTAAAAGAACCTGATTCCAGTGCCATTCGCTTTGGGCGACGCTTATCTTATCGGCTTCAAGGGTCTTACCGATCAGGTCGTCGGGCACCGGATGAGGAGGGCGACCAGTGGAGGCGTGACACAGGCGGTAGATAGTCCATTTTCCTGATCTGGGCGACCATGCCAGTCCCCGGGCTGAATCGCACAGGCTCGTCAGATCCAGGATTTCGTGCTCACCGATCACCTCTTTGCCGGCAGGAACGGCCAATACCGCAATGTCACGATACCATGTCAGTTTTCGGCCTGTTGCTCCCCACCCTTCATCGGCAACCAGGACCGGCGCTTTAAGCAAGATCGACCCGCTGATTTGTCCGTCGATCGTGGTATCGCTCCATACCAGCCGTTGCATGCTCCGTTCCTCATCAATCCAGGGCCCCCCGGTGGTGGAGTAGCCTACGGTGTTGTGCAATCCGATTTCCAGCCCCAACCGGTTCGCTTCGGATGCCGCATGCCGCAGCGCCTCCCAATAGGCCGGGCTGCGGTAGGTTTGTTCCGGCCAGGGATTGTTGAGCGTAGGCGCGTGCGACTCCTGGACGGCCGAGGTGAGGTTGAAAATGGTGGCCCCGCCGATTCCTGCCGTTTTCATGGCCTCCAGATCCTTCGTGATGCCCTCCTTCGAAAAGTTCGGTCCCATCCAGTGCCACCAGACATAGGGCCTCGCGGTAACCGGCGGATCTTTAAACAACTGCTCAAGGCTCCGTGCTTCCTGTGATGACAGGTTCGCCTGCCAGAAAATCAGAAACATCAGCGTCAACATGGATGGCAAAAATCTGAAGCGCGGGTTCATGGGAGGAATTTTCGATAAAATTAGCGAATAAAGGACGACCAATTAATTAAAAGTTTCATGCTATTTTTGACCTCTGCCAGGGCGAACCGGACCATTGTTTGCTACGGGACTTTCAAAAACTTTCTCCTGGATTTCGAAAAAGAGACCA
>CAYWHP010000260.1:1268-3191 GCA_964457845.1 uncultured Porphyromonadaceae bacterium | reverse complement strand
CTTATTGCCCGGAAGTAAAATGCCGCTTCCGCATATAGCACGTAAACCCGGTGCAAAGCACCAGCACCAATGTGCTCATGGGCGCCGCCGAGCAGAGGGAATGGTAACCCATCATGTTATCCTTGCTGGCTGCGGCATTTGGCAGCAGGGTAACAATGGCCGACAGGGTCAGCAAAATGGTCAGGCCGAGCATCAGCTTGTATCCTTTTTTTCTGGTTTTCATGGCATGGGTGAGGTTATATTCCTTTAAATTCGCTCAATAATAGTCAAAAGCAAATGAATACAAAAAAGTGGTTAGCATTATCCGGATTAGTTTTGGTCGTGCTGATATGCAGCCCGGTATATGGACAGACTTCCGGCGGATTCGGTTTTTATGCGCCTGGAATTCACACGATTGATTTCAGCCGTCTCAACAGTTCTATGCCAGCCGGATTCCCGGAAATCACGAACCGGCCATTCGTAAGTGCCGGAAAGGGCTATGGCATTTTTTCCAGTATCGTGATCGGAGGGGAGGGTGGCGGTTTCCATGCCGGCACTTTTACCAAAGGGAACCAGGTGGTTGAGCTCTCAGGCTCAATCGGGTATTTTTCGCTTGGCTATGTGGCGGTGAACAGGAAGGGCCTGCTGGTTTTTCCCACGGTATCGATCGGAGATAACATGGTGGAAATGTATATCCATGAAAAGGATCAGAAGTCCTCTTTTCAGACAGTCGCCGGGGAGCCCTACCAATCGGTAACGCTCAGGCGCAAAACAAACATGCTGAAGGTCTCAGCCGCGGCGATCTATGTGCTGAAGGGCAACCGCAGTGAATCCGGCGCAGGCGGTCTGATGGTCGGCCTTGAGGCCGGTTACCAGGTTGGTTACAAGACCTTTGACTGGACCTACGACAACGGCACCGCCGTCGGCGGCCCCGATCACAGCAACAACGCCTTTTTCATCCAGCTGATGATCGGCGGCGGCGGCTTTTCCAAAAAGAGCAAATAGCTAACGGATCTCCGGCAAACCGACGAACCGGTAATTGCCGTTCTCTTCGATCTCCAGCAAGAGGCTCTCGCCGGGCCTGAAGGTGAGCGTCACAGGTGTGCTCTTCCCGCCGGCATTGGCCGTAATATTCCTGACCAATGTATCCTTGGTTTCCGATTGTCCTAATCTGACCGGGTACCTGAACTCCTTCGCCACGGGATGGGCAAAGAAAATGAACCATTTTTCGCCCTTTTTCCGGCACCAGTAATAGGGCAGGTCATCTCCCTCCACCAGAGGCCTGGTAACGGCCACCTTCCCCCAGTCGGGCGATGACAACCCTACCAGTTTGTCCGCCAGCTGCGCGAAATCCGGATGTTTGATATACCCCGCCTCCACCGGCATCTGTTTCAGGCACACCGGCAATCCCTCCTCCGCCAGCCCGACCATGGTTTTCAATACGTCATAATCCAGAAACTGTGCGTCCACATAAAGGCTGCTGAAGGTGCAATTGCCGATTGAGAGAGACGCATGATTGGCAGAGACGTTTTTAAACGTCTCTACAGGCCTCTTTGATCTTTTTTCTTTCCTTTGGCCTTCTGCCTTTTGCCTTCTGCCTTCCTTTAGGAAGTCCCCGTTTACCCACAACGGCTGCCACCCCCTGATTTCCTCGGGCACTACCCGGTACCGGAACTCGTACTCGCCCCAGGCCCACGGCAGCTGCTTCTCCTTCGGCATCTCCCCGGCGATCCAGGCATCCTCGAGCGGCAGGTATACCGCCACATCCGAATAAACAGATCCCTTTCTCATGTATTCCGACACGGCCCCAAGGTATTGATTGAATGTGGCCAGATGACCGGAAAGGGCTCCTGCACGGCCGACGTGCACGGTGGCATAAAACGATACGCTGTCGGAACCCACCGTATTATAAGGTGTTCCGTGCCAGATGATCTGGTTCACGCC
>CAYWHP010000260.1:0-1168 GCA_964457845.1 uncultured Porphyromonadaceae bacterium | reverse complement strand
GCTTCTTCGGTAAAAGGAACGTAAAAGTTGTTTATGACAAGGCTGGATATCAGTTTCATATAATCATACCGCTGACCCGCGAAATCCGGCCGGAGGATGTCTTGCTGCATGAATGGGACAATATCGTACCCGAACCGGGCCCTGAAGATGGAATCGAATCCGCGGGTCCAGAGGTTGCGGGTATCCACCTCCCAGGAGTCGACGAAGATGCCCGAAGCGCGGCCGGTTTTCATGGCGGGCTCAAGAGCGGTGCCGGTGCGATCCGCATAGTGTTCGAATGCCTGCCGGTTGAGGTGATCAATCACCAGCCCCTTTTGCGGATAATCCCACGATGCGGTGATCCACTGGCGGAAGGCGGTATCGTTGAACGATTGTGTACTCTCTTCCGGCTTTACCTGCAGATCGCCGAACGGCCAGAGCGAGCCAAAGGTGAAATCCACCGACAGACCGATGGAGTCGGCGTAGTGCTTGCAGTATTCGATCACCCCGCTGAGTTCCGGACCGAGCCATTTCTGCCGGGGTGTGACGTTAACCGTATCCTTTTTTGCCCGGTTGAGCGGGTAAATCCACGCCACCTCCACGCCACCGAAGCCGTTGGCCTTCAGCCAGTCGAGCTGCGAGGCGATGTCTGGCTTTTTGATTTCGGAGGCGAACCACCACCAGCGGGTTACTGGTTTCGGGGAAGCGTACGGTTCTGCGGGGGGTGTATGGCACGAAACCAGTAACCAAAGGCAGGAAGGCAGGAGGGCAAAAAGGCAAAAGTAAGTCTTAAGAGGTAAGATGAAAGATACAAGGCGGTTCATAGGGGGATTTGAATTTGCTGAGACCAAGTTAGCAAATCATTTTTTGGTAGTTTTGCAGAATGGAAACCTTTCGGGATCAGTTAAATGCACAATTTCAATTACCGCTTCAAAACCCGGTTCTGATTTTTGCCTTGATCCTGTTAATCATCCTGTTAGCACCGATAATTTTTCGAAGGTTCAAGGTTCCGGGCATCATCGGACTGATTATTGCCGGGGTGATCGTCGGGCCGCACGGCACCAATCTGCTGGCAAAGAATTCGGCTATCGACCTGTTTTCCACCATCGGACTGCTCTACATCATGTTCATTGCCGGTCTCGAGCTGGAGCTTAACGAGTTCCGTCGCAACCGTTACCATAGCCTGGGC
>CAYWHP010000259.1:0-3308 GCA_964457845.1 uncultured Porphyromonadaceae bacterium | reverse complement strand
AGACGTGAGACAGAAGACGTGAGACAGAAGACGGGGGACGGGGGACGATGATACATCCGGTAATACTTTTTACCGATGAAATACCAAGGTGATAACGCATTTTATCAATTCCCAATTTTGTGAGGATTGCACTCGGCAAATTAAGCTCGTTTTTACGGATTACGATCCGCAATTTTTAGGTATACCTAAAGTTTACCCTACCGCCCCTTCTGTTCGCCAGCTTGAGCTGGCTAAATATTAACTAATTCCATTTTCCTTACTTGCCACGGGTTTAAACCCGTGGACCAGGGCAACAATTATGAATTACCTTCGAAATAAATTATTCTATCTTTACTTCACTATCACTCAAACAGCAACACCATGGAAGATTATTCCGAAAACAGGGGCAGCCGCAACAGGAACGCCGCCAATCAGGCCGGCGGGGCCGTTTACGGCCTCGGGCTGATCGGTGCAGCCATCTTTTTCATCGGGCATGCCGCCTCCTTCTGGGCCGGCGTCCTCGGATTCCTGAAGGCCATCATCTGGCCGGTGATTCTGGTTTACAAACTTTTGGAGCACATGCAGTAATCAATTGACTACCATGCGTGCCGAAGAACTTGAAATCCTGGCAAGAATACCCGATGAAAACCCGAACCCGATTCTGAGAATCGGATACGACGGCACCCTCCTGTGGGCTAACAGGGCCTTCTTTACACTCAACTGCTTCCGGCAGAACAAGGTGGGCGAACCAATCAGTGCAGCACTCGGGGAGCCGCTCAGTAAGGTGGTTCAAACGGGCCGGCGGTTGGATGCGGAGGTCGCTGATGGTGAAAAGACCTTTTTGTTTCATCTCATCCCGGTTCCGGATATCCGGAATGTGTTCCTTTACGGCCGCGACATCACCGCCAGGCGAACGGCTGAGCGCGAATTGCGGCAGATGGCGCTCATCGCCGGCGAAACCGACCAGGCAGCCGTTCTTACCGACCCCGACGGCCGGGTGACCTGGGTAAACCAGGGATTTGTGAAGTTAACCGGTTACTCCCTCGAAGAGATGATCGGAAAACGGCCGGGAAATATCCTGCAAGGTCCTGAAACCGATCCGTGGGCGGTACGGCAAATGGCCGAGGCCATCCTGGAACGGCGATCAATCGAATTGGATGTGATCAATTATACAAAACCGGGTGTCCCTTACTGGGCACACCTTCACATCCAGCCGGTTCTTGATGCGGACGGCACACTGCTTAATTTCATCTCCCTTCAAAAAAACATCACGGCCGAAAAACAGCTCGAGAAGGAGCGCAGCGAAAACGAAAAAAAGCTCCGGATGATTCTGGAATCGGCCCTCGACGGGGTGATCATAATCAACGACCAGGGCCTTGTCGTCACCTGGACCAGGCAGTCGGAAACCATTTTCGGTTACACGGCGGAGGAGGTCACCGGCAAACCGCTGGGCGCCTTTATCATGCCCGGCGGGATGAACGACCTGCACATGGCCGGCATGAAGCGTTACCTCACCACCGGCGTTCCGCATATCCTTAATAAGCGGATCGAAATCACGGGCAGGCGCCGAAGCGGGGAGGAATTTCCGGTGGAACTCACCGTAATCCCGATCCAGGAAGGGAATTCACAGATTTTTTGCGCCTTCGTGAGGGACATTTCCGTCGAGAAGGGATCCAAGACCAGGCTGGAAGCAATCACCTCGAGGCTCTCCGCCCTGATCAGCAATATGATCGACGGCATCCTGGTTGAAGATGAAAACCGCAGAATCGCACTGATAAACAGGCCTTTTTGCCAGATGTTCTCGATACCCGCTGACCCTTCGCTAATCACCGGAACCGACTGCTCCCAATCGGCCCAACAATCCAAAAGTATGTTCCGGGATCCGGAAGGCTTCGTTTCCGAAATCGATGAGCTATTGATAAAACGGGAAATCCGGATCAATGAGGAGCTTGCACTGGCCGACGGACGCTTTTTCGAACGCGATTATGTTCCCATCTTCTCTGATGGCCAATTTCTGGGGAACCTCTGGCAATACCGCGATATCACCCAGCGAAAGCTGAGCGAACAGCTGCTCCAATCCGCACGTGCCACAGCCGAAGATGCCAACCGCGCCAAAAGTGCTTTCCTGGCCAACATGAGCCATGAGATCCGCACGCCTATGAATGCGGTTCACGGCATCGTGCGGCTGCTTGCTGAAGCCCCTCACCTGCCTGAGCAGGAAGACCTTCACAACAGGCTGATCAGCTCATCGGAAACGCTCCTCGCAATCATTAACGACATTCTCGATTTTTCGAAAATCGAGGCGGGCCTGATGACTGTGGAGAGAATTCCCTTCTCGCGAAAAGAGGTACTGAGCCGCCTCCTCAGCACCATGGAAATGAAAGCCAGCCAGAAATCACTGCTTCTCCTGCACGAAACCGACGACAACATAGCGCCTGTCCTCATCGGCGACCCGGTGCGGCTCGGCCAGGTGCTGCTCAACCTCATCAACAATGCCATCAAGTTTACCGATCACGGGCACGTTGAGTTCAGGAGCACCCTCCTTTCAGCCGACAGCCTCACGAACACCATCCGTTTCTCCGTCAGCGATACAGGCATTGGCATCGACGAGTTGAGGCTGGACAGGATATTCGAAAGCTATGAACAGGAGGATTCCGGCACCACCCGCAAGTACGGCGGTACAGGCCTCGGCCTGTCGATCAGCCGGCAGCTCGTGGAACTGATGGGTGGAACACTGGTGGTGGAGAGCACTAAAAATGTGGGAAGCACTTTTCACTTCACCCTTACGTTTCCAATCGCGCAAGACAGAGAGACAGAAGACGGAAGACAGGAGACAAGAATCGATACGGAACGGTTAAGGGGAAAACGGGTGCTGGTGGTGGAAGATAACGAGATGAACCAGTTTGTGGCCAAATCCATCCTGAAGAAATGGAACATGGTTGTTTATCAGGCTCGCAACGGGAAAAAGGCTGTTGAACTCCTGGCAACAGATAAGTTCGACATCATCCTGATGGACAAACAGATGCCCGAAATGGACGGTATCGAGGCCACCCGGCATATCCGTCAGGTCATGGGATTAAAAATCCCCATCATCGCCCTTACCGCCGACGCGGTCATCGAAAGGGTTCAGGAGTGCCTGGATGCGGGGATGAATGATTACGTTACGAAGCCGTTTGAACCGCAGACGCTTTATAATAAGATAGTTGGCGCGCTGGAATGAGCTCCCCCCCCCTGGACCGATCACCACCCCCAGGACCGATAACCTCCCCCTGCAGCCGACCTCCCCCCGCAGACGACCTCCCCCCGCCCCAGCACCGATGACCTCCCCC
>CAYWHP010000258.1:0-3308 GCA_964457845.1 uncultured Porphyromonadaceae bacterium | reverse complement strand
AACCTTCAGCAATGAAATCCGAAAGATACAGCCTGTCATTTACAACCGGAAGTCTTTTCCACCAAGCATCGGTGGAAACGGCTGCATTGTTCATTGCGCTTGGCAACTGGAAGACCGTTCGAGAAAAGATTATCTCGGACAACCTGCTGCAGACCAGAACATTAAATACCTTGAAACGCGTCTGTCGCGAGATCATTTCCCGGCTGAAAACCCTGGGACCCCACGAAATCGACTTGCTGGTTCGTGGCAGCGTTCAGGAACAGGGATATATTTTGTGGATTGCGATTTGCCGGCGGTATCAATTCATTGCCGATTTTGCGGTCGAAGTGGTTCGGGAAAATTATATCGGCCTGAAACCGGATATCCTTTACGAAGACTTTGATTCCTTTTTTAACCGTAAAGCGGAGTGGCATCCCGAGATGGATGCTATCCGGCCGGCTACCAGGAATAAACTGCCCCAGGTTCTCTTCAAGATTCTGCGGGAAGCCGGCCTCCTGACTTCCAATAACATGATTCAAGCCGCCTTGTTAAGTTCCCGGCTTCTTGAAACAATTCTTCACAGCAATCCTCAAAATATACAATTCTTTCCTGTTTTTGATTCCGAATTGAAGTGGCTGCCATGATTCCGGATATCATCAATCAACCTGTTCAAGTCCGATTTCAGCACCTTCTCTCTGTGATTTCCGGTCAGCGATTTCTCCTGAAGCAAGGGCTCGGAAACGAAGTTCCTTTCTTTATCTGCCCATATAAACCGGAAGAGGCCATCCAGATGGAGCGGCTTCAACGGCAGCTCGTCAACCAACTCTCTCAAACCGGTGTCCGGGTACTGGAAATAAATCTCTACGATCTATCCATCGAGATTCTCAATGCCAGGGGCATCTGGGAGCAGGTCCTTGAAATGGAAGCCTCCGTGTCCAAGGATCAGCTCAAGGAATTGCTTCAGGGAGTGTTGGATCCCGAAGCACACCTGGTGCCTGCCATGGCCGCCAAGCTGGCGAACGCACAATTTGATGTTCTCTTCCTATCCGGTGTCGGGGAAGTTTTCCCCTATATCCGATCCCACAATGTACTGAACAACCTGCAAAGCACGGCAAAGGAAAAGCCAACCGTCATGTTCTTTCCGGGGGACTACACGCACTCCCTGGAATCCGGCGCATCGCTGGATCTTTTCGGAAAACTGCATGACGACAAGTATTACCGGGCATTCAACATCTATCACTGTGAATGAGAGAAAAGGGGGCAGGTATCAGGGTACAGGTATCAGGGTACAGGTATCAGGGTACAGGGGACAGGGGACAGGTATCAGGGTATAGGGGACAGGTATCAGGGGGCAGGGAGGGATAAGGCATGAGGTTTGAGGATTTGGAAGTTTGGAGGCGATCGGTTGCGTTGAGTGCGGATATTTACCTTGCGATGAAAAATCTTAAGGATTACGGGTTTAAAGATCAGATTACACGGTCATCTCTATCCATACCAAGTAATATCGCTGAAGGCATTGAGCGCGGATCGGACAATGAGGTGATTCGCTTCTGTACGATCGCCCGCGGCTCATGTGGTGAGCTGAGGACACAAGTTTATATCGGCATGAAAATCGGTTATATCGACACAGTTAAAGGTGATTCATGGTTGAAAGAAACCATAGAAATCTCGGCAATGATCTGCGGCTTCATAAAATTCCGACAAAGGAAATCTACCCATGACTAATCCCCCCCCTAACCCCTGTCTCCTGCCCCCTGCCCCCTGCACCCTGCACCCTGTTCCCTGCCCCCTGAAATCTATTTTCCTAAAACCCGTTGACCGCCCGATTGAAGGGGTCATCAAAGCCGATGATGAAGCCAGCCTTCGTCTTGAAATTGAAGAGTACGTGCTGACCAATGAGGTGGAAAAGCGCCTGGAGTCATTTCTGGATGCCTACAACAATTATGAAGGGGCCAACGGCGTCTGGGTTTCCGGTTTTTTTGGTTCCGGCAAGTCGCACCTTTTGAAGATGCTCGCGCTGCTTCTGGAAAATCGCCAGATAGACGGCACTTCGACGCTTGATCTGTTCCTGCCCAAATGCGGGGACAACGAGATTCTTCGCGGCGATCTCAAGCGGGCCGTCGCCATTCCCTCCAAAAGCATTCTGTTCAACATCGACCAGAAGGCAGACGTTATCAGCAAAACTCAGATCGATGCGCTCCTGGCCGTATTCGTCAAAGTGTTTGACGAAATGTGCGGTTACTACGGCAAGCAGGGGCACATCGCCCAATTTGAACGCGATCTTGACAGCCGCGGGTTGTATGACCAGTTCAAGTCTGACTATCTGCTCATATCCGGAAAGGACTGGCAAAAGGGGCGAGAGCAAGCGCTTCTGGAGTCCCAAAGTATCGCAAAAGCCTATGCCAAGGCAACCGGCGACCCTGAAACATCAGCATCGGGGATTCTTGATAAATACAGAAATCAGTATCGGGTATCCATCGAGGACTTCGCCGAACAGATCAAGGCTTATATAGACCGGCAATCCCCCGACTTCCGGCTGAACTTCTTCGTTGACGAGGTTGGGCAGTACATCGCCGAAAACGTGAAGCTGATGACCAATCTGCAAACCATCGCCGAAAGCCTTGCCACCAAATGCCGTGGCCGTGCCTGGATCATTGTTACCGCCCAGGAAGACATGAACCTGGTCGTTGGCGAAATGAGCCGCCAGCAGAGCAACGATTTTTCCAAGATTCAGGCCCGTTTTGCCAACCGGATGAAGCTTACCAGCGCCGATGTCGCCGAAGTGATTCAAAAACGCCTGCTCATGAAAAACGACGACGGGGTCCGGCTGCTGTCCGACGTCTATCATACCGAAGTGAACAATTTTAAGACCCTTTTTGACTTTGCGGACGGCTCCCAGACTTACCGCAATTTTGTGGACCGGGATCACTTCATCCACAGCTATCCGTTTATCCCTTACCAGTTCGCTATGTTTCAGTCCGCGATTCAGAACCTGTCACAGCATAATGCGTTCGAGGGAAAACACAGCTCGGTCGGCGAGCGCTCGATGCTCGGCGTATTTCAGCAAGTGGCCATTCAAATCGGCAACCACAAGATCGGGCAGCTTTCGACCTTTGACCAGATGTTCGAAGGAATTCGCACGGCTCTGAAATCCAACATTCAGCGGGCCATTCTGCAGTCCGAGAAACATCTGGAAAGCCCATTCGCCATACGCCTGCTGAAGACCCTTTTCCTGGTCAAGTACATGAAGGAATTCAAGCCGACACTGCGCAACCTGTGCGTGCTGATGCTGGATGGCTTTAACCAGGACCTGCCGCTGCTCCGCAAGC
>CAYWHP010000257.1:0-3359 GCA_964457845.1 uncultured Porphyromonadaceae bacterium | reverse complement strand
CCCTCCGAATTGAGGATTCCCAGCAGGGGCCGGTATGTTCCCGGCTTGTAAAAGCGGTGCGGAGTGACGGGGATCTGTGAGTATTCGCTGTCCCAGGTGCCGTCGTGGTTCCAGTCCCAGCGGTAGTAGGCCTTCGTGCGTGCGCCGCCGGTTTCGGTGGGGCCCGCATCGAAACGGAAGGTGTCGGTGGTGGCGCCAGCCTCCGGGGTGATGCTGAATGAGGCGACAGGAGGTGTCGTACCGTGATCCTTTATATCACAGCCGGTTACGGCTATAAGGAGAAGCGGCATCCAACCACGCGCTTTCATGTCGTTTTATTCAAAATGGGTTTCAACAATCGTATTCTGCTGTTGCACCACGGCGAACTTGTCGAAATTGTGCTTCATGCCGTAGCGTCCATTTGGAAACGAGCCGTTGAGGCAGGTGTCGCCGCCGCACGAACAGGTGATCACGGCATCGTAATAGTATTCGTCGGGCAGGAGGAGCACATTGTAAACCTCCTGGTAATCCGACACATTCACCTTCTTGAAAAATTCGCCGCGGTAGAGCGAATCCACCGAATACGCAAACCCGAGCGTAACGCGGTGCATCCCCTCCTTCGGGATTTTGTACGCCGGCATGATGAACCGGAACTCCAGCGAGCCGTACGCCGACGGGATGACCGGCGGGTCATCGTCGTCGATCACGGGACGGCAGGCGAAAATAAAAACGACAAGCAGCACGGTAGTGAAAAGGTATCGCTTCATGGCCGGAAATCCTCCGTAAAATGCATGAATCCAAGATGTTTTGTTTTCGCGCCATCGGCCAGGTGGTTGATGGTGATGTCGGAAAACCGGTTGTTGTACGAGCCGGCGCGGGTGATGGAGCTGTAGATGCCCACAGCGCCGTCGAGGTTGGAGAACTCGTCCAGACCGGTGAAGGCGTTGATGGCGTTCTGGCCGGAGCGGGAGAAGGCTGAAAGCTCGGGGCCGCCGGTGGTCATGAGGAGGTCGAAGCCGATGATCTTGCGGCGCATGCCGGAATCGGGCGGGGCGAGGCCGGCCGCGATGTCGGCGATGAAGCTGGCGCCGTTGAGCCAGGTGGTGAGGAGCTCACTTTCAACGTCGCCGTAGTAGAGGTTTTGCGGCAGATCGAGCTGTTTGCGCACCTGGAAGTTTTTGTCGCCCTCGAGCCAGATGAGGCGGATCACCGGCTGGTACACGGCAAACGGGATGGAGCTGCTCCAGCGGAGGAGGCAGCCCTGGTCGGGCAACAGTGTGAGCTCGCGGCCCGGTATCGGGACCGGATCGAGGATCTCAACGGGTTTCACGGCCGTCACCGAGCCGGCCACGATTTTCGGGATGCCGGGGAAGTTCACGTAAAGTCCGTATGTTTTGCCCCCCTCCACCGGAAAACGGGTTTCGAACACCACCAGCCCCTCATGCGGAAAGAGGCCGCTGTCGCGCCGGCTGATATCAGAAAGGGTGAAATAGCTGATCTCACGGGTGCCATCGGGTTTTTCACACTCCAGGTAGGCGTAGAAATCCTCCCTAATCACCAGGCTGTCGGGGCTGATCGCCTGCCCGTCGGGGTTGCCGCGCACAATGAACGAGCGGCTCACGCGCAGGTACTGAATGCTGTCGAGCGGGTTGAGCAGGCAGTACACCACCGGCCGGCCGGGCGATTCATAGATAAGGTCGATTTCGGAGGTGCAGGCGGCGAGCGCCATGAGCAGCACTGCCATTGACAGCCTGGTTAGACGGTGAATGATGCGGTACCCTTTCCGGAAATCGGTGGGATGGGTCATTGGAATCTTTGGTTATGCTGGGGGCACAATCAAAGATAGTGAAAATGGTGTTACGTTTATATTCGACCATACCGGCATGGTCAACGAGCCCCCGACATCGTCGACGACCCCCACACTAAAGTGCGGGGTTAATGAACTCTCCGAATCAGCATTACACGCTATTAAGGAACACTAACCACGAAGACATCATTATCCCCAGACTTCAGTCTGGGGGCCGGTCCGGCATCCCCGAAGACATCATTAACCCCGCACTTTAGTGTGGGGGTTTTGTCCCAGCCCCAGGGGGGGGCCCCAGGTGGGGTCCCCCGGGGAGGGGAGCAAGCGTCCTCTCTCTCAAATGGAAAAACTCACCCCCGCCTGAACGGAGTTCCGGTTATACGTATTCTGATGAACCGGCAGTTTGGCGGAGATGGTGAACCGGATATGCGGGGTAGCCGATTTGCCGACCTTGAAATTCCCCGACAAGCCCGCGGTGAAGAATTGCCGGTTCCCTTTGGTGGCAGACTCGTAGTGGTATCCGGCGCCTGCGGAAAGGAAACGTAACCGGTACACGATTCCCAGTGCATGAGTGATCTCGGCGATCTCCTCGCTGAAACCGCCGGGGGCATCGTAGAACGATTGCACGAGTCCGCGGAACACCCCCACATTCGGGTCGTATCCGGCCTCGATCACCGGATCGTGGTTACCGTCGATGGAATCAGTATAGTACAGTGGCGGCGTTGGAATCAGCAGCTTGGCACATTCGTACGAAACCATCAGGCTCTGCTGCCCGCTGATGTTGAGCCTGAAACCGTAGCCGGCAGTCAGGGTTGTGGGGATAAACTGCCTGTCGGAGTTTTGGGTGTAGCTGATTTTGGTGCCCAGATTATTCAGATAGGCCCCAACGAAATGATCCACCCCGCCATTGTTGCCGGGAATCTGTTTGGCAAAGCCGAGGTCAATGGCTATGGATTTTCCCGGGTGGGACTCGATTCCCCCCACATAATAACCACCTGTTAGGTTGCTGTTTATATAACGGATTCCCGCTCCAAGCCCGGTATATTTATCGAGGTTCCAGGTATAGAACAGGGTTGCCGCCGATTCATACGGATGGAATTGCATGGTGACGCCGCGAACGGTGGCGGTCATGCTGCCCAGCGAAAAATAGCGGAAGCTGGCCCCGACGGAGTGTTTCTCATTGATCCGGTAGGTACCCCCGACGCCTGCAAGGAACATATCCGATACGTAGGCTCTCATCCAGGGCACGAAATCGAGAGTTGCCCGTTCTTTGGAGGCATCCAGGGCGGCCACGCCCGGGTTGCCGTAAATAACCGGCCCGGCGGTGCCGTCGGGCACTGCGGAGATCACTCCGTTAAGCGAGGGGTTCACCGGGATCGTGAGGAACGGGACGGCGGAGACGACGGTGTTGATCCTGCCGAAAAGGTCGTTCGGGGTGACCTGCCCGAAGCCGGTTTGGGTCAGGGCGAGCAGCAGAATGGATAAAAACGGTTTGGTGCTCATGATGATTGGGTTAACGTGATCGGCCCTGATGCGGGGGATGTTGTGTTAACGGGAAAACGGTGGGGGAATTGTG
>CAYWHP010000256.1:0-3482 GCA_964457845.1 uncultured Porphyromonadaceae bacterium | reverse complement strand
ATTAAACGCAAAGCCGCAAAGCCCGAACAGGCAGAGAAAACCGAAAATGCACCGGCCAAAAAAGTTGCCCAGTGCTGTGCCAAAACTTCCAAAATCGTGGCCGGCTGCCACGATTAATACCCAACAGGCAGAATGAAGTTCTCCTCCCATACCATCTATACCCGCATTGCTGGATCCGATAGCGGGTTTATTGTGAACCTGCTCACCGGCGCCGCGGATCTCCTTGCACCGGAGGAATATGCCCAGGTGGAGAAATACGCTGCCACAGGTGAGGGTAACCGCGATTTTATCGCCGAACTGGAGTCAAAGGGATATCTGCTCGATGAGCGTGAAGAGCAGCAGCTTTATCGCGCGAAGTACCTGGATTTCATGGATTCCCGTGAAACGGATGAGGTGCAGATCTTTTTCGTGCCCAACTACAGCTGCAA
The DNA here is from genome assembly GCA_964457845.1 of uncultured Porphyromonadaceae bacterium. Lineage (GTDB taxonomy): Bacteria > Bacteroidota > Bacteroidia > Bacteroidales > UBA12481 > UBA12481. Next base: position 3,054 of record CAYWHP010000256.1, on the reverse strand, counting down.
TTTCGCCTGCACCTACTGCTATCAGGATGAATATGCCAGTCAGCATGCACAGCTCTCCTATGAGGTGATCGATGCCTTTTTTGCCTACGTTGAGAAGGAGTTTGCCGGCCGCAGCAAGTACCTTACCGTTTTTGGCGGCGAACCGCTTCTCGGATCGGTGAAGCAGAAAGAGCTGATTACCTACTTCCTCTATCAGGCCAATGCAATGAACCTCGAGGTGTGTTTCGTGACGAACGGCTACACGCTCCCCGAATACATGGATGTTCTCAGTGGTGCCCGTATCCGGGAGGTTCAGGTAACGCTCGACGGAGTCGGTCCGGTGCACGATGCCCGGCGGTTCCTCAAGGGCGGCGGTCCCACTTTCGAAAAGGTGGTTGCCGGTATCGATGCCTGCCTGGCCGGCGAGATTCCCGTTAACCTCCGTATGGTGATCGACCGCGACAATATCAGCAGTTTGCCTGATCTTGCCCGTTTTGCCATCGACCGGGGCTGGACCGGCCACCCGCTGTTCAAAACACAGCTTGGCCGCAACTACGAACTGCATCACTGCCAGGCAGCACCAAACCGCCTCTTTAGCCGCATCGCCCTTTACGAGTCGATCCACAGCCTGATTACCATGCATCCGCACATCCTGGAATTCTACAAACCGGCCTTCTCGGTTTCGAAATTCCTGGCCGAAAACGGTGAGCTGCCCGGTCCGCTGTTCGACAGCTGCCCCGCCTGCAAAACCGAATGGGCATTCGACTATACCGGCCATATCTACTCGTGCACGGCAACGGTTGGTAAAGACGGCGAGTCGCTGGGAACCTTTTTCCCTGCTGTCGTGCTCAATGAGCAGCAGATCAACGCCTGGCAGGACCGGGATGTAACCTCCATCAACGGCTGCGCCAAATGTACCCTGCAGCTTGCCTGCGGCGGCGGATGCGGCTCCGTTGCAAAAAACCGCACAGGCAACGTGTGCGAAACAGACTGCAGGCCCGTGAGGGAGCTCATGGAGCTGGGGTTTGCAACATACCTTGAGGATAGACATGAGACATGAGACATGAGACATGAGACATTAGACATGAGACATTAGACATTAGACATGAGACTTTAAGACTGGAAGACATGGAGACTATAAGAGGCACTTTGGAGATACATCGCCGCGTCACGCGTCACGCGTCACGCATCACGATTCTTCCGCGTCACGCGTCACGCATCACGATTCTTCCGCGTCACGCATCACGCGTCACGATTTTTCCGCGTCACGCGTCACGCATCACGATTCTTCCATGTCACTCGTAACTTAACAAACACACCCAAACCATGAAAGAAATAAGCACCGCGGAATTCACCAGCGAAGTCCTGAATGCCGGCAAAGTGGTCCTCGATTTTTACTCCACCGAGTGCCCGCCCTGTGAGGCCGTAGCCCCCAAGTTTGAAGGGCTTGCCGCCTTGTATGGCGACAAAATCAAGTTTATCAAGATATTCCGTCAGGGCAACAGGGAGCTGGCCCAGGAGCTTGGGGTTAAATCTTCCCCAACACTCCTCTTTTACGACCACGGCAAGCAGTTGCCGGGCATGCTCTCCGGCGGGATCAAGCGCAGCGAGATCATCGAGCACCTCGATGCGATGCTCGAGCCGTCGGAAGTGGAGGAGATCCGTTCGAAAATCAAACCGGCCGTATCGGAATTCGATGTGCTGATCCTCGGCGCCGGTCCGGGCGGCCTCACTGCAGGGCTTTATCTCTGCCAGTCGAAGATCAACACGGTTTTAATCGATATAGCCCTCCCGGGCGGACACGTATCCACCACCCACGAAGTATCCAACTATCCGGGTTTTATCGATCCGCAGCCGGGTTACCTGCTCTCCCACAACATGTCGGAACAAACCAAGCTCTGCGGCACCTCCTACAAGGTGGCCGTTGATGTTACGCGTGTCGACCTGGAGAAGAAAGAGGTGGTCATCGATGAGTTCGAAACCATCCGGGCAAAAAAGATCATCATCGCAACGGGCACTTCCCCCAACCTGATGGGCGTGCCGGGCGAAAGGGAGCTTAAAGGCAGGGGCATCTCCTATTGCGCCACCTGTGATGCCAAATACTATGTGGATAAGGATGTTGTGGTGATCGGAGGCGGCAACTCGGCTGTTGAGGAGGCCGATTTTATCAGCAAGTTCGCTTCGAAGATTACCATGGTGCACCAGTTCGACCATTTCACGGCCAACAAGCAGGCCCAGGAGAAGCTGCTGGCCAATCCAAAGGTGAATACCCTGTTCGAAACCGAGCCGCGCGGTTTCCGCCGCGACGGTGACAAGATGGTCACCGAGGTGGAAGACCTTAAGAGCGGCCGCCGTTTTGAACTTACCAGCGACGGCGTGTTTGTCTTCATCGGGATGAAGGCCAATACCGCCCTCTTCCCGGATACCCTGGAACGCGATCAATGGGGCTATATCAAAACGAGCGAGGATATGCTCACCAGCATCCCCGATGTTTACGCCGTGGGTGACGTGATCAGCAAGAAATACAGGCAGATCACAACGGCGGTGGCGGATGGGACGATTGCGGCCATTGCCATTGCCAAAACGCTGCAGTAGGGCAAAAAGGCAGGAAGACCATTAAAAATGACGATAACCTAACACCACATACAAATGAAACAGTTCTTAATCGAGAAGGTCAGCCCGTTCGACGTGCCGACCACCGTTGAAAAGCTCATCGCCGAGGCAACCCGGCGCGAGTGGGGCAATCCTGCCAATCATAATCTTCAGAATTCGCTTGCCAAATCGGGCAAGACCGTGAGGCCGATTCAGGTTGTTGAAATCTGCAAGCCGGAATATTCGGGGCGGATGCTGGAACTGAGCGATGAGCGCATCTTCTCGATCCTGATGCCCTGCCGCATCTCCGTTTATGAAAAGGCCGACGGCAAAACCTACATTGCTCTCATGGATACTTCCGGGATGGCAACAGGCATGCCTGAGGCTGTTGTGGAAGCCATGACGGCCGCTACCAGTGAGTCGTTCGAGATTGTTGCTTCGGTAGTCGGCTAGGGAGCCGGGGCACGCCTCCCCACACTGAAG
>CAYWHP010000255.1:0-3528 GCA_964457845.1 uncultured Porphyromonadaceae bacterium | reverse complement strand
AACAGCAGCTGACCGTCGTTCAATATGCGCCGGTGGTGGTAAAGGTTGCCGCCTGTATGCCCGATTCGCAGGCCATCGCCGGTAAACAGACGGATATCGTCGGATTTCAGGGAGTCGCCCGGCTGAACAACCCTGTCCCCGCCGGCTGCAACGATCTCCGAAAATGCAGGGTCGGCCGCCCCTTCGATCCGGGAGGGCCGGGAATAGAGGTACAGCCTGCCGCCCTTTGAAACAAAGGCTCTCAGAAGATCAAGCGTCACCCGGTTGATGTTTTCCGTCATGGGCGGAATGATCACCTTCGAATAGCCCCGCTGCCCCACCACCAGTTTGCCGTTCTTCACGCTGCCGCTCTCCCGGAGGATGTTTTCCGATCCCAGGTCATATTCCACCTGTGCCTTCTCCAGCGCGGTGACGAATGCCTGGAACGAATTGCCTGTCTCCTGCGTCCGGGGGTTCGGCTTTCCGTACGAATCGTACATCCAGGCCGACGTGGTGGGCTCGATTACCAGGATGTCGTTCACCTGTTTCCCCGAAGAAAGTGCGGCCGAAAGCCGGCCGAAATACCGGTTGAGGTGCCCGTAGTCCTTCCACCACGGCTCATGGTAACTGAAATAGGGCGGATGGTCGTATTTCCGGTACCCTTCGAGGGTGACCGGCGACATGTGCTGGTTCATCATGTTTACGCCGAGCGCATATTCCCAGTCGCCCAGCCGCTTCATGTCGGCAAAGGTGAGGTCCCAGCCGGCGCCGCCGTACGTTTCGCACAGGGTCCGCTTCAGCCCGTACTGGTTGGCCGCACTGGCCAGCTCCTTCACGCTCCGCACGTTCCCGAACTGGGCATCGGTGGCCGTTTCGTTGAACTGGTTGAAGAGGCAGTCGATGCCGGGAACCTGGAACCAGGGGTACATGGCCATGTTGTCGGGCCCCAGCCGGATGTTCGGCCACTCGTGCTCCCAGTAATGCCCGGTGAGCATCAGCCCCTTGCCGGCAGCATAGGCGGAATACGGTTTGGCCCACCGATCGATGAACAGCTGCAGGATCGTCTGCGCATAGTTGTGCCGAACCTTTTTCCAGTCGCCAACCTCTTCAAACAGCGACGGCAGGTTCATCTTCAAACTATATCCCCACTGTTTTTCAAACACGTCAAACAGGTCGGGCGTCCACCGGATTCCGCCGGGCGAGTTCAGATGGGGCTCATCGGTGAAGATGCCGGGCATCGATTTCCCGAATTCTTCCCCGGCATACTTTTCATATCCGTCCATGTTGGCCCGGATGAATTTCTCCGTAACCCCGGGAACCAGCAGGTCGACATACGTATACCCGCCGTACCAGTTTCCGTGAAAGTAGTAATCGTTCTCCCCCTTAGAGTACCAGGCTTTTGTAAACAGATAATAGTTGCCCGCTTTGCCGGCCTCCGCTTTCCGGTCCGTAACCTCTTCAAATGTTCCTCCGGCCTCCCTGAGCACCAGGTAGTATCCGGCCGTATCGGCGGGCGCCAAAGCCGCCTTCTTCAGCTGGATGCCCTGCCCCTGGTTGTACGATTCCGGCATGGTGGCCGGCACATGACCTCCGGCAAATCCGCTCGGGAAATTGTATTCATCATATATCCAGACATTTATGCCCAGCTCTTTCCCTTTCTGAACGGCATATCTGAACAGTTCGAACCACTCCGGTGTGAGGTAGGTGGTGACCAGTCCGGGGCGCGCATGAATGAAAACGCCTCCGCAGCCGGCCTCTTTAAAATCAATAAGATACGAATCGATGTCGGAGCGTGAGATTTCGCCGTTCCAAACGAAAAACGGCACTGTACCGAACGCTGCCGATGGCTGGATGAACTCCTGGCGGAGCGCAGTAAAATCGTTGATGGATTTCCCGGACGGCTGATCCTTTTCCGGTGTGCACGAACAGGCCAGCGATGCCGCCAGGCAGCAGGCAGGGATAAAGTTGACCAACAGGTTCAGGCGCTTCATGCTGTATGCCGTGTTTTTCCGAATTTATTCAAAATGTTTCCTAATGTATTCCCGGATCCGGGCGGAATCGACCTTGACCAGCCGCCGGTCGTAGGTTACCAGGCCGTTGCATTCAACCTCCACATCCGAGAACTGGGTATAGATCCCTCCGCTGATGCTGTTGGCTGTGATCATTCCGTTGAGGGTTTCCAGCATCTCCAGCAGCCTGTTTGTCAGTTCCTCACGGGTTTGGAGCATGGGATAGCCGGCAGCCATGAACGGTTCCAGTCCGAGCATGGTCTTGTTCCAGGAGTTTTCCGGGAAGAAAAGGAAGGTGCCGCCGTATTCCCCGGGAAGTGCCGCCCTTACGCTGTCGGGCATGGCCTTTACCTCCCACTGCCATTCGTCGGGGCCGGCCGAAGGCCATGAATTTGTCGGGCCCGGCGCCGGGCCGGGATACTGGTGCCCGTCGATGATGTCGCCCACACCGAAATTCTCGCAGCCGCTGGCGCTGTTCACCAGCCGCGACGGATCGAGCTCCTTCACCCATTTCGTAAGCCTTTTGGTATCGTACTGCCCCCAGGTTTCGTTGAAAATGGTCCATACGATCACGCTGGGATGATTTCCCAGCCCGTCGATCATCTGCTGCATCTCGAGCTCGAACTGCCGGGCATCCTCCGGGGAGGTGTAAAGTTCATTGGGTCCGTAACAGGCGGCAGGGAACTTGGGAACCATGTCCTGCCATACCATCAGCCCGAGTTTGTCGCACCACCAGTACCACCGGTCGGGCTCCACCTTGCCGTGTTTACGCGACACGTTGAATCCGAGCTTCTTCATCAGGTCGATGTCGAACCGCAGTGCCGAATCGGTCGGGGCCGTGTAGATCCCATCGGGCCAGTAGCCCTGGTCGAGGAGGCCGTTCTGGAATACAATCTTGTTGTTCAGAAAGATACGGCTGGCCTGTTGGTCGTCCTTTCCGACCGAGATCTTCCGCATCCCGAAATAACCGGTTACTTCATCGGTCTTTTTAGTCCCTCGCAGCAAAGTTATTTTCAGATCATACAGGAAGGGGTCATCGGGCCACCAGAGCCTGCAGCCGGGAAGCTTCAGCGTCAATTTGGCTGATGGATTTCCGGAACTACGGGCGACTTCCTTTCCCTGATCAAAGGCCACCGCCTCCAGCGTCCACGTTTCATCTGTCCCGGTCGTTGAAACAGTGACAGACAGTTCCTGCCTGTCGATATCCGCGACCACTGCGTACTTTTCAATACTGGCCGCGGGCACGGGCTCCAGCCAGACCGTTTTCCAGATTCCGCTGGCCTGCGAGTACTCTGTTCCGTAGGGTACCGACCGCTGCTTGCCGCTCGCCTGCCTGGGTGCGCGCGCGGTATCCTTCCGACCCAGATCGGTGGGGTCCCACACGCGGACGACCAGCTCCTGTTCCCTTTCCGGGCGCAGGGCGCCGGAGATATCCACACTGAACGGGTCGTATCCGCCTTTGTGTTCGGCCACCTTCGTTCCGTTCAGGAATACGTCTGCCTGCCAGTCGACGGAGCCGAAGTGCAGCAACAGGTTTCTG
>CAYWHP010000254.1:0-3529 GCA_964457845.1 uncultured Porphyromonadaceae bacterium | reverse complement strand
TCCCCGGGGATATCAAGAGTTCTGAACTTCAGATGTGGCTGGACGCTGAGGATCTCAATGCTGACGGAAACCCGGACGGAAAGCTTTTCAGAAGGGGATCGGCAAACGGGGGGAAAAGTAAGGTTGGCGATACCGACTTTCATTTTTTCAATTATTTCCCCAACAAGCAGAATGGCAAACCCGTATTGAGCTGGAAAACCATATGGATTCAGGGAATGAGTGCCCCGGTTACTAACTATCAGACCATCATCATGGTAAGGAAAGAGAGCGATTTTGCTTCAAAAGGAACGGCTCCATGGAGGGAATTTAATCGTTTGATTGGTATTGGAGCGTATGGCGGGAAGCTTTTTAACGATACCATTTCTCCATCCACCCTGAATGGGAATGTCTGGATTAACGGAGAGAAGGTGAATCCCCGTGAAACCGCTATGCCGAAGGACTTCTACATTGCCACGTATGAGTTTGCAGAAGTGATTGATAAACCCTTTAAGATTACCGATGGTCACTGGGAGGGCGAGTTAACGGAAGTACTTGTCTTTAACTCCAGACTGACCAAAAAGGAAAGGGAGGGACTTGAGGAATACCTTTACCGGAAATGGATTTCGGGAGTGAGTTATTAACCTGATGCACAAAAGGATGAAAAGAATAATCGATACATCCAATCCATGGCCTGCGGGACTGATATTTCTCCTGCCGGGGTTGATTCTTAGTTCCTGTGCCTTGAAAAGCGGAAATGAAGAGGAGCCAAACGTAATAATTATCCTGGCGGATGATCTGGGTTGTGGCGACATGAGCCTTTATAACGGCTGGATTAAAACACCCAGACTGGACCAGATGGCGCGGGAGGGCGTTTGGTTCAGGGACTTCCACTCCAACGGCTCCGTTTGCAGTCCTACCCGCGCCGCCCTCATGACGGGCCGGTATCAGCAACGCGTGGGGATCGTTGATGTGATTGCCAGCCATCTGGAAACCCCGGGACTGGATTCAACCGAACTTACCATTCCACGGCTCATGAAGGAAAGCGGCTACAGGACTGCACTTTTTGGTAAATGGCATTTGGGTGGAGAACCGGAGAACAATCCGACCAAATTCGGCTTCGACGAGTTTGTCGGGTTCCTGCCGGGAGGATGCGATTACCTAAAGCATAAGGATTGGTATGATGGTACTGGGAAAAAGGAACAGGTTGGGTATTCAACGCACATTATCACTGAAAAATCGATAGACTTCATTAAACGCAACCGGGATAATCCGTTCTTCCTGTACGTCGCGCACCAGGCCGTACACAATTACTACCAGATTCCTTCCGATACGCCCGGGACCCGTGGCAGGGACATACCCCTTAAAGGAGAAATAGCGCAGGCCAGGTACAAGGTGATGCTCGAGGATCTGGACCGGAACGTGGGGATGCTCCTGGATGCTTTGAAAGAATGTAATCTGGAGGAGAATACTTTCATATTCTTCTTCTCCGACAACGGTGATGTGAGGATGAGTCCAAAAGAAAGGCCATACCGCGGAGGTAAATTCAGCAATTACGAGGGCGGGCACCGCGTACCCGCCATAGCGAGATGGCCCGGGCATATCAGGGCGGGGTGGACCTCCGATGAACTGATCGCCGGCATGGATCTTCTGCCTACCATCCTGGATATCACCGGGATCAGCATTCCGGAACAACGCGAACTTGACGGCATCAGTCTTGGTGATCACCTGCTCAAACAGTCTGACCTCCCTGATCGACAGCTGTTTTTCGGTTATGAGCCAAAATTAGGCACAGCCATGCGTGATGGCAATTGGAAAATGCTGACAAAAGGCGATTCTGTTGAGTTGTACGATTTGAGTCAGGATATCAGGGAAACCACAAACATTGCAGACAAGCACCCGGGGCGCGCAGGAAAAATGAAAGAAGCAATCGATTTGTGGAAGCTGGAAGTAACACCAATCACAACATCACAGAGATAAACCTTAACTATCAAATTATAAAGATCGATATGCAAGCGATTAAACCTTCTGTTTTAGCAATCCTGATCCTTACCTGCTTTTCCATGGTAACGGTACAACCTCTTTCTGCTCAGGAAGTAACAAAAAGCAAGTTGCTGGGCAACCGGTTTTTTACTTTTAATACGGTTGTGCGGGTAAATCAGATCGAAACCTCACGCGATGTAAGCAACGGTGAAGATGAGTCAAGTATTCACTCTCCGGCAGAGGCCCGTGTTTTCAGGGAAACGGTAGAAAAGGGCTGGCCCGGCGCGCGCATTACCTGGGCCTTCAGCTGGTTGGCCCTGAAGGATGAACGTCCTGCCTATCGTGATCTGAAGAAGCTGATTGTCTCCTATCATGAAAAGTATGGCGATGAGATTACCTTTATTCCGGGCGGCTATTTTGCCAATATGTATAATTCCCGTGAGCAGGTTAACCGCGACCTGCACGACGGATTGCAGATGGTTTCGGATATGGTAGGCGGGGGTTACCGCCCATTGAGTGTTGTAGCCGGTTATCTTGCTGCTGAAAACCTCCGGTATCTGGCCGATGTGGAAGGGATCCACGTTTGCCAGGGCAATATCTGGAGCCAGTATGCCATTGACAACGGGGATGGTGACGGATCGATAGTCTATCCTTACTACCCGTCAAAGGAACATTTCTTAAAACCTGCCCAGGGTAAGGATGACCTGATCGATTGTGTGAATCTCGATGGCTGGACTATGGATTTCATGACTGCAAGATATGCCGGAGGCAGGATGATTGATGGAAGATGGTGTGGCAGCCGGCAGGGGGTAGGCCCGATAGAAACAGTAATCAGTTTGGGGACCGAGATGGGTACTCAGGAAATGCTTGCCGTTACAGCTACTCACTTCGACGAGGGTTTCAAATTGAATGGTTTTGCCTGGGTAACCTGTGCCTGGGAATTGTGCCTGGTTGAAGGGCGCAAAGTATATGGATACAAAGGTCGCAACGGAATGGAAGGCATGCTGATCTGGTTCAGTGAGATGAGGAAGCGCTGGCCTGACGCACAGTGCATTACACAGGGTGAATTTGGTATGCTCTGGCGTGAGCAGTACAAGAACAATGATAAACTGAACTATCAGTTTGTCCAAAGGGGCACCGGTATTTGCGGATCTGAGCCTGAACTGGAGATCCAGTGGTTCATGAACAAAGATTTCCGGATGGCGATATTGCGGGATTGGCAAAAAAATGAATCCGGCAAGCTGATCGACTTTACCCGTTACGATCTTGAAGCCCGGGAACCTGCTGATCCTGAGCCCGGCCAGCATAGCCGGAACTGGAGCCTCATGAACCGCCTGAACCAAAAGGGAGTCCGGGAGCAGGATAAGCCCATTGATATCAGCCTGTTAACTAATGAAGAGAAAAGCATGGTCAGGAAATGGTATCCCGACTTAATCGAGCCTTCGATTGTGACCCCTGGACAAAATGGAGCTCCACCCTCCGATGCGATCATTTTGTTCGATAAAGATACCCTGGTCAATTTTGTGAGTGTGAAAACGGGTGGAGCACCGGAATGGATTGTTACCGGAGA
>CAYWHP010000253.1:0-3566 GCA_964457845.1 uncultured Porphyromonadaceae bacterium | reverse complement strand
CAGTGACCTTCGCAATGATCATCCGGTATCTTTCCTGTATACCGCCGCTATAGCTTCCAGTGACAAGGAACTCAAGGATCCGCAGGCTATTGTTGCACCCGTTGCCCTCCAGAACGGGGAGATGCAATGCACTTCCTGCCATGATCCACATATTGATCTGAATACTAAATTTTTGGTTGCATCCACCCGGAATTCGGTTCTCTGCAACAGCTGCCACACCCGAAACAACTGGGCCACCGGCAGCCACAATACCTCCACAAAAACCTGGAATGGAACAGCGCCCGACCCATGGCCCAATTCGCCCTATACGACCGTCGCCGAGAATGGCTGCGCCAGTTGCCATCAGTCGCATAATTCGGGGAGCAATACCCTGTTAATGAAAAGCTCGCTGGAAGAAGCCAATTGCATGGATTGTCACAACGGAAACGGTGCCACCAAGAACCTGGCCACGCAGATGGCGAAGACTTACCGCCACAATGTTGCCGGGTATAATGGTGTTCATGACCCAAATGAATCGTCGCTCGTCAGCAATTTGCACGTGGAGTGCTCGGATTGCCACAACCCGCATGAAGCCAGAAACCAGGCGGCTTCAGCTCCGGCTGTAAACGGGTTTATTCAGGGTGTTAAGGGGGTGACCCAGGCGGGTGCGCAAATAGCCAGCGCAGCCAACGAGTACGAAATCTGCTACCGCTGTCACGCCGGCACTCCGGGTGCCCCGGTATCGCCCACCAACCGGGTGATCAGCCAGAATAATACGATGCTGGAATTTGCTCCCGGAAATCCATCGTATCATGCGGTTGCCACCCAGGGTATAAACACCAGCGTGCCCAGCCTGATCGCTCCATGGTCGACCAGCAGCCGGATGTATTGCGGCGACTGTCACGGCAACAACGACGCCACCGGAACAGCAGGGCCTCATGGGTCAACTTTTGCACATATCCTGAAGAAGCAGTACATAACAACCGATCCGAATTCTCAAAGCGAGGTAACTTCCTATGCGCTTTGCTTTACCTGCCATAATCAGGCTTATTTCACCAATGAATCCACAAGCAATTCCGGCAACTTCCGGTATCATTTCAAGCACGTCGCCGACAAAAACACGCCATGCAATACCTGCCATGATCCGCATGGCATCAGCAGCACCCAGGGAACAACCGCAAATAATTCCAACCTGATTAATTTTAACCTGGCCAAAGTAACAGCCAGTCCGGGCAACGGGGCGATACGGTTTGAGGACACGGGTAGTCGGACCGGCAGGTGCTATCTTACCTGCCATGGTGAAGATCATGACGGATGGGACTATTAATTAACCAATTACAGCAACCTGCATGAAACGTTACAGCTTCAGGGTGATTATAATAGCCACCATCATTTTTATGGTGACCCTCTTCTCTGTTATTTCGTTTGCCGTCTTCAATATTTTCCTGAAGCAGAAGCTGGCCAGGAATACCGAGCAGTATTTTCAACAGATGAGCCTCCTGCGGGATCAATATTATTTCACGATCAGCCATCATGACGGCAAGATCATAAAATCGATGCTGGAAAGTTTTGAACGCGATCCCAATGTTCTCGAAACCTACATTGTTCATCCTGATCTGAAGGTTGTACACCCGCCCGATCATGCCTCCCTGATAGGCGACACCAGCGAATTCCGTGACCTTTTTACCAGCGGGCAAGATATCCTGATCAAATCGTATGAGAATTCGCAAAAGCCGTTTTACCGGGTGTTCATCAACATGCGCAATGCCCCGGCTTGTTATGCCTGCCATGCCCCGGAACAGAAGAACCTCGGCATCATCGTGATGGACCTTGCTAACACGGGAAACCAGAGCGTTTTGCAGCTCACCAGGCGGTTCGGGATTTATTATACACTCTTTATCCTGTTCGGAATCTTTATCCTTGTGGGGATTCTGCACGTGAAGTACATACGGAAGTCGCTCAACCAATTCAGGTCGACCATCCGGCTCATCAACAAGGGCAATCTCGACATGCGCCTTTCAATTCCGGAAGTACAGGAGCTGGGTAGTTTGGGCAGGGACTTCAACGAGATGGTCAGTACGTTTGAGAAGACACAGCGCGAATTGCAGCAATACCATCAAAAGGAGCTCAGGAGTTCCCAAAACCTGGCCACAATCGGTGAGATGTCGGCACGGATAGCTCATGAGATCCGCAACCCGGTGACCGGTATTTCACGCGCACTCGAGATCATCATGTCGGACATGAAGGATTCGGAAAACATTCCGATCCTGGAGGAGATCCAACGGCAGGCCAACCGGGTTAACCAGGCCATATCCAACCTGCTCCGGTTCTCACGGTCGAAGGATATTCAGCCTGAGCCGGCCGATATCAATCTTGTAATCAAGTCGCTGGTGTTTTTTCTGCAAAATCAGGCCCATGACAAGGAGATCCGGTTCAACATGGTTTTACAGCCGGAAACCCCGGTTCTTCCATTCGACAGGGAGCTTATTGAGAACGTACTCATGAATCTCAGTTTCAATGCTGTTGAATCGCTTCCCGGAAGCGGGACCATTACCTTCAGGACCCGCTATGACCAACTGCGCAGCAGGGTGGTTATATCCGTATCAGATACCGGGCCCGGTATTCCGGAATCGGTTGGCCGGGATATCTTCAAACCCTTTTTTACAACACGGACGAAGGGAACCGGACTGGGGCTCGCCATCTCGAAGGATATCATCGATAAACACCAGGGGGAGATCTGGTACGAAAACAACAAGGAGGGCGGATGTGTATTTTACATCTGGCTCCCGGTTAAACAGTTACCTTAGCGGCCTCGAACCGGTATTTACATGAAACAGCTGAAGATACTTATCATTGAAGACGAAAAGCTGATCCGATGGTCGCTCCAGAAGCACCTGGCATCAAAAGGGTATGCCGTTCATGCTGAAGAGTCGGGTGAAGAAGGGTTCAGGGCTTTTGAGAAAATTGGTCCGGAGGTTGTTTTTGTCGACAACAAGCTGCCCGGTATTGAGGGGCTCGATGTTATCCCTAAGTTGAAAGCGATGGATGAGGAGTCGGTGATCGTTTTTATGACGGCATACGGATCCATCGAAACCGCTGTGCGGGCGATGAAGGCCGGAGCAGCTGAATATGTTAACAAGCCTTTCACCTTTGAAGAGGTTGACCTGGTGATGGAGGGCATCAAGTCGAGGCTGAATCTTCAGAAGGAGGTCCAGCTGCTCAGGCGCCAGAAAAAGGATGTCATAACGTTCGACCATATTGTCGGGGAATCGCCGCTGTTCCGGCAGATCGTCCAGCTATCCCGGAAGATTGCCTCCACGGATGCAACCACCATACTGTTGCTCGGAGAGAGCGGAACGGGCAAAGATTTGTTCGCCAATGCGATACATAATGAAAGTCCCAGGGCTGGTAAGCCATTTGTAACCATTAACTGTTCGTCATTACCCGACACGCTGCTTGAGAGTGAGCTTTTTGGCTACCTCAAGGGGGCTTTCACGGGAGCCACCGGCGACCGGAGAGGGAAAGTAGAAGAATCCGACGGCGGAACACTCTTCCTTGACGAGATCGGCGACCTGCCGGCCGACATG
>CAYWHP010000252.1:0-3572 GCA_964457845.1 uncultured Porphyromonadaceae bacterium | reverse complement strand
TTCAGCAGACGGATAGAAACGCCTTCCGCTTGGCCCCAGGAGTACCGGCAAAAGTAAATGCCATCAGGCAATCCACTGCCATCGAAAGTTACCTGATGTTCGCCGGCATCTTTCCCCGTTTCCAGCAGGGTTGCAATTTTTGATCCGGTTACGTTAAAAATCTCCAGTTTTACGGTAGATGTTTTTGGCAGGTAAAACCTTATTGTGGTGGTCTGCTTAAAGGGATTCGGGTAATTCTGAGCCATCTGAAATCCGGATTTGCTGATTTTTGGGGATTCCACCGATGAAATGCCGCCGCCATCAATGGTTTTGATAATGGTGCCTCCGAGGCCGGCTGCCCAGCCATGCTTCTCATCGGTGAAGGAAAAGGCCAGCAGATCATGTGCAACATTTGTTGGCAGCAGTGACCAGGTATTTCCGCCATCCTTTGTCTTTAACAGGGCTCCCTGTTCACCCACCATCCACCCGATGGAATCATTCAGAAACCGGATCTTCCTGAAGGAATTATTCCGGATGCCGGGCGGCATGGTGATGCGATTCCAGTTCAGGCCACCGTCGGCTGTCTTATATACATGTGCGCTAAAACCCGTGATGATAATGCTATCCAGGTTAAAAGCATGCATGGAAGTCATGCTTTGGGTAACGGGAAGGGTGATCGGGGTCCATGAAGATCCTCCGTCGATGGTTTTGAGGAATGTTCCTGACCAGCCCGTGATGAACCCATTTGCGGTGTCTTTGAACACAACGTCGGTCAGTGCTTTTGATACACCGCTGGGGTGAAAGGCCCAGGTGTTTCCGAAATCAGCCGTTTTGTAGGTGGTTCCTTTGTCGGTGACGATCCATCCCAACTTCGGATTCAGAAAGAAAATCCGCTGAACATTGCCATCCAGCACAGGAACGGTGGTGGCGCTCAAAACACGTGTCCAGATTTCGCCGCTGTCGGTTGTTTTAAACAGATTGGCATTGGATGAGGCAAAGCCGGTGGTATTGTTTACGAAGAAAAGATTCCTGTATTCGGGATGAAAGACGGAGTAGTTCTTTACGCTCCAGGTCACTCCGCCGTCGCTTGTTTTAAGGATGCCATGGTAATCTCCGGCAGCAAAACCCCGCAGGGTATCGAGAAACCAGAGGTCGTATATTATTCCGTTAAATCCATTGGTTTTGAGTACCCAATCCACCCGGTTTTGTGATTTGGCCATAGTTCCATAATCCCCGACTGCCAGGTAAAAGGCATTCGGTTTAACCACAACCGCATTGATCGGATGATAAAAGGCATCTGTGTAAGTGGCAGTAAATGAGGAGCCACCGTTAGTAGAGTTTAGTATGTAGCCGGCTATCCCCATAATCGTGATGTTATTGCGGTCGGTGATGCAGATGGAATTCAATTCATACGTATTTGTTGCGTTAATCTGTGACCAGGTGTTTCCGTGGTCAACTGTCCGGAGTATTTTACCTCCGCTGCTGACTGCAAAACCCAGGCTGTCGATGAATTTGATGTCATTTATGGTTGTCGTTATCGGTGATGACAGGGTGACCCAGGTGGATCCGTTGTCAGGGGACCGTTGGATGATTCCTCCGTCGTGCCCGGTATAAATCAATCCTTTACCATCGGAAAAGAGGCTTCTGATCGGCTTGGTTGAGTTGGTTTCATGGGTGGTCCAGCTGGTACCCCCGTTATCGGAGGTGCAAACGATGCCCGGATAGCCGCCTATTATACAATTTACACCGTTGGGGGTATACACCGCATAATGGCTGTATGGATTTCCGGTCTGTTGTTTTACCCAGCTCTGGCCATAATCGGTGGTTTTCAGGACCGAACCGGGTACCCCGACAATCCAGCCGGTTCCATTTTGAGCCATCGATACCCCCCACAAGATATTGGTTGTTCCGCTGCTGATTTTCGACCAGTTTTCGCCGTTATCGGCTGATCGCATGATGAGGCCCATATAGCCGACGGCAACGGCAGTGTTGTTGCCGGAAAGGGCAACCGCATTCAACGAGTTGCCATCAGGTTTAGGGTTCAGCCAGGTCCATCCGTTCTGACCGTATTGAGCCGAAGAAAGGAATAGTAGCATTGTCAGAACTGTAACTGATCGTTTCATAATGGCCTCCCGTATTTTATGTGTTTGGTTGCAGGGGTTAAGTTACCTGGAATTACAACCACCTGTTATCCCTTTTCGAATGCTTGGCTTTATTCGTCCTGATCAAAGTTTTTTTGAAATACCGTTGAATCCCTGACGGGCTTCATCAGTTGCGGTAAAGGTTTGTCAACGAAACCGGCCGGCCGGGTATTCCGACCTTCACGTCCCATGTCGCCCAGGTCTTCCCGGGCTGAACGGGCGTAATCCAAAAGTTTTGCCACAATATCCGGGTGACTTGAGGAAACGTCAGCCTCCTCCCGGATATCCGCTGACAGGTTGATCAGTTTCAATTCGCGGCCCGGCTGGAAGGTCCCCTGGTGGATGCTCTTATACATGGAATCAAGTGGCAGCAATAGTTTCCATCTCCCTGACCTGACCGCCTGCAGCTGTTCCAGCTGATAGTAGTAGAATACTTCTGTTGGGGAAGGAGCACCCTTAACAGTCATAAGCTCCATGATATCGTGCCCGTCAATGATCCGGTTATCCGGATATTCAAATCCGACAAGGTGTGCCAGCGTTGGAACAATATCCATGGTGGTTGCCAGTTCAGAAGTAGTCAGGCCGCCGGGGATTTTTGCCGGCCATTTCATTATGCATGGTTCGCGCATTCCCCCTTCCTGGGTGCTTCCCTTATAACCCGAGAGTGGGGCATTGCTTGCTCCCGGGGTCCGGGGGGCTCCATTATCAGAAGTGAAGATCACCAGGGTGTTTTTATCCAACCCGTTTGATTTAAGGTACTCATTGATCTGGCCAACCGACCAGTCCATCTCCTCAACGGCATCGCCAAAGATTCCGTTTTTTGATTTGCCACGGAAAGCGTCGCTTGCATGCAGCGGATCATGCACCATCGCATGCGGCAGGTAAATGAAGAACGGCTTGCCTTTATGTTTTTCGATGAAGCGTATGGCTTCCTCTGTATACCTTCGGGTGAGGGTATTCTGGTCGACAGGGGCCTCGATCACCTCTTCGCCGCGCATCAGGGGTACCGGGCACCAGCTGTAGGTCATATCGTTGCTGTAGGGTATTCCGTAGTACAGGTCGAACCCCTGGCGGGTAGGCAGAAAAGGCCCCTGGTCACCCAGGTGCCACTTCCCGATACAGGCGGTGGCATATCCTTTGCTTTTGAGGATCTCGGCCAGCGTGATCTCATCGGGGTTTAGTCCCTTATGTGAAGCTCCAAAAAGCACCTGCCGTCCCACCACGCCGAACGGACGGTCATTCACATGCATATTCACCCGCCGCGGGTAGCAGCCGGTCATCAGGCTCGACCTGGATGGCGTGCAAACCCCGCTGGAAACATAAAAATCGGTAAACCGGATTCCCTCGTTGGCCATGCGGTCGATGTTCGGCGTCCTGTTCTTATCTGAACCATAACAGGCCAGGTCGCCGTAGCCCATGTCATCGGCAAAGATGATGATCACATTGGGCAGG
>CAYWHP010000251.1:0-3577 GCA_964457845.1 uncultured Porphyromonadaceae bacterium | reverse complement strand
ATCAGGCTCATACGTCCGCCGATCGGTTCGGTGGGAAAGTAGAGTGACTGGTTCATCTTTTCACGCAGGTCGATCTGCCTCCAGACCACCTTGGACCACATGATGTCGGCTTCGCGGACATGCGGATAAGCGATGGGCTTCTTGCTGAAAATATGGTCTTTTTTATAGACCAGATCAACACCCGACCAGGTAGCCTGATCGGTAAGTTTTGCTGTGTCCTGGGTTTGAACCTGCGCCTGAACCAGCATGGTACCGGCGATCAGGATCAGGGCAGCTAATAATCCAGCTTTTTTCATCTCGGTCATTTTCTATTGTATCGTAAAAGTGATTGCCGGGAGGGTGCGGGCGATTCCGTCTTCTCCCATGGCAACGATGTCATCAAATATTACGCGGGCATCCCGGGCTGCACCTGAAATAAGGCTTTTTTGCTTGGCGGTGATGCCGTTGCTGCCGGAAAGCTCATCTTTAAGGAATCCACCGGCGCCGCCGCTGAAAACCGTAACCTTGAAGCTCTTTACCGTAAATTTCATATCAAACAGGAACTCTTCCAGTTCGGCAACAACCCCAGTTTGAGCAGTCAGTTCATTTTTACCGATTTTCCCTCCGGATTTTCCGGCCACTTTTGCAACTGGCGGCGGAACACGGCGGAGACGGAAGTTTTTGGTTCCCATCGGGGTTTTAACTCCATCGATCTCGGCTGATACACTGATGATGGCTTCGCCCTGATCAGTTGACGGCCGGGCCAGGTATTTTCCGGGCTCAACCATCTTAAGGTCTCCGTTGGTCATGGTGGCAGTAACCTTTGAGGCGGGCACGCCCGGTACTGAAACATCAACCGGGTTGTCGAGCCCTTTGTAGAATACGTTCATTTTGGTTGGGGAAACAACCAGTGATGGCGGTGCTACCTCATATTTATCCTCGAAGGAATAGCTCTTTGTGGTTCCGTCGGGACCGGTAAACCGGATCACGCCGCCCCAGGTGAAGGGACCCACCTTGCTGGTGCCGGTGCGGAACAACCCGCGGCCATCGCGCACCTCTAAACGACTCCCGCCAACCGTTATTTCAGGGTTCATGGTGGTATCGAACGCAGCAAGGAAGATCTCGGCCTCGTAGGGGTTGCCCTGGAAAACCACCTTCGAGCTGGTTGGGATCACCACAGCCTGCAGGGAACTGAACTTGTAGGATTCGGCGTCAATGCCTCCAAACAGGTAATTCAGAACATCGGATTCGGCATTGCGGACATCGGATTGCATTTTCGACATCAGGGTGATGGTTCCGATCAGCGGCAGGTATTCAAAGTTATCCTGTTCCCAGGAGCGGCTGGGCTCACGGGGGGTGCCTTTGACGTCATCGACAGCGAGGCTTCTCCGGATAGAGCTGGCCAGTACGGAATCGCCAGCATCAATGATGCTGAGCAGGAAATTCTTATAATCCGATATGGATGCCTTTAAGTCCTGCCCACGGGTCATTCTTCCCGCAGGTGTCTGAATGGTCTCAACGATCATGATCTGGGCCGGGATGTTAAGGTCTTCCATCGACTTTATGCTGTCGATTTTAGCATCCTTGCCATCGGCCTCACGCACGATCTCCCATTTGTACTGGTTAATCTTATCGATGAGGGCTTGTGATTGACTTCTTACAGAATCAGCCTTGTTTTTCCAGGGTGCCACCTTAGCAGGGTTTTGCTGGTAGGCAGATTCAAAGGCTGAGTAAGTAATATTGTTTTTGGATGCAAAGTTCTCAATGGTCTGATTGAGGCTTTTATCCACTTTCGCGATAACATCCAGGGTCTCTTTGGATACATTCAGTGCCAGCAATGCTGTCAGCACCAAATACATCATGTTGATCATTCGTTGCCTGGGTGTCAGCTTCGGTTGTGCCATAGTTAATAATTCAGCGGATCACCGTGTTAAACTTCTTCTTTCGTATTCATTGCAGTCAGCATGTTACCATACACCTTATTCAGGGAGGACAGCTTCTTGTTCATCTTTTCCAGCTGATCCACGTATTCCTGGCCAGCCTGGGTAAGTTTGCCAATCTGGTCGGCGGTACGGGTGTATGACTGGGTGATGGTATTGGTCGACTTGGTCAGCTCTTCCGTTGAGCGCATGTAAGCGTCGCTGAAGGAGTTAAGATTGTCGGATGCCTCGCGCATGCTTTCGGTAAAATGGGAGGTAACCACATGGGCATGTGAGAGATCAGTCATCTTACCGGCATTGTCGGCGAGATTTTTCATGCCGTTCCCAAGCTTGGTAAACAGCTCCGGCGTGATTTCTGCCTTCAGAAGCATCTCGTCGAATTTCTGAAGAGCGGTTCCGGAAGTTGCCGGAGCGGCCGGAGCAACCTGTCTGACTTTTCTTTCAACCTTGGTGGTTTTATCGGCCAGTTCCGGATAAACACTGTCCCATTCCCACTCTTCGGGCACAGGCTCGAAACCTGAGAAGAAGAAGATGATGGCTTCCGTTCCCAATCCTGCGATCAGGAAATAACTCGACAGCGGAAAATGCTCAAGTTTCATCAAGGCCCCGATCATTACAACGCTGGCACCCCAGGCATAAAGCTTTGCCATGGTTTTTTTCCAGCCCTTGGTCACAACTAATTCACGTATTGTCATTTGGTGTTAAATTATTCGGTTTATGGTTAACGGGCGTCCGCAGGACGCCCTTACGGGTATTATTTTTCTATTCCCATGGTTGAGCGGACGCAGCGGAACCCGATATAGGATTTGGCTGAGTCCTGATATTCATATGCGCGTGTGCCGGCCTGGAGATAAACAGCAATATCTTTCCAGGAGCCTCCGCGGACCACCTTGCGTTTCATGACATCCGGCTCGTTGGGCAGTGCATTGTATTCGTAATTCGGATTGAGGTCGTGGGTAAAGCTGTAGGCCGCTTCGTCGAATGCGGAGTTGGTCCACTCGGCTACGTTACCGGCCATGTCATAGAGGTTGAAATCGTTGGGATCGTAAGAGCCAACGGGTGAGGGTTTGAGGAAGCCGTCGTCCACATAATTCCCACGCAGGGGTTTGAAGTTGGCCAGGAAGCAACCTTTTTCATCACGGGTATAAGGACTTCCCCAGGGGTACATGGATACGTTCCGGCCTCCGCGGGCTGCATATTCCCATTCATATTCGGTAGGCAGGCGGTAGTTTTGGACGGATGCGCCGCCCTTTTCGGTGGCCAGGTAATTATTCTGGGTCTGGGTTCTCCATACGCAGAAAGCCTTGGCCTGTTCCCAGGTTACTCCCACAAGCGGATAGTCGTCAAATCCCGGATGCCAGAAATACATCTTCGCCATAGGATCGTTGTAGCTGTAGGTAAAATCGGATATCCAGGAGAGCGTATCGGGATAGATATTGATTTTATAAGTTTTTACAAATCTTGATCGGTCTGATACCAAATCCGGGTCCTTGAAAAAATCCTGTGTTTTATCAGAATTCTGAATGGAGCGTTTGTAATTGCGGGTTTCTTTGGCTGCCTCCTGATAGTCGATGTCCTGGTATTCATAGTTGAGTTTCCGGGTATCCAGATAAAAGAAAAAGAAAAAACGCTCATTTTCAGGAATATACATGTCTTCC
>CAYWHP010000250.1:0-3626 GCA_964457845.1 uncultured Porphyromonadaceae bacterium | reverse complement strand
ACCAATTTATCAACCGGGCAGAGCATCACCATTCCGGGGGGTGCCATTTTGGTGCTGGGCGCCGGCAGCGGAACCGGTCAGGATGCGGTGGGTGCGGGCTCTGTGGTCCTTTTCCCCAATCCCTTTTCGGGAGAAACCAACCTTGCCCTGACCTCAGCCATTCAGCAAAGTGTAGTGGTATTCGTCCGGAATATGGCGGGGCAGCTGGTGGTTCAGGAGCAGGCCAGGCTGGATCCCGGAACTGCTTTGTTCAGCGTGGCGGTTCGAGTGCCGGGTTTCTATACTGTCACCGTCAGCGGCGACAAAATCTCGCTGAATGCGAAAATGCTTTGCACCGGTTCCGGCTCATCTTCTGATGCCATCCGGAACATAGGAACGATAAATTCCGATGGGAGCGGCATGCTGCTGAAAACGGCCGGGTATCTGCTCGGTTTTTCCCCCGGTGATATCATCGAGTTTGCGGTTATGTCGGGTAACAAAACCACAATTTTTACCGACTCGCCGGCTGGTTCGCACAACTATCCTGTTGAACTGGTTGGCTGCTCCGATAATGGCGGAAACAGTTACCCGGTGGTCATGATTGGTGACCAGACCTGGATGGGCAGAAACCTGGCTTATCTGCCTTCGGTGAGCCCATCCGTCGCCGGCTCCTGGACTCTCCCGTATTACTATGTTTATGACTATGAGGGCGCCAGTGTTAGGGAAGCCAGGGCTACGACGAACTTCAAAGCTTACGGGGTACTTTACAACTGGGCCGCTGCGCAGACCGCCTGCCCGGATGGCTGGCACCTTCCGGGTGACAGTGACTGGATAACCCTCGAAAAATATCTCGGCATGAACAGCGCAGACGCCAGCGCTTTCGGATGGAGGAATCTGGGATCAGTAGGGGGGAAGCTCAAGGAAGCCGGAATGTTGCACTGGTTCCTGCCAAATACCGCCTCATCCAATACCTCTGGGTTTACCGCGCTTCCATCAGGTTACCGGGGAGTAAGCGACGGATTTTTCAGCCTCCGCTTCCGGTCATACTACTGGTTGTCAACACAGGGTGATGCGACAACCGCGTTATACAGGGGGCTGTATTATGAGTACGGAGGAGTTGACCGGGGTTATGACAGCAAGATACTGGGGTTCTCGGTCCGCTGCCTTAAAAATGGGTCAAATACAGTACTGTTGCCAACGGTGTCCACCCATGTTGTGACAGGTATAACCCAGACTACTGCCACCTGCGGGGGTGATATTTCCGACGATGGCGGTGCGGAAGTTACCACCAGGGGTGTTTGCTGGAACCTTACGGGTGACCCGGTGATTACCGATAACAAAACCAATGATGGTTCGGGTATGGGTTCCTTTGTGAGTGCCATTTCAGGACTGACTGCCGGAACACCTTATTTTGTAAGGGCATACGCTGTCAACAGTGCCGGTACAGCCTACGGGGAGTCCCAGCCGTTTACCACCACGCAGGGTACCAGCCTGCCCGTTGTTACCACGGGCGACATAACTGGTATAACCAAAACCAATGCCTGTGGGGGTGGGAACGTTTTGAGCGACGGCGGTGCGAATGTCATTGCCCGGGGGATCTGCTGGAATACCGGCGGAGCTCCTTCCCTCAGCGACAACCACACAACAGATGATGCAGGAATCGGTGCCTATCAAAGCTGCATGAATGGCCTGACTCCGGGAACACCTTATTTTGTAAGGGCTTATGCCACAAACAGCGTCGGTACTGCATATGGGCAGGAGAAGCAATTTACCACCGTTCAGGATGTCCAGATTCCTGCCGTGACCACAACTGAGGTAACGGACATCAAGGAAACCACCGTTGCGTGTGGGGGTAATGTGACCAGTCAGGGTGGTGCATCGGTCACAGCAAGAGGGGTCTGCTGGAATCTTACCGGATCACCCACCATTGCTGATCCGAAAACATCGGACGGATCAGGTGCCGGTGCTTTTACAAGCAGCATTACAGGCCTGACTGCCGGAACACCCTACTATGTGAGGGCTTACGCCACCAACTCCGGTGGAACCGCATATGGCGAGGAAAAACAGTTCACCACGGCGCTGGGGGGAGGCGAAGGGACTTTCCAATACGACAACCGGACGTACACCTACAAAACCTATGGTACGCAAACCTGGATGACTGAAAATCTCGCCTACCTGCCGACGGTGAGCGATCTGTCAGTCACCTCATATCTGGATAAGGTTTATTATGTGTATGATTATGATAAAAGCCAGCCCGATGTTACGGAGGCTATGGCCACAACCAATTATCTTACATACGGTGTACTGTACAACTGGGCGGCTGCCCAAACCGCATGCCCGAGTGGCTGGCACCTGCCATCGGACGATGAATGGGAAGCGCTGGAGCAGTATTTTATCAGCCTCGGGTATGGCTTTGATTTTTACACCACCGGTGTTGGCAAGGCGATGGCTTCAACAAGTGGATGGACCTACCATGCTGATCCGGGAGCCGTTGGGAATGACCCGGCTAGCAACAACCGCAGTGGTTTTAATATCCTTCCGGCGGGGTACCGGGCAGCCAGTGGCGGCACTTACCGCATGGGTGATTATGCCCAATTCTGGTCAAGCTCGGAGTTTTTAATGGACGACCGACTGGCCTGGGCAAGGGATTTGTATTATAACGAGGTAGGCATATACCGGGTCTCGTACGATAAGCGGTACGGGTTTTCCATCCGGTGCATCCGGGATTGAGTGTGAGTGCCGGATGTCAGGTTTCAACCTGCAGTAAAAACCTATTTCTTCTTCTTCGGTCCGAACATGTACTGAAGGTCCTTGAACCCCTTGTCGAAGTTCTTGCCAAGGCAGTCGAAGGCCGGGTCCGACGAACTTACCTTGTTCTCGGTATATTTGATGTCGGCAGGGATTTCGAATTTGCGCTTATCCACCGATCCGCCGGTTTTCATGAAACCCATTTCGGTCCAGGCCTGATCGGCGGATTTGGTCCATTTTCCAACATCCTTGGGGTCGAAGGGAACGCAATGAAGAGGGCCTCTTTGAAGCGGGCTAGGGCCAGGTTTTGAAAAGGGTCATCTTTTTGTCGCCGTCCTGAGCCTGCCACCAATAAGCGGCATCCCGGTATGCCTGGTCGAAGGCGATCACCGTGGAGTTGATTCCCATCATGAAGTAGGGGATATCGGCCTCTTTGGTGAAGAGGGGCAGCGACCGTGTAAAGCCCACCACATCGGTGTCGAGCGCTGTGCGGGCGGGCGGGATACCCATCCAGTCGACGATATAGCGGTTCGGGGTGTAGAAGGCTCTTGCCAGCACCTCGTAGCTCATGTGCTCTGTGGAAACCGAGTTGTGGAGGCCTCCGAGTTCGATGCGGCCTTCATTGATCCGTTTTTTCAGTTCCCCGATAACGGTGTCGGGCTGATATTGCAGAAACCCGGTCATGGGCTCACTCGTTTCAACTGGCCATTGGAAGCGGCTCTCTTCTGGCCAGCTGTCGGTTTTCCTGCAGTTTTCCAATGCCAGTTCGATGCCCCACTCCCGCACGTCGCGGCGCATCAGGTGGTAGTAATCCGCATAACCCAGATCATGATGCGAAACCTGAACATCGTATACGGTCCATTTTTTCGGGGGATTCAGGGCAACTTCGGTTTCGGCCA
>CAYWHP010000249.1:0-3628 GCA_964457845.1 uncultured Porphyromonadaceae bacterium | reverse complement strand
ACGGTATAATGAAGCTCCATTTTGCGCACACCCATCTGATCGGGATAGATCACGTAGAACTCATCGCACCATTCTCCTCTGGGGTTCTCATTGTGCCCGAGAATGGTGTAAAATGCATCATTCAGGGCGTATCTCCAATGGATGACCACCCGGGCATCCGTATTCTCGATGATCCTGACATGCGAGTACCGGCAATCCCGGTCCATCAGTGGTTCCGCGCAACTTACCACATCGCTTCCCCAGCTTTCGAGCCATTCGTTGGTATACCAGGTTGCATTCTCGCTCACCCAACAGGGAACAAAGCTGGTTCCTCTCCAGAAGACCAGCTGCACGGGGGATTCGTCGAACCGAACAAAGACATCGGGCACCTCGCTAACCCTCCAGAGTTCATCCCATTCCTTGTAATAATCAAGCTTGGTATAAAAGGCACCGAAGCTTCCTGAACCCGCCGGTCCGGTTGGGAACACCTTCCTGTCGCTGAGTGCCGGGGCCGGAGTGTTTGAAACAGAAGCAAATTCGTTACGGATTTCGTCCGCACTTTTTGCCCTGTCAAGGATTCTAACCTCATCCAGAATGCCATCGAGAAAAAACCAGCTGTTTTCGGTCGTTAGCTGCCTCTCAAACCAGGTCTTCGTCTGAGCGTTCCGGCCGATTGTTAATTTTCCATACAGCGTTGGGATGTAATTGCCCTTAACTTTTTCTGATACAGCCACTTTTCCATCAATATAGACCGATATTTCCCTGCCCGGAATGAATACGGCAGCAACATGGGTCCACCGGGCAAGCGGAAGGGCCGATTCCGTTTCGATTTCGAGCCAGGTATTGCCTGCAGCAATCTTAAACCCGACATGGCCCACATTATTGACTCCGAAAAAGAAACCGGTGAGCTCATCCTGCGAGCAGTCAGCGATGGGCGACCAGGCCCACGGATAGGAGGCCAGTGCGATCCATGCTTCAACGGTAACGGCCAAATCGGATCGCTTGGCATTTTTTAACGGTCGCTCAATACAGCTGGTAAAACCGTCAAATTTGAGTGCCGTGCCCTGAACTCCCGGTACCACCTCCAGATTTCCAATGAAAGTGTCTATGCCCTTTTCTAAGGGCTTATCAAACGTCCAATGAAAAACCAGGTGTGGATCAATCTGCTGATCCGTTTGCGAAAATGCATGCGGAACCGAAGCTGAAAGTAAAAACATCGCTCCGATAGCTGCCAGCCATTTCGATTTCATATGCCGGAATTTTGATTTTGAGTTCATGACTGTGGTTTTAATGACTTGGATTGTTTTAAAATCGCTTCTTTATTGTCTTCACTAAATCCACTACTTTCAGATTTGTCTAATTTGGCTCTGATAAAATCAACTTGAACCTGCTGCTTCCTGGCCTGTCTGATCAAATCATTAATTAGTTCACTTTTACTGGTGTATTCTTCACTATTCACCTGAGCTTTTAACCATTCATCATTTGGCTTTGTGAGCGATATGCTTTGTCTTGCCATAATAGTATGATTTGATGCAAATATACACCAGAAATGCACCACATGCAAATTCTCCAGTTGCCAGCCAAGTCGGTTTCATTTTTCTATTCCTTGCTGCGTAACGATCATAACATAA
Organism: uncultured Porphyromonadaceae bacterium; assembly: GCA_964457845.1. Lineage (GTDB taxonomy): Bacteria > Bacteroidota > Bacteroidia > Bacteroidales > UBA12481 > UBA12481. The sequence continues at coordinate 2,018 of CAYWHP010000249.1, read as the reverse complement.
CCCACTTCCATTCCTTTCGGCGAGGTGACTACCAGCGCAGTGGGTACTTCCCAAATTTATGCACAGTCTCAATAAGTGCCATCGCATTTTCGAGCGGGATATCATCATGCAGGCTATGATCGGTTGAAAGGATATAACCGCCGCCCGGGGCACCGGTTTTCAGGCATTCGAGTGTTTCATTGATAACTTCCTCAGGTGTACCGTTAACCATGGTCGTTTTGTTATTCACATTACCTATGGGACAGATACGCCCTTTGTAGCGATCTTTTACCTTCGCCAGATCCATTGAGGCAGCTTTCTCAACCGGATGATAGGCATCGATTCCTGTATGAACCAGATCATCAAGGATCTGCCATAGATTGCCGTCATTATGCATAATCACAGGCAATCCATATGATTTCAATCCCCTGACAAGTTTCTCGAACGGACCTATAAAAAACTCCCGGAAATGATCAGGAGAGATCAGTAATCCGCCCGTACCGCCCCAGTCGTCGGAGATATGAAAAACATCAACACCTCCTGTTTCAAATGCAAGTTTAGCCGATTCCAGTGACCATTCAACAAATGCATCATTCATCTCGTGAACAAGATCAGGATCCATGAAAAGAGACATTGAAAGTGTCTCAAAATCCATGAGGTACCAGGTCATCATGGTGAACGGACCAAGCAAACCTGCTGCAATGGCAAGTTGTTGGTTGTTCGCAGCTATGGCATCCTGAATGATCACCAGACGACCAGGAGTATCCGCTTTAGGCATATTGAATTTCGCCCAGTCTTCCCTGCTTTTTATGGGTGTATCGACCTGGGCAATAATTGGCCATCCGTTCTTCCTGTAAGTCACCCCCCATTCATCCTTATAAATTTCATTAAAAGCATGAGGGGTATCTTCAATACCGCAAAAACCGTTTAGCGGAGCCCATACCACATCGATGCCCATCCTCGCAGCCATTTCCGCCTGTGTTTTGCCGTCATACAATACTGTATTATAACCCATTACCTCTTTCTGCAGTTTAAGGCTGAACAGATATTCCCAAATAGGTACCCTGTCGGGCGTACCTCCCCTTAAAGCAGTCAGTACACGTTCCCTTGATGTCATATTATTTTGTATTTCTATTTCTTAACCAGATCAGGCAAAACCACTTCCTCTCCATTTGCCAGGATAAACACCAATTCATCCACGCGGACAATACCGTTCTGGACAGGATCAGCATGTGCCGGCAAATCACCGGCCGGAAAGATCAGTTTGATTCCATCTGCCGTTACAGGCGCAGCAAGATGAACAATCACCGGCTCGCCGCCTTTGGCACCCTTGATCTCGGCAACGTTTTTCCATTCGCCACCGATACGCATCTGTCCCTTGACTGTCGTTATCTGCGCAACCTCGGAACGTATGTCACCGATGATCTTGAACCCTTTCAGCGCAATTGCCTTCGGCAGGTCGACAGACAGCCAGACTTCATTCGGCTTTTCCTTCGTCCCGCCACCGTAGGGGCTCGAGACCCAGGAGTGGTCTGATGAAGCCTCGCCATCGATTGCTCCATAGGGTCCATATTGCTCGGAAAAGCTGGATTGGGCCTCGAACTTCAATCCCTTTGGCAGCCACGACACCTTCGTACGGATGGAGACTTCCCCAGAGTACGCCCCCCGCTGACCAGCGGCATCAATTGCGCAAACCGTATAGTAATACTGGGTATCTGACTCAACATCCTTGTCTGTAAACATGGCATGATCGTAATCCCTGGTCTGGTATTGAATCGCTGATTCGCCATAGCCACCGCTTCGGGGCGGAATTTCGTCACTTTTCACAATTCCTGCCAGGGTATTCGTGCCGGGTACGAAGCCCGGCACCGTGCTCCGGTGCACTTCATACTGCATGACATCAGGTTCACAGGATGTTCTGAACAGCAAGTTGATGTAGTTGTCTATGGTGATCAGCGAGACGAGAATCGGTCGCACACCCTCAACGGCAACCGGCGGCAGATTCTTCCCGGTTGATGACGGGGTCGTAGCCTCAACCA
>CAYWHP010000248.1:0-3674 GCA_964457845.1 uncultured Porphyromonadaceae bacterium | reverse complement strand
TTGTCATCCCGGCGAAAGCCTCTTTTGTCATCCCGGCGAAAGCCTCTTTTGTCATCCCGGCGAAAGCCGGGACCTCTTCCCCACCCCACAGCTAACCCATGAGCATCCTATCCGATATAGCATCATACAAGCGCCTTGAAGTTGAAAGCCGGAAGCAGCTCCATCCGGTTGCGCTCCTTGAACGGATGGCCGGCTACGGCAGACCTTCCGTTTCGATGGCCGGGGCTCTCCTGCGGAGAGGCTCATCAGGAATAATCGCAGAATACAAGCGAAAAAGCCCTTCGAAGGGGATCATCAACGGCACTTCAACGGTGGAGGAGGTTACGGCTGGCTATGTTGTTGCCGGGGCAGCAGGGCTGTCGGTGCTCACCGACGGGCCTTCGTTCGGGGGCAGCCTTGACGATTTTGATGCCGCACGGCGGATCAACAGCTGCCCGATCCTGCGGAAGGAGTTTATTGTGGACACGTATCAGGTGATCGAGGCGAAGGCGCATGGCGCCGATGTGGTTTTGCTGATTGCGGCCATTCTCACAGCGGACGAAACCCTGGCGCTGGCAACACTGGCCCGGTCGCTGGGGATGGAGACGATTCTCGAAGTGCACAGCCGGGAAGAGCTGGGTCACCTGAACGAACAGATCAACATCCTCGGTGTGAACAACAGGAATCTGGCCGACTTTTCGGTATCGCTTGACATTTCGCTCTCGCTGGCCGGGCTGATTCCCGGCGATGTGGTGGCGATATCGGAGAGCGGGATACGCAAACCGGAGGATATCAGCCTGTTGAAACAGGCCGGCTACCGCGGGTTCCTTGTTGGCGAGCAGTTTATGGCGACTGCTGATCCGGCCGGGGCATGCCATATATTTATCAATTCCTTACAGCCAAACGACTGAATATGAGTAAACTGGTTAAAATATGCGGCCTTCGCGAACCCGGCAATATCCGTGAGGTGATCCGTCTGAAACCGGACCTCATCGGCATGATCTTTTACAAGGGATCGCCGCGGTTTGTAGCCGAGCCGGAAACGCTGGATTTTCTGAACGATTTACCTCAGCGCCCTTTGATAGCCGGGGTTTTTGTAGATCCGGAGATTGAGGAGATCAGGCGGATAAACCGCATCATCCGGCTTGATGTGGTGCAGCTCCACGGCTCGGAGACGCCTGAATTCTGCGACGCCGTCCACAGTGAAAACCTGGCGGTAATAAAGGCTTTCGGCGTTCAGCCCGGTTTCGATTTCTGTTTGACTGAGCCCTATCGCCGGCATGCCGATTACTTTCTGTTCGATACCAAAGGGCCAGGATTTGGCGGAACAGGATCGCAATTCGACTGGGACCTGCTCGACTTTTACCACGGGGATACATCCTATTTCCTGAGCGGCGGCCTGGCTCCCGAAACCCTGGTTTTGCCAAACCACTCGCAGATGGCGGGAATTGACCTCAATTCACGTTTTGAAACCGAGCCGGGAATCAAGGATATCGCAATACTGCAAAAATTCGTAAATCATTACCGACATGAGTAAATCGAGGTTTATGCCCGATCAGCAGGGGTATTACGGCGAATTCGGAGGGGCCTTTATTCCCGAGATGCTGGTACCCAACATAACGGAACTGCGGGAGAACTATTTGGCCATCATGGAGAGTGAGCCGTTCAAAAAGGAGTTTCACACGCTCCTGCGCGACTATTCGGGCAGGCCTACCCCACTCTACCATGCCGGGCGCCTTTCGGAAAAATACGGAACACAGGTTTACCTGAAACGGGAAGACCTCAACCATACCGGCGCGCACAAGATCAACAACACCATCGGTCAGGTGCTGCTGGCAGAAAAGCTTGGGAAGAAACGGATCATTGCCGAAACCGGAGCCGGACAGCACGGGGTGGCCACGGCTACGGTTTGTGCACTTAAGGGGCTCGAATGTGTCGTCTACATGGGCGCACTCGATGTGGAGCGGCAGGCTCCCAACGTTACGAAGATGCGGATGCTCGGCGCAACGGTGGTACCGGTGCAGTCGGGCAACAAAACGTTGAAAGATGCCACCAATGAGGCCATGCGCGACTGGATCAACCATCCCGACGACACCTATTACATTATCGGCTCGGTGGTGGGGCCGCACCCCTATCCCGATCTGGTTGCACGCATGCAGTCGGTGATCAGCTATGAAATATCGGTACAGTTGAATACCCGCACCGGGCGCTCCTTCCCCGACAGGGTGATTGCCTGTGTGGGAGGCGGAAGCAATGCGGCAGGCGGATTTTACCATTTTCTCGAAAATCCTGCCGTAAAGCTCTTCGGGGCCGAAGCCGCCGGTCTGGGGATCGACACCAGTGAAACGGCCGCCACCCTGGCGCTTGGCAAAACCGGTATCCTGCACGGCAGCAAATCGAAACTGATCCAGGATGAATATGGCCAGGTAATTGAGCCTTACTCCATATCGGCCGGCCTCGACTATCCGGGTGTCGGTCCGCTGCACTCCCAGCTGCAGGCCACCGGCCGGTGCACCTACATCCCGGTAACCGACAGCGAAGCGCTGGAGGCAGCCATGGAACTTACGCGGCTCGAGGGCATCATCCCGGCACTGGAATCGGCCCATGCCCTGGCCCTGTTGCGGAAAATCAATACGGAACCGCGCTCGTTGAACGTAATCATCCTTTCGGGCCGCGGCGACAAGGATATGGATACTTACAGCAAATACTTCAGCCATGAATCGCATTGACGAACTTTTCGGCCGCAAGGGCAAATCGGTTTTATCGGTTTATTTCACAGCAGGTTATCCTGAGATTGGTGATACGGCCGCCGTTCTTACGGGCCTTGAAAAGGCCGGTGCCGACCTGGTGGAGATCGGGTTTCCGTTCTCCGACCCTGTTGCCGACGGACCCGTTATCCAGGCAAGCAGCCATCAGGCGCTGGAAAACGGCATGAACCTCGACATACTATTCAGTCAGCTCAAAGGGGTTAAGGAGAGCAGCCGCATCCCGAAAATCATGATGGGATATTTCAACACCGTTTACCAATACGGTGTACAACGGTTTATTGATCAATGTGTTGCCAGTGGCATCGCTGGCACAATTATCCCCGATCTGCCGCCGGAGGTTTATGAATCGGAATACAAACAGCTGTTTGAAACCGCCGGAATTCATTTCATCTGCCTCGCTGCACCGAAAACCACTCCGGCAAGGCTGTTGTACCTCAGTTCACTTAGCCGGGGATTCCTTTACATTCTTTCCTCCTCTTCCACCACGGGTTCTTCGGCACTGGAAGCCCTGCGATCGCTCGGAACCATTGAATCGCCCCTGCCAACGCTGATCGGCTTCGGCATACATGACCATGAAACTTTTGAACTGGCCTGCACCAAAGCAAACGGGGCCATCATCGGCACCGCCTTTATCCGGGAACTGAAAGGCAGCATCGACAACAGGGTGAATCCTGCGAGCCGGGAACAAACGATCCATAATTACTGCATGGAATTCCTGCGCAGTATCCGCGGCTGAGGAACGCGTCAAGTGTCGCTTCAAGACCTCACCCCCCGGCCCCAATAGACGTCAACCTAAGGGCTGATTTTGTTTTTTGAAGTGGTATTTTGAAGTCTGAGATTCGAATTTAGAATGCTGAGTTCTGAATTTAAAGATTTAAGGAGCGGTTAGGTGGAAATTCAACTTCATGTTAACTTGAAACTCCAACT
>CAYWHP010000247.1:0-3705 GCA_964457845.1 uncultured Porphyromonadaceae bacterium | reverse complement strand
GTGCAATTTGTCCGGCAGGGATGGTCACCTGGGCCGGAAAATAAACAAGATTCGGCTGATCGGTGGATAATTTAATAATCAACGTTGATGTAGCTGGCTGGGTTAGCTGCACGTACCCAAACGAAGCATAAGGACCAGAGGCCTCCGAAACGGTAACCGGATTCAATGTCAAACTGATCTGTGGAACGTCATCATCCTCAACTGTTAAAGTTGATGAAACCGGCACATAACCGATGGCCGATGCATTGATCGCCACCTCCTCATTCAGTTCGGGGGTAGTATTCTGAGTAACAACAATATCGAGGGTAGCTGAAGTTTCCCCGGCTTCAACGGTGATTTGCGAAGGGAGTAGGATTTGTGAGGCTTTGGTGGTGAACAGGTTGACATTAAGTGCATCGCCGAAAGGCTCGCCACGGGTTACCGTCAACTGGACCGTATCACCTTCAGTGGCTGTGGCGCTGCTTAAAGTAACGGAGAAGGATGGCATTTCGTTCTCGATAATGGTCATGCTGATGCCTGAAGCCGGGTAAGATTCGGCCTGGGCTTCAAGGTTTACTGTAATATTTCCCTCCATAACCTGATTATCAACGGTTGTAACCGAAAACTGTGTTCCTGCCTGGTTGTCTGGAATGATGACGCTTGCAGGGAAGGAAATCCTTCCTTCAGGCAAAGCCGAAAAATTGACCGTTAAGGCTCCGCTCCGGTTTCCGCTCCGGTAGATCATGCCCTGAACCGGAGAAGCAGAATTTTCAGGAATGGAAGTTGGGTTGAGTATAAGCGTAAGTCGTTTTTCGATCAAAACAGGGTTGGCCGATAACGCCGTATTGTTGGCCGTACCGTTGGGATTTTCAACCAGGCCCGGGTTGGGAATCAGCCTCACTTCGATATAAACATTCCCTTCCATTCCGGGATGCTGGGGAACCAGGAAGCTTCCACTCTGGGAAACAATCCCGCCGGGTTCCAGGTTATCGCTGTTTTGCACGAAACCAAGAATTTGTATCTGTGAACCGGAAACTATTGATACCCTCTGGCTCCAACCGCCCATAGCCACTGCATCTCCGGCGTTTTCCACATTCCATCCCACGGTAAAGGTTTCTCCGGGGATGATATTGCCACTCATCGGCTGGATATTGCTGATAGCCAGGTCCGGATAGGGAGGCAGAGAAATGATGATTTCAGCGCCTGAGCCTGTCAGGTTATTATTTTCATTGATTTCCTGAATAATGTTGTTGATGTCGGTGGTCACAAACGAATACCAGGTACCTTCCATATTGTCCGGGATGACGATATTGACGGTATTGTCGTAGTGCTGCCCGGGATTCAGGGCAGAAGGGTTATTGACCGTAGCCATTTTTACGGCATTAGCCTGGTCAAAATCAGGGGTTGGTGACAGATATAATTCATCCTTCCAGGGAATAATGCCCGTTCCACCTGTCCCGGTGTTGGCTACCGTGAAGGACACAGGCAATGTTTGTCCTGACATACCCGTGGAGGGAGCATTCACTCCAATCACGGTAAGATCGGAGAATACGTTGAAGGCAAACAGCCTTAACAGACTTTCATGTTGATAACACAGGTTACGGGCCACAATCTGCCAGTTGTAAATGTAATTCTTGTTGAGGTAGGATGTATAAGAATGTGAGGTACCTGTAATGCCTGTTACTGTCGGGGTAACGGGTTTGGTTTGGTTGGTACGCCAGATGTAAAGATCGTAAGAGGTAGCATTTACGGCGGGTGTCCATGAGAAAAAAACAGGATCAACTACGCTGAACGAACTGTCGGCAGGAACCTGTAAAGTGAAGGATTCGACCGGCAGTGGAACAGGTTTCACAATCTTTGATCCGCTTCCCTGACATCCTTTAAGATCGGTCACCGAAACCGAGTAGGTTCCTGGTTCAGTTACAGAAATACTCTGAGTGGTGGCACTGGTATTCCACAGGTATGAAACGCCTTGAGAAGCGGTGAGGGTGGTTGATCCACCTTCGCAGAACTGGTCGGCTCCGGCGATAGTCACCACTGGCAACGGGTTGACCATCACAGTAATGGTGTTGGACGAAGCGGGATTCTGCATACAGGGGAGATCGGAAGAAAAAAGCACATGCACCTGATCGTTGTTCTGCAATGCTGTGGTTTGGAAAACCGGGCTGTTAATTCCTACATTGGAGTCGTTCCTTCGCCACTGGTAAGTAGGATTGCCGCCTACTCCGGGAGTGGCGGTGAAAATCACATTGGTTCCAGAACAAATCTCAGTTTCTGAGGACGTAATAGTTACCGATGGCGAAGTCCATGGGAGGACAGTCATAATAATTTCGTTGGATTGTGCTGTTGAAGGGGTAGCGCAGGGGAATGATGAGGTCATCAACGCACTTACAGTATCCCCGTTAATCAGTCCCGTAGCAGTAAACGAAGGGCTGTTGGAACCGGCGTTCTCCCCGTTCACCTTCCACTGATAAGCCGGGGCGCTTCCGCCATATTCCGGAACGACAGTGAAAGTTACACTTCCACCTTCGCAAATCTGGCCCGCTGAAGAGGTAATGGTAACTATCGGAGCCACCGGTTCAATTACCATTACCGTTATAGAATTGGATGTAACCGTTAGTGGTGTGGCGCAGAACAGCGAAGCAGTCATTTCCACTGTTACCACATCCGCGTTATTAAGGGTATTGATGTTCAAAACCGGGCTGTTCCCTCCAACATTTTGCCCGTTCACTTTCCATTGGTATGCAGGGCTTCCTCCATGAACCGGCACAGCGGTAAATGTAACCGTATTGCCCACACAGATATCGTTGGTGGAAGCCGTTATGTTTACTGTTGGAACCACATTTGTATTGACCGTTACCGTAAATGAGCAGTTTTCTGCAGGATTGCTGACGAGGGAATAAGTAACTGTAGTGATACCCGAGTTGAAACTGAGTCCGCTGGCTGTACCCGATCCACTTCCCTCCGTAGCGCCTGTGAGGGCATAGGTATAAGGTTCATTGCCGGGAACCGCAGCATCAATATGGCTCACTGCAACGCTGCACGGGCCGGCGGGAGCATTAACCACTCTATTAGCAGGACAGGCTATTGAGTTAACATTTTTTGTTACTGACACGGTTGTGCCGGCAACCTGATGGGTATAACCTGCCGGCAATTCAATGGATGAGAAATTTCCACCAATTATTCCCGATGTGAGTGAAACAATGATATAGGTACCATTGGGAACGCCTCCGGTTTCCAAAACCCTGAGCATCCCTGCAAGTGCCAGATTCCCGCTGCGCTGCAACTGGGAGTGACCTGTACCTGCACCACTTCCGTCAAACATTACGATTTCGAGAGTACTACTGGCTGATAAAGGTTGAGCACCGTTTACAATTAAAATTCCTGGTGATAAGCCGGGAGCAATGACTCCATTTTGTACCAGTGTGTTGTTGAAGGACATGGTTCCCACCCCTTTAAAGGTTCCGGTATTGGTTACCTGCCCATTGAAAGCAGTATTTCCACTTTGTTGCTGGTAGGTGCCGCTATTATTGATTGCTATTTCGATTGTCAAAGTCGAGTTTCCAGTCAGCTGGATGGTTCCCTGATTGACGATGGTTGCTCCATGTCCTATATTTTTTACGATGGATTTTGCCGATGAAAGATCAATATTGAATGTCTTGCCTGTTGGCACTTCTAATTTACCCCATGCATCCATGTAGAGCTGTCCGGTCGTCCACGAACCAC
>CAYWHP010000246.1:0-3721 GCA_964457845.1 uncultured Porphyromonadaceae bacterium | reverse complement strand
AAGCAGTTGCGTACCCCCTCCTTCACAAGGAGGGGGCAGGGGGAGGTGGAGGGGGTAGGGGGAGGTCAATCGGGGCAGGGGGAGGTCAGAGGGTAGGGGGGAGGTCATCGGGGTCACGCGTCACGCGTCACGTGTCACGAAACGCTGTTCTCAAAAGCATTGTTGATAAGTTCCCCTACCGTTGCCACCGCCAGCCCAACGCAGGTGTCGGCAGCACCGTAGTACACGAACACTTCGCTGTCCGGCAGGGCAAACCCTTCGGAATCATACTCTTTCACGATGATGCCGGAGGGGAACACCACGTTGGGAACCTGTCCCGAGAGCTCCCACGATTCGCGGGGCTCGAGGATGTTATAGAAGCCGCGGCTGATCACTTTGGAGGGATCCTTGAGGTCGAGGAGCATGATGCCTGCCTGATAAATATTGGCGCTGCCGAAGTGGGTGGCCACGCCGTGGTAAAGATGCAGCCATCCCTGGCGGGTCTTCACCGGCGGGGGACCGCTGCCGATGAACTCATCCCAGTAGTGGAACCGACCTTCGATCACCGGGGCGACAGGCTCCCAGTCGATGAGGTTGTCGGATGATGACAGCCAGATGGTGCTGCCCGAAGAAGGACCGCCGGTGTGGCGCGCCTTGTTCGGACGGTCCATCCGCATGTACTTGCCGCCGATCTTTTCGGGGAACAGCACACCGTTGCGGATGTCCTCGTTGGAGGTGATCCCGAGGAACCGGAATTCCTTGAAATCATCTGTCTGACCCAGGCCCAGCTGGCAGCCGGCATCCATGTCCATCGCAAACATGATGTAATACGAGCCTTCGAGGTAGCTGATGCGGGCATCATAGATGTGGTAGATCTTTTCTTTGATCTTTTCAATGCCTTTGAAATCAACGATGTGGTCTTCAACGGTAAAATGAATGCCGTCGCTGCTCTCCGCCATCACCATAAAGGTTTCGCGTGAGCGGCTCTGGGTGCGGACCATCATGAGGTACTTGTCGCCGAACTTTATGGCTCCGGGGTTGAATACCGATGAGCAGTCGATGAGGTGCGGCGCGATGTCCGGCACGTCGGCGCGGGTGAGGATGGGGTTAATCGGGTGTCGTTTCATTTATGATAGTTCTTCGGTTGGTTGGATTTTTTTCACCACGGAGGCACGGAGGCCACGGAGTGACACAGAGATAGTTTATTTAAGATAAAGTTCAGATCTGCAGATTGTTTTTATAAGAATCGTCAAAGTTATGGCACAAATAAACTCCGTGTCACTCAGTGTTCTCCGTGCCTCCGTGGTTAAAATTTCTGTCATTCACCAAGGGCCACCTCAACACGGCAAAGCCCGGCTTCACTTAGCGGCAGCACGCTTCCATCAATCAGTTTCCCATCCACCCGGATCTCCTTCACCCCCGACTGCACGCCGGCGGGATTGGAAACGTGGATGATGTATCGTGTGCCGCGGTAAACGCGTTCCAGCGTAAACTCTTTCCATTCGGCCGGAATGACGGGATCGATGATGAGTCCGTCATATCCCGAGCGGGCGCCGAAGATGTAGTCAAGCACCACGCGGTACATCCAGGCGGCCGTGCCGGTTTGCCAGGAATGGCTGGCGCGGCCTGCCGTTTCGTGCTCATTGCTGGTGATGTACTGCGAATAAACATAGGGTTCGGCAAAAAAGGTATCACTGTCGATCCGGTTGGGGAGCATTTTCTTATAATAATCAAAAGCCTCGTTCCCGCGCCCCATCATGCATTCGGCCTGTATCAGCCAGGTGGTGGGGTGCCCGAATATGGCGCCATTTTCCTTTTTGCCCCACACGCAGCGGGTGACCAAACCGATGTTCGGGTCGATCTCGCGGTAGGCGGGGGTGCACTTTTTCGGGCCCTCGAAGCTGTCGAGCTCGCGCCGCACGCTGTCGAGTGCGGTAAGGCGCCGCTCCTCTTTCAACCCGGCCAGCACGGCCCAGGTTTGGGTATTGATGAAGATCTTTCCTTCCTTGTTTTCTTTCGAGCCGATCCGCTTGCCGGCTTCGCCAAAGGCCCGGATGTACCAGTCGCCGTCCCAGCAGTTTTCGTCGAGTGAGCCGGCCATGCGGGTTGTCACTTCCAGTACGCTGTGCTGCAGGTCGTAACGGCCGATGCGATCGAGGAGCTCGATGAGGAGGTTGAGCATGGATACGTAAAACATGCCGCCCCAGACGCTTTCACCGCCGTCGGTACCGCCGATGTAATCAAGCGTGTCGTTCCAGTCGCCGCGGCCGAAGATTGGGAGCCCATGGGCGCCGAGGTTCCCCTTGACAAAGGTCAGCACCGACATGAGGTGGTCGAGGATGGTGCCGCTCTTGTTGTCGCTGAACGGCTCAACATGTTCGAGTATGGCGAAATCACCGGTTTCCTTGATGTAATCGGTTACCGCCAGGATGAACCAGAGCGGATCGTCGCAGTGCTTGGTGAACTCGCCCTGACCGTCGCCGAAGAAGTGATGATAAACCTTGCCATCACTTTGCATTTGCCTGGCCAGGAGCTCGATACGGCTTTTGGCTTTGTCGGGCGCGGATATGGTAATGGCAATGGTGTCCTGCGACGTATCACGGAACCCGAATCCCCTGCCGATCCCCCAGTAGTAAAAACTGGTTACCCTGCCGATATCAAACGCCACTTTGGCCTGATAGGGCGACCACCCGTTCATGAATATATTAACATCATTATCAGGGGATTGCACCTTGGTAAAATCAAAATAAGCATCCCAGTATTTCTTCACCTCCGAAAACGCTGCCTCGACCGATTTTGTGTCTTGAAATCTTAGTACCTGATTCCAATTTATGTCCCCGGGTCGAGCCTGGGGCAGGCTTTCTGCCTTCTTATCTTTGCCTTCGAAGCCGGGCTTCGGAATCACGCCCAACTGAAAAACCACATCCCGGCTTTCCCCGGGCGCCAGCTCAATCTCGATCTGAATGGCTCCAACCGTGTTGCCAAAGTCGGTATCCTTGCTGCGCAATTTCCCCTGTTCCAGCGCAATAGGGTTGGTTTCGTTCCGGTAAAAGCCGATAAATTCCTCACGTACTGTTTCGTATGCCTTTATCGGATGGTTCACCGTGAAGAAGGCCCACTGGTCCCACTCCTTGTTTTCCTGCTGCTGCGTTCCGCGGGTTTGCGTAACCCAATAGGTTTTTGTGGCGAACAGTGTGTTTCGCTCCTTGTCGAGATGGGCCCGGTTGAAGTGCTGATCGTCGCACTGGTTGATCAGGTCGACCATCGCGTGGCCGAGTGCGAATTCCACATAGCCGGTGATCCGCAGGCGTTTTTTCTTATCTGAAGTATTGGTTAACAGGGATTTCCATATTTCCCGGTTGTCGTTGCGCGGCACGAAATAGAGCAGTTCCGATTTGATTCCCTCGATATCCGACTCCACGCGGGTATAACCGAAACCATGTGCAACCCTGTATTTATCAAGATGTTTGCCAACCGGCTGCCAGGTGAGGCTCCACATTTCGCCCGAATCCATATCCTGTATATAGATGTATTTGCCGGGACGGTCGGCCGGCACGTCGTTGATGCGGTACCGGGTGATTCGTCCGTGCAGCGGTATCCGGTGGTAGCTTATGCCGCCGCCGTTCGCGGATATGGTGGAAAAGTACTCGTTGTTGTAAATGTAATTGATCCATGGGCGGGGAGTGGCCACATTATCAATGATGTACTCCTTGCCGTCTGCTGAGAAATGGCCGTAATTCAT
>CAYWHP010000245.1:0-3770 GCA_964457845.1 uncultured Porphyromonadaceae bacterium | reverse complement strand
GTGATCGAAGAGGACATGGCGCTTTGTGAATTTGTTTGCACCTCGAAGACGGAGGTTCAGGAGATTCTTCGCAAAGGCCTTGACCTCGTAAGAAAGGAATTAAGTTAATAATGTCCCTGAAAAAAGATAGCAGCTTACTATGAAAGCAAACAAACTCAGGCAATTGGTCGACCGGGCGAAGCCTCATTTCCAACCCGGTGGCAAGCTGGCCAAATTGCAATCGACATTTGACGCATTTGAAACTTTCCTGTTTGTCCCCGACAAGGTGACCAGCAAGGGGGCCCATATCCGCGACAGCATCGACCTTAAGCGGACGATGACCATCGTTATTCTCGCGCTTCTTTCGGCATGTTCAATACAGGTTACCAGCACTTTTTGTCGCTGGGGCAAAACGTGCCGTTCTTTTCATGGGATGCTTTCGGATTTGGCTTATTGAAGGTTCTGCCGATCATCGTTGTATCCTATGTAACCGGTTTGGGAATCGAATTCATTTTTGCTCAGGTCAAGGGACATGAGGTTAATGAAGGATTTCTCGTGAGCGGCATGCTGATTCCGCTGGTTATGCCGGTGGATGTTCCGCTCTGGATGGTTGCAATAGCTACCGCCTTCGCCGTTGTTTTCGGCAAAGAGGTATTCGGTGGTACCGGAATGAATATTTTCAATCCGGCCTTGCTCTCCAGGGTGTTTCTGTTTTTCGCCTATCCGGCCTACATGACCGGCGATAAGATCTGGATTGCCGGAATGACGAAGGGAGAAGGCGTTGTCGACGGTTTCAGCGGAGCCACCCCACTGGGCGAACTGGCTGCCGGGCACATTGACAAGGTGCCAAATTTTATGGACATGTTCCTCGGAATTATTCCCGGATCGATCGGTGAAACATCCGCTCTGGCAATACTCATAGGCGCCATTATCCTGGTTGCTACCGGAATCGGATCGTGGAAGATCATGGTATCGGTCATTGCCGGCGGTCTGGCAATGGGTGGATTGCTCAATCTGGTTGGAGCCAATGCCTATATGGAAGTTCCTTTCTATTATCATCTGGTAATGGGCGGGTTTGCTTTCGGAGCGGTATTTATGGCCACCGACCCGGTTACCGGCGCTCAAACCGACACCGGTAAATGGATCTACGGTTTCCTGATCGGAGTGATGTCGATTCTGATCCGCGTGGTCAATCCGGCTTATCCCGAAGGAGTTATGCTGGCTATCCTCCTGATGAACATGTTCGCACCGCTGATCGATCATTTTGTTGTTCAGTCGAACATCAACCGCAGGCTTAAAAGGGCGTCCTCCAAAGTTTGAATCCCGAAAAAATATACCAGTCATGAATAAAAGCAACACATACATATACATCTACTCCGCGGTTATGGTTGTGCTGGTTGCAGCACTCCTTGCCATGGCTGCCACGGTGCTCAAGCCGTTCCAGCAAAAAAACCTGGAGATAGCCAAGAAACTTGAGATTCTGCATTCCATCGATAAGGGATGGGATGCGGGCTCGGCCGAAAACAAAAACAAATTCGTCGAATCCGAGTACGATAAGTATATTCTGAAAGCCTTTGCGGTCAATTCGACAGGGGATTCCGTGCCCGGTACCGATGCTTTTGCGGTTGAATTGCCAGCAGAGATGAAAAAGGATTCTGCATCCAGAGTTTACCCTGTTTTTATAGCAACGAAGGATGATGGTTCAACGAACTTCATCTTTGCGGTTCAGGGCAAGGGCTTGTGGGGCCCTATCTGGGGGTATGTCGCTTTGGCAGATGATGGTAATACCGTAACGGGTGTGTTTTTCGACCACCAGGGGGAAACGCCGGGGTTGGGTGCCGAAATCAACACCCGCTTGTTTCAGGCCCAGTATGTCAATAAGACCATCTTTGACGATGGAGGAAATTTTGTATCCGTCAAGGTCCTTAAGAAAAACGAACCTCCCGTGCCCGGGCATTCGGTTGACGCCATTTCGGGTGGAACAATCACCAGCAAGGGCCTCGAAGCAACAGTTTTCGACAGCATGAAGAACTATCTTCCGTTTATTAAAAAGCAAAAAATCTAAGATATGAAACACCTGTTTTCATCTCCCAACATGAAGCTGATGACCAATCCGCTGAACCTGGATAATCCGATCACCGTACAGGTTCTGGGGATTTGCTCGGCTTTGGCAGTAACCGTGAAAATGAAGCCCGCATTCGTCATGGCTTTGTCGGTTACTGTTGTTACGGCCTTTTCAAACCTCATCATATCCGCACTGCGCAAAGGCATCCCGGGGCGCATCAGGATCATTGTCCAGCTTGTTGTGGTGGCCGCCCTGGTTATCATCGTCGACCAGCTGCTTCGCGCCTTTGTATATGACGTCAGCAAACAGCTTTCCGTGTTTGTCGGATTGATTATTACCAACTGCATCCTGATGGGCCGGCTTGAGGCTTTTGCTATGGCCAACAAGCCCTGGCCATCCTTTGTCGACGGCATCGGAAACGGTCTGGGGTATGGTTGGATACTGATCGTGGTGGCCTTCCTGCGGGAGCTTCTGGGCTCCGGAACGGTATGGAACTACCCGGTTATGGAGAAAATCGGAGCCTACAGTGCCGGTTATGTGAATAATGGCGTCATGATCATGCCTCCGATGGCGCTCATCCTTGTGGGCTGCATCATCTGGATCCAGCGGAGCAGGACGAAAAGTCTAATTGAATCCAAATAATACCCGGAGATATGGAACAACATTTAAATCTGTTCATCAATACGGTCTTTATCAACAACATGATATTTGCCTATTTTTTAGGCATGTGTTCATTCCTTGCTGTTTCGAAGACCGTTAAGACGGCAATCGGGTTAGGCGTGGCGGTTGTGTTCGTCATGATCATCACCATCCCGGTTAACTATCTCCTGGAGAAATACCTGCTCAAGGAAGGCTCGCTCACCTGGCTCAGCCCGAAACTCTCGGGAGTCGATCTCAGCTTTCTCAGCTTTATCGTTTTCATTGCGGTGATCGCTGCGATCGTGCAGCTGGTTGAAATGGTGGTTGAACGTTACTCACCTTCCCTGTACAACGCGTTGGGAATTTTTCTTCCGCTGATTGCGGTGAACTGTGCCGTTCTTGGCGGTGCACTTTTTATGCAGCAGCGGGAATTCAGCAATGTCCTTGAAACCGTGACATTCTCTTTTGGCTCGGGACTGGGCTGGGCGGTAGCGATCGTGAGCCTTGCAGCTATCCGGGAAAAGATGCGGTACTCCAATGTTCCTGCACCTTTGCGCGGCCTGGGGATCACCTTTATCCTGGTCGGCCTTATGGCGATGGCTTTCATGGGTTTCATGGGCTTCAAATTATAAACCGAAAAACTGATCAACATGATATTGCTTGCTGCATTTACGGGTACGGGTTTCCTGGTATCCATAAGCATTGGTGTTTTCCTGGTGGTTATGCTCGCACTGGTTGCTATACTTCTGTATGCAAAAAAGAAACTTACCCCGGAAGGATTGGTTAAGCTTGATATCAACGAAGGGAGTAAAGTCCTTGAAACCGAGCCGGGATCCAATATCCTTTCCACCCTCTCGGGCAACGGCGTATTTCTGCCGTCGGCCTGCGGCGGAGGCGGTACCTGCGGAATGTGCAAGTGCCAGGTTCTTGAGGGCGGTGGAGAAATACTTCCTACCGAAACAGGATTCTTCTCACGCAAGGAACAGAGCCATTTCTGGAGGCTCGGCTGCCAGGTGAAGGTAAAGAACGACATGAAGATCAAGATACCCGAATCGGTTTTGGGCATTAAGAAATGGGAATGCGAAGT
>CAYWHP010000244.1:0-3779 GCA_964457845.1 uncultured Porphyromonadaceae bacterium | reverse complement strand
CGGACCTCCCCCTGCCCCCGGACCTCCCCCCCTGCCCCCGGACCTCCCCCCCTGCCCCCGTGACGGACCTCCCCCTGCCCCCTCCTTGTAAAGGAGGGGGCGCATCTGCTTGCTTACCAGTACCTTCGGCAGTTGCATACCCCCTCCTTTACAAGGAGGGGGCAGGGGGAGGTCCGTCACGGGGGCAGGGGG
The DNA here is from genome assembly GCA_964457845.1 of uncultured Porphyromonadaceae bacterium. Taxonomy (GTDB): domain Bacteria; phylum Bacteroidota; class Bacteroidia; order Bacteroidales; family UBA12481; genus UBA12481. Next base: position 3,587 of record CAYWHP010000244.1, on the reverse strand, counting down.
AGGTCCGGGAGCAGCGGGAGGTCCGGGTCAGAGATTAATTTGAGAACCTCAGCCCATCCACCCCCGCATCAATTACCATCGGCACATCGGCTTTCACCGTGCCGGCGAGAATTTCTTTCGAAAGCCGGTTGAGGATCTCTCTTTGGATGAGCCGCTTCACGGGGCGTGCGCCGAACTGAGGATCGTAACCCTTGTCGGCCAGCCAGTCGATGGCCTTGTCGGTGAGTTCCAGCGTTAACTGGCCCGAGAGCTGTTTCTGGACGATGGACATCTGGATCTTAACGATTTTACGGATTTCATCGCGGCTCAGAGGGGTGAACATGATCACCTCGTCGATCCGGTTCAGGAATTCGGGCCGGATAGTTTGCTTCATCAGTTCAAATACCTTTTCGCGCGTTTCCTCGTAGAGCATGATCCGATTGGCATCGGTAGCCAGCGACATCTTCTCCTGAATGATGTGGGAACCGATGTTGGAGGTCATGATGACGATGGTGTTCCGGAAGCTCACGGTGCGCCCCTTGTTGTCGGTGAGCCGCCCGTCGTCGAGCAGCTGGAGCAGGATGTTGAATACGTCGGGGTGCGCCTTCTCGATCTCGTCGAGGAGTATCACCGAGTAGGGCTTGCGGCGTACGGCCTCGGTGAGCTGGCCCCCTTCGTCGTAGCCCACGTATCCCGGAGGGGCGCCCACGAGGCGCGACACGCTGTGGCGCTCCTGGTATTCGCTCATGTCGATGCGTGTCATCAGGTTTTCGTCGTCGAAGAGATATTCGGCCAGTGCTCGGGCGAGTTCGGTTTTGCCCACGCCGGTGGTGCCTAAAAAGATGAACGATCCGATCGGACGCTTCACGTCCTGCAGACCGGCACGGCTGCGGCGGACGGCATTGGCGACGGCTTCGATGGCCTCTTCCTGGCCCACCACGCGATTGTGAAGTTCCTCCTCGAGATGCAGAAGTTTTTCCTTTTCGCTCTGCATCATGCGCGAAACGGGGATCCCGGTCCAGCGCGACACGATGTAGGCGATGTCATCGGCATCCACCTCCTCCTTGATCAGCGCCCCGTCGGTATGCAGGCGGCTGAGCTCCTCGTTAAGCTCCACAATGCGGCGCTCGGCATCCTTGATGCGGCCATAGCGGAGTTCGGCTACCCGTTCGTAATCGAGCGCCCGTTCGGCCTGTTCGGCCTCCAGCTTAAACTGCTCGATGGCGCCCTTGTTTTTCTGGATCTCGTCGACCGTGGTTTTTTCGCGCTGCCACTCGGCGCGCATTTTGGTACGTTCCTCGGAGAGGCCCCAGATTTCGAGGCTGATCCGTTGTATTTTATCCTGATCGCCCTCTCGCTTGATGGCTTCGCGTTCGATCTCCAGCTGCCGGATCCGGCGCTCGAGCTCATCGAGCTCTTCGGGCAGGGAGTTCATCTCGAGCCGCAGCTTGGCGGCCGCCTCATCCATCAGGTCGATGGCCTTGTCGGGCAGGAAGCGGTCGGTGATGTAGCGGTTCGACAGCTCCACGGCGGCGATGATAGCGTCGTCCTTGATGCGCACCTTGTGGTGCATCTCGTATTTTTCCTTGAGTCCCCGGAGTATGGAGACGGCATCGGCGACGTCGGGTTCGTTGATCATGACCTTCTGGAACCGGCGCTCGAGGGCCTTGTCTTTTTCAAAATATTTCTGATACTCATCGAGCGTGGTGGCGCCGATGGCCCTCAGCTCGCCTCTCGCCAGCGCGGGCTTGAGGATGTTGGCGGCATCCATGGCCCCGTCGGATTTGCCGGCCCCCACGAGGGTGTGGATCTCATCGATAAAGAGGATCACCTCGCCTTCGGCACCGATCACCTCCTTCACGACGGCCTTGAGCCGCTCCTCGAATTCGCCCTTGTACTTGGCACCGGCGATGAGCGCGCCCATGTCGAGGGCATATATCTGCTTGGATTTCAGGTTCTCGGGTATGTCGCCGCTGAGGATCCGGTGTGCGATACCCTCGGCGATGGCGGTTTTGCCGGTGCCGGGCTCGCCGATCAGGATCGGGTTGTTTTTGGTGCGCCTCGAGAGGATCTGCAGAACTCGCCGGATCTCCTCGTCGCGGCCGATCACGGGATCGAGCTTGCCGAGTCGGGCCTGTTCATTCAGGTTGATGGCGAACCGGTTGAGGGAGTCGAATGTGGTTTCGGCGGTCTGACTGTTCACGGTCTGCCCCTTCCGCAGGTCGGCGATGGCGGACTGCAGCTGCTTTTCCGTAACGCCGCCGTCCTTGAGCATCTGGGCGGTGTCATCGCCCGCATCGAGGAGACCGAGCAGTATGTATTCGACGGAGACGAACTGGTCGCCGGCATCTTTGGAGAGGTTTTGCGCCCGGGTGAGTGCGCGGTTGCCCGATTTGGAGAGGTAGGCCTCGCCGCCGGTGATCTTCGGGTAGCGCTGGATGATGCGGTCGAGGGCCGCTTCGATGGCGGCCGGGTTTGCTGAAATTTTAGCCAGCAGGTGCTGTGTGACGTCTTCTGCTTCGGAGAAGAGCCCCTTCAGGAGGTGACCGCTTTCGACAGCCTGGTGCTGATAACCTTCGGCTATGGTAAACGCCTGCTGGATAGCCTCCTGCGCCTTAATGGTAAAATTGTTGAGATTCATTTTTTTGAATATTTGTGCCGTAATAGGTGCGTCAATTTTGCGGCCAGAAGGGGTTTGTGGTCAGATTGGCAGTTGGGGAGTGCGGTGTAGGGGACGGGGTCCCGGCTTTCGCCGGGATGACAAAAGCCCCGTAGGGGCGACAGGATTGTAGCCCAGGATTATCACCCCCCTCAATCGCCGCATCGCCCCGCAGGGGCGATCGGAAAAAAGGCGGCCGCACTGGTTGCTACAATAATACCGTCCCTACGGGACTGTGCCAATGGCCATAATTGTTCCGGCCCTGGAGGACAATACCACTTGCTACAATTGTTGAGCATCCTATTTCAAATTCTAATCTACCTTTGCCAAAAACCACCACTATGGCAAGCGAATGGAAAGACCGGCTCGGGATTGTGTATTCAACCAGTTCCGATTTTAAATACGACAACGGGGAACAAAAGGAATCGGAAACGCTGCCCGTAAATCAGCAAAAACTTATTGTTCAGTTAGATAAGAAGAATCGTAAAGGCAAGGCGGTTACCCTGGTGACCGGGTTCACCGGCTCCACGGCTGACCTCGAGGCACTGGGCAAGCTCCTCAAAACCAAGTGCGGGGTGGGGGGCACGGCCAAGGACGGGGAGATCATGGTGCAGGGGGATTTCCGGGATAAGGTGATGCAGATACTGGCGGGGGAGGGGTATAAGGTGAAGAGGTCGGGCGGTTAGGAGGTTTGAGAGATCACGGAGGAGGAAAGTTACACAGAGATACACAGGGATGCACAGAGATTCACAGAGAAAAACGTAAAACGCAATTTTCAAAATGCGATTTTTAAAAAACTCTGTGAATCACTGTGCATCCCTGTGCATCTCTGTGTAAGAACTCCGTGTCCTCTCATACCTCTGTTACATCCTCGTCAGCGTGGCCTGCACCCGGATCTCCTTGCAGCTGCTCCCCGCCATGATGCGGAAATCCCCCGGCTCCACAACCG
>CAYWHP010000243.1:0-3815 GCA_964457845.1 uncultured Porphyromonadaceae bacterium | reverse complement strand
TCCATATACCGTGTCACCAACTATTTCAAGTCCATCAATAAATCCGCCATTTTGGAGAAAGTAACTCTGTTTTCCTGCACTGTCAATCTGAACAATGGCTCCGTTATTATAGTTCGAAACCAGTAACCTGTTTCGGGGTGCATCGATAACGATCTTCTGAGGGCCATTTAATAAGTTTTGCGCTTTGCAGATCGTTGGACCTTGCACTAGGGTAAGTGCCATTAAAACCAGGAGAAATGTTCTTCTTTTCATATCGGCCTTCTAGTATGAGTTGTTCATCACACAATGATAGAGTGCGATAGTTTGTGGAGAGTATTTTCCGATCGGGATGGACAAATTAACCGGATACCATCACTTAGCGCTTGAACGAAACACTTCGCATGAACCGACCGAAACACGGGCACGATTCCGGGCACGAATTCTCCATGAAAGGAAAGTAATCCTAATTAACCCCCGGACAAATATAAAAGTAATAACTTTATATTGAGGGTTTTATGAGTTGAAAAGAGGGTGTTTATAACGATTATGAGTCAGATGCTGCTAACCAACTGAGCTATGGGCCCTTTTCCTGTCCCTTTCAAGACAGGGATTGCATAGATAGCAAATTTTTCAATTTCCAAAACCCTTGAGGGTGCTGGGCAGCAGGCCATCCATCGACCTGTCCATCGTCAGTTCAACGACCAGATCGCCCTTTATCGTTACCGTATCAGGAAGGATGATCGATATCCGCTTGTCATCCTGCTGAAACCGGAGGGATTCTCCACCGGCAAGGAGCCTGGCCGAAACGACTTTTATCCCATCAAGGGCCGGTAACGACCATTCAGCACCGGGTTTATTGAAAAGGTGAATATAGGCTTTGTTGCCACGACGGGTGGAACCGCCCCAGTCTGCCGGTTTCCAGGGTCCGCCGCGGGTGTTGTATATCGATTCACCGTTTACACGGAGCCAGTCGCCGATCTCATACAGCCGCTCCTTTTGACCTTCATCGAACTGGCCGTTCCAGTGCGGGCCCCACGAAAGGAGCAGGTTGCCGTTGCCGCAGGCGGCGCCGGCGATCAGATGCAGCAGGTGATCGAACGAATGGGCGGGTTTCCCGCTGTAGCACCAGGCATCGGACAGCGGGATGCAGGATTCCCAGGGGCGCCAGTCCTGGTAGGTGCCGAGCCGGCCTTCCGGCGTATCAAAGTCGCCGGGCAGCGAGGCCCGGTTGTTGATGACGATGCCGGGCTGGAGCTTGCGGATCATGCGCGTGAGGTTCTCGGAATCCCACATCTCTTTGGTGAACATGCCGTCCCACGAAAGGGCGTCGAACCACCAGATGTCGATCTTCCCGTATTTGGTGCATAACTCCCTCACCACATTGTTCAGGTATTCCAGGTACTTCGGATGCAGCGGCCCCAGCGGACTGGTTTCGCCCGGGTTTAAGGTCCACCGGTTGCCATCTGCCTTAACCTTGCAGAGATCGACAGGCTGGTAATCGGGATGGTACCATTCCCGCTGCGCAAAGTAAAATCCGAAAGGCATGCCGGCCTTGCGGCAGGCATCAACCAGTTCCCCGATGTAATCGCGGCCAAACGGGGTGTTGGTGATTTTAAAGTCGGAATAAGCCGTGTTCCACATGTGGAAACCCTCGTGATGCTTGGTGCATACCACGATGTACCTGAATCCGGCCTTTTGAGCGATCTCCACCCATTCTTTCGCGTTGAACTTTTCCAGCTTCATGTCTTTGGGCCAGTTCACCCACTCTTCGGTGCGCAGCTTGCCGTTGGCGGTAATCCCCGGCGAGTCGGGTGCATACCGCGGGGTAATGCTGCCCCACGACAGATCCGCATTTTCCGGTTTGGAGGTGATCCCGAAATGGATGAACATGCCATAGCGGAGGTCCTGCCACTCCTTCATCTTTTCAGGCGCGGCAAAGTTGGAGCTGTTCCACTGCTCATCGGTGAAATACTCATACAATACACCCCGGAGTTTGCCGTTCGGGAATCCATCCTTCACCGCGTGCTGGGCCGCTAAGGGAAAAGTGAGCATCATCCATGGGATGAGGATGAAGGGGAGAAGCCGGAGCAGGCGGTGTGGCATGTTGAAAGGTTTTGCATAAAGGTAAAAAACAAAAGAGAACGGAAGATCTCTCTCCCGTTCTCCTCTTGTACTCTTTCTTCCTCCCGTCATCTACTGGTCAGCAACAATCAGCCGGCTATATTTAGCCTCCGTGCCGGATTGCATTCTTACAATATACATCCCTTTGGCTAACTGGTTTTCGACAGTAACAACCTGGCATTCACCTCCTTTTACAGTTCCTTCCCAGGCCCGCTGTACCACCTGGCCAGTTGAGGAGTAAATATCGATGGTTGCCATGCCGCTCTGCTCCACCGTGAATTTGAAGGTAACCGGACCGGAAGCCGGATTCGGGTACACGAGAAGATCGCTAAGCGGAGCTGCAATTTCCCTGGTTATCCCGCCTTCATCACTGGATATGGTGCCGGCTTTGAAAGGTGCCGCTGACGAATTCCAGTAAATCTTTTCGCCCTTGGATTCAATCTTCTTAGCGATAAACGTACCGTTCATTTCGGTTGCCCTGCGCTCATCACCTTGCACTTTTATCGTTCCGGTGGGGATATAAACACTTGCATTAATCAAGGTCTTCCCTCCATCAACCAGGAACTCACTGCCGGCGCCCTCATCACCATGATTGCCATTGCCATTTTCGCTGTTACCGATGTAGAATGTCACTGAATATTCGTCGGGATTTACGTTGGATGATTTACCGACCATCACAAAGTCTTTTACAAGAACCGACATATCAGAAGTAAAAATCAGGCTGGTATTCCTTGAGCTTGTTCCTTTTTCCAGTTCAATGCTCCCAACATTGAGGGTGCCCGTTCCGTCGGCATTGAAGGTAACCTTGCTGTCTTTGCCGATTCTGATGCTTCCAAAAATGGTCCCTCTGCTGAACGTCACGTTGCAGTTCTCCCCAATAACCACCTCATTGTAATTGTCACTCCTGGTTACAGTGGTATTGTCCTTAACGGTAAGGTTCTTAAGATTCTTAGTCTTGCTGGTGTTGATTTTCATCTCCGGCAAGGTAACCACAACCGGTTCATAGAACTTGTTCGGAACATCGGCGGTCGGATGAACCGTGATTTTTTTTGCTTTAACAAATCCCGGAGTTACCTCACTGTTTTTCCCGATAATTACATGGCCATTAGCTGCAGTGGCCCCAACACTGCCAGATTGCACAAAATTGTTTTCACTCAGTTTCACTTCCTTGATGCCCAGAATTGTATAGGCGAAATAGGGGGTACCCTGGCAGGCGGCGCTGTTTTCACCCAACACCGTTACATTGGCTTCACAGGCTGAAACATTTCCATGCGTATCGGTTACCGTTAGGGTGACCTTGTTGGGATTACCGGCAATGTCGGCACAGGTGAAGTCAGTTTTTCCGGCCGAGAGGATAATCCCGGTTCCGGTGCTTCCGCCATCAATGGCCGATGGCTCTAATGTGGCGTGACCACTGGCATCCAGCAAGAGGGTAGTGTTTTTGCAAATGGCTACCGGTAAATACTCAATGGTTGGCTGAATCAGTGCGCCTGAAGAGGGCTGCGCGCCGTTAGTGCCGTCAAAGTCAACCTTAATAGCATAATTATTGGTAGTCAGGTTATATTCAAAGAGAATGCCATAAGAGATTTTATTGTTCTCATCATCCATCACACCCCCCTCGGATGTCATCCCATAGAGGTTGCCGTTGGATGCCTGAAAGAGGCTGCCGTAGGGATTGTAACCATCCTCATAGCTAGCACCTGAAGGCTTGAAAT
>CAYWHP010000242.1:0-3859 GCA_964457845.1 uncultured Porphyromonadaceae bacterium | reverse complement strand
AAGCGCTTTACCGGTTCTTCCCGGTTGAGGGGTTCAACCATCCATGGGTGGCCGGAGAGAACTTTGGCGCCTGGCTCAACATCCTCATATCTGGCGAGGAGGATGGCGGCCACTGGGCCATTTTCAATGCCATACCCACGGCAGCGCACACCATCTGGGGCGTGCTGGCCGGTCAGCTCCTGATGAGTGACCGACCCCCGCTGAACAAGCTTAAAATACTGCTGATCTTTGGCGTAACGGCCCTGACGATCGGGTATGCGCACAGCATCGCAACCCCCATCATCAAACGCATCTCCACCAGCAGCTTCGTCTTTGCCAGCGGCGGCTGGACCCTCCTCGCCCTGGCCCTCTGCTACTGGGTGATCGACATGCTCAAATGGCGCAAGGGCATTCTTTTCTTTGGTGTGGTGGGCATGAACCCCCTCTTCATCTACCTCTTCGCCCACGTGGGCGGCGCCGTGCTGCTCCGAAGCGTGGTGTCACCCTTCTCCACGGCCATCTTCGGACTGGCGGGCAGCTGGTTCGGCGAATTCATGACGAGCCTCATCGTGCTGGGGCTGTTGTGGTATATGTGCCGGTGGCTGTATGAGAAGAGGATATTTATCAGGATATGATTTTGGGATGCCCGGACACCCTCAATAGGTACCAGGAATCGCGTTAATTACGAATCTCGATAATAACCCGGGTCCCGCAATTCCCGTCGGCCGCCTCGCACCGTTTTTCAAATGTTTGCCGGATATCCATCCGGTAAAGATCCTTAACCGAGGAGATGATCCGGTCGACCGACCTTAGTCCGGTTCCGGTTGATTCCAGGGATGATATTGTGCTGTTTCCCAGGCCGCAGCCATTGTCTTCAACTAAGATCTTCAAGTTGTTACCTGTATCCATGATGTGGATCCATACCCTTCCCTGTCCGTCGGGATCGCCCGCCGGAGGCTCAGTGCTGCCGGTGTTGGAAACTACGTTTCGTGAAGCCTTCATTTTTTCGAACAGCGGACGAAGTCCGTGCTTGATGGCATTCTCAACATGAGTCTGAATCAGCATTTTGGGGATCTCCCTGTTAAGATTCACCTCGGTATCTATGTCCAGCTCGAGCCGGAAGAAATTATCGAACCGGATCCGCTGCAGTTCGGCAAAGTTCACCACAAATTCGATTTCTTCACGAAGTGGTATCAGCACCTGATCGGACGTGTTGAGGTGCGATCGCAGAAGCCGGCTGAAGTGGCTGATAAAGTGATCGACACCCCTTTGGTCGCCGGCATGTGAAAGGGAGGACAGGGCGTTCAGGGCGTTGAAGGTGAAATGCGGATCGAGCTGGTTCCGTACAGATTTGAGCTGTAATTGAAGGATCTCCTTGCGCGTGGCTTCTTTATGAGCAATCTGCCTTGCCTGAATAACCCGGATTAAGGAGATGAAGGCGAAAAAGCCGGCAAAAAGGGCAGGAATGAGGAGGTACCGGAGGTCACGCCAGGGGTTCCTGCTCATCTCAATTTGTGTGTGACTGGAAGGATCTGAAAAAACAAACCGGTAATTGCCATCAACCAGTCCGATCCAGTTAAGCCGGTGGATTCCGGGAACTGTCGAAAGGTGGAGCGAACCGGTTTCCCTGCCCTGGTGATTCAGGAATACAAACTCATCTTTGACGTCCGCCCGGTGATAAGCATATTGTATGTCAGAAGGCCCAAACCTGGCATTACTGATCCTGACCCAGTCGCTGCTCTTGTTGGGGCTGCTCCACTCAACCCACTGATTGCCGGACAAACAATGTATGGCTTGTCCTAATAAGGGGATCAGAATTGAGGCGTTATTGTCGGCAGATCTAACTATTGCATTGATCGTTATATCCGGGTTGATGGGGACGGCTACATTTTGAATAGTCAGGTCTGAACTCAGATTGAAGAAATCAAAGAACACCTGCTTGCCTTTCATTCCCGACTGAAGGTAGAGTATTGTTTTTTGCGGCCCGCCGTTCAATTCAACAGGCCAGAGATGATTGAATTTCTGGCCAATAGGAACCGGCGGGGTTTTCAACCTGAGTGATTCGTCGTAAATAATCATCCAGCAACAAGTATCGGGCATGAGAATATTCCCGTCGGAATAATTGTCGGCGGCATAGGTATGGCCGGTTATTTCCGGATGGGAATCGCCATCAAGATCGACGATCATTAATTCTCTCAGGAACGATCCCGCAAATGGAGATGACCAGAGTTTTTTGTTGCGGATGTCATAAGCATAAACAGCTCGTGGCTGGGGTGCAAGTCCGGCGCACAGGGAAAAGACCAACTCATCGCTCTGATCATTATTAAGGTCATGAAACCTGCAGTCACTTATTATCAGGATGGGCTTCATGTAAGGGCTGTTTATGGTATCCACCAGGAGGTTTTTAACAAGGTGGGTGACACGACCGAAAGGCTCAACCAGGTTCAGCAGTATTCGGTTTGAATCCAGTGAGAAACTGGCAATTTCTACATTCTGATCATGGTTATAATCCCCCTTGTACAGATCATTGTTTAACGTATTGATCACGCCTGAAAAATTCCACTGATCCATCGGGAAGTCGTTTGGGAGCATGGCAACCATGATACTGTTGCCGGCCTTATCGTTGTCGAATAGAATCCTTTCTGATGCTCCATCCGAATCAAGATCAGCGTAAAAGGAGCTGTAACTGTATCCCGTAGTATCCCTTGCCTCATAGGCGAGAATCTCAAATCGGTATTTGGATGGGTTAATGTTAAAAAGGAGGAAAGCCAGTATGCTTAAAACTAATGAGATAAATACCGGGTGAATTACGATGCGCACAATCTGTGACTGTTTCATACGGGTTGATTGAAACTTTTTTCAGTAGGTTGGTTTTCAACCAATAAATTTAGTTTTTCAGGAGGTAATTCCGGCTACAGTGGAACATGTAAATACTTCCTTATCCGATAGTTTATATCCTCCAGATGATAAATATCCGATATTTGTATCTTCCTGATTGAAAAAATGGCGGCAACAGCTCTGTAAACAACAATATTCCCCAATGATCAAAGGCGTCCTCTTCGATATGGACGGGGTCCTCATCGACTCCGAAGAATTCATGTGCCGCTCGGCCATCCTGATGTTTGCCGAAAAGGGGCTCTCCGTTGAGGAGGCCGACTTCAGCCCGTTCGTCGGGATGGGGGAGAACCGCTACCTCGGCGGGGTGGCCGAAAAGTATGGTATTCCTTTCGATCTGGAGCGCGACAAGGCGCGGGCTTATGCCATCTTTGCCGATATCACCCGCGGCAAACTGGTGCCGCTGCCCGGCGTCCACGAATTCATCGCCCGCTGCAGGGCCCTCAACCTGAAACTGGCCATCGCCACCAGTGCCGACAGGGTGAAGATGGAGATCAACATCGCCTCACTCGGTTTGCCCGAAGGAACGTTCGATCATACAGTGAACGGTCTGGAGGTGGAACGCAAGAAACCCTATCCCGATATTTATCTCGAAGCCGCGAAAAGATTGGGTCTCAAACCCGAAGAGTGCCTGGTGGTGGAAGATGCCGTCAGCGGTATCGAGGCCGGCAAGGCGGCGGGGTGCCGGTGCCTGGGGCTCACCACGAGCTTCCCGGCGGAGCGGATGGCGCAGGCCGACTGGATATGCGAAAATTTGGCGTTCGCCCCGAACGAAGCCATCAGTTGGTGATGGAACAATAATGTCGCCCCTACGGGGCTCATATCCAATTTGGGTGTCCGTTGCTACAATAATTACGCCCCTACGGGGCTAACCGAATGCTTACGGCATATCATCCTTTTCCGGTTAGCCCCGTAGGGGCGTAATTATTGTAGCAACGTGCCCATACCCTTATATTTCGGTCAGCCCCGTAGGGGCGACATTATT
>CAYWHP010000241.1:0-3900 GCA_964457845.1 uncultured Porphyromonadaceae bacterium | reverse complement strand
GCTCCCTGCCGAAAAGGAAAACCTCATTGCCGTAGCGTTCGTTCCAGATGGTCATTGGGTGAGTATTAAAAACTGATTACCTGTTTAACGATTTAACCTACCTAATGTTGAAACCGGGTTCGGGATTTTACTGCTTGTACACCTTAAAGTATACCGTATCGGTATTCATGGAGGTAAATATGCCCAGTCCGTTGTTGATATTGGTCGGTGGCTCAGCCATCGACACAGATGACATGCCAGGATTGTCGAACAGCTCTGCAAATTCACTGTTCACATGATATACAATAACCCGATGGGTGCCGAAATAGGTCACATTGCGCATTCCGATCCTGAACTCGTTTCCTCGCGATGGCGGGGAACTTCCGAATTTTGGCATATTTTCCGCCATCTCATTCAAAGGTGTTGGATCGTCTTCAATATTCTCTACAGTAATGTAATAGAACGATTCCTCAGGATTGTGCCAGGTGAGGTCGATTTCGCCGGCTGAGAGCCAGGATTGCGGCGATCCCGATGAATAAAAGAGCGCATCATCGGTCATGCTAAGACTGGCTACAGGAGATGGTACCACGGTGGAGGCTGTCACCGGGACTCCCATATAGTCCGTCTTGAAAAGGATGGTGTCCCCCGCTTTAACCATGAACGCCGGATCGACCGGCACATAGGTTCCCGAACCGGCGCTGTCCTCAGTCAGGACAAATTCATTACCATTAACAGTCAGGGATACGCTCAGCCCCGACAGCGGCACGGCTACCGTATCGCCGGATTCAGCTGCGTAGGGTATTATTCGGGTCAATGACACTTCAGGTAGCTGACCTGGTGTTAGGAAGGCCTGAATCACAGGAATGTTTGCGGCCTCCTGAGTATATTCTTCGATCGTGCAGGATAAAGCACCTGCCAGTAAACCTGCTATCAGGATATTTATTTTGATATTCATAGTGTTACCTGAATTTAAAGCTTAGAAAAATGTTTGGGGTGATTCCCAGAAGTTCAACGTTTGTTTCAATAAGTTGGCCTTCAATGACGCTGAACTGCTTGTACCACACGTTTTTACGGTTATATACATTAAAAACTGACGCACCGATGGTCGCCGTACCCATATTCCCCAGTTTGAAATTGTATTGGGCCGATAGGTCGAGGCGGTGATAATCGGGAAGGCGGAAGCTGTTTTTTTGACCTGTCGTGATGTAGTCCTTGGCAGTCCCGTCCGGCAGGAGGATCTGATACGCACCGAGCGGCGCTGTATAGGGTTTGCCGGTTCCGTATATCCAGACAGCAGAAAAATTCCAGTCTTTCCAGGTGTATAGGTTGATTACTTTAAACTCTTGTGTAATGTCCTGTGAGGCCGGGAAGGGATCAGTGCCGTGTATGTCAAATTGGTATAAAACCTGCTGAAGCGTATAGGAAACCCATCCGTTATATTTGCCGGTCTTTTTCTGGGCCAGAAATTCAATTCCTTTCGAGACCCCGGATCCGGTATAGAAGAATTCATCGAAATTGAACTGCCGGAACGAAGGGACAAACTGGATGGCATATTCAGTGAGGCCATCCAGCTTTTTATAAAAGGCCTCCCCGCTCAGGAGTATGTCCTTGTTCTCCCAGCTTACGCCGGTGGAGTAATGCTCCGAACGGCCCACCGGCAGTGTATCTCCGTCGGAAAGTAGCCAGAAGTCGCGGCTTCCCGATTCCAGATCGTCCCTGATGATCCTGTTTGCGAACTGATTATAGATCCCCCATGCAGCTTTGATCTTAATATTGTCGGTAATTCCCATGTTAACCGTCATGCGGGGCTCTAGATAGAATTTGGCTGTTTTTCCGTAATAGCTTGTGCGGATGCCCGGCACCAGTGTGAGCCTCTCAAAAAGTGTAAGCCTGTCCTGAATGAACCCGCTGGCAAGATCTGAGCGTGCGTGTTCATCGAGAATAATCAGCGTGTCGTTGCGGGAATTCGAATAATCGATCTGGTAGTGCGATGCCTCGATGCCGTATTCCACCTGGTTGTTTTTTCCTGTTTTCCATTCGTTCCAGGCCTTGATGGTAAAGTCGCCAAGGTCGTTGCTTTCAAGAATGCCCATGTTGCCCATCGTGGTGTTTCCGTTGCGGCTGAAATTGCTTTCCTGATGCATATCTCTGTTGCTGAAATAGTTGGAATATGAACCGAGGATATGGGTGTACAGATGGTCATTCCATCTTCTCGACCATTTCATGCTTCCTCCCCAGTTCCCCCAATCGGTGAGGTCGGTTCGTCCGCCGGTGAGGGATGCTCCGCCCGGATTAAAACTGAATTCGTTCGAATTGTCCAGCACATCCTTGCCATGGTAAAAACTCAGGGAATAGATATCCCGGTTATTCGGCTTGAAGGTTACTTTGGCATTCAGGTCATAAAAATAGGACGACGGCGTGCTCGCACCGACAAAGCGGTTCATCTGTCTGCCATTGGGCATCTCGGGGCCGCTGGAATTTGAATTGCTTTGAAATTGCTCAAAGAGTTTGGTGTACAGGGTTGATTGGAACGACCTGCGTCCGGAGAGCAGGATCGATCCTTTTCCACCTAACGGTACCTCGACAAACCCGCTGGCGCTGATCAACCCGATGGTGCCCCCTGCATCGAATCCCTTTTCGTTACCATCCTTTCCGGTGATCTCCATCACACTGGAAAGACGCCCGCCATATTTGGCTTCGTATCCGCCCATGCTGAGCTTGACATCCTTAACCGCATCCGGATTGAAGGCCGAGAACATGCCGAAGAGGTGATCAACATGATAAACCGTGAATCCGTCGTAAAGAACCAGGTTCTGGTCGGGGGTTCCCCCTCGGATGTACAGGCCTGACGAAGATTCCTGGCTGGCTGAAATGCCCGGAAGAAGCTGGAACGAGCGGAAGATGTCCTTTTCGCCAAGTGACGGAAGCAGCGCAATTTTTGATGGGGCCATGGAAATCAGATTTGTCCGGTTCGATAGCCTCAGAAGTTCTTCACGGTGGGCGGTAATGGTTACCTCCTCAAGCTCAGTGGCAGCGGGTTTCAACTCAATATGTACATCACCCAGTGCCAGGTCGGGATCCAGTCGGAGTATACGGGTTCGATAGCCAACATACCTGATTACCAAAGTTGCTGTATCAATGGGAACATGAAACAAGGTAAAGTATCCGTCGATATTTGTGGTCGTGCCGTTGAGGCTGCCATCAATAAGGATCTGGGCATTGGGCAGCGTTTCGCCGCTTTCATTGTCTTTTACCCTTCCATAAAGGGTAAAGTCCCTGCGACCGGGTTTGGACTTTTCCTTTTCACGATAGGTGATTTCTTCTCCCTTCTTTCGGATAATCAGGCGTCTTCCCACTAATTTATATTGAAGTCCGGTACCGTCGGTCAGGTTCTTCATGATTTCGTCGATTCCCGCCTTATCGTAGCTCTGCCCCTGGCAGATGTTGGCGGGAATGTCGGCGCTGACCAGATCGAGCTCAATCCCGTAATTTTTCTCAAGAACTTCAAGGATATTATTCATGGTCATGCCATAAAACCGTTCACTCACCTGAACGGGCAATGATGACTCCTGGCCGATAAGGCTTAAAAAGGGTAGCAGGGCAATCAGCAGGGTTATTGCAGCACGTATTTGTATTCGCATAATTGGGTTCGTTTTTTCGGGAATCCGCAATGATATATTTCGAACATGAAGCCGGGATGAAGAAGTTGTTCATTTTGGAGCTATATTCATGACTTTCGGTGGTATGACCGGTTGCTGCAAACGGGGTTTAATTGGTTCGATGCAGTTTCGTCCGAAACTGTGTATCTTACGCGTTTCAACTCACAACTGCAATAAATGAGATCCATCAGTACCGCATCATTAGGTTTGGGCCTCACCGCACTGGCATTGGCCGGCTGCCGGGAAAAACTCCCGGTTAAAC
>CAYWHP010000240.1:0-3902 GCA_964457845.1 uncultured Porphyromonadaceae bacterium | reverse complement strand
ATCTCCTTGCAGCTGCTCCCCGCCATGATGCGGAAATCCCCCGGCTCCACAACCGTTTTTAGATTCTTATCCAGCATCTGCAGCATTTCGGGGGTGATGTCGAACACCACCTCGCGGGATTCCCCTTTTTTCAGGTGGATGCGCTGAAACCCTTTCAGTTCGGTCACAGGCCGGGATACGGAGGCGTAGAGGTCGCGGATGTAGAGCTGCACCACTTCATCACCGGCGAGAGGGCCTGTATTGGTAACCGTTAACCGGACCTTGGTTGATTCGCTATCCTTAATTTGAGGCTTATCAATCTTAATATCAGTGTATTCGAAAGTTGTGTAGCTCAGGCCGTAGCCGAAGGGGAAGAGGGGCTGGCCGGTGAGGTTGTTGTAGTCGTCGCCGCGGCCGGTGGGTTTGTGGTTGTATACGAGCGGCAGTTGGGCCTCCGATACGGGAAAAGTGACGGGCAGGCGGCCGGCGGGGTTGTAGTCGCCGAAGAGCACGTCGGCCACGGCGGTGCCGCCGACATCGCCGGGGTACCAGGCATCGACGATGGCGGCAACCTTATCGATCCAGCCGTTCATGGTGACGGCGCTGCCGCCGATGAGCACCACCACCACGGGTTTGCCGGTTGCGGCCACACGGCGGATGAGCTCCTCCTGATGGCCGGGCAGGGCGCAGGAGGCACGGTCGCGGAACTCGCCCTCCTCGATGCCGGCGCAGATGACGGCCACATCGGCCTTTGAGGCAACCGCAACGGCCTCATCGATCTGCTTTTGCCACTCGGGGGTGATGCCGTAATTCCACACCAGCGAGAAGAAGGCGTTGCCGGTGGGCTCGTAATACTCTACCCGGAGATCGTATGTTTTGCCCGCTTCGAAGGTGAACGGGGTGGTGAGCGTCCGCCTCGAGCGCTTGATCCAGTTGTCGATGACCAGCTTGTTGTCGATCCAGATGCGGTACCCGTCGTTGCCGTCGATGCCGATCTGCCAGGTGCCGCTGCCGGGCGATTTGAGTTTGCCGGTCCAGCGGGCCGAGAAGAAGTCGTTGGCCATCTTTTCCATATCGGGACCGAAGAGGGTCCACTGGAAGCTGATCCTGCCTTCGGGGCGGTTCACCGCCGGGGATCCCGTAAGGGTTATGTTGCTGAAATATTCGCCTTTTAACCCGGAGAAGTATTCCGATGGGATGGGGGCGTATTCCTCCTCAATGCGTTTGCATCCTTTTGAGTAAATTATCTGTATGCCTTCTGCTTTCTGCCTTATGCCTTCGAGAATGCTGATCCGGTTGATGCCGGGTCCGCTGTATCCTCCGAGCCTCGCTTCTTCGGCATCCTGCCCGATGACGGCAATAGTGCGGAGTTCCTTCGATAGCGGCAGCGTGTTCTTCTCGTTCTTCAGCAGGACGATCGACTTGCGGGCGGCTTCGAGCGCCAGCTCGCGGTGCTCCTTGCTGCCGTTTACAGTTTCGGCCGTTTTGGGATCGACGTACGGGTTTTCGAAGAGCCCGAGTTCAAACTTGATACGCAGCACACGGGCCACGGCGGCATCGATGGTTTTAACCGGAATCGTTCCATCGAGGAATGGTTTGATAAAGAGGGGGTAGTGATCGTAGGAGGTCTGAAAGATCACATCGAGGCCGTTGATGATCGATTCCGCCCCGGATTCATTGTACGTATTGGTGGTCATGTGGAGCACGTTGGCCCCGCCCACGGCGTTGGCATCGGAGATCACGAAGCCGTGGAACCCGGTTTCGTCCTTGAGCCAGGTGTTCAGGAGCCAGTTGTTGGCCGAGCAGGCCTGACCGTCGAGTGAGTTGTAGGAGGTCATCACACTGCGCATGTTGGCCCGTTTTACCGCTTCTGCGAATGGGGGTAGGTGGATCTCCCGGAGGTACCGTTCGTTAAGGTGGATGGGGTAGCTGTCGCGGCCCCCATCACCCACATTGGCGATCAGGTGTTTGGGGGTGGTGACCACGCCGCGGCTCTCGAATTCAGCGATGTAGGCAACGGCCATCTCGGCGGCCAGATAAGGATCTTCCCCGTATGTTTCTTCCACGCGGCCCCAGCGAACGTCGGTGGCCATGTTGATGACGGGCGACAGGATCTGCCTCAGGCCGCGGGTTTTGCACTCGTCGGCGATGGCAGCTGAAACCCGGTGCATAAGCGGGGTGTCGAAGGTGGCTGCCAGTCCGATGGACTGTGGGAATGCCGTTGCCCCCTGCCTGACCAGTCCGTGGAGTGATTCATCGAACGGTATGATGGGAATCCCTAGACGGGTTTCGGTAACGAAAAAGCGTTGTATTTCGTTAATTTTTTCGGCCGTCTCGGCTGCCGAGGCCCCCGGGGCGTAGTTCAGGAGCTGCTGGGTGGCATCGGCGGTTTTGCCTTCGGCGGCCACCTGGAAGCCGAACAGCCCGTTCGTAAGCTTCTCCTTGCCAATCGACAGGTCGCCGGGGATCATGAAGAGTTGCCAGAACTTCTCTTCGGGGGTCATGCGCGCGATGAGGTCCCGGACACGCGTTTCCACGGGTGCCTTGGGATCTTTGTAAACCTGGGCCGGGCCCGCGAGGGCCACGCCCGTCAGGGACAGCAGAAGAAGGATATTTTTTATCATTTTGATTGAATAACTTTTACATTTATAGCCAATTAGAAATAAGGGCAAGCAAATTTTCCAGTCTTCTAAAGTTATTCGAAAATGCGTAAGTCGTTTCAGTTGGATGGAGGAATCGTTACACCGGGTTATAGCAATGCGTAAGAGGATGCGATTGGTCAGTGTATTAATTTTCCTGTTCGTTCTGACAGGCACCCTGAATGCGCAGTCGTGGGATTTTGTCAGGGAGAAGGATGGCATCAGGCTATATACGCGTAGCGAGCCAAACAGCCCGATCAAGTCGTACCGGGGTGAGGTGGTTTTTCAGGCTTCCGCCGACCGGATCTGCAATCTTTTAGGAAATGCCGACCAGAGAGGCTGGTGGGCCGGGACTTTCAGCGAAGTCAGGGTTCTGGCGGAGGAAAAGGGCAAGTTTGTACGCTATTATGTGGTCTGTCCACTTCCCATTTTATTGTCGGACCGTGACATTGTGATTGAAACCCGCGAAATGACCGATCCCTCCTCCGGAAACCGGATTTTCCAGACCCGAACACTGAACAGTCTTGTACCCGAAAGCCCTGACAGGGTGCGAATTACCAATTATTTCCAGACCTGGACCGTGGAACCATCCTCCCAGGGCAGGGTCAGGGTAAGCCTTGAAGGATCAATCGATCCGGGCGGAAATATCCCAGCCTGGCTTACCAACCAGGTAATGACCAATACGCCCGTAAGGATCATCAATAACCTCAGGGAATGGGTTATGTCCGGTAAACCAACCTAACCAAGGCCCTCCAATTAGCGACCGCAGGGAGCACAATTAGCCGAGCGCAGCGAGGCACAATCCGCGCGAAGCGCACAATTAGCGAACGCAGTGAGCCCTTACCTCCCCAGCACCCCAACCTTATCCGTCTCCTCCCACGGGAAGAACTTCACCCCGCCGGAAACAAAGCAGTTTCGGCCGATGTGGCCGTACGATGCGGTTGCGCGGTAGATCGGGTTCTTCAGCGCCAGGTCGCGGATGATGAAGTAAGGACGGAGCGGGAAGTTGGCGCGTACCAGCTGTTCGAGTTCGCTGGCGCCGAGGCCGGTTTTGCCCTTGCCGAAGGTGCTCACGGTAACCGAAACGGGATCGGCCTTGCCGATGGCGTAGGCCAGCTGCACCTCGATTTCGGAGGAGAGGCCGGCGGCCACCAGGTTTTTGGCGATATAACGGGCGGCATAGGCGCCCGAACGGTCGACTTTCGAAGGATCCTTGCCGGAGAAGGCGCCGCCGCCATGACGGGCCCATCCGCCGTAGGTGTCGACGATGATCTTGCGGCCGGT
>CAYWHP010000239.1:0-3917 GCA_964457845.1 uncultured Porphyromonadaceae bacterium | reverse complement strand
GGGGCTACAATAATGACGCCCCGATGGGGCTACAATAATAACGCCCCGATGGGGCTACAATAATGACGCCCCTACGGGGCTACAATAATATCGCCCCGATGGGGCTGGCACCATGCAGGATTCAACTTATAGCGAAGCCCCGTAGGGGCGCAATTATTGTAGCAGTCAGCACGGTCATGAATTCGGAGCCCCGTAGGGGTGACATTATTGTTGCATCCCCCGCCCCATCACCACCGTCACCGCAGCGCCCTTCTTCAACCTTACGTCCTTAACTCCCTCACTGCCTGATACTTTTACCTTCACCACCTGGTCAACGCCCGAAACCAACCTGACCTCCACCTGGCCGGGACCCCACGTCATTCGCTCCACCGTGATCTGCCCGCGCAATAAAACACCCCGGATCTCGCCGGTTTCCCATCCCGGCGGGCACGCCGGCAACAATTCGATTTTGCCGGGCTCGGCGTACACCAGCGATTTGATGATCACCGCCGGAAATCCGCCGGAGAGATCGAGGTTGAACAGCTCGTGCGGGTTGTGGGTGGTCACCATGTTCGGGAACCAATATACCGATCCGAGCCAGTTGATCATGTCCTGCACGGCGGGGGCATCGCCCACCGCTGCGGCGGCCAGGGCGAGCTGCACCATGCCGAAAGCCATCACGCCGCCATCCTCCTGCCGGCGCACCTTCATGCGCTCATCCACCGCCCGGCGGCAGGCCGCCATCAGCGACGGATCCGAAGCTATGGCGGGGTCCGTTACGTCCCACAGGCTGTAAAGGTGCGAGGCGTGACGGTGCGCATAGTTATCGGAAAGCGTGTCCCACATGTATTCCCGCAGGGCCCCATCCTTATTAATTTGATAGTCAGGCATCTTCGCAAGGAAACTTTCCCACTCCCTAACCGTGTCCGTTTCCATGCCAAGCCGTCTCCCCGCATCAATAAGGTTCCGGAAGAGCTGCCGCGCCGCCATCACGTCCATGGTGGCATTGATGCACGCCTGGTCGGGACTGTTGCCGGGGTTGTTCTCGGGCGAGTACTACGGGATGAACACCCATTTGCTGTCGGCGCCAGGGATCAGGAAATCCTGGTAAAAAAGAGCAGCCTCCTTCATGAAGGGCACCGCCCGGTTTTTCAGGAAATCCAGATCACCTGTATAGAGGTAATAATCGTAAAAGAAATTCGACATCCAGGCGGCGCCTGCCGTCCAGAAGGTCATCGGCCAGGTGCGGTCGAAATGGTTGTTGAGGCCGTGCGAGCTGGTGCGCGAAGCCACATGGATCCCGCGTGCGCCGTAGAGTAGCCGGGCACTTTCGCGGTATTGGGGCAGCATTGATTCCTGGTATCTGAAAAAGCCCTCCATCAGTTCGGGCATATTTCCCGGCATGAGCGCTGCGATGGCCACCTCGAGGTTCCCGTTCTGGGTAAAGTCGCCCGACCACGGCGGTGCGGTTGTCCCCGCCCAGATCCCCTGCAGGTTGGGCTGCATGATTCCGGTTGCACAGAGGATGTTATACCGGGCGGCATCGAACTCCTTTTCGAGCAGCGCCGGCACCGGCTGTTTCCCCGACCGCCTGAGCAGTTCCTCCGAGGAGAGTTGCCGGTCGGCCCCGCCGCCGAGATCGAGCGAGGTGCGGCTGAAGAGCTCCCCGTGGATCTTCACGTGCCGCTTCAGCAAACCGGCATAGGCCGGACAGGCCTTGTTGAGTACCGCCTTTAACCCGGATTCGGCCGTTCCGCCATCAAGGTCCTTGCGCGACCACACCGGCTCGGTGCGGACGAGCAGCAGCACCTCCCGTGCATCCTTCACCACCAGCTCGGATCCTTCCGCAGCAACGGTTCCTCCGCGGTTGATGAGTCGAGCTGCCCCGGCCACTCCCTTCAGGCTCCCCTCCCACTCCTTGTCGAAACTGCCGCGGTAAAACAGCCAGCCATCCTCTGCCCTCATGGAGGAGGCCCTAACGGTTTTGTCGTAGAGCCCCTGCCACCACGAATGGTCTTTGGGCCGGTCGGCCAGTCCGATCCTGCAGTTCACCTTCCCGCCATCCGATCCGGCGATCCGCACCACCACCAGCGTGTCGCTGCGGGAGGCAAAAACCTGCCGGGAATAGGTTCCGGAGGCCCCTTTCCACCCCACGGAGGCCTCCCCGGAGCGGAAATTCACTGAGCGTTTGTAGCCGGTCACCAACGTATCCCCAACCATCTGGATGCGAACATCAAAGGCCGGTACGAAGGGATCTGTCCAGCGTTTTCCGCCCCACCCTTCGCGCTTCGACAGATCGACCACGAACTGCGATGCCTCACCATACTTCCCGGCGAACATCATCTGCCGGATCGAGTCGAGTTTCGCACCGGAATTTACCGGCGGCAGGGGCTCGTGAAGGGGCATATAGAGCTTCGCATGACTCAGGATGAGGGTGTCCGACAAGGGCTGCCCCATCACCAGCACCCCCATGGTTCCGTTGCCGGTGACCAGGGCATTCTCCCAGGTGGCGGCCGGCTTCTCCGACCAGAATCCCCGTTCGGGGCTGAAGTCGGGTGCGTGGCCGGAGGTGCATCCTGCGAGGAGGGAAAGGAGTAATATGGCTGGCGCGATCATCCTGAATTTCATCTTCCGGTTCATGTGGGTGGGGTATAAGTGTTTTATCAACACTAAATGTAATTCCTAAATTTCACATTAGGAAGATTCCGCCATTTGAATTATTTTGTTCACTCTGTGCATCTCTGTGCGTCTCTGTGTATCTCTGTGTAACAAAATGTTTTAAGAAATTACACAGAGATACACAGAGACGCACAGAGATGCACAGAGTTAAAACAACGCATTATGAAAAAGACTTTACTGGCAGCATTGATCTCACTGGCGTTCAGCCTCACGGCCATGGCGCAGGGCACTGACTATTTCGCAAAGGGCGTGATCCACATCATCCCTTCGAGCCACCAGGACATCGCCTGGATGGACTCTCCGGAAAACTGCAAGATCCAGCGCGACACCATGATGATCGCGCCGGCCATCAAGCTGATGCAGAAAAACCCCGCCTACAAGTTCTCTGTAGAGCAGGTGCTGAACCTGGAGGAATACCTTGACCTTCACCCCGACCAGAAGCCGCTGCTCGAGAAGCTCACCCGCGAGGGCAAGTTCGAGTGGGGCGGAACTTACATCCAGCCCTATGAAAACATGTATTCCGGCGAGGCGCTCATCCGTCAGACCTACTTCGGACGGAAGTACCTGCACGAGATATTTCCCGGCTGCGACACCCGCATCTACTGGAACCCCGATGTTCCGTCGCGCTCCATCCAGATGCCGCAGATCCTCAAAAAATCGGGTATCAACTACATGTCGGTGAGCCGCATGAGCGAAGGCTTTTACGACTGGACGAGCCCCGACGGCACCGGCATCCTCACCTACTCGCCGGGCCACTACACCAACATGATCAACCTGCTGTTCAAGCCGGGCATGAAGGGGCTCCGCGACATCAATGAGGTGTACGGCCTGCTGAAGGTGAAATTCGCCGAGCTGGCCAAATATTACAAGGCTCGCGGCATCCCGCCGCACATCTGCTTCATCCTCTCCACCGATGCCATCCTGCCGGTCGACATGAACGACTTCATCGCCGAATGGAACAGCAAGATCAGCCGCAAATACCGCATGCCCGTGATGCAATACTCCACGATTGAATCCTTCATGGACGAGGTGGCCAAAGGCAAGCTGAAGATCGAGCCGATGGTCGGTGAGCGACCGAACGTATGGTTCTACAAAACCGGTCCGAGCCACCACCAGACACTGCAGGCCGGCCGCGATGCATGGCGGACACTCACCGAAGCCGAGGAGTTTTCCTCTTTCGGCGCCATTCTCTCCAAAACCGTAAATTCAGCAGATGCCGGGCTCCTGCACGCAGCGTGGAAGGAGGCCATTTACCCGGA
>CAYWHP010000238.1:0-3948 GCA_964457845.1 uncultured Porphyromonadaceae bacterium | reverse complement strand
CTACCAAGTGCAGTACGGGTAGGGAGAGCGGTCCCCGCCTTCGCGGGGATGACAGTGGAGAGCTCGTCATCTGGGAGCTTTCTCATAAGGAAGCATTGTACCTTGGGCGAGGTACGCGAAACGTAGTGTTTGAGTCGGTCGACCCGGGGAACCCGGCGAAGCTATACTTGAATTCAGCGCCGGCGCACTGCACGTATCCGAACAGGAAAATTACGCTGAATGAGGCCAATGTGCTGCAGCTGGGGTCATTGGCGACTTCGAATGAAAGGCAGGTTAACCAGCTGCTGATCAATAAAATTGTGCCCACCTGCCAGCTGCAGATGGGATTAACGGAACTGAAGCCGGGGAGCGTGTGGAACACGATGCCGGCCCACCAGCACGACCGGCGGATGGAAGCCTATTTCTATTTCAACGTGCCCGAGGGGCAGGCGGTGTGCCATTTCATGGGCGAACCGGACGAAACGAGGCACCTCTTTATGAAGAATGAACAGGCGGTGTTGTCGCCCCCCTGGAGCATCCACAGCGCGGCAGGCACGTCAAATTACAGCTTCATCTGGGGCATGGCCGGCGAAAACCTCGATTACGCCGATATGGATTCCATCGCACCCGATCAGCTCCGGTAAAACCGAAACCTAAAAACCATGATACAGGAACTATTTGATCTCAACGGCAAAACCGCGCTGGTCACCGGCGGCACCCACGGCATCGGGCTGGCCATCGGGCTCACCCTGGCAAAAGCCGGGGCCCGGGTGTGTGTGAACGACCTGTCGGAAGAGCGGCTGGCCGCCTGCAGCGAAGCTTACCGGAGCGAAGGCCTGGAGGTTTTTACCCTAGTCTTCGATGTAACCGATGAACAGGCTGTGGATGCCGGCATCACCCGCATCGAACAGGAAGCAGGTCCGGTGGATATTCTGGTGAACAACGCCGGAATTATCAAAAGGATCCCTATCCTCGACATGAAAATAACTGAATTCAAAGAGGTTATCGATACCGACCTGGTGGCACCCCTGATCCTCGCCAAACGTGTCGCCCCGGGCATGATCGCCCGCCGCAGCGGGAAGATCATCAACCTCTGCTCGATGATGAGCGTGTACGGCCGGAACACCGTTTCCGCCTACGCATCGGCCAAGGGCGGCCTCAGGCTGCTCACGGCCAGCATGTGCTGCGAATGGGCGAAATACAACATCCAGGTGAACGGGATCGGTCCGGGCTACATCGCCACTGCACAAACAGCCGCTATCCGCGAGGGTGGCCACCCCTTCAACGACCTGGTGATGACCCGCACGCCGGCCGGGCGCTGGGGCGAACCCGAGGATATCGGTCATGCCGCGCTCTTCCTCGCCTCGCAGGCCAGCAATTTCGTGAACGGACAGATCCTGTTTGTCGACGGCGGCATCCTGGCCAATTTCGGCTATGTGAAAGGGGAAAATGATGTTTAAACTGATAATGGCATGCCTGCTTTTGCTACCCTCTCCCATGGTTGCCGGAAAATCGCACCTGCACCTGCGGAACGGGATGGACAAAGTACGCTATGCCGAGCCGGTGGTCATCGGTCGGGCCGAACTGGTGAAGGAGCACGGCGACGGAGCACCGGGCACCGTTCTGGTGTTGAAATACACCGATGGCAGGCTTATCCCCTCGCAGCTCGACGACCTCGACGGCGACGGCCGGTGGGACGAGCTGGCCTTCGAGGTGGACATGGAGGCCAATGGAAGACTGAAGATCAGCCTCGAATGGGTGCCAGCGGCAGAGGCACCTGCACAGGAACAGTGGACGCAGGTTTATCTGGGGAAACTGAACACCGACGGCACTTTCACGGAGGTTCACGATGCGGAGGCACCGATCGGTCTGGAAGGCTTCCCGGCAAAATACCAGTCGGAAGGCGTTGGATGGGAAAACGACAAGATGGCCTTCCGGGTTTACTTCGACTGCCGGAACGTGAAGGACCTGTTTGGCAAGCTCGAGCCCGGGCTGATCCTTCAAAATGCGGGCAAACCGGAATTTGGCAGTTATCATGAGCTTGCCCCGTGGGGCATGGATATCCTCCACTGCGGCAGCTCGCTCGGAGCGGGCGGCCTGGCGCTCGTTGACGGGGACTCGCTTTACCGGCTGGGCTCGACACCGGATTACCGGTATCACGAAATCTGTGAAGGACCTGTGCGGTGCATCTTTGAGCTACGCTATTCGGGGTGGCAGGTGGCTGGCAACAGTTTAGAGGCTGTTGAGCGCATAACCCTCTGGGCAGGAAAACAGTGGTTTCAATCGGAGGTCAAGGTAAACGGCTTCGCCGGAGAAAAAGGTCTCGCCACGGGCATCGTCACCACAAAGCTAAAGGGGCAGCCCGAACCATTCCGGGCGGATGCCGGTCATGAGGCCCTGATGACCCATGGCATCCAGTCGCTCAACGACGATGTGCTGGCCATGGCGGTGATGGCCCCGGTGGATGGGTTTGTCCGCACCGCACGGACCAGTGCCACCGATTACTACAAGCTTGGCTACAGGACGGTTCCGGAAAAATCGTTTAGCATTGTCGTATCCGAGACGGCCTTTCTTGAACAAAAAATAAAAAGCGGAACGCCGGCGTTACATTGGTACTTTGCCTTCTGGGGGCTGGCGAACCGCAGGTGGAACAGTGATGCAGCGGTTAAAGAGTATATTTGCACCGAAGCGGAAAGGCTGAGCAATCCGTTGGTTATCAAACATTGAATCAAACAGTTGTAACATGAAAAAGATATTTTCGCTCCTGCTGGTGGTACTGGTGACGGCGGCAGGCTATCCGGCCAAAAAGGCCGATCCGTTATTTGAGAAGAAGAACATCAAGCTGGCGATGACACGGGCGGCGCAGTGGCAGCTGAAAAACCCGAAGCATGAGCTGAACGACTGGACCAACGGGGCCTTTTATGCCGGGCTGATGGCGGCGTGGCAGACGACGGGATCGAAGGAGCTGTACCAGGCGATGCTGGCCATGGGCCGGAAAAATGAATGGAAACCGGCCGAGCGGCTGCACCATGCCGATGACTACGCCATCTGCCAGACGTACATCGATCTGTACCGGATCGAGAAGGATCCGGTGATGATTAAGGCGACGGTGGATTCGGTGAACAAGATGATGCAGGTGCCCTACCCTGTCGGCGGGATCCGGAAAATCTGCTGGTGGTGGTGCGATGCGCTGTTTATGGCGCCGCCCGCGCTGGTGAAGCTGGGTGTTACGCTCAACGACAACAAGTACCTGGAATTCAGCGACAAACTGTATAAAGAAACGGTTGACCTGCTCTGGAACGAAGAAGACAGCCTGTTTGCCCGTGACCTGAATTATGTTTGGTGCTCCTCCGAAAAAAACCTTCAGGAGGCGAACGGTTACCATATTTATTGGAGCAGGGGCAACGGCTGGGTGATGGCCGGCCTGGCGAGGTTACTCAACGAGCTGCCCAAAAGCGATCCCAACCGCGGTTACTATGTGGAGCTGTACCGCAAGATGGCCAAACGGATCGCTGCGCTGCAGCAGGACGACGGTTTGTGGCGGGCCAGTCTGCTCGACCCGAAATCCTACCCCGGCGGGGAAGCCAGCGGATCGGGATTTTACTGCTTTGCGCTGGCGTGGGGCATCAACAACGGCATCCTCGGCAAGAAAGAGTATCTGCCGGTGGTAAAGCAGGCGTGGCGCGGGCTCAGCTCGCTCATCACCAGCGAAGGGTACATCGGCTGGGTTCAGCCAATTGGCGCCGATCCGCAGAAGGATTTTTCGCCGCAGAGCTGGGAAGTTTATGGGACCGGGGCGTTTTTGCTGGCCGGGAGCGAGGTGGTGAAGATGAAGAAGTAGAGACGTTTACAAACGTCTCAATGCGCCAATGGAGAATGGTTAATATGTTGCCGAGACCTTTACAAACGTCTCTACCCGCCAACGGCTATCCTCATCGGGGTGGGACACCCCCACCGCGAGGTGGAAAA
>CAYWHP010000237.1:0-3985 GCA_964457845.1 uncultured Porphyromonadaceae bacterium | reverse complement strand
CCGCTACTCCAGACGAGGTCTAAGCTGTGGTTTGATGGTATTTGTGAAGACGGAGTACGACGCACGCCAGGCTTCAGCCGGGGGCGGCACCCCCACCCGGACGCCTCGCAGGGGCGGTGGCACCCCCACCCGGACACCTCGCAGGGGCGTGCCCTGCCTACCCGGACCCCTTGCAGTGGCGTAGCACCCCCACCCGGCCGCCTCGTCCGGGCGTGCCCCGCGTACCCGGACAGCCAGCCGGGGCGGCGTCACCCTCCTAACCTCCTAACCTTCTAACCTCCTCACCTCACTTCATCACCAACCTCAACTCCCCACCCGCGATCACCTCGGCGTGCGTGATGTACATCCGGTCGAGGGGCTTGCCGTTGAGCGCTACTGACTTGACGTAGAAGTTCTTGCCGGTGAGATTTTCGGCGACAACGGTAAATGTTTTGCCTGCGGGAAGGTTCAGTGTCAGTTTATTAAAAGAGGGTGTACCGATCTGGTAGATCCCATCGGCGGGATTGAGCGGATAGAATCCCATAGCGCTGAAGACGTACCAGGCCGACATCTGTCCGCAGTCTTCGTTGCCGCAGAGGCCATCGGGCTGTGTGGTGTAGAGGGTGGTACAGATGCGGTGGATGATCTCCTGTGTTTTTGCCGGTTCACCGGCAATGTTGTACAGGTAAGCTACGTGGTGGCTGGGCTCGTTGCCCTGGGCATATTGGCCCACCATGCCGGAGATGTCGGGGGATGCCTCGGCGCCCTCCACTTTTTCGGAGGTATTGAACAGGGAATCGAGTCTGCGGACAAAGAGGGCCTTGCCGCCCATCAGGTCGATCAGGCCCTCGGGATCCTGCGGAACAAACCAGGAGTACTGCCAGGAGTTGCCTTCGGTGAAGTCGTGCACGTTATGACTGCTGTAAAGGGGGTTGAAGTCCTGGCGCCACGATCCGTCGGACATGCGGCCGCGCATGAAATGAGTAACCGGATCGAAAACGTTCCGGTAATTCTGTGCCCGGCCCGTGAAATACTGAAAATCTTCCTCCTTGCCCAACTTTTTCGCCATCTGCGCGATACACCAGTCGTCGTAGGCATACTCGAGTGTCTGCGAAACCGACTGGTTCTCGAGGTCGGCTGGAAGGTAGCCGTACTGTTTGTAATTCTTCAGGCCCCGGATGTCCGACATGGCGCTTTTTTTCATGGCCTGATAAGCCTTTTCGTAGTCGAAAGCTACTCCTTTCATGAACGCATCAACGATCACAGGAATGGCGTGATAGCCGATCATGCAGTTGGTTTCGCACCCTTCTAATGTCCAAACGGGGAGGAGTCCATATTCGTCGTAATGGACTAACATTGACTTTATCAGGTCAGGCATCCGCTCCGGCTGGGTCAGCGTGAACAGGGGATTGGCTGCACGGAAAGTGTCCCAGAGCGAATAAACGGTATAGTTGTTCCATCCGTCGGCCTGTTTCACTGTCCGGGCGCTGTCGCTCCCCCGGTAGCGCCCGTCGGTATCGGAAAAGAGCGCCGGAGCCACCATGGTATGGTAGAGTGCCGTATAGAAAATCTTTTTCAGGTCGTCGTTGTCGGTTTCGGTGTGGATCTTTCCCAGTTCCCGGTTCCATGCCTGGAGTGCAGCCTTCTTCACGCTGTCGAATTTCCAGCCGGGATTTTCGGCAACCAGATTTTTGATGGCACCGTTTTCATCCACCGGCGACAGGGCCACCTTTGCCATCAGCTCGCCACCCTGGCTGCTGAAGGAGAAAAGGGCTTCGGTGTATTTGCCATCGACAGTTTTAACGCCCGGGTTTTCAAGGCCCGTTTCATAAAGACTGTAACCGGAAAGCGGTTTCGAGAAAGTAATGGCAAAATAGACCTGCTGGTCACTCGCCCACCCCTTCGACTTCCGGTAGCCGGTTACCAGTGTATCGTTTACCACGCGGATGAGGGTGGACTCGGGCTGGTCCCAGTTGATGGCAAAGCCCAGATCGAGCATAAGGTTCTGATTTGCCCCGTCGGGATATTTGTATCGATGGAAACCAGTCCGGTTGGTGGCTGTAAGTTCCACCCTGATCGGGTTCTGCAGGGTGCTGGGATCGCGCAGTATAACGCGGTAATAACCCGGCGAGGCAGATTCCTCGGCATGGGAAAAGATTGCCCGGAAGCGCTGATGAAATTCCTTGCCGCCGATGTATTCACCCTTGCCGAGGCTTTCGGTAGTCGGCTGTAGGAGGATATCGGCCAGATCGCCTATGCCGGTACCGCTCAGGTGCTTATGCGAGAAGCCCACGATGATGGAATCCGAATAATTGTACCCGGAGCACCAGTCCCAGCCGCTCCGTCCGTTGTCGGGGCTCAGCTGGACCATGCCAAAAGGCATTACAGCACCCGGAAAGGTATGGCCATGGGCGGCGGTACCGATGAAGGGATCCACATAGCGGGCATTGTCGGTGGGTGTGTTTGCCGTGCACGAAGCGAGCATCAGGAGGAGACAGAAGGATGGAAGGGTGAGGTGGCGAAGCATGGGAAGGTTGAATTTGGAGATTCGAAAACCAGTTTTGAATTTTGAAAACGATGATCAAGGTTACGAAAATAGCTAATTTGAGGGCATGAAAAAACTGCTTTACACCTTGTTTGCCGCATGGCTGGCGCTTACAGGATGCAACAGCGGGACACGGCTGAAAGTCAGTGCCCCTCTGAGCCCTATCCGGACAGATGGTACCCGGTTTATTGATTCTGAAGGGAAAACGGTTATTCTCCGGGGGATCAATATCGTTGAAAAAAATCCAGGCATGGGTTATATCCCGAATGATACCGTTGCCCTGTTCGACAGCCTGGCGGGCTGGGGGTTCAACTGCATCCGGCTGGGGGTGATCTGGGACGGGGCAGAGCCGGCGCCAGGCAGGTACGATGAAGCCTATCTTGGCAAAGTTGCGGAACTGTGCGACAGGGCCGCCGCTCATGGCATTTACGTGATGCTCGACATGCACCAGGACCTTTACGGCCGGCAGTTCAGTGACGGGGCGCCGGACTGGGCCACGATCACCGACAACCTGCCGCATGCCACAGGCGCCATCTGGAGCGATTCCTACCTGATAAGCCCCGCCGTTCAGCGGGCGTTTGACAACTTCTGGGCCGACAGGCCGGCGCCGGACGGCATCGGTATACAGGAACACTACGTACGACTTTGGCAGCACATTGCCAAACGATTCAGCACGCACCCGGCCATCATAGGCTATGATATCATGAACGAACCTTTCAACGGCAGCGCCGGTGCAGGAATCCTGCCCGCCCTGCTTATGGAATATGCGACGGTGCTGGCTGAAGCCACGGGCAAAGCGATGACAGAGGAGGAGATCCTTACCACCTGGGCGGATGAGGCCAAACGCATTGAAGCACTGAAATTTCTTGAAGACCCGGCGAGGTATGCGCGGGTTGTCGACGCCGCTGCGGAGTTAAACGCCGCATTTGAAAGAAGCGCTCTTCAGCAGATGTATCAGCGGGTTGCCGACGCCATCCGAAAGGTTGACACCGGCCACATTTTGTTCCTTGAGCACGCCTATTTTGCCAACAGCGGCCTGCCGACGGCTATTGAGCCCGTTAAGCGCGGCGATGGCTCAGCAGATCCGCTGGTGGCGTATGCTGCACACGGCTACGACCTGCTCACCGATACCAAGGAAGTTGATGCGCAGAGCTTTGACCGGGTCGACCTGATCTTCAGAAGGGTACACGAAGCATCAATCCGCATGAATGTGCCGGTACTTATCGGGGAATGGGGAGCCTTTCATGGGGATGCGCCAGGGCTTGTGCGGGCAGCCGCACATATCAAAGCTGTTTTTGAGCGGTATGGGTTCAGCGACACCTATTGGGCGTGGAGGCCCGGAGTTCAGGAGGATGAGTATTTCAGTGTGTTAATTAAAAGGGAATAAAATCAGAATGATAAAGTCGGAGATTCGAACGCCAGTTTTGAATTCAGAAGCAACAAAATCAAGAGGTTGTTGAT
>CAYWHP010000236.1:0-4006 GCA_964457845.1 uncultured Porphyromonadaceae bacterium | reverse complement strand
TGAAAATCACCAACCTGCCGAAAACCTGCACGGTATCCGTTTACTCGCTGAACGGGAACCTGATCAGAAGGTTTACCAAGGATAGTGAAGTCACCTACCTGGATTGGGACCTGAAAAACCAGTACGGTATTCCAATCGCCAGCGGTGCCTATATCGTTCATATCAACGCACCGGGAATCGGTGAAAAAGTTGTCAAATTCTTCGGAGCTTTAAGGCCTCAAGACCTTAACTCATTGTAGGATGCATAAATGTATAACGAATAAGAAAAAAAGGAATATGAAGAAATATGCCAAATACATTCTGAGTTTGATGTTAATCGGACTCTTTGTTGCTCCTGCAGTGTTCGCGGGTAATAAGCAACGTATTGGTCAGGCGGGTGCTAGTGAACTCCTGATCAATCCCTGGGCCGGGACTTCCGGTTGGGCTGACGCCAACTCGGGCAGTGTGAGGGGACTTGAATCCTTCGGACTCAACGTGGCTGGTACTGCGCTGGTTAATAAAACTGAAATTGGATACGCCAATACAAATTGGCTTGTTGGTACCGATATTTCAGTTAATGCGTTCGGGCTTATCCAGAAAGTTGGGGATGCCGGTGCACTTGGAGTTTATGTGCAGAGCATGAACCTTGGTGATATCGAAGTCACAACCGTTGAAAGCCCTGAAGGTGGTTTGGGAACCTTTAATCCGAAGTTTTCCACCATTGGAATTTCTTTCGCAAAGGAATTTTCCAATAGTATATATGGTGGAGCTGTCATAAAGGTTATCACAGGCGGCATCTCGGATATGAAAACCAGCGGAGTTGCTATTGATGCAGGTATTCAGTATGTGACCGGTTCACAGCGGCAACTGCATTTTGGCATCACGCTGAGGAATGTCGGCCCTACCATGAAATATACAGGGGACGGTTTGTCCTTCAGGGGTGTTGTACCGCCAAACGGTGTTGACATGACTGTTGAGCATCGGTCTGCAGAGTTTGAATTGCCTACGCAGGTTAAAATCGGTGTTGCTTATGATTTTAACTTTGGTGTCGGACAAAGGATTACCGTGGCCGGTAACTTTACGTCGAACTCGTTTTCGAAAGACCAGGTTCAGGTTGGCCTTGAGTATGATTTCAAAAACATCCTGCTTCTGCGTGGAGGCTTCTTGTATGAAAACGGGGTTAATCCTTTCCAGGATGATTACTCCCAGCGCACAACCGTATTCACTGGCCCTACCGGCGGTGTTTCGCTGAGGTTCCCGCTGAACAAGGACAACGGTTCGGTTTTCTCGCTTGATTATTCATACCGGGATACCGATCCTTTCCAGGGAGTTCATACCATTGGCGCCCGGATAATTTTGTAATAACTGATTTTTAAATAGGACAAAAAAAGAGTCCCGATATTCGGGATTCTTTTTTTTGTTTTTCAATAAAGCTGAATTATTATGTCCAAGGTTGTCTACATGACGGATGCAGGGCTTCGAAAGCTTAGGGAAGAGTTGGACCGTATGGTGAATGTTGAACGTCCCAAGATTTCGCAGCAGATCGGGGAAGCCCGCGACAAAGGAGATCTTTCTGAAAATGCCGAATATGATGCGGCCAAGGAAGCGCAGGGAATGCTTGAAATGAGAATTGCCAGGCTTCAGGAAATGATTACCAATTCGCGGATTATTGATGAGTCGAAGCTTGATCGGTCAAGCGTCCAGATCCTTTCCACGGTTAAGCTTCGGAATACCAAAACGGAAGCTATTATGACGTATACCCTGGTTGCCGAGAACGAGGCCAACGTAAGGGAGGGGAAGATCGCAATCAATACCCCGATTGGCAAAGGATTGGTAGGGAAGAAGATTGGTGAGCAGGTAGTCATCAATGTTCCGTCGGGACAACTTTTTTTGGAGATAATTGAAATTACGCATTAACAATAACCCGCAATGACCAGACTGTTCGCAGTAACGTTACTTATAGCTTTAGGATTTACAGGGTCCTATGGAAAAGAGGAAAAGAATTACAGATCAAAACAACCAGCCGGAGTAGATGTTAAGGGACTTACCGCCGCTTGTCAGCTTGGAAAAACGGTTACGGAGATGACCCTGAACAACGTCCGTACTTTTATTGGAATGGATGGTATTTTATGGACGGATATCAGTGGTGGTGCTGCCGGTTATGAGATACCGAAAGGTTCCGGAAAGACATCAATTTATTCTGGTGGTATCTGGATCGGAGGAACGGATGTTAACGGCCAGCTCAAGCTGACTGCAGTAAAGTATAAAGGAGACCGGAATTACTGGCCCGGGCCGCTGATCATGTCGGGTGAATCGCGTGGTACCACCGACGTGGAGGTTTGCTACCAGTATGACCGCCATTATGAAATTACACGTTATCAGGTTGAAGCATTTCGCGAGTGGTACAATACCCCGGTTGACAAGCGCGATTTCGAATTCAAAGGTTATTCGATTCCGCAGATTCTGCTCGACTGGCCGGCACATGCTGATGCAGCTGCAGGTTATGATTTCTACATGGCCCCTTTCTGGGATAATAACGACGACGGTTTCTACAATCCGGCCGACGGTGATTACCCTTTCTATGATTTGGATGGTATTCTGCCTTGCGGAACTACACGCGAGCTGAGGCGCCCCCGGTTGTATGGCGATGGTACTGCATGGTGGGTGTATAATGATCGTGGGAATATCCATAACAGCCCTAATGGTGAGGCTATTGGAATGGAGATTCGGGCTCAGGGGTTCCAGTTCTCAACAAACGACGCCATGAACGACATGAGTTTCTACAATTATGCGCTCATCAATCGTTCAACCTATACGCTGGTGGATACCTACTTTGGAGTCTATGCCGATGCAGATGTCGGTCAGGCTGGAGATGATTATACCGGATGTCATGTGACAAAGGGTATTGGATACGTATACAACGGCGATTTGGTTGACGGAACAGGAGAAGCTTTTGCCTATGGTGCAAATCCACCGGCAGTTGGTCTCGATTTTTTCGAAGGCCCTTATCAGGACCCCAACGGAAAGGACGATTGCTCGAGTTATGATGCTCAGTTAAACCTGATCTGTAATGAATGCATTCTCAACGGCAACATAAACGGTTTGAACTTCGGCGACGGAATTGTTGACAACGAGCGATGGGGAATGCGGCGCTATGTTTATTATGGAGGAGCTGGCCCGCAGGGTGACCCGGGTTCGGCTGAAGAACATTACCTATATCTGAAGGGGTATTGGAAAGATAAGGAACGTATGCGTTATGGCGGAAACGGGCACCCCAACAGTGGTGGTACCGGTCCGATTAGCGATTTTATGTTCCCGCGTGAAACCGACCCCTGCGGATGGGGGCAGGCCGGGATCCCGATGCCTTTGTGGACCGAAGAAACTGCCGGCAACGAGCCGGCTGACCGTCGTCTCCTTCAGTCTTCGGGCCCGTTTGTACTTGAGCCGGGTGCTGTTAACGATATTACCGTTGGTGTAGTTTGGGCCCGTTCGTATGATGGGTATCTTCTTGCCTCAGTAGATAAAATGTTACAGAGCGACGAGAAGGCCCAGCGCCTTTTCGAGAACTGCTTCCAGGTGGTCGACGGCCCGGATGCTCCGGAGCTTACCATTGTTGAGCAGGATCAGAAACTCATCTTCCACATCTGGAACAAGCCCTCCTCCAACAACTTTATGGAGGCTTACCGCGAGCGTGATCCATTCATCGTATGCCCGGCTAATAAGGCTGATTGCGATGTGTATTACAATTTCGAAGGATACCAGATCTGGCAGCTCAAAACTGCTTCAACATCAATTACGGAGGCAACCGAGCATAATACTACGCTGGCCAGAATCGTTTTCCAGTGCGACGTTCGCAACGGCGTAGGACGCCTGGTGAACTTTGTCTGGACTCCCGACCTGGAAGCTAACGTTCCGGTGGTGGAAGTGCTTGGCTCCGATGACGGCATCGAGCACACCTTCGTTCTTGAGGAAGACATCTTCGCCGAAGGGATCCGCACGCTGGTGAACTTCAAGAAATACTATTTCG
>CAYWHP010000235.1:0-4023 GCA_964457845.1 uncultured Porphyromonadaceae bacterium | reverse complement strand
CGCTTCGCCTCTTTGGGTACGTAGAGGACCCGCGAGAAGTCGGCATTCACCATTTTCCAGTTTTTTACTTCGGGGTTCTGCTCCAGCAGGTCGGCCCGGCCCACGATCTCATCGAAGGTGGCGAAGCCGAGTTCGGCCAGGTGTTCGCGCACCTCTTCGGCGATGAAGCGGAAGTAGTTCACCACGTTCTGTGGCTTGCCGGTAAACCGCATGCGGAGGTTTTCATCCTGCGTGGCGATGCCGGCGGGACAGGTGTTGAGGTGGCGCTTGCGCATCATGATGCATCCCATGGTGATGAGCGCCGAGGTGGCGAAACCGAACTCCTCGCCCCCGAGCAGGCCGAGTACGACCACGTCGCGGCCGGTTTTCAGCTGCCCGTCGACCTGCAGTTTTACGCGGCCGCGCAGGTTGTTCATCACCAGTGTCTGCTGGGCCTCGGCGATGCCGAGTTCCACCGGCAGTCCGGCATATTTGATGGAGCTGGCCGGACTGGCGCCGGTACCACCCTCGCAGCCCGATATGGTGATCAGGTCGGAAAAGGCTTTGGCCACACCGGCGGCGATGGTCCCCACCCCGCTCTCGGCCACCAGCTTCACCGACACCTTGGCGCCGGGATTGGTAACCTTAAGGTCGTAGATCAGCTGCGCCAGATCCTCGATGGAGTAAATATCGTGGTGCGGGGGCGGCGATATGAGGGTGATGCCGGGCGTGGAGTGGCGCAGGCCGGCAATGATGCCGTTCACCTTGAATCCCGGCAGCTGACCGCCTTCACCCGGTTTCGCCCCCTGGGCCACCTTGATCTGCAGCTCATCGGCATTCATCAGGTAGTTGTTGGTAACGCCAAACCGTCCTGAGGCCACCTGCTTGATGGCGCTGCGGGCGTTGGTGCCGAACCGGCCGGCATCTTCGCCGCCCTCTCCCGTGTTGCTGCGGCCGCCGATCTGGTTCATGGCCACCGCCAGGGCTTCATGAGCCTCCTTGCTGATGGAGCCGTACGACATGGCGCCGGTGACAAACCGCATCATGATGTTTTCGGCGGGCTCCACCCGGCTGATATCGATGGGGTTGCGATTATACCGCAGACAGCCCCGGATGAAGGTGGGTTTCGCATTCTCCTCATCCACCTTGCGGCTGAACGACTTGTATACCGAGTAATCGTTGGTCCGCGCTGCCCACTGCAGCAAGGCAATGGTTTCGGGGTTCCACGCATGGTGCTCGCCGTATTTCCGGTAGTGGTAGGTGCCTGCACTCTCGAAGCGGCTTGTGGCGGAAGGGTTTTTAGGCTGATAGGCCTCCTTGTGAAACTGGAGCGTCTCGCGGCATATCTCGTCGAAGCCGATGCCGCTGAATTTCGACGGGGTGCCGGTGAAATAGCGGCTGATGATTTCATTGCTCACCCCCAGCGCCTCGAACATCTGCCCGCCCTGGTAGCTCCGCAGGGTGGAGATGCCCATCTTCGACATGATCTTGAGCAGGCCCTTGTCGATGGATTTGATGTAGTTGTGCCGCGCCTCCGAATAGGGAAGGCTGATCTGGCCGGAGGTCACCAGATCGTCGATGGCGGCAAAGGCAAGATAGGGGTTAACCGAACTGGCACCGTATCCGAAGAGGAGCGCAAAGTGGGCCACCTCGCGGGCTTCGCCGGTTTCCACGATGATCCCGATCTGCATGCGCTTCTGCACCTGAATAAGGTGGTGGTGGATGGCCGCCACGGCGAGCAGGGAGGGTATGGGTGCATAGTCGGGCGAAACGTCCCTGTCGGAGAGGATGATGAAGTTCTTTTGGTCGTCGACAGCCTTTTCCGCCTGGGCGAGCAGGTTGTTGAAGGCCTTCATGAACCCATCGGTGCCCTCCTTAACCGGGAACACCATCGGCAGGATGCTGTGGGTGAACACCTCGTGCCGGAGATCCTTGATCTTGCCCAGGTCGGTGTTGGTGATGATGGGATCGTCGAACTTGATGAGCTTGCAGTGGGCCGGGCTCTCGTCGAGGATGTTGGAGTGAAGCGAACCGATGTAGTTGGTGAGCGACATCACCAGGCCTTCGCGGATGGAGTCGATGGGCGGGTTGGTGACCTGCGCGAACACCTGCCGGAAGTAGTTGAAGAAGCGCTGCGGCTTGTCGGAAAAGCAGGCGAGCGGGGTGTCGTTGCCCATCGAGCTGGTGGGTTCGGCACCGGAAACGGCCATCACCCTGATGATCGACTCCATATCTTCCTTCGAGTAGCCAAACACCTTCGAAAGGGTGTGGAACCGGTCGCCCAGCGATGAGGTAAACCGCTGTTTCACTTCGATATCGTCCATCACCATGCGGTTTTCCTTCAGCCAGTTTCCGTAGGGGTTCCTGGAGCTGAGCTGTGCCTTCACCTCTTTGTCGGGGATGATAACCCCGAGCTGCGTATCGATCAGGAGGATCTTGCCCGGGCGGAGCCTGCCCTTCTCCTTTACTTCGTGCGGTTCGAAGGTTTGCACCCCCACTTCTGAACCCATCACGATAAGGTCGTTTTTCGTGATGATGTAGCGCGACGGGCGCAGACCGCTGCGGTCGAGCGTACCGCCGATGTAACGGCCGTCGGAAAAGACCATCGATGCCGGTCCGTCCCACGGCTCCATGATGGTGGAGTGGTATTCGTAGAAGAGTTTGAGGCTGTCGGGGATCGGGTTCTTTTCGTTGAACGACTCGGGGATCATCATGCAGAGGGCGTGGGGTATCGACCGGCCTGTCATGTGCAGGAATTCGAGTGTATTGTCGAAGGAGGCCGAATCCGACATGTTGGGTTCGATTACAGGCAGCAGTTTTTTCAGGTCGTCGCCGAAGATTTCCGATTTCAGCAGCGACTCACGGGCCTGCATCATCATTCGGTTTCCCTTGATGGTGTTGATTTCGCCGTTGTGGGCCACCATGCGGAAAGGCTGGGCCAGGTCCCAGGTGGGGAACGTATTGGTACTGAACCTGCTATGCACCAGGGCGATGGCGCTGGTGAACTTCGGATGGGTGAGGTCGCGGTAATACTGCCGGAGCTGTCCCGACGTGAGCATCCCCTTGTAAACAATCACTTTGGTGGAAAGGCTGGAAATATAGAACCAGCGTTTCTGGCAGAGCGGTGATTCGCGGATCTCCTTTTCGGCCTGCTTGCGCACCAGGTAAAGCTTTTGCTCGATGATATCCTGTTCGAGCGATGCCTTCACAAACACCTGTACAACATAGGGTTCCGTTTGCCTGGCGATTTCG
The DNA here is from genome assembly GCA_964457845.1 of uncultured Porphyromonadaceae bacterium. Lineage (GTDB taxonomy): Bacteria > Bacteroidota > Bacteroidia > Bacteroidales > UBA12481 > UBA12481. The sequence goes on along the minus strand of CAYWHP010000235.1, from coordinate 792 downwards.
CCCGGAGCCGAGCTGTCGACATCGGTATCGCGGTAGCCGATCAGCTGGAGCCCCTCCTGTTGGATGTATTTTGATAGAATATCGAGGCAGGCGGCGGCCTCGGTCCGCTCCTGCGGAAGGAAAACCAGGCCGGTGCCATACTGGCCGGCAGCCGGCAGGCTGACGCCCATCACCTCGCGGTAGTACTGGTCGGGCAGCTGAAGCAGGATGCCCGCCCCGTCGCCGGTTTTATTGTCGGAACCGGTAGCCCCGCGATGGTCCATATTCTCGAGCACCTGCAGCCCGCGCTCGATGATGTCGTGCGATTTAAGCCCCCTGATCTGCGCCACAAAACCTATTCCACAGTTATCGTGTTCATTGGCAGGGTCATACAACCCCTGCGCTTTCGGTAGTCCTTTTATCATGAGATAATCTCCATAAGCAATATTCAAACCCGGCAAATATGCATGAAAATTTATGCATATTTTATACGCTTCAGGGAAGAGGCTATCAGGAATCGCTCTCCGGAGGAAAGCCAAGCAGGAGGGATGACCCTCTTCCGGGTTCACTTTCAGCGCGGATGATACCGCCATGCATGGCGATAAATTCGCTGCAGAGCAGCAGGCCCAGGCCATTGCTGGGTTCTCCTTCCGTTCCCTTTCGCCGGATGCTGGCGTCAGGCCGGAACAGCGCGTCAAGGGTCGGGGAATCCATGCCTATTCCGTTGTCTTTCACCCGGATAGTGGTCCATGAATCGTTCCCGGTGCTGGCACTTACGGCGACCGATCCGCCGGCTGGAGTAAATTTTATTGC
>CAYWHP010000234.1:0-4141 GCA_964457845.1 uncultured Porphyromonadaceae bacterium | reverse complement strand
ACATATGCCCGCTGAGTGAGGTCGTATCCTTTGCTGATAAATCCGCCTTCCGCGATTTTCAACACCGGGGGCTGCGCCCACGACCTTGCCAACCTGGCAAGTTCAGCTGCTGTTTGGGTTGATGCACCATAAATCCAGCTCGACCAGTATGTATTTACAGTTTTCGTTCCTTTGTCAACGGCGTTCAGGCTCCCCTCGCTTCCTGATTCGCGGGCCTTTATCACCCTGCCCTGTTCATCATGGAAAGGAGGCCCGCCCCATGCAAGCGAGAAGTGTGAAGCACGATCGGGCGCCTGACAATATCTCCCGTCGGATGGCAACTGTGCAACCGGCCAGTGGTTCCACCAGGGAAAATGGGAGGCGTCAGGCCGCTGCTCGATCCCATATACAGCCATGTTGTTGCCGGGCTCGAATATCATGAACGGCTTGTTCCGTGATTTAAGGTTTACTATCTGAATAACAGGATCCGGAGGATTTTCACCCTTTTTGAATACAGGGGCGCCGTTGGCCCATGAATACACATGGCTCTCCCCTTTCAGGTTCACAAGCGTCATGGCATCCAGGTTAACGTTGTCTTCGGGTGTTGTTCCCGGCTGACACAAGGCTATTGCTTCAGAAGGACCGAGCGGCTCACCCGAGGTATACTGCACTACCTTACGAACCCCGACACCGTCCGGATAAAAGGTATAGTATTCATCAATGCAATCCGACCAGCCCGACTTTTCGTCAACCTGAGAAAGCTGCTTTCTGACACTCACCGGTACGTACCGCCAGTGCACAACAACCCTTGCCGGAGTGTTTTCGATGATCCTGACGTGCGAGTAAAGGCAGTGTGGATCGATCATGTGTTCGAAACAGCCGCTTATGGTGTCGAAATACTCCGCGCTCTGATCGGCCATCCATTGCCCGTTTTCCATCACCCAGGCGGGCGAATACCTTGTTCCCCGCCAGAAAACCACCCTTACGGGAGAGTTGTCAAACTGAACCACGATATCCGGGAAATCACCAACGCGGAAGAGCGCATCCCACTCTTCATAAAACTTAAGATGGGTATACGTGGCGCCAAACCGTCCCGGGCCTGCCGGGCCACTGGGCATCACCCGTGCCGGAATATCCGGCGGCAACGCTTGTGAATACGCTTCCCAATTCGCCTTAACCGATTCCGGAGCAAGGGCGCCATCCCAGATCCGCAGCTCATCATAAATACCGTCGAAGGAAAACCAGGCCGGCAGTGTTGCATAATCCCTTACCGGATTTGACTGGGCAATCATCTCCCGGTTCATGCCAATGATAAGGTCGGCTCCGGATGCCTGCAACAGCCTGCCCGACACGGCGAGTTCACCGGCGAGGCTGCCATTTATGTATATCCGCAAACCGGTTTGCTGGTTAAAAGTTGCAACAATATGGGTCCATTTACGCAAGGCCATCTTTGTTTTTGATTCCAGTTTCCGCCACACACCGTCAACAGAAGCAAAAATGCCTGCCTGGCCCTGCGGCCCGATGCCAAAATAGAAGCCGGCCTGTTCCTTACTTTCCTGAGCCATTAAAGGGCACCAGTTCCATGGATAGGTTGCGGCTGCCATCCATGCCTCCAGCGTGAAAGAACCGGATATTTGCGGCACCTTTTCCGGACTTCGGGTAATGCTGGTGGTGAAGCCATCCAGTTTAAGCCCCCTGCCCGCCACCCCGCTCACAACTTTAAAGTTGCCACGAACGGAATCTCTCACCCCATTGGTCATATCGGTAAACCAGCGGGATTCCTCCCGGTCGAATGTCCATGAAGCTATCAAAGCCGGCTTCACGGCCTGCTCCTTACTGCAGGTCCCGGAAACCGGAAAAATACCTGATAATGAGGCAATAAAAAAGCCCCTGAATAATAGACTGATTGTTCTCATAGTTGATAGTATGCCATAATTTAAATCTATTCTTTCAGGTCTTATCAACCTGCCAACCTGTTATCCTCTTGATGTATTATGTTGTACGACGCAACGGCACAGCAACCCACCACCTGCCGGTGACACCAGGCAGTCATTACCCCACCCGGGATTACTGTTGTTTTAGGCCTTTCAGGAACCCGAAATAGGCGGGTTTCTTCCGATAAAGGGAGTCGAATGGCAATGGCCAGTCGCGCAGGTTGAACATCGGCATGATCCAGCTATCGACATCCGATACACCCCAGATGGTAATTCCGTAACGCTGCGCCGCAGGTACCGATTCCTTATATACCCGGACAAGTGCCTCGTACTTTTCGGATTGTTTCTGCGCCAGTTCAGGCGTCAAAATCAGGCTGGTATCCCTTTTCCAGTCGGAAACGAGCAAGCTGACCTCCGAAACATGCACCATCAGGCCGGTAGAAGCCAACGCCCGCAAACCGGAAGCGATCTCCTCATTGCTGGCCGAAATACCGGTATGCATCTGCATGCCCAATCCGTGAATCGGGATCCCCCTTCGTTTGAAATCCATCGCGAGTTTGACTACGGAATCAATTTTCGCCTGATATTTAGCGTACTGCAGGTCGAAATCGTTCAGAAAAAGCATGGCACCCGGATCCGCTTCGTGTGCATACTGAAAGGCACGCGCGATGTAGTCATTGCCAAGGTGCCGGGCCCAGAGGCTGCCTGGGTTATCACCACGGGCACCCTCCTCCTTCCGCAAACTTCCGTTATCGTGGAAAGGCTCATTAACCACATCCCACGAGGCAACCTTTCCCTTGTAGTGCCCGGCTACCGTCTGAATATGATTCCTAAACAGGTTCTCCCAGGCTACCGGATCACCGCTGAATTCCTGTAGCCAGGTCAGATCACTGGTCTCATGCCAAATCAGCGTTGTGGCATGAACTCTTTTCCCGTGCCGTTGGGCAAAAGCGACAATGGTGTCCAGACCGGAAAAATCGAACCTTTTTTCCTCCGGATGAAGAACCTCGATTTTGCCTGCATTTTCAGGTGTTAAGCTGTTGTATTCCTGTAAGACGACATTCCTGTATGCCCGGTTTTCCCAGAGTAAACCCTCACCAACGGCAACGCCTACCGGGAAGGAAGAAACAGATTGCAGCGTTTCCTTCTGACCCGGCCCGGAACATCCGAGGCAACAGGCGATGAGCAGGTATATAGCGGTCAACAAGCCACTTCGAATAATCGAAATGAGATTTCTCATTGAACCAATTGATTGTTATACAACTGATTAACCTCCTTCGATGAAAGCGGACGGCTATAAACCCGGAAATCGCTGATATAGCCGTTGAAGTGAAAGAAATCGTCACACATTCCATATCTCCCGTAGCCCAGCGTGAACATTTCCTTTGTTGGCACAGAGCAAAAGAAGTCTGTATAAGTTGAATCAGAACCCAGGTTATAATGACGGTTGGTCAGCTCAACGCCGTTCAGATAGCCGGTATTCCCCTGTTCGCTGACCACGCCCACAAAATGGTACCACTTATTCTGTTCAAGGTTTTCTTTCGAATCAAAACAGAACCGCTTGTTAACTATTGTAAAATAGAGTTTCCTGTCGTTGACGTCCATCTTATGACCAACCTCGGCTATCATGCTGTTGTGCGGACTGCCGGGATCCGACTCCCCGTAATAAAATAGGGGTTGGATGTCGCCGTTGAATTCCCTGAACAGGAAGGTTACAGAAATAGTTCCGTAGCGGGGCTCTGATTTCAAACCGGCAGCCGTAATGAATGAGGGAATGTCAATTGAATCCTCCCCATCAAATTCAACCGCGGTTTTGCCACCGTCCAAAACTGCCCAGGATGCCCCGTGCAGGTTTGCCTGAAAATGATTTTCCGTGCAGTCGGATGCCGTAGATCCGACCTGCTCGTCGAAAGAATAATGCAGCAGGAGCCCGGATTCCGGATCATCACAGTCAAGGTTGAAAGAATCCTTTACGTCCCTTTGGCAGGCAACCAGCGAGAGGCACATCAGGATACTGCCAATTATTTTGAGATTTTTCATTATATTTTACTTTAAGTCATTGTGTTCTAAATCGTTCCTGAATACCATAACCTGTACCGACGCTATTGGTGGCATAGGCCCTCACGTAATAAACGGTCCCTGGCAAAAGCCCGGTCATTGCACTCTTGAAGGTGCCGATGTTTTTACCGTCTTTGGTTTTTGAACCGGCAACCGTCGGATTTTCGTCA
>CAYWHP010000233.1:0-4150 GCA_964457845.1 uncultured Porphyromonadaceae bacterium | reverse complement strand
CAGAGCCATACAAACGGATACGAATTGCATACATTGACAGTGCAAGAAAACGACCAGAAGAATTTACTAAACGATTGACTAACTTTATTCAAAAAACACGAGACAACAAACTTATTTCAGGATTCGGTGGTATTGACAAATATTATTAGCACACACTATGAAAGACTTTACGGAAGACAAACTGACTGAAAAAACAACGAACCGCTAACACGCGGTAACCTTATGAAAAAATTGCAAAAAGATAAAAATTATTACGAACCTAAATTAAAAAAGAAGCCAAAGTAAATGAATGCACCTTTGATTTTAGCAGGTATAAGCGGTATATGCTGGACAATTGTTTATATTGAAAGCCTTAGATTAGGTTTTAAACATAAAACTTATGCAATGCCATTCTGGGCATTAAGTCTAAATATTGCATGGGAAACCGTGCATTCAATTTGGGGATACAGAGAAGAAGGAATGACAATTCAGGTCATTTTTAATGCTGTTTGGTGTTTATTCGATATTGGTATTTTATATACTTATTTCAAATTCGGACAGAAGTATTTTCCTGAATTTCTGACAAAAAATATATTTATAGTTTGGAGTATATTGGCACTTGTTGTATCCTATTTATTGCAGTATTTCTTTGTTGCAGAATTCGGCCTGGTTAAAGGTGGTTCATATTCTGCATTTCTTCAAAACCTGATTATGTCAATACTTTTTATAGTCATGTTTTTTCAACGTCGCGGTGATGAAGGACAAAATTTGACTATTGCCATAAATAAATTTATTGGAACAGTTACACCGACAATATTGGTTGGTATAATCGGATTAGAAGCCTTTGGCAGACCAAATATTTTCATTTTGGTTACGGGAATAACAATTGCAATATTTGACTTGATTTATATTGGATTACTGTTTTTTAACAGACAAAATAAAAATTGGTTACAGTATGGTTACAAACAAAAAAACATTTAACAAAATGTCGGTTCAAAAAGCTCATTCCATTCTTAGCTCAAAACTTTTCCCTAAAAGTCAGCAAGGACTAAAGGGATTAATGATGTGAAATAGAAGTTTATCAAAAATATGCTGAAAGAAAATTTTATCCTGACAGGTAATGCCGGCCGGCCGGCCGGCCTGATGGTCATGGCGTCTGTATTTCTGATTCTGTTGGCGGCCCTTTTCAGTGGTTGCCAGTCGAACCCCGAAGCCGATAACCTGGAGAAGAACTTTGTGAACCCGCCGGAATCCGCACGGCCGGGGGTGTATTGGTATTTTCTCGACGGAAACCTTAATGGAAGGGAGATGACTGCCGACCTGGAATCGATGAAGGAGGCAGGCCTCGGGAACCTGGTGTTTCTCGAGGTGGAAATCGGCACTCCTCCTAAAGGGCCGGTGGCATTCATGAGCCCGGAGTGGCAGGAGCTTTTTGTGCAATCCGTGCGCGATGCGGAACGTCTGGGTATCGACATCACCCTCGGAATCGGGCCGGGCTGGTGCGGGAGCGGAGACCCGTGGATCAGGCCGGAACAGGCCATGCAGCACCTGGTCTTTAGTTCCGTTGATGTGAAGGGGCCCCGGAATTTTTCAGGAGCGCTTCCCTTGCCGGAGCAACGGTCAACCACGTTTCACACCATGGCCGATCCGTTTTACCAGGATTTTGCGGTACTGGCCTTTCCCCGCTGCGCACCGGTTATAAGCGATATCAATGAAAAAGCGCTTTACCTTCGGAATCCGTATTCGATATGGAAAGAGGTTAAGACCTATCTGCCGGCTTCAGCCAATTACAAGGAACCCGGATCGTCAGGTGTCATCCGGCCGGATGCGATCATTGATCTGACCCGACAGCTGAAACCTGACGGTACGCTGGAATGGGATATTCCGGCCGGTGAATGGACCATCGTAAGAATGGGTCAGAGAGTTACCGGCGCCAGCAGCCGGCCTGCACCTTCCACTGCGGTGGGTCTGGAGTGCGATAAGTTCGACACCGGGGCAACGGAATACCATCTAAACCAGTATGTCGGAAAGCTTCTTGAAAAAATCGGACCCCGTGCCAAGGAGCATGGCCTCACCACCCTGCACATGGATAGCTGGGAATCCGGTGCGCAGAACTGGACGCCTGCTTTTCTGGATGAGTTTGCCCGGAGGAGAGGTTACGATGCCCGGCCTTGGTTACTGACCTATACGGGAAGGGCTATCGAGAGCCTCGAGAAGTCGGAGCGATTCCTTTGGGACCTGCGTCTGACCGGCCAGGACCTGGTACTGGAGAATCATGCAGGGGAAGTGAAGAAATATGGCAGGGAGCACGGGCTCTCGCTTTCGGTAGAACCGTACGACATGAACCCCGCCGGTGACCTCGATCTGGGTGCGGTGGCGGATGTCCCCATGGCAGAGTTCTGGAGCAATTCGGTGAACTCAGCCTACAGCTGTTTTGAGTCCGCTTCGGTTGCGCATCTGATGGGGCGGCCGATCGTTTCTGCGGAAGCATTCACCGCCGTCGGCGGGCTGGATTCCTACCCCTGGTCACTGAAGAATCAAGGCGACTGGGCATTTTGCGTGGGAATCAACCGGTTTGTATTCCATACCTTCGCCCATCAATTTCTTGGTGCAGAGTTTAAGCCCGGGATATCCTTTGCCGACTATGGGGTGCATTGGCACCGGAACCAGACCTGGTGGCCAATGGTGGGCGCCTACCATGAATACCTCACCCGCTGTTCGGAAATTCTTCGCCAGGGAGTTACGGTCTCAGATATTCTCTACCTGACTCCCGAGGGAACCCCTCATATCTTCATGCCTCCGCCAAGCGCACTGGAGGGGAAGGGTGTGCTGGCAGATAAGAAAGGCTACGGTTTTGATGGATGCTCCCCTAAAATACTGATGAACAGGGCGGAAGTGAAAGATGGACTGATCACCTTTGCCGGTGGAACATCCTATCGGCTGATGGTCCTGCCACAGTCGGAAACCATGACTCCTGCCCTGCTTGCAAAAATCCGCGACCTGGTGAAGGCCGGTGCCACCATCGTCGGCAATCCGCCGCTCAAATCTCCAAGCCTCATGGGCTATCCTGCGTGCGATGCGGAAGTTCTGGCATTGGCAAAAGAGCTCTGGGGGGGCATGGAAGCTCCGCCCTCGGCAACCAGCCGCAGCTACGGCAAGGGAATGATCCATTGGGGGGGCGACCTTTCAAAGCCTTCCGGTGTGCCCGATGAGGGCCAAATCCATCCATCGCTCTATCCGTCATATGACCTGACCACTTCTGTATTAAAGACAATGGGTGTTCACGAGGATTTTACCGCAACCGGACCTGTCCGGTACGGACACAGGCGCACGGATGACCTGGACATTTACTTCGTTTCAAACCGGACCAATGCTCCGATCGAAGTGGAATGCCGCTTCCGGACCGATCGGGGTACCCTGCAACTCTGGGATCCGGTGACCGGTGATCGGCGGACATTGCCCCAATTCCGGGTAGCCGATGGTTTGACCGTTATTCCCATGGAATTCGATGCATACCAGAGTTTCTTCGTCGTGTTCGGAGGGAACGACCGGAAACGGGATGGAAAATCGGGACAAAACTTTCCGGAGTTAAATCCCATACAGGAGCTTTCCGGTGCATGGGATGTGGCATTCGACCCGAATTGGGGAGGGCCTGTGAAAGTCACTTTCGATACGCTTCAGGATTGGACGACCCGGCCGGAACCGGGAATCAGATACTATTCCGGCATCGCCACCTATCGCAAAACATTCACCCTTGAAAGAATTCCGGGAGGAAGAACCTTCCTGGATCTGGGAGTGGTCCGCGATATGGCGCGGGTGAGGCTAAATGGCAAGGATCTGGGAGTAATCTGGTGTGCTCCGTGGCGGACCGACATCAGCGAGGTCCTCAGGGCCGGGGCGAATCAGGTGGAAATCGAAATTGCCAACCGCTGGACGAACCGCATGATCGGCGATAAACAGCCTGCGGATTCCGCAGTACGCACTGTGGTTGCTCCGCCAGGATTCATGGGCGGGCAAACGTTTAAAACCGGACGATATACCTATTGCCTGGATGATCTTTACCATTCGAATACACCGTTGCTGCTGTCCGGTCTGATCGGACCGGTGCAGCTGATGAGCACGGTCATGGAAACCATCAAATAAAGCTCGCAAACATGAAATTACGAATCCT
>CAYWHP010000232.1:0-4173 GCA_964457845.1 uncultured Porphyromonadaceae bacterium | reverse complement strand
CCCCGGGCAATGCGGATGTTTACCCATCCGTCGAGTGCGAGGTTGTTTTTCGACCAGTCGTGCAGATAGTTGAACCAGTCGAGAGATACGTTCACCGACCCCCATTTCTGGACCACCTCATAGGCTGCCTTGAGGCTGTGCCCCCAAAGGTTCTCGCGCATCTTTTCGTAGATGGTGGTGTCGGCATAGCTCTGATGCAGGTAGCCGGCGGAATAGAGCAGCCTGAGCTGCCTGCGCGTGGATTGCGAATAGGGGAAGATGTCGTACTCAATGCCCGGCATCAGGGAAACTTTCAGCTTGTAGTTGTTGAAAGTGGAGGATTCGATCTCGGCAGTTCCGCCTGCCGACCAGTGGTCGCCAAGGCTTTTAACGAAGAGGCTTTCGAATGAACGCCTGTTATTGATACTGGTGAGGATCTGGTCATCAAATTCGAATTTGTCGAAGTTGTAATTGTATTCCGCTCCCAGATCGACCTTCCAGTCGGAAGTGATCCGCCTGGCACCCAGATTCCCTGATATTTCGCTGGAACTGTATGCTTTCTGACCGTTGAGCATTCCGCTCACGCTGGCATTTAAAACCCAGTTGTTCCACTTGTCGGTTTTCACCCTGTCCGACATGGGCCGGGTGAACGAGATCCGGATATGCTGCGAGAGCGGTGTCTGCACGACGTAGCGCATGAGGCCCTGCTGGAGCACATTAACCTGGCCGATCCTGATCTGATCCTCCGTATCATCGGGCGAACTCCGGTAAATAAGCGTATCTCTCATGCCTGCGAACTTCTCCTGTCCGGTCAGGAAATAGGCGAACTCTTTCCCGCCTGAGCCGGTATGCTGAGAGGTTGTGATGATATACACCTGTGCATCGCGGATATCCCTTACATAATTGATATACGGAATTTCACGGCGGATGAAATCCGTGGCATCCATATATACGCGAAGGGCGTCATTCCTGAGGGTGTCGGCGGGTGACTGGCAAAATGTCCGTGCGAACGGAGCAATGGTTAACAAGGCAAGGATAACTACCCGGCAATGGACTACTTTTTTTGCAGATGGCATGAATCGTTCAGTTTGGATGTTGCCACAAAAATAGAAGCATAAGCAACCGGTTGGTCAGTTCATCGGCAGGCGAAGTGTAGAAACAGGCCCGTTTTAACATTATTTAAGTAATCAGGTACCGGATCAATTCTGGGGAAGAGGTAATTCAGGAGACTGCCCTTAAATATCAGCAGGTTAAAGGCTATTTCAAGCAATTCACACAAAACTGTTGTTTTCAACACAATTATCGATACCTTTATAAAGCAGTTGAGGATTTTGCATTTAATAACCTGACATTTACCGACTTTGAAGAACGGAACCAACCGGGATGTGAGCCCCGGCGCGGATGAGTTTTCAAACTTGCTGTTGATGGGCAAAAGTGCCATCAGCAAGTTGATTGTCTCGGAGAATCAGCTGGAAAGCTATTTCAGCCGTGTTATCGGTCAGGCAACCATACCGCATGATTTCAGGGATCCCTACCAGATTTTAGTAGATAACCTGCCGCATAAGGTTTTTCTCAAAAATTTGGATTCCGTTTATATTGATTGCAACAGTCAACTATCAGAATATTTGGGGATTAAGCGGTCTGATATAGTTGGGAAAACCGATTCGGATTTTTTCCCCGAAGCGGTGGCTCTTCAGGACCGGTATGAAGACCAGCTCACGCTGGAACAGGGGCTGCCCCGGATTTATGTTCAGGAATTCAGCAAAAATGACCAGAAATTTCTATTTCAGATTACAAAGATCCCGCTCCAGGATTCTTCCGGAAAGAATCACGGAATACTCGGAATACTGGTGGAGATGAATGATACCGTTACGTTCAGGGAGATTTTCGGGCACGATGGACGGCAGGCGAGCCTTCTCGTGGAGAATAATCGGGATGTTTATTATAAGCTTGATTTTTACGGTATAGAAAATTATGTTTCTTCTGATATCGTAAGGCTGACCGGCTATACAGCCGATGAGCAGATGAAGCTGAGCCATGGTGAGATGGTTGACCCCGCTTCGCTCCGCGACCTGGAAGAGCTTATGGGGTTTTATCAGAAAGCATCTGAGATACAGTTTGCAGGTATGGACCGGACGAAATTCTACCGGACGGTTGATCTGCTACTCCGGAAAAAGGATGGGGGAACGGTTTGGGTTGAATCCATGAACAACCTCTATTTTACGAGTACCGGCGAGGTGAGGGGGATCATCGGGATGTACAGGAATATCAACGAAAGGAAAATGCTGGGGGCGCAGCTCCAGGCGACCCTCGAAAAATCGAGCCAGCTCAGCCAGACGCAGGCGCAGATTATTTCTACCATTTCCCATGAGTTTAAAACCCCGATATCCATTCTGCAGTCCAATCTGCAACTGATTGCCCAGCAGCGGAATAAGCTGGATGATGCTTGTCTGGATGAGATATTCGACCTGAGCATCGAGGCTGTAAAGGCCCTCAACAGCACATTGGTAAACATCAGCTTTCTCGCAAAGAACCAGAAGGGCGCATTCAGGCTCGCTGCGCAAAAGATCAATCTGCACCAGTACATCAAAAAGATTGTCAGGGAATTGACCTGTATTCCCGAATATTCCAACAGGATTGTCTGCTCGGTTGAGGTTATTCGTATGCATTTTATGATCGATCCAACCCTGATGCGGCATGTATTGGTGAACCTCCTCATCAACGGATTGAATTATTCCCCGCAATCGTGCAAGGTCAGTCTGGGTGTCGAAGAACAGGGTAATGAGCTTCGCTTTGCGGTCAGGGATAATGGGATCGGCATACCGGCGGAAGATCTTGACAGGATTTTTGAATCGTTTTACCGGGCCGGCAATGTGGCTGACATCAAGGGCAGCGGGCTTGGCCTTGCGATCGTCAAGGAGTGTGTGACCCTGCAGTCGGGCAAGATCAGCATAGACAGCGAGCCCGGGAGGGGCACCGAAGTTGAAGTAATTATTCCTTTCGAAAATGGATAAACTCACGAAAATACTGGTCATTGAGGATGATGTGCCAATGGGGAGGATGTTGAAAAACCTCCTGGCCGTCAACCACTATTCAGTTTACCTGGCCGGTTCGGGTGCCGAGGGGATCCAGAAGGCATTCGAAATCATTCCAGATGTCATTTTATGTGACATCAAGATGAAGCCGGTTGACGGGTTCCAGGTTATAACAACCCTGAAACAGAGTTCGTTAACCCAGCTTATCCCCTTCATCTTTCTAACCGGCAAAACCGAGCTTCAGGATATCCGCCTGGGGATGCAGATGGGTGCGGATGATTACATCGCCAAGCCGTTCGACAATGACGAGCTGATGCTCTCGATCGAGATCAGGCTCCATAAATATGAGCTCCTGATCGAGAAGAGCATACGTGATCTTTACTCGCTGATCCACCTGATACCCTGCTGTGTCATTGTTTTTGAGGAAGAAAGGATTGTCGACGTCAACCATTCGACCACCCGGTTGCTGGACTTCGACAGGGAAGAGCTCACCAGCCGCGCGCTTGCCGACCTCATAGCCAGGGATGAGCGGGCCCAGGTGGCCAATGCCCTGCAGCGAAGCTATCTCGGTCTTATCGAGCACGGAAAGCTGGATATGGTTCTGAAACGTAAGGATGACTCTGAGGTCAATGTCGAACTCAGCTATTTCCAGACCCGGACGTTTAAGGGAAAGCCCCATTTTTTGGGTTTAATTACCAAAAAGGTTGTGCAGGAGGAAACCAGTCCGGCAAGTCAGGAGGAGTTCCTGGATTGCCTGGCGAAGGATTTCCGGTCGCTGCAAAAGATCATTGCAGATGACAAGCTACAGGTATCCGACAAGCTGGCCGACCAGCTGATCAAGATATTCAAGGATTATCCACAGCTGCAGGGGAAAAAGGCGGCTGAAACGGTTCAGCAAACGGACGTGCTGCTGAGCCGCCGGGAGCGTGAGGTTCTGGAGCTGTCGTGCCAGGGCCTCGCCATCAAGGAGATTGCCGACAAACTGTTCATTTCCGACCGGACGGTTGAGAAGCACCGGGCCAGCGTTATGGAGAAAACCGGCGCCCGCAATATTGTTGAAGCGGTGATCTACCTGATCAAGAACCGCCTGATCGCCATCTGACAGCATTCAGCACGTAAGCCAAAGAAAATCAACGGCTTGCGCAAATCACCACCTTTT
>CAYWHP010000231.1:0-4201 GCA_964457845.1 uncultured Porphyromonadaceae bacterium | reverse complement strand
TCATATTGGGGATTTTATCAAAGTTCACGGATTTCAGGATGATTTCATTTTCTCCTTTCTTCAGATTGACCGGGATCTCAACTGATTTGAATTCTTCGTCGTTGTAAAAACACCCGATTTTTATCCCGTTGACCCAAACACCCATCCAATCATCAAAGGCAAGCCTGAGGATACCTCTTCCTCCATTTTTGCTGGTAATGGATCCTTTGGCAAAGACCGCTTGTTCGGTAAGTGCAAAGGGAGTGTACATGGAAGTGAAATAAAATGGATGAAAATTGATCCAGGAATGGTCCGAAGGCAGTTCATGAACCCGATACTTCTTTGTGTCAATCTGAACCGAATCGGTCCATTCGGCCAGAAGTCCGGCGGGCAGATCCGTGTCGAAGGCTTCCTTTGTTTTGCAAGGCATCGTGCCGGCGATCTGCCACTTTAACGGCGTATTGACAGATGGCGCTTGAGTGCCCTGCTTTTTGTAATAGTAGATGACCGTTTCGGTATGGTCCGGCCGGGTACCCACTTTCATCGACATGGAAGAATGAAAGGAAATGGGATCCGGGCCCATGAAACGGTATGCCACCACATCGGAACGGTAAGCAAAGATGGAATTGGGATTGGCGGGGTCTGCCAGCGGGGTCATTTTAATGTAGGGTGATCCGAACCAGGGGGTCATGGTTTCATGAAAGCCCCAGGTAAAGCCGTAATCGTCTTCCATATTATGGCCGCGGATGGCATGCGGGTTGGTTTCTCCATCGATCAGGAAGGTATATCCCCCGTGATGATAGATCAGATCATCCTCGGCCAGCTGCCGCACGCCCATGAAGATCCCTGCAATAAATCCGGCGCCTGAAACGTCGGCAGTGCGCATCTGGCAGCCCCGAGGAAAGGCGGGATTCATCACGTTATGGGCTACATGAAATCGGTAGGGGGTGATTTTCACATCATCGGCATATTTGTGCCAGTTAACCATGCCGGCCAACCCCCCTTTGGTTTCGGCATAGATCCTGATCCGGCAGGAATCCTGAAAAGGGATGGGAAGATAGGAGGTGTATCCCGGTTCTCCGCCTCCGAAATTTTCCCTGACAAACTTATTGGGCATGCTTACAATGGCGGCCGAGTTGATGTGATAAGGTTCGAGCCCCAGCAGGGTCCCGAAGAAATCGGGTGCCGGCATATTTACCTGGGGAACACTTGCCCCGTCCGCCACTATTTCAATTCGCTTCCCTTCGGCCAGAAGTAACCAGATGCTGCGCACACAGCCCGGCCCCTTCACATTCAGCATGTCGTAATACTTGCCTGCTTCAATGGCTCCGGGATTGGAGTTTTGCCGGCAGGTGGTAAAATCCACAGGAAGCTGAATTAATGGCATCGCGGGGTCGGAGTATAAAACGGTGTTCTCCCTGATATGGCTGCAGGAGCTCAAAACCAGAGCAATCCCAATTAACAATTCAATTCTTTTTTTCATTTTCCCTTATTCCTTAATTCTTAAATTCTTATTCCTTCCCTCCTTCCCTCCGGCCCTCCTGCCTTGCCTCTTCGATCCCCGATGTCCCTTCTGCAACAGCCTCCTTATCCCCATACCAGTAAACCGTTGAGGAATAATCGGCGGTCCCCCTGAACCAGCTCAGGAGTTCAAAGTCGAACTGCATCTTTAACCGGAAAGGTATACCATCGAGGTTCCGGGTCCGCAGCCAGGAGTTATACCCCTGTGAACTGGTGGTATCAGCTCTTGTGGCTCCTCCGAACGGGGTATGGAAAACCACCACCGGCGCCCACGAACTGTTGTAATAGTCTTCCGTGCCGGTTCCCAGATGGGATGGGAACGTCTCCCCGTCGACCCATATTTTTTCGTCTCCTTCGCCGTACCAGCTCTTGGAATGGTTGTACAGGGTAAGTGCATCGCCCTTAAATACCCCCCTCCCTTTCAGTAATGAAAAGTTCCATTCGTAAGTGCCTGGTTTATTGATGTCATCATTGCAGTGGAACAGGTCCAGCCCCCGGTTCTGTTTCCACGATGTGTGGAAATAGAGGGATTGTTTGTTCCATTTCAGTTTTTTGGTCATGACATCAACCCTGGCTGTTATCTCCGTGCCGGAGGAGTTCAGGAGAGTCAATCGGGCACTGTTCTGATATGGCATCAGCCATCCGGAAGTTATCTGTCCTTTGCCGTTGGATTTCAGATACCAGCTTTCCACCCGGAAAGCCCCCATGCCTCCGCCCGTAAAATCACCAAGCGGAACCCATATCGTTTCTTTTCCGTCGAATTTTACGGAGAGGATCAGCTCCCGCATGATCTGACCGTATTCCAGCCGATCGGGAACCACAATGCTGAACTTCATCTCCGTGATGGCGCCTTCCCCGCCAGGTAATTCAAGCACGCAGGAATCGCCGGGAGCAACTTTTGATTCGGGAAAATTTGAGACCTGGTCGTATTCCGGTGTGATCCCGTTCAGGAGCGTCTGATTAACCGATTCTATCCGGCTTGTGACTGCAATCGCCTTTTCTTTTGTGAAGGTCTCCACCCTGGAGCCCGTTTCATACGACCGGTAGTTGATCTGATAGTATCTGGGATTTTTATCGATATCGGCAGGTATTTCAACGGTGATCCTGCAGCTTTTGGCATAAGGTATAGGGAAATAGGATGTGCTGCCCCCGACTTCCCCCTTGGAATGACTGGTATGGGGCATCACGAATCCCGGTCCGGCACCGGCAATTCCTATTTGGGTAAGATCGTACGCGCGTATGATGAACCCGGCCTCCCTGGCCCCGTCGAAATAGAAACGGATAACCGGCCGCTGGTCCAGCGAGGTGATCCACATCCGGGTAATAGCGCCGGGACCCTGATGATCCAGCATAACTTTTTCGATTCTCCCGTCGATCGTGTCGATGCGATCGAAGTTGCCGCCGACGTACCCGTCGTTGTTGCCGAACCAGTTGGCGGAATCCGGCGATACCGACCGCCGGTCGTAACTGCTCGCCTGGCGGCAGGTGTAGTAAGGATCCGGAAACCGGGCCATTTCTTCCATGGAGATCATTTCCTTGAGCAGTGATTCAAGCGTAACCGTTTGCCGGCTCTGGCACGAACAGAGGATCAGGGCAACGGGGAGGAGGAGGAACTTCATTTTTTTCATATGGTTTCCGGCTTACAGGCTGAGTTTTTCCTGATATGGATCTTACCCTTTGCTAATATAACTCATTCGTATCAGATGTTTTGCCGGGATTGCGAATCAGGCTGTCATCTGATCTGAAGGAAGCGAAGAACGGCGAAACAGCATCCATAATGTTCATTTCAACCTATTCCCGGGTACTTGAACACGGTTGTTCTTCGTTATCTGTTTACTAAATGAAATTGACCGGGTACGATATGTCAAAATTCAGGATAGAGATACAACTGGTATTACTGGCCCTGGTGATTGCCACCGCGGTAGTTACAACAGGGTACTTCGCCTACCTCAGCCTTTCAAGAATTGTATTTTCCATACAACATGAAGCAGAGCCCGATAACAGACTTTACCTGATCAAGGATATCGTCAACGATCTGGCTTTTGTGGAGAATAAGGTACGCGTATACCTCCTCACCGATAACCCCGATGACCTGCTTCAATATGACACGCTGCTGCTGCTGCTGTCCGCCAGATTGGATGAGGTGAATAAATTGCCTTTGAAAAGGAGCAGTGATATCAACCTGAATGACTCCATTAAGGCGCTTGCCGGCGAAAAGCTGGAACTCTGGCAGGGGATATTGCGCCTGCATCAATCAGCCAAGGGGATAAAGCCTACGCTCACAACAGTTTACTCAAAACTTGAAAAGCGAAAAACCGATACCATAAAGATTGAAACCGAAAAAAAGGGGTTCCTGCGCAAGGTTTTTGGCAATAAAAAAATCATGATCGACACCATCTACCGCGAGCATGTGTATGGCAGGGATGAACTCAACCAGGAAATCAGGCTGATGGAGGCCGAAATCCTGAATAAGAGCAGGGATATCAAATTGGTTGAATCCCAGTTAATTGAAAGAAATATCATTCTTGATAAAAAATTGAATGAGCTTATCGCCAATGCCGAAAAGCAGCGGTTTGCGGATTTCACCGAACGGACAAAAGAGGTGGGCCGGCTGGCCGCTTTAACATACCGGCAGTTGGCAGCTTTCACCATCATAGCTGTAGTCCTGTTGATGATCGCCCTTTTGGTACTGTTTAATTAC
>CAYWHP010000230.1:0-4218 GCA_964457845.1 uncultured Porphyromonadaceae bacterium | reverse complement strand
CCGTGTTCCAGTCGGCCAGGAAATCGATTCCGTAGGCCCATCCCTTTTCGATGATGAAATACTTGATGAGGTATTCCGGGTGAATATTGTCGGTCCACAGGACAAGGTCATATAGTTTGTACCGGTTGTAGTTGATCATCCGGTAGTAATCCTTCACATAGCCCTCGAGTGACAGTTTCAGGTTTTCCGTCCCGAAATAGCTCACCCCGGCCACCGCATGCCAGGCTTTCTGGATCTTGTCGTCGATGTATTTGCCCTTGTAAGTGTCCTGGACGAAACCCGGATCGATATAATATCCCTGGAACAGGCTCACCACATCGTCGGGTGAGGTGGTCGAGAGCAGGTTCTGGGAGTAAAGCCCGGTGGCAAAATTCAGGTTGATCAGGTCGTTCACCCTCAATTTTACTTTCAATCTCGGTTCGGGTGAAAAGGTGGATTGATCGGCATAATAGTGGAGCCGGAACCCCGGTTCGATCAGAAACCGGCCGGTTTCGATGCGGCTGTCGAAGTAGGTGAGCAGTTCGGTGGTGAAGTACTCGTTCTCCTGCAGCAGGTTGGCATCGCTGGCGAAGAAGTGCAGGGTGTGCATCACGTTCAGCTCGGTGCCCCATTCGAACTGCAGCACCGGTCCCCGGTAATGCAGCCGCATCACCGCATCGAGGGAATTGAAACGGGTCCTCCGCGCCCGCTCACCCGTTTCGAGGAACTCGCCGCGGTAGTCGGAATAGTACACCGAAGGCTCGAACAGGATCTTGCTGCCCGAGGGGGTTGCCAGGAACCTCGCCCCTCCGCCGGTGGCCTCCCAGGTCGATTTCATGAGCCCTGAATAATCAGCAATGTCGGTGAAGTGCATTCCCGAAACATCGAGCTGGTCGCCGCGCCGGCCCACGAAACTGATCTTGCCATAGGTATCGTTGTAGCGGAAAGGCATTCCGAGCGAATCCAGGTACGGGTACACCACCCCCGCCGAGCGGTTTATCCAGGACCCTTTATCGGATAAAATGATGGAAACCGACGACGGGTCATCATCTGTCATCTTTTTAAGCGGCCCCTCCACCAAAAAACCGTAGCCGAAAGTGGATGCCGAGGTTTTGGCCTTGAACTCCCTGCGGTTGCCCATGCGCGTTTTCACATCGATCACCGATGAGACCCGGCCGCCGTATCGTGCTCCAAATCCGGCCGTCAGCACATCAACCGATCCGATCGTTTCCGTATCGAACACCGAAGCAAACCCGATCGAGTGGAAGGGGCTGATGACGGTCATCCCGTCGATCTTCACCAGGTTCTGTACCGGGGCGCCGCCGCGCACATAAAACTGGCCGCCGCGGTCGCCGGTAAAGATGATCCCGGGGATTACCTGCAGGTATTCGGCCAGGTCGGCCTGACCGGTAAGGCCCGGTACCCGGTTGAGGGTTACGGGCGTCAAATGATGGGCCGAAACGGGATTCAGGTGCTCCAGCCGCATCCTTTCCGCGCTGATCACGGCTTCCTTCAATTCATATACCGATGGTTTCAGCTGGAACACAAGCTGTTCGGTTTCGCCGGCAGCCAAACGCACTGTTTTAACTCCATCCTCGTAACCGAGATACGACACCTTCACCGTTTGCTCCCCTTCGGCTACCCGCAGGAGGATGAAAAATCCGCTCCCGTCGGTGGAGGCGCCGGCGCCGGATCCCGTGAGTTTCACCGATGCCATCGGGAGCGGCTGGCCGTTCCGGTCATCATAAACAAATCCCTTGATCGTGCCGGTCTGCGTAAACCCCTGCATCCCGATCAGCCAAATCAGTCCCGTTATGTATGCTGATTTTTTCATTTCGTAAAGGATAAGAAGGGATTCACATCAACGGAATCGGGATCGGTGTAGGGCCCGTCATAAAATACGCCTGAAAATTTAAGATGGCTGATGGCAGCGGTACCGGCCAGCACCGGCCAGAAGCTGTACTTCGGGCAAACATTCGCCAGTGTGGCATGACTCACCGAGAAAAAGAGCCCCTGGCCATTTTTGATGTTGTTGAATGCCAGCCGGCGGTTATCCTTGTACCTTGAGGCATAGGCATTGTAATTAGCAAGATGATTATCGCCTGTCCAATGCGTGAAATCGAACCGGTAGAACAGCCGGAAATCGACTTCCGGATCATCGGGAATAACTTTTTTGAAAATATTCCAGAGATAGGTTAACGGATATTCATGGCCGAAGTAGCCGGATGTACCTTCGGCGCCGCTGAAAGTCGCTTTCCGGTAAATACGCTCGCCGTTGTATCGGACGTCCACGTATTTAATTGAGATGGATAACGTATTGATGGCCCCGGTCCGGTATTGTACGTGAAACGGCCGGATGGAATCGGTAAAGTTGAAAACCCCCTTTACTACCGACTCGGGCACCGGGTAAGTAAAGCCGGCGCCACTGTTAACCCTCACCACTGCCGACGGGGAGTATCCTCCAACGGTATCATCGATTTTCAGCAGCAGGCTGTCGCCCGGATCCGGCCGGTATCCCCTTAATTCATAGATGTAGTTGCTGTCCTGCGAAACCACCCCGCCGGTCTGGGCAGGATAGAGCACCCGCTCCATCGGCCACACGCCGCCATACTGATCTTCGAGCCACACCCGCATGGATTTGTCGGGAAGGTACCACGCGGGATCGTTGATCATTTGCGTGGCATCGCCCTCGCCCTGCACCAGCTTGCGGATCTTTACCTGGTGGGTGGTGCCGGTGCCGTCGATGCAGCCCAGCACATACAACATTTTGGGCGCATCATCGGGGAACATGTCGATTTCGGTGGAGCAGGAAGCGAGGAGTCCCCAAAGGCATGCTGCCGATACAACGAATCGCATCGTTTTCATGGTGAAACAGATTAATGAGGGGGACAGAACGAATATACACTATTTATCCGAATTATTCATCCGGTTCGGATAATCAGGTGGCGCTAGTCACCGAGCCCCGGTGGCAGGGGCGTCTGCGGCTGATACCGAGCCCTGATGACCTCGGCACGCTGACCCGGTCACCGAGCCCCAGCGGTGCAGGCTCATGACCCTGGTCACCGAGCCCCAGGCTGAAGCCTGGGGTTAGTCATAAAGACCCCTGGATATATATCATGTGGATTGGCAGTTGATGTTAAGGAGGATTCCGGACCTGTCCGATGGCAAGATCCAACCTCCGGGACAGGCCCGCATCAACCCAATAGGATAACTCTAATGACCTATGGTATCTATGCAGATGGCCTATGACTAGCCCCAGACTTCAGTCTGGGGATTTAATAAAATCCAGCGAAATCCGAATTATGATGTAGTTGCCATCCGGATTTTCCTGAATCCCCTTCTCCCCCAGCCCGGCCTTCCAGGCAGGCTGCCCATACATATAGGCCGGCGATACCGCTGTGTACAACACGTTATCCTCATCCAATCCGAATGCGGGGAGGAACAGCGGGCCCGGTTCGGGATTCTCGGGCAGCCTGTAGAGCTTGCCCGATTTTCGGTTGAACAGGAGGGAATAGAAATCGGATTTTTCGGGGTTGGCAAAATCCTGACTGCTCAGCAGGAGGTAGAGCCAATCCTTGTTTTCCATGGCCTTATAAACCAGCCAGAGCACCCCATCGCCGAAAAGTTTATTCTGGTCGGCGGCTGTAAGGTCGTCGTAGGCGGGCATGAGTGAGCCGGTATCAAAGATATAGGCGGTATGGATCGTATCCTTGCCGATCCGGAAGATCCGGTTGTCGTAAGGCTGGTAAAAAAGGACCGATGCGGGCGAAGAGGGACCGAAGGCCTGCACCCCGGGGGTCATCAGGTTTTGGTTACGGATCAGGAAGGAATCCAGGGGTGCCAGCGTTTCCGCATCCAGGCGGTGCACCAGGTGCCGGCTAAAACCGCTGAAAAGGAGATAATCCCCGGTGCCGGGGAGCCGGGCAAAGGAATACACCGATGAAACGGGTGCGGTGAGCTTTTGCCGGAACCCGCCATCGGAATTGTATTGATAGATTTCGGTTGTGGTATTTCCCGACAGGATCTCTACCCCATTCTTCCCGATCAGGGCATCTTTGATCTGTGTATACTCCCCGGGTCCCTGACCGGAATTCCCGATGGTCCGGATGAATTTCCCCTGCTGGTCGAACTGGAAAACCGCTTTCCGGCTGAACTGGTCGACCAGGTAAAACCCGTTGGTTCCATTCAGGAAAGGGGCATACTCGGGCAAGGCTGCTTCAGGAGTAAATTCGAGCACTG
>CAYWHP010000229.1:2188-4249 GCA_964457845.1 uncultured Porphyromonadaceae bacterium | reverse complement strand
CGCGTTTTGCTACCTTTGTTGTGCGCCCATGGCGCACCAGCATTCAAAACTGGTCTTCGAATCTCCGACTTCACCATTCCTAACCTCCTAACCTCCTAACCTCCTAACCCTTCTCCCCATGAAAACCAGACTCTCCCTCCTGTCAATCATCATCCTGGGGCTGATCGCCTCCTGCCAGCAGCCCGCGCCCCCCGTGGGAGGGGCAATCCTGGCCGACCTGGCCCGCCCGATGGATGGCCGCAGCATGCGCGCCACCTCCACCAAGACCGATTCGCTGGGGAGGCCGATCGCCCACAATGCCGACAACTCGAGGGTGCTGCCCGGCAAGTCGAAGGTGGTGCTGGAGGCAAACGGCCCCGGCGTAATTACGCACATGTGGTTCACCTTCCTGGGCCCCGGCAGGCACCCGTGGGCCATCAACGGATCGGCCACCCACCAGGAAATGCTCATCCGGGTATTTTATGACGGTCACGATGCCCCCGACATTGAGGTTCCGTTCGGCGAGTTTTTCGCAAACTGCTTCGGCCGGCGGTCGGCTGTCATCAGCCTGCCGGTAATCGTGGAGGATGCCGATTCATACAACTGCTTCTGGCCCATGCCTTTCCGGAAGTCAATACGGATAGAGGTGGTAAATCAGAGTAAAGACAAGAATGTCAACCTGTTATACTATAACATCGATTGGGTGAAAAAGAACCGCCTGCCTTCGGATACCCCTTACTTCTATGCCCTCTACCGCCAGGAGTACCCAACCAAACCGGGAGGGGATTACATCATTCTGGAAACCTCGGGCAAGGGGCACTATGTGGGCACGGTGATGGCGGTGCGCACCCGCAGTCCGGCATGGTTCGGCGAGGGGGACGAGAAAATATACATCGACGGGGAGAAGGATCCGTCGATCTGGGGCACCGGAACCGAAGACTATTTCCTTTCGGCCTGGGGGCTGCAGGCGGGAGTGAACACCCCCTACTTCGGCACCGTCTTTTTCGACCAATGGGGGATCGTCGGGGGGCACACCTCGGCTTTCCGCTGGCACCTCGCCGACCCGATCATTTTCAACAGCGGCATAAAGGTTACGATTGAGCATTACGGATGGATCTCACCCGATGAGAACGTGGAGCGGCGGGCCCACAGTTGGAACGAGCGCGAGGATGACTTCTCCTCGGTGGCCTACTGGTACCAGACCGGCACGCCGACCTGCCTGCGGGAGGCTCCGCCGGCGGCCGAACGCTTACTACCCTGCCTGGATGTGATCATCCCGGCGAAGGATGCTGTTGCTTCAAAAGCGTATACGGGCGGAACGGCACAGGTTCAGGACGACCTTGAGTTTTACATGGCCGGTCAGCTGCTCCTTTCGCCGGCCGGCGACCAGGCGTCGGTGCAGATCCCGTTCACCGTAACCGAAAAGAAACCCACGCGCCTGCTGCTGGCCGTAACCAAAGCCCCCGACTACGGGATATGGCAGGCTTACCTCAACGGCATCAAAATCGGGGCGCCAATGAACCTCTACGACGCAACGGTCAGGGACTGGGAGCACCACCTGCTCGATTTCTGGCCTGAGCCGGGAAACTACACCCTTGAGCTCAGGCTGGCCGGCAAAGACCATCGATCCACCGGAAAAATGCTGGGGATCGAGTCGGTGCGGCTGCGCGAACGGAGGCCGAGGGTTACCGGGTTTGCCTTCGACAAGGACAAGGACTGGAAGACCAATCCGATCCTGTACGAATAATCAGGACCGGAATTTTTTGAACGCGTTCAGGATCGTCTTCCGAAGGCCGTCGGGCCGGGCTGGTGCAGGCTTGGGCTTCAGAACCACCACCGGCTTGGCTGCCCTGCGGGCGGGCTCTGACCTGGGAGCATTCTTTTCAGGTTCGGTTCGGGCTGGTTTCCGCGATTGCTCCGATCGGGCGGGCTGCCTGGGTGATGACTGCCGTGACGGCTGCCTCGACTGGTCGGATTTTGACGGCTGCCTGGACTGCTCTGGCCTGTCGGTTTGCCTTGAAGGCTCATTCCGGTTGGACTGCCTTTGGGATTCAGCCCTGGCAGGCTGCCTTTCGGATTCAA
>CAYWHP010000229.1:0-2088 GCA_964457845.1 uncultured Porphyromonadaceae bacterium | reverse complement strand
TTTTCTTCCGCATCGCAGAAGGAGTAGGCCGTTCCGGTTGCCCCCGCCCTGGCGGTGCGGCCGATCCGGTGAACGTAGGTTTCGGGAACGTTCGGCAGTTCGAAGTTGATCACCCACTGCATGTCATCCACATCAATACCGCGCGCGGCGATATCGGTAGCCACCAGCACCCGGGTAGTCTTCTCCTTGAAGTTGGCCAGCGCCCGCTGCCGGACATTCTGACCTTTGTTGCCGTGAATGGCCTCGGCCTTTATATCATTCTTCAGCAGCACTTTAACCACCTTGTCGGCTCCATGCTTGGTGCGGGTGAAAACCAGCGCCGTACGGATATCCGGGTTCTGCAGCAGGTCGACGAGCAGGGCGTTCTTGTTGCCCTTGTCGACAAAGAAGATGTATTGCTGAACGGTGTCAACCGTGGTGGCTGAAGGAGTGACCATCACCTTCTCGGGATTCCTGAGGATGGTATCGGCCAGCTTGATGATCTCCGGCTCCATGGTGGCCGAGAAAAAGAGCGACTGGCGCTCGTGGGGCAGCAGGGCGATGATCTTTTTCACGTCGTGGATGAACCCCATGTCGAGCATGCGGTCGGCCTCGTCGAGAACAAAAAACTCAATGTCCTTCAATGAGATGTAACCCTGACCGATGAGGTCGAGGAGGCGGCCCGGAGTGGCCACGAGAATATCAACACCCTTCTGGAGGATGGTGGTTTGCGGTCCCTGCGCCACCCCGCCGAAGATGACGGTGGAGAGGAGACCGGTATGGCGGCCGTAGGCCCTGAAGCTGTCGTCGATCTGGATGGCCAGCTCCCGCGTGGGAGTGACGATGAGGCTGCGGATTTTGCGTTTCTTTTCGTTGGCATGCGCTGCAAGCAGAAGCTGCAGGATGGGTACGGCAAACGCTGCCGTTTTTCCGGTTCCCGTTTGGGCACAGCCCAGCAGGTCGGTTCCCCGGAGTACAATGGGAATGGCCTGTTCCTGAACGGGGGTCGGCACCGTATACCCTTCCTCCTTCAAGGATCGGAGTATCGGTTCAATAATGTTCAATGATTCAAATCGCATAAAAATGTCTAAAAATTAAATGGTTGTAACAATCGAAAAGGTAAAATGATTAAGATGCCGTCAGCGCCCGGGCTCATCGAGCCAGGTTGTCAGCCGCTTGACGGCTTTAAGTATAAAATAAATGACTGCACTGGAAACCGCCGCGTAAAAGAGCCAGTTATACGAAATTACCGGATCGCTTTTTATCAGGTTATCAATGCATTGAAACAGTAAAAACACAAGAAAAATATAGAAAACGCTGTTTTTTTCCTTTTTAACGGCCTTTTTCCAGCTGAACGGCAGGGCAGGCTTTACCCGGTTTTTAAAATCAGGAACGACAGCCGGTGTCCGTTGGGCCCACTCAAGGTATTTTTCCCGGAACCGGCTCCGTAAAAACTGCTCCTCGGCAAGCATGATCCGCTCATAATAGACCATGTAGAGGAACACGAAGGCGAGCATGAACCACCAGTTCTGGGTTAACAGCGTCACCCCGAACCACATGAAAAAATTGCCCAGGTAGAGGGGATGCCTTACCACCGAATAGATCCCTGTGGTATTGAGCTGATCGGCCAGCTGGCCCGAGGTATTCCTGCCCGAGGTATTTTCCGGTGTATGGGCCACGGTGTAAACCCTTACCGCGAGGCCTGTCAGGCTGATAAAAAGGCATACGAACCGGAACGCCTCAAAGGCAAACGGATCCTGAATCCCCGATTTGCTTAAAAGTGTCTGGAGGTAGGCCCCGATCCCGGCGGCTAAGAAGAGAATCGGGATGATTCCCCGGTACCTGAAAAGGCGATTTCCCTGAATTTCAAATTGCTCCTGAAGCGGCATTCACATAAAATAACGTGCGAAGATACGGGTTTATCAGGCCATTAGCAAATGCGGGCCGACCTCACCCCCCGGCCCTCCCCGCTTTCGCGAGGACAGGCTCTCTCCCGCGCTCCCTGCGGTCGCGGGAGAGGGGGAGCGCAACTGGGTAATCTTGCTAAAAATCAACATGAAGGGCACCCCCTCTCCCGCGACCGCAGGGAGCGCGGGAGAGAGCCTGTCC
>CAYWHP010000228.1:0-4317 GCA_964457845.1 uncultured Porphyromonadaceae bacterium | reverse complement strand
GACACGTGACGCGTGACGCGGGGGAATCGTGACACGTGACGCGTGACGC
Source organism: uncultured Porphyromonadaceae bacterium (assembly GCA_964457845.1). Lineage (GTDB taxonomy): Bacteria > Bacteroidota > Bacteroidia > Bacteroidales > UBA12481 > UBA12481. The sequence goes on along the minus strand of CAYWHP010000228.1, from coordinate 4,268 downwards.
GTGACGAACCTTTTCGGGGTTTATCTGTTAGATTTCTTGATTTGCAAACATTGGGCTTATACTCTTTATATCATCCACCGGTATTCCAGGGAAACCTTGGACGGTCGAACTATTTTGAAGGGTGGTACTTCAAGCAGGTATCGGCCGATTGCAGCGAAGTGATTTCGGTCATCCCCGGCGTTTCGCTGGCCCGTAACCGGCACGCCTTCATACAGGTAATCAACGGTATTAGCGGGGATACCCATTACATTGAGTTTCCGCTTACCGAATTTTCTGCTGATAAGAAAAGGCTTGCGGTGAACATTGGTCCCAATCGTTTCAGCGAAGACGGCATCGAGCTAAACATCAACCGACGGGAGCTGCAGCTTAACGGCCGGCTCGGGTTTACCGGAACCGTACCGTGGCCGCGCCGCCCCTGGGCACCCGGCATCATGGGGTGGTACAGCTTTGTGCCGGGAATGGAATGCTACCATGGAGTGGTATCCCTCGATCACACCATTTCGGGTACGCTCGAATACAACGGCAGCCTTCTCGATTTCCATCACGGCCGGGGCTATATTGAAAAAGACTGGGGAACCTCCATGCCCGAAAGCTGGATCTGGCTCCATGCAAACACATTCCGCTCGGCAGGCACTTCAGTGATGCTTTCGGTGGCCAAAATCCCCTGGAGGAACAACTGGTTCACCGGCTTTATCGCCTTCGTGCTGCATGATGGCCGCCTGTATCGGTTTAACACCTACAACGGCAGTTCCATAACGGATTTCATGCTTAAAGGGCAGGACCTGAAGATTACGTTGAAGAGCCGGAATTTCAGCCTGAGCCTCTCGGCCCATCAGAAAAAAGCAGGAAAGCTGAAGGCTCCCGTTAAGGGCCTGATGGAACGCTACATCAAAGAGAGCATCGATTCAGATGTGGAGATCAGTCTGTTAAAGCGTAATGGCTCCGTCGTATTTGAAGGTGAAGCGCGCCGCTCGGGTCTGGAACTGGTGGGAGAACCTGAAAAACTCCTCGATCGCCCGGTCAGGTGATTTGGATTATTCAAAATTGATCTGCATTTTTGCACCGCTATGAAAACAGGAATGAACTTTAACTGCTGGTGGTGGCACGAAACATGAAACGGTTTCCGTGAGTAAACGTGCTGCCCCTATTCAATCATACAGGCCCGTCGTTCTCACGACGGGCTTTTTAATTTTAAACGAAACAGGATGTACAAAATCAGAACGCATACCCGAACCAGCCTTGCCGATACGCTCACCCCGGTGAGCCTTTACCTCAAGGTGCGCGATATCTTCCCCCGGTCGGTTCTCCTTGAGGGGAGCGATTACCATGGCGGGCGCGACAACTACTCATTCATCTGCCTCGACCCGGTAGCCGGCATAACAGTCGATAAGGGCCAGGTGCGGTGCACCTTTCCCGGGGAGGAGAGCGCAGCGGTGAATGGCACATCGGTACCGGAAATGCTCGATCAGTTCGTTTCGATGTTTTCAACCACAGATACATCAAAAGAGAGCAGGCTAAACGGCTTTTTCGGTTATATGGGCTACGATGCCGCCGCCCACTTTGAATCGGTTCCCGGGCCGCGGAACGACAACGATCCGGCCCGCATCCCGGAGATCCGTTATCACCTTTATCACTACCTGATCGCCATCAACCACTTCCGGAATACCGTAACGCTCATCGAGAACCGGTTTGACGACGGCCCGTCGACACTGGACTCCATCCATGATCTGCTCGTTAACCGGAACTTCTCGCTTTTCCCGTTCAGCACAAAGGGGGAATGCACTTCAAACCTCAGCGACAGCGAGTATAGGGAGATGGTTTCGGCGGGCAAGCACCACTGCCATGTGGGCGATGTTTACCAGATCGTGCTCTCGAGACGGTTCGAGCAGGAGTTTTCCGGCGATGAGTTCAATGTTTACCGGCACCTTCGTTCGGTGAACCCTTCGCCCTACCTTTTTTATTTCGATTACGGCAACTACAAGATATTCGGTTCCTCGCCGGAAGCTCATCTCATCGTGCGCAACCGGAAGGCCACCATCGCCCCGATAGCCGGCACCCTGCGGCGCTCGGGCGATGACGACAAGGACCGCTGCCTGGCCGAACAGCTTGCAGCCGATCCAAAGGAAAATGCCGAGCATGTGATGCTGGTTGACCTGGCCCGCAACGACCTGAGCCGGCATGCCGAAAATGTAACGGTTGACACCTACAAGGAGATCCAGTTCTTTTCCCATGTCCTTCACATGGTGTCCAGTGTTTCGGGCGAACTTCGTGAAAACCCGCAACTCTTCCGGCTCCTGGGAGACACCTTTCCGGCGGGCACGCTCAGCGGTGCTCCTAAGATCAGGGCGATGGAACTCATCAGCCGTTATGAAAACACCAACCGGGGCTTTTACGGGGGCTGTATCGGTCAGATCGGTCTCGATAAAAGCCTCAACCAGGCCATCATGATCCGTTCCTTCCTCTCAACAGGCAACAGCCTGGTGTTTCAAGCCGGAGCAGGGATTGTTGCCAGTTCCGTCGAAGAGAAGGAGCTTCAGGAAGTCAACAACAAGCTCGGCGCACTCCGGGAAGCCATCCGGCTGGCCGACAACGGACAAACCCTAGTAAATCCAACCCTATGAAAATATTATTGCTCGACAACTACGACAGTTTCACCTACAATCTGGCGCACTATCTCCGGGAGCTCACCGGCCATGATATACCGGTCATCCGCAACGACCAGATCACCGTTGAGGAAGCGTCGGAGTACGACGCCATTGTCCTCTCCCCCGGGCCGGGCCTTCCGGCCGATGCGGGAATCATGCACGACCTCATCCGTGCCTGTGGCCCAACAAAAAAAATTCTTGGCGTTTGCCTGGGCATGCAGGCCATTGGTGAGGTTTACGGAGGAACGCTGCTCAACCTGCCGGAGGTGTTTCACGGCGTGGCCACCAAAGCCGATATCCGGGTTAAGGATGAGATCCTCTTCAGGGGCCTGCCGGCCACCATCGAGGTTGGAAGGTACCACTCGTGGGTGGTTGATGAGCAGTCGCTGCCGGCATCACTCGAAATCACTGCAACCGACAGTACCGGCCGGATCATGGCCCTGCGTCACCGCGAATACGATGTCCGGGGGGTACAGTTTCACCCGGAATCGGTGCTGACGCCTGGCGGGAAGGCGATGATTAAGAACTGGTTAGAAGGTTAAGAGGTTAAAAATGAAAGATATACTGCATCAGCTGTTTGAATACAAAACGCTTTCGCGAAAAGAGGCGGAAGCAGCCCTTACAAAGATGGCGACGGGGCAGGTTAATGAGACTCAGATGGCTGTGTTTCTTACAGTGTTCCTGATGCGCAGCATCACCATTGATGAGCTCATGGGATTCCGCGATGCCCTCAAGGCCCTGTCGGTACCCGTTGATCTTTCGGACTACGAAACCATCGACCTGTGCGGCACGGGAGGCGATGAGAAGAACACGTTCAACATATCCACGCTCACCTCCTTCGTGCTGGCGGGTGCCGGGGCAAAAGTGGCCAAGCACGGCAACTACGGCGTGTCCTCGGCCTGCGGGTCGTCGAACGTACTGGAATATTTCGGGTACAAGGTGTCGAGCGATGAGGGAAAACTCAGGCGGGAAATCGAGCAGGCCGGCATATGCTTCCTGCATGCGCCCCTGTTTAATCCCGGCATGAAAAATATTGCGCCGGTGAGGCGCCAGCTGGGGATTAAAACCTTTTTCAACATCCTGGGTCCCATGATCAACCCTTCATCTCCGAAGAACCAGATGGCAGGGGTATTCAGCCTGCAGCTCGCAAGGCTCTACCAATACCTTTATCAGGGCCTCGACGTAAACTATGCCATCATCCACAGTCTCGACGGGTACGATGAGATCTCACTCACCTCGCCGTTCAAACTCATCACTCGGGGTGGTGAAAAGATACTGGATCCGTCGGATCTGGGCCTGCGGAAGGTTAAACCCGATGAAATTTTCGGCGGCAACAGTGTAGAGGAATCGGCTGCGGTGTTCCGGAAAATCATTTCCGGCGAAGGCACGGAGGCCCAGAAAAACGTGGTAGTGGCCAATTCCGGCATTGCGCTTAGTCTGCTTCACCCCGACTTTACCGTGCCGGATTGCCTCTCTATGGCAAGGGAATCACTCGATTCGGGGAAAGCCCTTCGCTCCTTTACCAAACTGATGGAACTCAATGATAAGTAAAACTCAGATGGTAGTAATTGTCATCCCGGCGAAAGCCTCTTTTGTCATCCCGGCGAAAGCCTCTTTTGTCAT
>CAYWHP010000227.1:0-4364 GCA_964457845.1 uncultured Porphyromonadaceae bacterium | reverse complement strand
ATCTGGAAAGGGTATTCCATTATTGAGCCCACGAGGCAGATGAAGGAGTATAGGGCGAAGCTGGGGAAATAGGGTATGGGTAGCGATCCCCGCGAAAGCGTTCTTGTGTCATCCCCGCGAAAGCGGGGACCGCTACCCCTACCCGAACTGCCCCCTCGTCCTCACCTCCTCCCGATCTCCTCAAACGGGATCTTTTTGAACCCCAGCTTCAGCGCCGGGGAGCCCTTTGCCAGCCGGAATCCCTTGTTTTCGGGGTTTGCCGGATCTTCAAAGAGGGGATCGGCGACCACAAAGCTCTTCGAGAGGGGATCCTCCACACCGGTGCCGGGCGCCACCACATTGTCGTGCATATCGAGGTAGGGGCGGGCAGCGGCTTCGATCGACATGCCCCAGAAGCCGGAGGCCTTGTCCCAGTTGCCGCCCACGCAGATGTTGCTGGCGATCACATTCCCTTTCGGGGCCTTCGGCTCATCCTCCAGCAGGCCGGGCAGTTTCGGGTAGCGGGTGCTGTAAGGCGGCCTGTTCCAGGCGATGCCGAGGATGGTGCCCTTTTCTGCAGCCTCTTTGATCCAGGCATCGGTATGGTCCTGCATCCAGCCCATGCCGCGGGCATCCACGTGAAGCGCCGGCACGCAGTTGATGAAGATGTTGTTGGTGACGAGGTTATCGCGTCCCCCGCCGATCATCATGGCACGGGAGACGTTCCGGAAAATATTCCCGGATATTTCTGCCGAGGAAAAAGAATCATCTAAATAAATTCCGACACAACCCTTCCTTTCGAAGCCGGATATGTCGTGGAGGTAGTTGAACCGGATGATGTTGCCGCGCATGGTCCAGTTGCGGCCGGCATAGATGGCGCCGGCGTCGTTCGATTCGTAGCACACGTCGCCGATTTCGTTGTATTCGATGAGGTGGTCGTTGCCGTTGAAATAGACGGCCATGTGGGGCACGTGCTCCATCAGGTTGTGCGAAGCCCTGTTGCCGACCCCGTTAAGACTGATGCATGGCGTGTAGATCCTTTTGATGCGCGCCGTGTGGTGGATGTGGTTGTTGTCGGCATAGCAGCCCCCGGCGGCGAGGGTCGTGCGGTCGCCGGCATCGATCCGGATGCCGCCTGCGCCGAGGCCGTACAGTTCGCATCCGGTAACGCCGCATTCGCTGCCTCCGTCGATGGTCACACCGGTATCGCCCGAATTCCGGAGGGTGCAATCCTCTACGCTGCTTCCGGTGCACCCCTTCATGGAAACCACGGTTTCGCGGCATCCTTCCAGGGTGAGGCCCCGGATGGCGACAAAGGAGGCGCCGTTCAGGGTAAAAATGTTTTTGATGAGCGTAACCATGGCCCGGCCCTCCTCCACCGGCGTGGGCGGATAGAAGTAGAGGATCCCGGACTGGCGGTCGATGTAGTATTCGCCGGGCTCGTCGATCTCCGAAAGGAGGTTGAAGCCGAAGAACCACTGGCCCACGCGGTAGCCGTAATGGTGCCAGGGAGGCACAACCTCGATGATTTTCCGGATCGTGTCGAGCTCCGCGATCTTGTGCCGCTGCTCGCTCCAGTCCCAGAACCAGTAACCATCCACCCAGGCATCCTGCTCCTCCTTCCAGCGGGAGATCCGCGGTTCATCGTATTGAAAGCGGCCCACCTGGTCGCCCTTCGTGCCGCGGATGTCCACCGGCTCGATGTTGAAGAGCCCGGTGATCTTCATGAACCCGGTGTTGGGGTAGCGCGAGATCCGCATGGGCTCATCGTTGAAGAAGAGCTCCATGCCCTGACCGCCCGGCGAGCCGTAATCGGTTATCCCGGCTGCTTTCAGGTTGGTTTTCCTGATTTTTTGCGCCGCATCGGGACTCAGTTTCTTCCGTATTTCCGGATCGGTGACCGGCGCCCAGCCGTTAAGCATCCTGCCGCCCGAGATTGACGCTCCGGTGCCTTTGCCGGCCGCATAGATGATCTGCGACTGCGGACTGGCCCCGCCGTCGCGGGCATCAAGCTCAACCGGTGCGGCAAGTTCGATGCTGCCCGCGATCTCTACCATGATGTCGCCCTTTGGCAGCTTTTTCGCCGCCTTCAGCTCCCGGATGGCATCGCGTGCCCGCTGCGGGGTGGCAAACGGGCCGTCGGAGCCGTTTTTGGCGGCCTCCGGCAGGGTGCCCGACCAGGAGTCGCTACCGGCGTGTGACACGAAATAACGCAGGGCCGGTTTCTGGTTGGCCGTGCAGCCGGCCAGGAGGAGGGCCAGCGTGAGTAAATGCAATAGTTTACGTCTGTTCATGTGAATCGATAACCCGGTTTTCATTGGTTTGTTTATCAAGGAAGTGTGCCAAAAAGAGGATTATACAGACTATAATCCTTCAGTTGAATTACACTGCGCTCACTGATCATGCAGGCACAGAAGCTGGAAACCCCAGTCGGGAAAACGGAGGCTACTTTTTTGAAATTCAATTTTTTCTGATCGGGCCGCTCGGTATATTTGGCTTCGATCAGGTCGGTTCTGCCTGATTTTTGGGTGACAAAGTCGATCTCCACGCCATTTTGATCACGGTAAAAGAATAGATTCTTACCAGTGACATATCCATTCCTGATCATCTCGGTGAAAACAAAATTCTCCCAGATACTTCCACAGTAAGGCGATCTATCCAAGGCATCAGCCGAATCTATGTTGAGCAGGGCGGTAACTAGTCCATTGTCGCAGAAATAGACTTTGGGAGCTTTGATCAGTCGTTTACCCAGGTTATTAAAATAGGGTGGTAGCAGGTAGATCAGGCCCGATACTTCCAGGGCATTTACCCATGCCTTGATGGTATTGGGAGCTACACCGGCATCTTTCGCCAGATCCGAATAGTTCATCAGTTGTCCCACCCTCACGGCGAGCAACGCCAGGAAGCGCCTGAAATCCCGTAAGTTGCTTACGTTCAGTATTTGCTTCAGATCCCTCTCCAGGTAGGTCTGGATGTAATCATCAAAGTATTCCGATGCATTCAGTCCCTCGGCCCAGATTTCAGGGAAGCCGCCTTTCCACAACTGATCAGCCGGGTTCTGCAATACGTTGCTTTTGTTTAATTCACTGGCGCTCAATGGTCCCAAATCCAGGATCCTGACTCTTCCCGCCAGCGACTCACTCACATGGTGCATCAGGGAAAATTGCTGGCTCCCGGTCAGAATCCATTTGCCCTTGACATCTCTGTCCCGATCCACCATGACTTTGAGGTCGCGGAACAAGCCGGGCGCATACTGTATCTCATCAATGATCACCTGCCCGGTAAACCTGCTTAAAAACTGCTCCGGATTTTCCTGAGCCTCTGCAGCCAGGAGGATTTTATCCAGCGAAACATATTCGGCTTCCGGGAACAGTTTCATCAGCAATGAACTCTTTCCGGCCTGCCTGACACCGGTCAATAATACAACCGGCCGGGTCCGTGCAGCTTCCAGAATCTTATCCGTATGGTTTCGTTCAATCCACATAATCAGTCTGATTTCGCACAAATTTAAGTAATTCTGCAATGCGATTGCGGATTATCTTAAATTGAATTGCGGATTATCTTAATTTATCGGCTTAGTATCGCCTTCCACTCGTGGAAAATAAGATTGATGAAGCGCCTGTCGGTGACATTATTCGTGAGTCCGTAAACCGGTTTTTCGCTTTCGGGCGTGAAGGTCCCGAACAGCCGATCGAAAATGATCAGCACATTGCCGTAATTTTTGTTGATGTACTGCGGATTTGAGGCGTGGTGCACCCGGTGGTGCGAAGGAGTGTTCAGGAAATACTCAAGGAACCCGAGCCGGGGGATCACCGTAGTATGCTGGTAATAGGCAAAGAAGAAACTGATGGTTTCCACGGCCAGGATGTTCACCGGGCTGAAGCCCATGAGGGGCAGCGGCAGCCAGAAAAGGATGTGGTACAGCGCATTGAGGAACGGCGTGCGTGTTGCGGTGGAGAAATTGAGTTTCATCGACGAGTGGTGGTTCACGTGGGTGGCCCAGAAGAAGCGGTATTCGTGACTGATGCGATGGAACCAGTAATAAACCAGTTCGTTCATCAGGAACAGGAAAACGATGGAGAGCACCGAGGTCCTGATCCGGAGGGGCGTAAGGTCGTACAGGAGCACCCACAGGGCCAGGCCGATCCCCTTGGTGCCCAGCCGCGTGAGGACCCCCAGCACGCCGAACCCGATGCTGGTCCAGGTATCGCGGACCTCATACAGCCCGAGTTTCCGGCGGCGGCTGTACCAGGCTTCGCCAATGATGCTCAGGATGATGGCAGCGGCAAACCAGGGGAAGATTTTTTCGGTCAGGGTGGCGGTTTCCATTTGGCTAATCGGTCGATGGTGAAGGGTAAAAATAGGCATTATTCCGGCGACCTGTT
>CAYWHP010000226.1:0-4379 GCA_964457845.1 uncultured Porphyromonadaceae bacterium | reverse complement strand
ACTCCGATTTGTCGGATTCTGCCATTGCACGGAGTACAGATAACTCTTGTTCGCGCCCAATCAAGGTTTTCATATTATTCGTCTGATTTGGCTGTAAATATAGCAATTATTCAACTTACAGCCAAATTGATTAATCGATTTGGCTGTAAGTGGTTACTTTCGCATACTTAGAGCCAAATTGGTCTGTCAATTTGCTCTATCCGCTACCAGCGTATATTCCGAAAGCATCTCTGGCCTGTTCTCCACTTCCAGAACCAGTTTAAAGGTTCCCGGTTTCAAGTCAGGCAATATGCTTGAGAATTCAGGTCCCTGAATGTTCGTATTTGCCTCCGCTGCATCGAAGTTCCAGCTGCCCAGTTCAATGATCCGGTCACCGTAAACGAGGGTTGCTTTAAGCTTTCCGGCTTTGACTACTTCGGGTTTATCGTTCAGAATCCATACCTGGGTGGCAAACCGTTCCCCCGGCTTCCATGTGAATTTACTGATTGTTGCACTGGCAAGTGCCGGCCGGCAGGCATTTCTAACCTGGTAGAATCCGGGCTTGGGAATGGTGGGGTAGCTGAGGATACTGTTGTTGGCCGCAGTTGGCCAGGGCTCATTATAGCACCAGTTGATGGCCATCGCACAATAAGGCTTTTGCCTGCGGGCCTCCTCGTAAATGCATTTGTATCCTTCCCCCTGCAGCAATTGCCCGTGAGCCACCAGCTCCTCCAGGGAAGCGGATTGTCCGAAATAGTCCTCGATCATATCCTGCATCAGCCAGGTATTCAGTCCCCAGGCCTTGTATGCATGGTGACTCTCCCAGGAGGTTCCGGGCCTGGGTGGCCAAAGTTCTTCTTTTGGGATAATACTTCGCAGTATTTCAACCGAAGCTGGCGACGGGACCCCGAATTCGGTATAAGCAGTAAAATGGGCCCGCTTCATCCGTGCGAATACTTCCTCCCCGCTCTGCTGCTCCCGGAAGACATAATGGCCATGGCCCACTCCATCGATCGGGGAGGTTGGAATGAACGGGGTAAGCGGATCAAACTTCAGGCACTGGCTGTTCAGCAGCCGCAGGGCAAGCGACTGGTCGGTCATCGCGCTCCAGCTGTTGAAGAGCTCGTTCCCGCCGCTCCACATGGCCAATGAAGGATGCTTCCTGAGCCGTTTGATGATGGAGGCCGATTCCTGCTCCAGAATCTGCAGATAATGAGGATCATCAGGATAATTGTTGCAGGCCAGCGGAAATTCCTGCCAAACCAGGACTCCCTTAGCGTCGCATAATTCGAAGAACGATTCCTTATTGACAATTCCGCCTCCCCAAACCCTGAAAATATTGAAATTGACCTCCACCGCCCGGTCAATCAGCTCCTCATAGCGCGCTGCTGCAATGATTCCCGGAAATACCTCCGGGTTCACCCAGTTGGTCCCTTTGCAGAAAATCCTTCGCCCATTGATCTCCAGCTGAAATGGAGGCACTATCCTCGATTTGGGGAAGGTTGGCGGGTCACCGGCACCGGTGTTCAATACCAGCTTTACCCGGCGAAAGCCAACCGGGAATTCCCGGGTCTGAATAAGTTTCCCATTCCGGTTGGATAATTGAAATTGAAAGCTATACAGATAGGGATCGCCCTGGTCGTGCGGCCACCAGAGCTTCGGGTTTTTCAACTCGGAAGCCGTATCCAGGCTGCCATCTTCAAAGCTTCCCCCCTTTACCAGTGTCGTGTTACCTGATTTGTCAACTAATTTCCACTGATATCGGCACCCTGCAAGATTCCTTCCTTCAGCATGAACCGTAAGTGTTGCAGCATCCAGCGAACCATTCAGGAGGTAATCCAGCTGAACATTTTCCAATGCAATTGCCGGTTCAATCAGCAGTCCGGTTTCATCCCAAATCCCTGAAGGAACCAGCCTGGGATGCCAGTCCCATCCGTAGCTTACGGCGGGTTTAACCGAATGGTTGGCCTGGCTTCGGTCGGCCGGGGCAGCGACCGATTTCGGTATCGGAAGGATCACAATCCGGATCTCGTTCACGGGCTTGAGCTTATCGGTCAGGTCAAGCCTCACCGCCGTAAACATCCCTTCCTGATTCAGCAGATTCTCCCCGTTGAAGAAGATATTGAACGCGTAGTCAATTCCTTCAGAGACAAATAAGACACGCTCACCAGGCTTGGTATCAGGTTTTTTAAATGAGGCCCGGTAGGTGAAACTCCGGTCTTCCATCCACAGGTAATCTTTCCAGTTTTCGGCATAGTACCACAAACCATACTTTTCGGCCCTGGCGATATCGAGCTGAACAGCACCGGGAACCACAGCCGGAATCCACTTCAGGGATTCCGATTTGGGATCCGGATTATATCCAAGTTGCCAATCGAGCAGCCTCACCTTACCGGGTCCAGCCTGGCACAGGCCCGTACCATATGGCAGCGCCAGTAAGATAAGGAACAAAAGGTAACTCATTTTAAGATTCATTTCAGTGTGGTTAATAACCCCATCTTTTCATGATTTCAAGATCTTTCCTGACGCAATCCATTGGCGTCATGGTCCCATAAGATTCCTGTTCAATAATATAACAGGTGGTGCCGCCAATTTTTGTGGCCAGATCAACCACCTTCTTAACGTTCACAATTCCTTCGCCGAGGATGGTGCTTTCATAGTTTCCATGACCGCCTGATACTGCAATCTCATCCTTAACATGGATATTCTCGAACCGGCCGGGGTATTGCTTAACCACATCTAGGGCAACCGCGCCGCCATTATACAAGTTTCCGATATCCAGCTGAACAACTACGAGCTCCGGATCCATGCTCCTCATCATGATATCGAATAGTTTTTCACCGTTCAGTTTCTCCCTGAACTCAAAATCGTGATTGTGGTAGCCAAATTTCATCCCATGAGCATGGCACAATTTCCCGCACTGGTTGAAAACATCCATATAGCGGATGAAATCATCGTATTTGTTTCTCATGGTCTCATCCATGGATGGACTGATCACGTATTTCTGTTCCAGATAGGCCGCATCCTCCACCGTATATTTCCAGCTGTCGGTAAAATCCTTGCGGGTTTCGTCCCAGTGTTGTTTCCCCAGGGTCGTATGTCCGCTGATCATTTTCAAGCCGAGCCCATCCAGGATTTTCTTGAATTCCTGCGGGGTAAAGCCATAGAATTTCCTGTCGGTGTAAACACAATGCTCAAGGTATTCATACCCCATTTTGGCCAGCTGCGTCAAGGTCCCGATCGGGTCCTTGACCATGTCATCGCGAACGGAATATAACTGCACGCCAAGCTTGCCCCTTTTGGCGCCCGATGCAAACAGGGATGAGGGTAGAAGAGCGGTCCCGAGGGTAGCCAGGGTACCGGCTTTTACAAAAGATCTTCGTGATGTTTTCATTATGCTGACATATTGATTCTAAGGCGTTTCAATGCCGGATATATGTTTTTATAGATTTCAAATTTCGCTTTGTAAAAGGCATCGGGATCCGGCTCCACTTTTAAAACAGGCTTCACCCATTTCTTTGCGATTTCCCTCACATTCTGTTTGGGGAAAGCAGCTTTGGCCAGCATCGCAACTCCCATGCACCCGGCTTCGGTAACATCCGGGATGGTTATCGGCATTCCGGTTACATCGGCCTTTAACTGTATATGTATGCGAGATCTTGCTCCCCCGCCAATCACACGTAATTCCTTTACCTCATTCCCCGACTGCTTCAATATTTCGAGGTTTAATTTTATCTCAAAAGCAACGCCCTCCAGCAACGCCTTCATGATCTCTTCGCGTGTAACCGACAAATCCAGTCCGAGAATAGCCCCCTTAACCGAAACATCGAAATAGGGTGTGCCCGAAGGGGTAAAATAGGGTAAAACAAGCAATCTGGTGGGTTCGGCCGGCATCCGGTTAAGCAATAGCTCATAAGGATCGCTGCCGGTTTTCCCGGCCATTTCGGTTTCTGCAGCGCCAAATTCATCGCGGAACCACTTCAGCAGATTTCCGCCGGTGAGGCTGAAAGCCACCGTTGCATACATTCCCGGAACCGCATGGTCGTAGGTGCACAGATTGTTTTTCCGCAATTCATCGGTAAATACCGGGCGGTTAAAAGCCGGAGTAATGCATTCAACCGTTCCCGAAGAATATACGGCAATTCCCGGTTCCGTGGCCCCCGCGCCAAGCGCTGAACACACCTGGTCATGCCCCCCGGTAACAATATAGGTTTTATCGGAAAGATTCAGTTCACGGGCGATATTCTGGTTAACATACCCGGCAACACTCCCCGATTGTAAAGGACGGGAAAGCTGTTCCTTTTTTATCCCTAAAGATTCCAGGACTTCCGTGTTCCAGGAATGTTTAACCACATCAAAAAGCATGGTTCTCCCGGCAAGCGGCCATCCCATGGAGGGAT
>CAYWHP010000225.1:1914-4403 GCA_964457845.1 uncultured Porphyromonadaceae bacterium | reverse complement strand
GGAGGGGGGGCGCAATTGCATAATTTACTGTAATGCCGGCAGATGCGACCCCCTCCTTAACAAGGAGGGGGCAGGGGGAGGTCGGCTGCAGGGGGAGGTCCTGGGGCAGGGGGAGGTCCAGGTGGCAGGGTCGGCTGCAGGGGGAGGTCCAGGGTGAGGTCGTACTATCGCACCTCCTGCTTCTTCAGCTCCTCCGGAATCCCCACCACCAGTTTAAACAGGTTCTCATACGCATAGAACGGTATCTTATCATACGTGTCATCGGGCCCGTGGCCGCGGCCCGACGGCCCCTTGGTAAGGAAGAAGATGGCGGGAACGCCTTTCTCCTGGAACGGGTAATGGTCGCTGTTGGCGGTGCCATCGCGGTTGTCGACACTCTTCATGTACTTGTGCTCCTCGTTGAGCTTTTGCACTATCGAAGCCTCATTGGGGCGGCCGTTTCCGTTAAAAAGGATGACACCGTCCTGACCCGTCATAACCATGTCGAGATTAATAACCAGCTTGATTTTATCAAGCGGAAACTGAGGATTCGCGGTGTAATACTTCGACCCCATCAGCCCGACTTCCTCGCCGCTGAAGAGCATGAAGGCGACCGAATAATGGGGCTTTTTGCCCTGCAGGTAATGGCGGGCGAGGTCCATCACCATGACGGTGCCGCTGCCGTTATCTTCGGCGGCCGCGTTGTAGTTGCCCTCGCCGTATGAGCCATAGCCGTCGTAATGGGCGGTGAACACAATATACTGATCGGTTTCGCCGGGGAGGTAGCCAACCACATTTTGCGTGGGGTAATGCTCGAAATACTCATTCTCGATATCGATTTCCACCTCGGTGAGATTTTCAGGGATGGCTGCTTTGCCCACCTTGATTTCGGCAATCCGGTTCGCCCACCTGCCCGGATGGGTGCCCGGCGCGGAGGGGAAAACCTCGATGATGGCGGCTATGCCGAGTTCCTTTCCCGCGGCCAGTCCGCGGATGAACTTATACAGGCCCGGGTTCCGGAGCCCGGCCGAGTCGAGCATAAGCAGGCGCGGGGCAGGCACGGCATTGACGGCCTCGAGGAACTTGTCGGGATTCTGCATCAGCGACGCATTCACCTGAACCGGTTTGAAAGTACCCTTCACCGATCCGGAATAGGGGGTCACCACGTAATCGGTGTTGAATTTCAGCTCGGTACCGTTGAATCTGACTATCGTGCGGTTGATGCGGTTGACGTTGAAATCGAAGCGCTGGATAAAATCCCCCGTAAACGATTTGATTCCCAGTTTTTTGAATTCATCGGCGATATAAAAGGCCGCGATGCTGTCGCCGCGCTTGTAATACCCCCGGCCGTGCATGGCCGGTCCGCAAATGGTTTCGAGGTGCTTGCGGGCATAGGGGATGTTCTGGGCGTTAAGCGAAGCCGTTGCGGTTAGGGCGAGAAAGGTTAGGAAGGTTAGAAAGGTTAGTGAGGTTAGGAGGTTAGTTGCTTTTTTCATAGGGGGATAATTTGGGATAAATATAGAGATTGTGCCGGATGGATATCATACTATTCAGCAAATGCATATTTTTAATACCCACATTTGAAATTCCCGTTTAGAAGTGTAGATTTGACATTTATTATTCGTTTCTCAAACCTAAAAACACAGAATCATGGTAGGTTTTCATTGGTTGGACTGGGCGGTTCTGGGGCTATTTGGCCTGGCGCTGGTCGGTATCGTTGTATGGGTTAGCCGAATGAAGGAAGACACTTCATCCGACTATTTTCTTGCAGGCAGGGATGCCACATGGCTGGCGATCGGGGCATCGATCTTTGCCTCCAACATCGGCTCGGAACATCTGGTAGGCCTTGCTGGCGCCGGGGCATCCACGGGGATGGCCATGGCCCACTGGGAGATGCACGGCTGGCTGATCCTCGTATTGGGCTGGGTATTCGTGCCATTCTATGCGCGAAGCGGGGTGTACACGATGCCCGAGTTTCTTGAGAAACGATTCAATCCGGCCTCCCGGTCGTTCCTGTCCATCATATCGCTGGTGAGCTATGTGCTCACCAAGGTTGCAGTGACCGTTTACGCTGGCGGTATCGTATTCAAGCAGGTGCTGGGAATCGAATCCTTCATGGGAATCGATTTCTTCTGGATCGGCGCTGTGGGGCTGGTGGTGATAACCGGTATCTACACGGTTATCGGCGGCATGAAATCGATTCTTTACACCAGTATATTACAAACACCGGTTCTGCTTATCGGATCGATCGTCATTCTGGTTATCGGTCTCAACAAAGTAGGCGGCTGGAATGAACTCATGGAGATTTGCCGGGCCAATACCACACCGCTCGGGGATCCGATGACCAGTCTGATCCGTTCACCGCAGGATCCGAGTTTCCCTTGGACCGGCGTTCTCTTTGCCGCACCGATCATCGGTTTCTGGTATTGGTGCACCGACCAGTACATCGTTCAGCGGGTACTGTCGGGCCGTGATCAGACGCAAGCCCGGCGCGGCGCCATCTTAGGCGG
>CAYWHP010000225.1:0-1814 GCA_964457845.1 uncultured Porphyromonadaceae bacterium | reverse complement strand
TGCAGGATGTCCAGTCGCTGCTGGCACCGGGCATCGCCGCCGTATTCCTCCTCGGGGTGTTCTGGAAACGCGCATCCGCACAGGGTGGTATGTGGGGCCTGATCGTCGGGTTTGTTTTGGGAATGACCCGTCTCGGCCTGAAGGTATTCAGCGGATCGATCAATCATGACGGCCTGCTTTACCAGGTTTTTGTAGCACCAAACTGGCTTCACTACTGTATTTATCTTTTCCTGATAAGCATCGCGGTAATCGTGGTGGTGAGCCTCTTCACGAAGCCGGTTCCTGCAGAACAGCTGGTGGGCCTTACCTACCGGTCGTCGACACCGGAGCAGCGGGCCATCACCCGTGCCAGTTATAACAACTGGGATATTGCCAACTCGGTGATTATACTGGTGGTGATTATTGCGTTCTACATTTATTTCTGGTAGGAGATTGGGTATCGGGTATCGGGTATCAGGTGTCGGGCCCTTCAGGTGACCTGGTACCTGATACCTGATACCTGATACCCGAAACCTGATACCCGAAACCTGATACCCGAAACCTGATACCCAGCATCATGACCCCCAAGGAAAGATTCATGTCCGCCCTGCGTCGGGAAATCCCCGACAGGGTACCCATGTTCGATTTCCTCTTTCAGCAGCCGATGTACCGCGAGATCATCGGCCGCACCCCGGAAGGGTACAACGGGAAGGATGCCGTTGAACTGGCCACGGCGCTCAGCCACGATGCCGTGTGGGTGCCGTTCGGAGGATTCACAGGGCTGCAGCCGAAGTACCTGAAAGACAATGTTTACGTTGATGAATGGGGTACAACCTACCAGAAAAACGATTCATCCTGGCCGATCGATGCCCCGATCGATTACCCCATCAAAAGCAGGGCGGATCTGGCAAAATACAAACTCCCCGACCCCACCCTGCCCGGGCGGGATTCGGAGATTCGCGCTGCTATTGAGGCAAACAGCGGGGATCTCGCCATCCTCGGCGGTGTGAGCGGGCCATTTTGCACGGCCTGGCTCCTCATGGGCTTCGAACGGATATGCTTTGCGATATACGAAGAGCCCGAACTCATCACCGACGTGCTCAAGCTCTCGAACGAGTACTTCAAAGAGGCCGCCCGCCGGTCGGTGGAAGCAGGGTGCACGGGCATGTGGATCAGCGAGGACCTGGGCGACAGCAACAGCTGCTTCTTCGCCGTCGACCATTTCAGGGAGATTTTTCTGCCCTACATAAACGAGATGACCGAATACATCCACAGCCTCGGCGTTCCGGTGCTTCTTCATTCGTGCGGCAACATCAACGCCTACCTCGACGATCTCGCCCAAACAAAAATCGCATCGGTGCACCCCCTGCAGCGAACCGCCCATATGGACCTGCGGAATATCAAGCAGAAATACGGAAACCGGTTCTGCATCATCGGCAACATCGATTCCACCCGCACGCTGCCCTTCGGCACCCCTGAAGATGTTGCGGCCGAAGTGCGCGAAGCGATCGAAATCGCCGCACCCGGCGGCGGGTATGTGCTGGCATCGGATCATTCCCTGCACGACGGGATACCGGTTGAAAATATCAGGGCGATGTTCCGGACGGGGACGGAGTGTGGAGTGTACGTGTAAGGGTAGCGGTCCCCGCTTTCGCGGGGATGACACTTGTTTTGGCACACTCAGGGCGTTGTCATCCCCTCGAAAGCGGGGATCGCTACCCTTACACGAACTGCAAAAACAACCTTCTAAAATCATTATCTTCGCCCTAAACTAAACGGTATGAATTACGGCCATTTCTCAGCAGACGGCAAGGAGTACATCATTGATAATGTGG
>CAYWHP010000224.1:0-4443 GCA_964457845.1 uncultured Porphyromonadaceae bacterium | reverse complement strand
GCTGCAATGTTATGATTCGTCCGGAAATTCCTGCAATCTGCCTTACCGTCCGTCCATTCATATCAGTGATAGCAATGTTCGCGTTTGTCAGATCCCTCTCCGATTGAATGTTGATTCGGCCGGTGACCGGATTGGGGAAAATCCGGATTTGCGACTCCTGTTCAGGGGAGTTGATTGCTGTCACAATTTGAAGGTCGATCAGATCGAAGTAGCCGTATCCCTGAACAGGCCCCCCCGTTAGCCCTCCGTAAAGTACAACCAGTGCCGTATCTCCTTCCGAAAGCTGAAACTCAGACTTTACGCTCAGTTTCGTCCAGGTAGACGATGAAGTGGTATCCCCTTCAAAAAGTGTAATAACCCCTTTGTTGATCTTACCGAAATACAGACCGGTATTCCGGGAGGTTTGTGCAAATGCCCAGCCGGAGAGCACATAAGCCTGTTCATTGGTGACCGACTGCAATTTCTGCCAGGCATATCCGGGCCAGCACCCCTGCGTGTTTCCGCTGAAAACACTGATGCAGTAATCACCTCCGCCCGCGGGAGCTGATTTTTCCGACAGGGCACCGCAGGTCCATTGCCAGCGCGAAAGGTCGGGGTCCGACCCGTTTTCGAAGCTGCCGTTGTATACTTGTCCCAGCGACATGGAAAAACTTGCCGGCAAGACCGCCGACAGCACCAACAGTTTCATCAACAGGGCTCTACGCGTTTTCATTTCATAGGTAAATGTCAACAAATCGTCATCGATCAATTCTTCCGGAAAACCACCGAGCTGTTGATTTCCGGGGCGGTCGCCGGATAACGGATCTTTTTGCCGTTTGCCAGGCTGGCCTCGAGGTAGTATTCCACGCATACGGTGTCGTTTTCAGGCAGGATCACCCGGTAGGCATGGCGCGACTTGTAAAGGGCCTCCACCTTGCTGAAAACGCCTTTGCCCAGCGGCCGCCAGTACAGGCTAACCCCCTTGCAGTCTTCGCTTGAAAGCACGAACGGGCGGATCTCGAAGGGTTCACCTGTTTTCCAGCGGGTGCAGTCGGAAGAGATAAAGATTCGCGGTGTGCCGTTATAATCTGTGCGCACTGACGCCTCAGGCGGAAGAGGTGCTCCGAGGAGGTTTGCCATCAATGAATCCTGGCCGTGAAGGATCCTTTTCCGGTTTCCGCTCTCGATGCTGGAAATCGTGCCAACATCACCGGGCGATTTGGTGCAGCCGAGGTAAGCTGCTATCATTGCTTCCCATGACCGGGCCAGGGCGATGCGTGCGGGCAGGGCCTGCTCCTTTATGAATTGGCGTTTTTTTCCGGTATCGGCCATCGAGGCTGTCCGAGCCATAATGGAATCGAGTCGTGAGGAAAGAACCCATGTGTTCACGCGCAAACGGCTGGCATCTAAATAATTAAACCAATAATCAAACCTGATTTTATTACCGGGTCCCCGGATTTCACTGCCCAGTGCCTCAAACTCCCTCAATGGCGCAAACAGGTCATCGATATTTTGATCGGTTGTTTTGCAGCCGTTATTCACCAGCTGGTTGAGTTTAGGATGACAGGCATCGAATTTCTGCAGGATACGTCCCGCACGGGCGCCAGCTTCACCGCCGAACATCCGGCGGCCCCAGTCGTCCCAGAAAAGGCCTGCATCCTGGTCCACGCCGGGATCTGCGGCATTTCCGGCACCGGTCTCCCTCAGGTGCCATCCGGCGTGGGCGAGCGCCGAAATGTTGGGCGCAATCGACGAGGTTCGCCAGTGGATGGCCATCATGCCGTCGACCCCGTACCGGAATGCATCGGCTGAATTGGCCAGCATGCGGTCAACCCAGAACTGTACGTCCCAGGTGGTGCAGCAGTGGGCCCCTGCGGTGCCGTCATCCTCGGCCCAGCCGATCACCCACCTGGGCCTGCCCGTATTTTCGCTGTAAAGTTTTTCAACCGGGTCGCCGCCGCCACTGGTGTTGATCGACGACATGGCCCACTCCTTCGGGGTGTTTTCGTCGGTCCACCGTGCATTGTCGACGGTGCCCAGCCGCCATCCGCTGGTGGCGAATCCGGAGGTAATGCCGGTTTTTTCCGCGGCTGAAAGGATGAGCTTTATGTCACGCTGCACATTTTCTTCGGTGGTGATTTCCCAGCCCGCACATCCCGGTTTCGACCAGAGCCAGATCTCGGGCATCCAGAACCAGACATAATCGACCGGGGTTTTTCGCATCAGGCGGAGAAGCATGCCCTCATAGAGCTTTTCGATCACTGCCGGATCTTCGGGATTCAGGTTCTTCGATTTAAGTTGTGAAGCAACCATTTCCGGAACGCCGAGGGGCAGTTCGGTGCCCGCTGCGGTACTGATTCCCAGCGACTTCGCATTTTCATAAACCCGCTGCTGGAAATCACCGTACTTGTTGAACATGGTGGCCGCATCGGTTTCATTTTGCGGCCAGTTGAGCCAGTTGAGCATGAAATCCGGACCGTATTCATCGCCCTCGAACAGGAGCCCCGCTCCCGAGGCATAATTGCCAGTAGGGAAGGGCTTTACAGCCCAGCCGCGGCGGCTGGTGACCACCCCGGCTTCGTAACCGGTTTTTACATTGCCCTGCGCGTCGACATCTTCAGGCAACCCGATCCACACATTGGCCTCGGGGCCGGCCGCCCTGTTCCAGCTGGGATAGGTGTGGAAACCGATGAAATTCATGCGGAGCTTGGCCATCTGCGCCAGAACGGAGTTGTAATCGGCCAGGTTCCACCAGTCGGGACCCACATTGAAATCATGGAACGGCTGCAGCCCCCGCTTGTCGAATCGTGGATTCCCCGTTTCGTTCACGGAGAGCTGATCCGGATCAAACTTTTCATCCGGCAGCACATCTCCGTCGAGGCCGAATAGCAGGCCCGTATGCTCCAGCAACCTGTAAGCTCCGTAGAGGGTGCCGGGATCGCCGCCCCCGGCAATCACATGCCGCTTCCCATCTGTTGTCGCATAGGTCTTTATAAAAAACCCGTCCTTTGCCAGGTTATCCGAACCACCCGCAATATCGGCCGACTCCGCCAGGCCTTTGAGCAGCTTCCTGTCCCTGTTTCCCACGATGAAACAGCTGCCGTACCCGTCGGGTGCAGTATCGCTCTGTATGAGTTCGGCCAGGATGCCGGTGCGCAGGTAAAAATAGCGTTGGAGCTCACCGGCAGCAAACTCTTCCAGCTTTCCGGCTTCCCGAGGGTAAACCACTGCTGCTTTCCCATGAATTGATGGCTTGCATGCTGTCAGGATGGCGGCCGATAAAATGACCGTCACGGAAGCGAAAATCAGCTTTTTCATGTGTGTGTTTAAGTACGGTTGTAATTTATATCATTACTTCCAAAAAACCGGGAAATCCTCCTAAATTTGATGCAATCAGACCATTGAACCGAAACCGGCCATGTCGACCCCGTTTGCCCCCTTTATCATCAGCGTCATTGTGTTGGAGCGCCTGCGCAGGCACTGCAAGGCCAATGAACTGAAGAAGATTGAAAGGCTGATGCGGTATGCCCTGGCATTTTCCCTTCTCCTGCTGATCGCCGGCGGTACCGAGGCTGGCGAAAGCATTACCCGCTGGATATGGCATGCCTGGCTCATCGCTCAGGTTGCCTTCATCCTGGTGAGGCCGGAGCTCCGTAACCTGCGCATGTTCCTGATCGCCTTTGTTCCATACGTTGCCATTGCCCTTATGGTGGACCTTACGGCGGTTATCGCCCCCGATTTTTTTGCCGGTGGCGAAACCTATTTCACGACCGCGCGCATGCTCACCTACATATGGATGGCGGCGATCTGGTTCAGCCAAAACCGGCAGTACAAAGCGGCGGAGAAGGATCGCATCCGGCGGCAGAAAGAGGATGAGCTGAACCAGGCCATCGCCCGGCGGAAAGTGGAGCTGGAGGCGCTGGTGACGGAACGGACGGCGGAGATTACCCGGCAGAAAGAGGAACTGGAACTTACCCTGACCGAACTCCGCAACGCCCAAACCCAGCTTGTCCAGTCGGAAAAGATGGCATCCCTCGGCGAGCTAACCGCGGGCATTGCCCATGAGATCCAGAACCCGCTCAATTTTGTGAACAATTTTTCGGAGCTGAGCCTGGAGCTGGTTGCCGAAATGAAGGAAGAGCTCACCCGGGGCGATCCTGAGGAGGCTATGGCGATTGCCGACGACATCCTGGGCAACCTGGAGAAGATCCACCAGCATGGTAAACGCGCCGATGCCACGGTGAAGGGGATGCTGCTGCACAGCCGCACCGGCACCGGGACCAAAGAGCCGACTTCGGTGAATGCCCTTGCGGATGAATACCTGCGGCTCAGCTACCACGGGCTGCGGGCCAAGGATAAAGCGTTTAATGCCAGGCTGGTGACCGATTTCGATGAGCATATCGGCCCTTTGAACCTGATCCCCCAGGATATGGGGAGGGTGTTTCTGAACCTTTTTACCAATGC
>CAYWHP010000223.1:0-4462 GCA_964457845.1 uncultured Porphyromonadaceae bacterium | reverse complement strand
TAAGTTATGCAATTGCGCCCCCCTCCTTAACAAGGAGGGGGCAGGGGGAGGTCAGCTTTACAATAAGTTATGCAATTGCGCCCCCCTCCTTAACAAGGAGGGGGCAGGGGGAGGTCAGATCCCAATTTCCACCCTGTTCCCATCCTTTTCCCACCCCCGGAAATTTCCGACGGGTAGGAGCATGCCCTACATTTGAGCCGATGATCAAATGATAATTAATCTAATTTTATGGGTATGAAAAATTCATTGAAGATGATGGCCGGCATCGGCCTGGTGATGCTCGCGATAACCGGTGCCGGTTACGGCCAGGAAAACGTGAAGGTTGTTGAAGGGTACCGGATCGATCCGCCTAAGGCATCGAAGCAGGCAAAAAAGGTGAAATCCACTGAGGCGGTAACCGTTCAGGGATACCCCATAAGCGTATCGGACCCGGCAAGTGTTGCCGGATACGCTGCGACTCCGGCGGCTGCCGGGGCTGTAACCCTCGAGGGGTTTGCCCTGCCCCAGGAACATTGGGTTACGATCCGCCGCACGGCAAAACTTTATTTTGATGGCGAATCAAAGGCGTCCGAAGTCAAAATTAAAATGACCGATGAACACAATTATCTTACCATTGGGATTCAAAGTAGCTTCTGGACCGGCACGCTATCCATTGAACTGATTGATCCAAAGGGTGTTAATCAAGGAAAATTTACACTAAAGACAGATGATCTCGTTGTAACAGGAGATAAAACCCGGGTTAATGAGGAGGTTAAAGGTAACATGCAGAAGGATTTCAGTAATCCCATGAAAGGCGAGTGGATCGTCCGCGCCATACCTCTTTCTGCCAAAGGACACATCGAAGTAAGTATCGTTCAGCAGTACCGGCCAGGAATAGAAACGACCGCAACCATTGAAGTAATCGGCGTTCCCTGGCCGGAGAAAAAGGATTGATGGGATATCTGCTGCCACGAAATGTCTGCTGCCTGCTGCTGGCCTTGGGCCTGGCAGGCAGTGGGCTGACCGCGCCGCAACAGATCATCGGGCAGATCGGTCTCGATACCACCCGTTGGGCGCCGGTTGCCTACCTCTCGAAGATCCCCGATTTCACTCAGCTGTATGCGATCTCAAACGAATCGATCATTCAAAAATCGGGAGTCGGCACGGATGGGCGTTTCCATTTCGATTGCCGCAACCTCCCGCCCGGTGATCATCTCTACCGGCTCCATTTCTCCAAAAAAGGGGATCCTGCTGCTTCGCTCATTATCGGCGGGCAGGATGAGAACCATCTGTTTCTGGTTGCCGGTGTTAATTCCGACATAAAGATCCGGATAATCGGAGGTCGCCGCCTGATGGCCGGAACATCTGTTGCGGGATATGCCCCCAACAGGGCACTCCTCGAGATCAACCAGATCGCCGGGTTCCTCGATACGCTGGATTATTACGGCCCGGCGGTGAACCGGGATTTCGTGCGGCAGGCCGTTTACGACAGGCTGCGCAGCTATGCCGATACCTGCTCGAATCCGCTGGTCTCCCTTTATGCTGTATACAAGAGCCGGTTCGAGTCGGATTGCCTGCTGAACCCGGGCTACTACCAGCGATATCTGCACAAATGGCGTAAGGAGGAATCTCCTTATTATGAAGGTTTTCGGGCCGAGCTGCCGGTGAAGGAGAAGGCTTCCTTTTGGCTTCCTGCACTCATTATCCTTCTCGTGATGCTGTCTGCCGGAGCCGTTTTCGTTTATTGGCGGCGGAGGCGGGTGCCCGGGAAAAACCCGTATCAGTCCTTATCGGTGCAGGAGCGCAAAGTATTCGGACTGCTGAAGGAAGGGCGGTCGAACAAGGAGATCTCTGAGCTGTGCGGCATCAGTTTGAGCACGGTGAAGTCGCATGTGAACAGCATCTACGCGAAGCTGGGGGTGAGTTCCAGGACGGGGGTGATGGATTTCGTTGAGTGAGAGAGTCTCGGCAGGGGGAGTTTTTTTTTACCACGGAGGCACGGAGAACACGGAGAGACACGGAGATAATTATTTATTTACCATCTGTTGGTCTGTAACAGCGTAAAAAAACTCCGTGTCTCTCCGTGTTCTCCGTGCCTCCGTGGTAAAAACGTTAACCGATCACCGAGATGGCCCGCTCAATGCGTGCCACCACCTCGTCCGGCCCGAGCAGCGCCATGATATCGAACACCCCCGGGCCCATCGACGAGCCCACCAGGCAAAGGCGCAGGCAGTTCATCACTGCGCCCATGTTGAGGCTGTTGGCGGCGATGTGGCCCTTGATGAGGCCCTCGTAAGCTTCCGGGCCGGGGGAAGGGGTCCCCGCTTTCGCGGGGATGACAAAAGCAGTTCGTGGGGGGATGGCGGTCCCCGCATTCGCGGGGATGACAAGTGCTTCTGCTGAATTAATCAAAGAGGAAAGATCTGAAAGAATCAAGGGCATTTCGGGAGTCCATCGCTTCTTGATAACGGTCTCATCGTATGTGGCTGGCGCTTCAAAGAAAAACCAGGCCTGACTCCATATATCTTTCACAAATCCAGCGCGTTCCTTAACCAAGCCAACGATTTTTACTACCCTGTCCCACTCCTCTTCGCTCAGCGTGGTGTCATCCCCGCGAAGGCGTTCTTTGTCATCCCCGCGAAGGCGTTCTTTGTCATCCCCGCGAAGGCGGGGACCGCTAACACTTTCCGGAATGCCTGCGCGGGTATCGCTGCCCTTAGCCGCCAATTCAGCAAGAAACGCTTCCGCAATCTCCTCATTCCCCTTCATCAACATATACTGGTGATTGAACCACTTCGCCTTCTCGGGGTCGAAACGGGAGCCCGACTTGCCCACGCGTTCCAGTGTGAAGGCCTTGATCAGCTCGTCCATCGAATAGATTTCGGTATCGGTGCCGTCGTTCCAGCCCAGCAGGGCCAGGATGTTGACGAAGGCATCGTCGAAATAACCGGCCTCGCGGTATCCGCTGTATACTTCGCCGGTTTCCGGGCTCAGCCAGTTGATCGGGAACACCGGGAAGCCCAGCTTATCGCCGTCGCGCTTGCTGAGTTTGCCGTTGCCGCTGGGCTTGAGGATCAGCGGCAGGTGCGCGAACTGCGGCATGGTATCGGTCCAGCCGAAAGCTTTATATAACATCACATGCAGCGGCAGCGACGGGAGCCACTCTTCGCCGCGGATCACATGGGTGATCTCCATAAGGTGGTCGTCGACCACATTGGCCAGGTGGTACGTTGGCATGCCGTCCGACTTGAACAGCACCTTGTCATCCACCATGAGGGTGTTCACATGCACCTCACCGCGGATGATGTCCTGCATCACGATCTCATGGTTCTCCGGCATCCGGAACCGGATCACGTAGGGCGCCCCTTCTTCCAACAACCTCCTAACCTCCTCACCGTTCATGGTAATCGAATTCTTCAACCCCATCCTGGTATTTACCCCATAGGCAAACTCCTGCCTTATTGCTTTTTCGTCCTGCTCCTTTCCTTCCTGCCCTCCTGCCTTCTTGCCTTCCTGCCTTGCCAGCTCCAGTTCTTCAGGAGTATCAAACGCATAATACGCCCATCCGCTCTCAATCAGCTGATCGGCATACTGCCGGTAGATGGCCTTCCGGTCGGACTGCCGGTAGGGCCCGAACTTGCCTCCCTCCTTTATGCCTTCATCGATCTCGATGCCGCACCAGGCGAGCGATTCCATGATATACTCCTCGGCTCCGGGCACCAGACGGCCCTGGTCGGTATCTTCGATCCGGAGGATCATGGTTCCCCCGTTTTTGCGGGCAAACAGGTAGTTGAACAGTGCGGTGCGGACACCGCCCATGTGGAGCGGGCCGGTGGGGGAGGGGGCGAAGCGGACTCTGACCATCGGGAGAATTATTTTGGGGCAAAAGTAGGAATTTTTAGGGTAGGGGGGGAACCCCCAGGCTGAAGCCTGGGGTTAGTCATAGTCCATCTGCACAAAAACCAAGAAGGGAAGGGTTAGACCTTCCGGGGAGCTGCGGGCCTGTCCCGGAGGTATGCATCGTGCCATCGGACAGGTCCGGAGTTCACCATAACGTCAACTGCCAATCTACAGGATATATATCCAGGGGTCTTTATGACTAACCCCAGGCTTCAGAGGCTGTGTAAAAATATTGAAAGTTGTCGCCAGAAGCCCGTGTAAGGGTAGCGGTCCCCGCCTTCGCGGGGATGACACCCCTCTTGGGTCCCTCAGGGCGTTGTCATCCCCGCGAAAGCGGGGACCGCTACCCCAACACGAACTTCCCGCGAAAGCGTTCTTGTGTCATCCCCGCGAAAGCGGGGACCGCTACCCCAACACGGTCTCCAAGGGTAAGCATCCATCATTATTGCACAGCCTCTTCAGCCGGGGCATGGCCCACCTACCGACTCGGCCTGCCGGGGCATGGCCCCCCTACCGAGGCGCCCGCCCGGGGCGTGCCTCCTGCCCTAAACGCGCAAAAAAATCTTCTTCCGGTACAGGAACA
>CAYWHP010000222.1:0-4484 GCA_964457845.1 uncultured Porphyromonadaceae bacterium | reverse complement strand
ATGTCCCAGGCGGAACTGGCGAAAGATATAGGGATCTCCCGACCTTCGCTGGCTCAGATTGAATTGGGCAACCGGAGTATTGATGCTTTTGAACTCTATCAGCTGGCTTATGTCCTTGGATTTTCAATGGATGATTTTCTGTCTTCCGGCTTCCATGAACCCATTGATATTGTCGAGGAACCTCAACAGCCAGATTATACCTCAGACTTACGAATTTCAGTACCCGAATTACGGGTAAGCAAATTCAAAAATGTTCTCCTTTATATTCTGGAAAATTGTGCAGGTAAACCGAATATCGGCGAAACGGTACTGAATAAGTTGTTGTATTTCTGCGACTTTAACTTCTATGAGTTATATGAAGAGCACCTTACCGGGGCCCGGTATAAAAAAATGTCCTTCGGTCCGGTTCCATACGGGATGAACAACCTGATCAATCAAATGATCGAACAAGGTCAGATAAAAAGGATAAAAACAGCGTATCATGGCCTCAGCCAAACCAGGTTTTTACCGCTGGAGGAAAAGCCGGATCTTACTGCCTTGTCTGCGGCAGAGAAAACGGTGATTGATCATGTGATCCAGCAAATGAGCGATTGGAATGCAAACAAGATCAGCGACTATTCTCACAAAGATATTCCATGGCTGGCTACTAAGGAAGGCGATTTTATCAGTTACAATCTGGCCTTCTATCGTGAATTACCGTATTCAGTCAGGGTCTATGAGGAAGAAAATCGCAAGCGATAGTTTTAAAGGGAGGGGTAGGAATTCAGGGTTCCGATTGATATATGCTTATTTTAAGGACGTTCCGAAAATAGTCCTTGTGGAAATATATCACAAGAATGATCAGGAGAATGAAGATCGCGAAAGGATCTTTAAGTACTTCAGGTGATAAACAAACTCCCGGACGTTCAGCGCGAACATCCGGGACTTTTTACATTTGAATGGAATGCGGGGATTAGTAACTTTATCCTCGCCTATAAACAGGTCAACCAGGGGCTATGAAAAAGATTTTAACCTACTTGTTGCTGATCGGGAGCTTTGTATCCCTTACCTGGTTTGTAGTGGACCGGGGCAACCAGATGACCAGGCCGGCTCAGGGCGCCGCAAACGTTCATGGCATCAGCGCTGAATCGGATACCAAGCCGGTGGTGATCGACCCCAACGAAAACATATTCGATCAGTTTCTGAGCAACATCAAATATCCGCTCAGCATCCTGCTGCTGCAGGTCCTGATCATTCTTTTCACATCCCGGCTGTTCGGCATTGTCATCCGGAAGCTCGGCCAGCAATCGGTTATCGGGGAGATCATTGCCGGGATCTTTTTAGGCCCCTCCATTCTGGGCTGGATTTCGCCGGAACTGTCGGCCCTGATTTTCCCGCCGAGTTCCTTTGTCTCGCTGCAGTTTTTAAGTCAGATCGGGCTGGCCTTTTTTATGTTTGTTATCGGTATGGAGCTCGATCTGAGCCAGATCAAGAGCAAAACCCACGACGCCGTTATCATCAGCCAGGTGAGTATTGCCTTTCCGTTTTTCCTTGGAACCTGCGTGGCCATCTACATTTTTCAGGAGGTGGCCCCTGCCGGCGTAACCTTCCTTTCGTTTGCCCTGTTCATCGGGATTGCCATGAGCATTACCGCCTTCCCGGTGCTGGCCCGGATCATCAAGGAACGGAACCTCACGAAAACGCCGCTGGGCGTGCTGGCGATCACCTGTGCAGCGGCCGATGACGTAACAGCCTGGTGCATGCTCGCAGCTGTGATCGCCATCGTCAAGGCCGGGAGCATAAACAGTGCACTGTTTACCATCGGTCTCGCCATCGGGTATATCGTTTTTATGCTGTATGTCATCAAGCCCTGGCTGCAGCGGATCAGCGACAGGCGCCTGAAGGAGGGAACAATCAATAAAACGGTCATCGGGATGTCGTTCTTCATCCTGCTGCTTTCGGCCTATTTTACCGAAATCATTGGCATCCATGCGCTGTTCGGCTCCTTTATTGCCGGGGTGATCATGCCGGCTAATGTCCGGTTTAAGGAGATCCTCACGGATAAAATCGAAGATGTAAGCACGATCCTGTTGTTGCCGATCTTCTTTGCCTTTACCGGTCTCCGCACGCAGATCGGCCTCCTGAACGAAGGGCATTTATGGATATACTGCCTGCTGATCATTGGCGTTGCCATAACCGGCAAACTGGCCGGCAGTGCGATAACGGCGCGGATCATCGGCCGCAGCTGGCACGAATCCCTTTCACTGGGGGCCCTCATGAACACCCGCGGGCTTATGGAGCTGATTGTTCTGAATATCGGGTATGACCTCGGCATTCTGGGGCCCGAGATCTTTGCCATCATGGTTCTCATGGCGCTGTTTACCACTTTCATGACCGGTCCGTTACTGGACCTGATCAATTTCTCCTTTAAAAAGATTGCCCGGTAGACATCGATTCTCCACTGTTTTAGCGGCCTTCGTCAAATAGCCTGACAGCGGACGGGGGATAGTGTTATTTTTAAGAGGAATTACGCACCGCTTTACAAAAAAACCATCCACCATGAGAACAAATCACGTTCCGATGTTCATCGCATTGTTATTGTTTGTTACCCTTACTGCCTTAAGCAGCTGCCGGAAGGAT
Organism: uncultured Porphyromonadaceae bacterium; assembly: GCA_964457845.1. GTDB lineage: Bacteria > Bacteroidota > Bacteroidia > Bacteroidales > UBA12481 > UBA12481. The sequence goes on along the minus strand of CAYWHP010000222.1, from coordinate 1,865 downwards.
GACGACAAGCCCGTTACCATTCAGGTGGCCGGCATTGAATTCTCACCCAACTGTCTGCTTAAAAACTCCCTGATGGTCGGGATTGATGCCGACATCGCCGATACGGCCATGAAAATGGCAGGAGTTGTTCCCGAGCTGGGAATGGCGGCTTCGTGGGGGGAGGCCTATAACGCAACGCTGACAGGGCCGAACCGCGCCCTGCTTACCGTGGGCTATTCCGCCGCCCGCAAGGACCTTTTCAAATGGGCGGGACCCACCAGTCAGGGGATGTACGGGATCTTCTCGAAGGGGGAAACCGGACTCGTTTATCCGGTGAACATCGAGGCCTGCAAGAAGATCGGGCCCATTGCCGTGGTGCGGAACTGGCTGGAAACCATCACGCTGGAGAACCTCGGATTTCAGAACCTGCAGTATTACGACACGTACGATGCGGCCCTGACGGCCTTTAAGAACAAGGAGATTACCTTTCTGGCCAGCGATTTTTTCCATCTGGTGTCGTCGGTTCCGTCGGGCTATTATGTGCCGGAGATTCGGGTGGTTACCCGGTACCTGACGGTATTCAATTATATCGCCTTTTCGAAGGACGTGAGCGATGAGGTGGTGGCAAAGGTTCAGACCGCCATCGAAACGCTGATCAAGGATAAAACAACGGTTTCAATCGTGGACCGGTATTTCAACGGTATGCCCGCCGATTATATTCCGGGCACCGTTCAGCTATTTACCGAAGTGGCCCCCCCGCATAACTACGGCACCGGTCGTGATACCACCCGTAGGGTGACCGGCGCCTCCGTGGAGATGGTGAACGAAATCCAGAAAAGGGTGGGGTATGTGAATAAAATCAACCTGAGCACCTGGATGGATGCCTACACCCCGCCACAGTACCTGCCCAACAGCGCCGTGTTCACCACCGCCCGCACGCCCCAGCGCGAATCGATGTTCCAATGGGTGGGACCGTTGTGCACGTTCAGGGCCTGTTTCTACACGCTCGCCGGTTCGGGAATTACCATTGAAACGGTTGCACAGGCCAAAGCTCTGAAATCGGTTGGCACCCCAAAGGAATGGTACACAAATGATTACCTCACACAGAATGGCTTTACAAATATCGTTGCAACAGCTCTTACTTCGCAGGAGGCCTTCAGTCAGCTTCTTAACGGGGAGATTGAAGCGCTGCTCATGACGGCCGACGACATGAAATGGCTGGCCGAGGCGAAGGGTGTTCCGCTGACCGATTTCACGCGGCACATCGAAGCCCTGAGTATGGACGGGTACATTGCCTTTTCGCTGAACACCCCCGCCACGCTTGTCCAGCAGTGGCAAAGCAGCCTGAATGCGATGAAAGCCGACGGAACCTTTGAGGTCATCCGGAAGAAGTGGTATGGTGAGTAAATGCTGATGGCCGGAGCGGATGTATGCGGCCCCGTCGAACAGCGCCGGAACACCCGCCGGGAGAAACTTTGCCCCGAAAACGGTGAAATGAGTGAAATTCGCCATCCTGAAAGGCATTGCCGATAAATGCAAAACCACCTCGTGTGAGCCCGGTCAGCGGTTGGGGATAGCGGAAATACAGCTGTTTGAGGCTGAGCGCTGAACCCCTTTTCCCCGATGGCATCGCTTTTGGTATTTCTAGTCTTCCGGTTCGGTAAGGTAGGGTAAGGTGAAATAGAATGTTGAGCCACATCCTTCTTCACTTTCAAGCCAGATTTTACCACGGAGCATTTCTACATAGGCTTTAGCGATCGACAAACCCAGTCCTGCGCCCTGCCGGTGTCTGCAGGAGTTTCTGTATGGCATCGGGTTTCTTGATGTTGGAAAAAATCAGGTATATAACCGGAAAATATTATAATAAAACGCGGTTATATACCGGA
>CAYWHP010000221.1:0-4549 GCA_964457845.1 uncultured Porphyromonadaceae bacterium | reverse complement strand
AAAACGCCGCCAACCTACTGTTAACGGGCAAATGCGATTTTTTCACTTATGATTCCGATCTCTAATAGCCAGATTTCATGCTATTTTCATAGGGTAACCTCTGGGTCGGTTATCGGATTAACAGGTGGCAAAGTGAATAACAATAATGGCGAAATCATAGAACCCCCTAAAGGGTCGGTACCGGTATATCACCGGCATTGGCATTTGGGAAAACCAAAACTACAACTGAATAATTAAGCGGTCATATCAATGAATACCCTCATCACCTCAACCAATCAATCAGGACCTCCGTCAAATGTCAGGCCGGAAACATCAAGAGATAATTCGGGAAGACGTAGTAACGTCACCAGGGTTGTTTCGGGAGCGATTTCCCACAATGCAAAATGCACATTACTACTCACAGTTCTGCTGATTGGGCTATCAAGTGCGAAGGCGGCTAACCGGTATTCAGTAGTATCCGGCAACTGGAATTCAACCGCCACATGGTCAAGTGCATCGCAAGGCACACCCGGAGCATCGGTACCGGTTGCAGGTGACGTCGTCTATATTGAGCGCGGCCATAATGTTACGGTCACTGCAAATGCGGCTTGTACATCCATCAGATTCACTACCACCACAGCCACTTCCTTGACGATTAATTCAGGTATTACTCTTTCTGTTTCAGGTTCCATCACAATTCCACGGGCTGATAGCGGAGTAAATGAAATTATCGCAGCAGGCATCCTAAATGCTGCAAGTTTGGCATTTACGAGCGGTAAAACCACAGTCAGGCACCGACTAACTATTTCAACCGGAACCGTAACAATTTCTGGAAATATCGATGGATCAAATAATAACACTAGTGGAACTATAGCCTTGACCGGTCCAGGTAAACTAAGAATTGGAGGGTCAATCTTTGACTCCAACGATGGCACGTTAACAACTACGAGTGGCTCGGGCGGCACGGTTGAATACTACTCAACTAACGACCAGGCAGTTGGCGACTTTACTTACGAGAACCTGACACTCTCAGGCGGAGGAGTTAAAAACGCGACAGGCGCAACGATCAACGGTGTTCTTTCACTGGAGGGAACTGCGACTGTCACTGTGAACAGATCAGGGGTTGTAGCATATGGTCCCAGTGCAACCTTAAAATACAATACAAGCACTTCCAGGACTGTTTCATCGGAAGAGTGGATTACTCCTTTCATCGCTTCAGGTGGTGTTGTTATTGACAACACGGGAACCATTACATTGAACAGTGCCAAGCAATTCGGCAACAACACCAATGTACCCCTGACAATCAATTCAGGTGCAACACTCAGCACCAGTGGAAGCAACCTTGGTCTCACTTTTCACGGGCATTTCATCAACAACGGTACGCTAAGCGCCGGAAGTTCGGCTGTTACCATAACTGGTACAGTGGCAGCACAAAATATCGGCCGCTTTACAACATCAGGAGCGGTGTCTGTCACCAAAACATCCGGAACTGCTACCTTCACGGGCAATTTCACCACTACCGGTAATTTGTCGATTGCTTCCGGAGCAGTTGCCTTGCTAGGCAACCAAAGCAAATCAAATGCCGGTACGCTGATCTTGGGTGGTGTAACTCAAAATGCTGCCGGATCATGGGGCGGTACCCTTTCGCCAGCTATAAATAAAAACGCAACTTACTTCGGCAGTACAACAACCGGCATACTCAATGGCGCTCCAGGCGGCGGCACTAACTGCACCTGGACCGGCATCACCAGCACCGCATGGACTACAGGAACAAACTGGGATGCCACGCCCACATCAGGAGACAACGTTTATATACCGGCGGCAGCAACAAACGACCCGGCGCTGGCTTCCGCAGTTACCCTCGGCACCGTAGAGGTTGAAGGCGGCGCAGCCCTCTCCTTAACCTCCACAGGGTCAATCACAGCCAATTCACTAACCAATGCGGGTACTCTTACCATCAATGGCGGAGGAATCGTATCACTATCGGGCGCACTGACACTCAACACCGGCAGCACAGTCACGGTGAAGTCATCTTCGGCTACTGACAACGGAGTGCTCAAATTCGGATCAATTGCCGGAACAAGCCAAAACGTTACATACGAAAGATGGGTGACAGGCGGATCTACAGTTGACAAATGGCATATGATTTCGGCACCTGTATACGGTGAGCTCATATCAAGCTTCATAACAACAAATGCAATCGCCATTAATCCGGCCGGCACTAAATATGCGCTTGGACCCTACGATGAAATCCTTCACAAATGGATCTATTACTATACTCCAACCCATGGTGGAGTGGATATGCCTTACCCGCCCACCACAGCGTTCCCGATGGGAACAGGCTATCAGGTTCTACGCAGTGCCGACGGTATTCTCAGCTTTACCGGCGTACCGGTGGCTTCACAAAGCGTTGGCATCACCCGTACTACCCAGACAGATCCGGGCTGGAACCTCATAGGCAACCCGTTCACAGCTTACCTTGATGCATCGGCATTCCTTACAACAAACTCCACCCAGATAGATGACTCCTTCGACGCGGTCTATTATTGGGATCCCGCTACCTCAACATCATCCTATCTGGTATTGAACAGTTTATCAATCGACCCCACGCTTGCCCCAGGTCAGGGTTTCTTTGTCAAGGCCGCGAGCAGCAGTACCGTAAACTTCACCCCAACCATGAGCGCGGCATCAGGGAGGTCCTTTAAAAGCACCCGGTCATCCGCATCGGTTTCCCTCGCCGTCCAATCAGCCGGCGCATCCCAAAAGGCGCAGATCAATTACATCCAGGGCATGACCCGCGGCCTCGATCGCGGTTACGATGCCGGCATGTTCGATCAGGGAGGCGCCTTGGCTGTTTATACCCGGCTCGTGGATGACAACAATGTGAATTTCTTCCTCCAGTGCCTTCCCGATAACGATTATGAGAACATGGTGGTTCCTGTCGGCCTTAGGGCACCCCAAGGCGCAGAAGTGATCTTCCGGGCCGAAACAGCTAACCTGCCCACAGGCTACAAATTATATCTCGAGGACAGACTGGCTGCCAAATTCACCCGAATCGACGAGTCCGGCAGCAGCTACACCATTACCCTGGCGCAGGCAAGCACCGGAACCGGAAGATTCTTCCTGCACACCAAACAGGGTGCACTGGGAATCCCCGAAACCATTACCGGCGAACTTAAAATCGTGGCCATCCCCGATCAGGAAACAATACGCATCACCGGACACGTCAGCCTGCCGGCAACCGTCACCGTCTGCGACCTCAGCGGCAAAATGCTGCTCAGCTCCAGGCTGCAGGGGGCATCGGAAAATGAGGTCCTGTTCGCCGGTCAGAAAAACGGCATTTACCTGGTGCAGGTGCAATCGGCAGCTGCCAACACAAAGGAGAAAATCACATGGTTCAAATAAGAAAAAACAACAGCGAGATGGAATCCAATCATACTGAAGAACAGAAAACCCAGATCACCCGCCGGGAAGCATTGGCAAAAGCCGGAACCTATGTCGCCTTTACAGCGGCAGCATCCATGCTGATTTTGACACCGAAAAAAGCGGCCGCACAAAGTCTCCCCAGTACCGGATGGACCGATCCGAGCTATAAAGGTGGAGGTCAGTCTGGAAATTCTTCCTCTTCTCCTTTCGACCGTCCTACCGAATCCTCTAAATCCTCACACGGATTAAAGGATTCCCCCTGGAAATAACCCGGTCCCAATAAACAACCGTCTAGATAAAAAATCAGGGGAGGAGCAAAAGCTCCTCCCCCTTTTTTTTTGACCCCGATTGCCCATCGGAGCCAAATCAACCCCACACATCACATTAACCTAAACTAAACTTAAACCTAAACTAAACCTAAACCTATGAACATCATTTAACCAAAACCAAAACCTGAAACTAATCCTTAATAAACCGTTCCCTGTGCAAAGTGTCGCCATTCTGAACCATGATCACATAGATCCCGGCACTCAGCGTGCTGACATCAACCCTTGTCACAATATCTCTTACAACCTGCATGCTGAGCATGCGGCCGTTCATGTCGTAAATAGCCAGCTTCGACTGGTCGCGCACCTCGTCCACCTCCACCGACAGCACCTGGCTGCAGGGATTCGGATAGAGCTTAACTGAAGCTGACACACCGGCAATATCATCCATGTTGCCCGCCTTAAGACCGATGTTCAGCACATAATCCTCCACCTCCCCGTTGGTGAATGTTTCACAGGCACCCGGTGCCGCAGAGCGCTTCAAACTTACACGCATGCGGGTGGAACCCAGAAGGGCACTGGTCGGGATGGTAATACTCTTCGAAACAGATGCCCTGACTCCGCTAAGCGAGACAATCCGCTCGCCCGCATCATCGAAATCCATGTCCTGATTGAGGTCGATCCATACCGACACGTATTCCGATACAGCCTTACCCTTGTATCCCGGCGCTATGGCCAGCGTAAAGGCAGTTCCGCGCTTCACCGTCCAGCCCGGGGCCGGAAAATACTGGTATCCGGCAGTACCGGAAGAACCGGATGTTACCCTGACCTTGCCAACCGTTACCGAGGCAATCCATTCACTGGTAACCAATCCCTTT
>CAYWHP010000220.1:0-4570 GCA_964457845.1 uncultured Porphyromonadaceae bacterium | reverse complement strand
TCACCTGGCCGTAGGATTTCGAAAGGTTTTTCAGTTCGAGCATGGGATCCGTTCATTCGTTAAGTTGCCTATCAGGGCTCACCGCATGGCTTTGCCCGTATAAATATCTGAATTTTGGAACAATCCGCATCCTTAAAAGATGTCGGGCAGGCTATATCTTTTTTGTAGCTTGCAAAAAAAACAACAGCCGGATATGAGAGTTTCATTTGTTCTGATAGGCCTTTGCTGCCTGATGGCGAACCTGCACGGCCAGACTGCCGGAAACGTCAATTTCATTGAATCGGAAATTGTGCTGAAAACGCCCAACGGCAACCTCTATGGAACGCTTACTGCACCCCAGGCCAGCGTCGGCACTCCGGTTGTGCTCATCATTCCGGGATCGGGTGCCACCACCCGTGACGGGAATGCCCCGGGCGGAATGAAACCCAACACATACAAAATGCTGGCGGAAGATCTTGCCTCGAAGGGAATTTCAACGGTCAGGTTCGACAAGAGGGGCGTCGGGCAGAGCCGTCCCTCGGCAACCAGCGAAAGTGACCTGCGTTTTGAAATCTATATCTACGATGTTGTTGCCTGGATGGATCTGCTCCGAGCCGACAAGCGGTTCACAAAAGTTATATTGCTCGGGCACACCGAAGGCGCGCTGATCGGGATGTGTGCCGCGCAACAAACAAAGGCCGACGGGTTGATCAGTGTTGCCGCCGTTGCACAGCCTGCCGATGTGGTGCTCAGGGAGCAGCTGAAAGGTAAATTACCGGATTCGCTAGAGATAGAGTCCAACCGGATCCTCGACAGCCTGAAGGCCGGCAAGACCGTTGCAAAAGTTGGCAAAACGCTCTCATCGCTCTACCGGCCGAGCGTTCAGCCCTACCTGATTTCCAGCATTAAGTACAATCCCGCCAAAGAGATCACCAAGTTAACCATTCCGGTGTTACTCGTTCAGGGGACCTCCGACCTGCAGGTTTCATCGCAACAGGTGAAACTCCTCGCCGCCGCCAAACCCGATGCAAAGGTTTTGATCCTGCAAAACATGAATCACATATTAAAGGAGTCGGCCAACGATTACCCCAGCAACGTGGCCACCTACACCAATTCCACGCTGCCGCTGAAATCCGGACTGGTCGACGGGCTTGCCGGCTTTATTAAAGGATTGAAGTAGAATCTGCTACGGTTTTCGTAACTTTGGTAAGAACCAAACTTACCAGTCATGAAATCCATGTATGCCCTGATCGGCCTGATGGTCCTGACAGGGAACCTGCGCGCCGGCATGCCCGGATTTACAGTAAACTGCAGCCCTGTTATTAATCCTGCATTTTCGGTCACGCCAGCTATTGGTGATTTCGGAGGCATCCAGGCAGGGACCACCGGCCAGATGACCTTTGCCATTACAAACAAGGGAGACTCCGCCCTAACGGTTAAAAAGATCGAGATTTCCGGGAGCAGTTTCCTCCTTACCGATTCACACACGTATCCATTCGAAGTCACCGGCAGCCTGCCGAACACCAATCCACTCAGCAACAGCGGGTATACGCTGGAATTCACGGTTCGCTTTATTCCCATTGATTACGGTAATCAAACCGGAAAAGTTGTCGTCACATTCGGAGACTCCGGCGATGTAACACGGGAGATTCCCCTCACCGGCGAATGCATCACCTGTTTGAGAGCCACCGAGGTCCACCGGGGCGAAAACTGGGCGCCCAAAAAAAATGCCTGGTTCAAATATACGGCCGACAAATTCTCCATCGTAGAAGTTAACAGTTGTCACCCGAATCAGACAAACACCGTATCCAATCAACAACCGGTGATCTGGTTCCGCGTTTATAAAGATTGCCGTGGAACGATCATCCCGGAAATCGATGAATATATCCCCACCTGTCCATACGACCGCCGGGCGAAACCGGCGGTGCGGACTGTCATGTCCGCCGGACAGACCATCTACATGTATTGGCTGGTTGATTACCCCGGTTTGACTTGCCCTGCCAATGGATTCTACTTCAACATCAATGTGACCTATCCCACCGACGGTGACGTATGCGAAAATGCCATCCCCCTTACGCTTCCGGCCGTAAACCATTTTGGCAACACACGCGGGTTTAACGATGACTACAACATCTCACCCTGCTCACCCTTTAACGATTACATGGGCGGAAACGACAAGGTGTACTCCATTACGATCGAACAGGAAGGTTATCTCACCGGAAGCATCCTGGGTGCCTATGCTGCCGTTCATGTTCTCGATATCTGCCCGAAGGAGGAACTCGAAAAATCGCATTGCAAAGGATTCGCGGGCGGCTCGCAGGGGGGCAGCTTTCGAAAGAAAATTGCACCCGGTGCGTATTATGTGATCGTTTCCAACTGGCCTCCACCACAAACAGTTGATTATCTGCTGAACATGAATTTTGAGGAAGTTTCGGCGGTTGACGCTGAAACCCTGGCTAACCGGCTAACCGTTTTTCCCAATCCGGCAAGGGATGTCTTAACCGTAAGCCTCACACTCGACTCGCCGGCCGACATCACACTCGAAATGGTGAGCATCTCCGGTCAGTTGGTCTACCGGTGGCAGGGCCAACGTGATTATTACTTTCAGGATGAAATCGACATAACCCGGCTGGCAAAGGGTGTCTATTACCTGAAAGCCTGTACCGGACCTACGCTTGAAATAAGGAAAGTGATTGTTGAGTAGCCGCACCGGATTGATTATGCAACATTAACTACATCACACTTTATGAACCGCATTCCCATTCTGCCGCTTCTGGCGATGATCCTCCTGCTGGGCTCCTGCCAGCAGGGCACCCAAAAAATCCGTATAGGTTACGTCCAGATCACGCCGGATCCGGTGCTTGATTCCGCAAAATCAGGGCTCTTCCGGGCGCTGGCCGACTCGGGTTTTGTCGACGGGCAGAACATCAAGGTGATCGACAACAATGCCCAGGGCGACTTGTCGATGATCACCACCATCCTGCAGTCGTTCCAGTCGCAGGGGGTGGATATGGTCATCACCAACAGCACCCCCTGCATGGCTGCTGCGGCCCAGCAGATCCGGAACACGCCCGTGGTGTTTACCGTGGCCTTCAGCCCGGAACAGATCGGGTTCGCGGAAGTGCCGGTCAACCTCCATGGCGTTTATGACCCCTTCCGGGCCGAAGAATTCATCGACCTGCTGGCGGAGTGCATACCCGGGATTTCCCGGATCGGCATCCCCTACAACAATGCCGAGCCCAATGCCGAGTATTCATTTAAGCGGATTTCGACGGAATGCGAAAAGCGGGGAATTAAAGTGATTGCAGCACCGGTGACGAGCCCGAACGACATCATGCAGGCCGGGCAGTACCTGGCCGGGCAGCAGATTGATGCGCTGGTGGTTTCGGCCGATAACACGGTTTACCTTGGGCTTCCCGTTTTGTTTAAACTGGCCGGCAAATACAAGATCCCGCTGTTTGTAACCGACCCGCTGCAAGCCGAGAAAGGCGCCGCAGCCGGCCTGGGCGTGAGCTACCAGAAATGGGGATACCAGTCGGGCCTCAAGGCGGTGGAAATCCTGAAGGGCAGAACACCCTCCATGCGGATCGAAACGATACGGACCTACGAACTGGTTATCAACCTGAAAGCTTGCACGGAACAGGGTCTGGTGATGCCGGAAACGGTAACGGCCAGGGCGGATAAGGTTATTCAGTAAAACCGGCACCTGCCGGATCCACTTCCGCACGGTACGGGATCGAGCTCTGCGCACCCATCCGGGTTACAGCAATGGCCGCCGCACTAACGGCCAGCCGCACCGAGGCTTCGATACTCTTCCCTTCGGAAAGCCCAACGGCAAAGGTGCCGCAGAAGGTGTCACCAGCGGCGGTAGTGTCAACAGCCTCGACCCGGTGCGCGTCAACAAATTTAAAATCACCGGATTCCAGAATCAGTGCACCTTCGGAACCCAGTGTGATCACCACATTGTCAACCCCTTTTGAACGAAGGATTTCTGCCGCCTTCATGGCGGATTCGCGGCCGGTTATGGATACCCCGGAAAGCACTTCGGCCTCGCCGCGGTTGGGAATAATCATGAAAAGGTTTTTCAGCAGGCTGTCGGGCAGTGGTTGTGCCGGGGCGGGGTTGAGGATCACGGGAATGCCAGCCGCATGGGCCAGCTGTGCAACATATTCTACGGTGTCAACAGGGATTTCAAGCTGCATGAGCACCAACCCGCACCCGCGGATCGCTTCAGCTGCCCGGTCGATATCGCCCCGCACGAGACAACCGTTTGCCCCGGAGGCCACCACAATGCAGTTTTCTCCCTGTGCATCAACCGTTATCAGGGCAACACCGGATGGTTGTTCCGGATCGGAAAACACATATCCGGTATCTAATTTTTCCCGGCTAAATAATTCAAGTGATTGCCTGCCGAACAGATCGTTTCCGGTTTTGGCAATCAGGATGACATCCCCGCCCATGCGGGCAGCCGCCACCGCCTGGTTGGCGCCTTTACCGCCGGGATTCATCAGGAAGGTGCCGCCCAGGATCGTTTCACCCGGACCCGGAAGCCGGTCGGCCCTGATAACCATATCGGTATTGCAGCTCCCGA
>CAYWHP010000219.1:0-4611 GCA_964457845.1 uncultured Porphyromonadaceae bacterium | reverse complement strand
TCAGCATGAAGGGCACCCCCTCTCCCGCGACCGCAGGGAGCGCGGGAGAGGGGGCTGGGGGGTGAGGTCGGCGCGGCAGAAGGCAGCCGGGGGGTGAGGTCGGCGCGGCAGAAGGCGGCCGGGGGGTGAGGTAAACTACTGCACCGTCAGCTTCCCGGTCGATTGCCCGTGGCAGCTGTTGCACGCCCCGGTCGTTACGGATCCCGACATGATGCTGGTTCCGGAATCCGACGTCATCGTCACATAAAGGCCGGAGCCAAATGCAATGGCGCTTTTTGTGTAGAAATTCCCGCCAACCCTGCTCGTCATGGTGGCAACGGGAGAACCCATTCCATCGGGGTTGTTGTAAAGCTTGATTACCACATCGGCCGCCCCATTGCTGGTACCGGACTTATAAACCGATCCTCCTGCAGCGAAAACGCCCTCTCCCCCGCCGCCCGACTTATGGCACTGCAAGCAGTCGTTCCCCACATTGTGGTTCGGACCGCCTTCATCATCTCCCTCATTCTCGCATGAATACCATGCCCCGACGCCCGCCAGCAGTGCGATCGCCATGATCAACGCTTTCCCTTTTTTCATTTTTTATATTTTATTTCTTATTGTAAACGAAACTTTACCCTTCAACATTTTGTTAAACCCCCATTATTAATCTGTTATCTCTATCACAACGCAATCTCTCTTAAAGTCTTCCCGTCTCAAAGTCTTACAGTCTGTCTAACGTCTCACGTCTCATGTCTCATGTCTCACGTCTCATGTCTCACGTCTCATGTCTCACGTCTCATGTCTCACGTCTCATGTCTAAACAATCCCTCCCAAATATACCCCTTTCCTCCCATCCCCGCATTGTAATAGTGGGCGCCGGCTTCGCGGGACTCCGCCTGGTCCGGAGCCTGATCCGGCAAAAATGGCAGGTTGTATTGATCGACCGTAACAATTATCATCAGTTTCAACCTCTTTATTACCAGGTAGCTACATCCGGACTGGAACCCTCATCGATCGCCTTTCCGCTGCGCAAGCTCTTCCAGGGCATCCCCGATTTCCACTTCCGCATGGCCGATCTGGAAAGTGTGGATACCGGCAAAAAGGAGATCACCACCTCCATCGGGACCCTCGGGTACGACATCCTGGTGCTGGCGCTCGGGGCGAAAACGAACTTCTTCGGGAACAAGGAGATTGAAAAGCACAGCCTGGCCATGAAATCGGTATCGCAGGCCATCGTGATGCGCAACATCCTCCTCGAGAACTACGAAGAGGCGCTCAACCTGCCCGGCGAGGCCGACCAGGAGCGGATCATGAACATCGTGGTGGTGGGCGGCGGCCCCACCGGCGTGGAACTGGCCGGATCGATGGCCGACATGAAGAAATTCGTGTTCCCGGCCGACTATCCCGAGCTGGATTTCAACCGGATGAACATTTATATCATCGAGGCGGCCGGCAAACTGCTGGCGCCCATGTCGGAATTCGCATCGAAAAAAGCCACCCGCTACCTGCTCGATATGGGCGTGACCATAAAAACCGGCGCCGCGGTGCAAAATTACGACGGCAGCACGGTCACCCTCAGCACCGGCGAAACGATCCCCAGCCGCACGGTCCTCTGGGCCGCCGGCGTGCAGGTGCCGGAGATACCCGGATTGATTAATGCCGAAAAAGGCCGCGGCGGTCGGTTGGCTGTCGACCGCCATAACCGGTTAAACGGTCAGGATAACATCTATGTTGTTGGCGACATGGCGTTTATGACAGAGGATGCCTACCCCAACGGTCATCCGCAGGTGGCGCAGCCCGCTATCCAGCAGGCCAAACTGCTGGCGAAAAACCTCATCCGCAGCCGCAGCGGCCAGCCCATGAAACCCTTCTCCTACCGCGACAAAGGCTCCATGGCCACCATCGGCCGCAACAAGGCCGTGGCCGACGTATTCGGCCTCCACCTCGGTGGCTTCGTGGCCTGGCTCATCTGGATCCTCGTCCACCTGATGGCCATCGTGGGCACCAAGAACCGGTTCTTCATCTTTATCAACTGGGCGTGGAACTATCTCACGTACGACCAGTCTCTTAGGTTGATCATTAGGCCTCGCGCGGATAAGTAGTAATTGTGCCTCGCAAGCTCGGCTAATTATGCGCTGCGCGCTAATTGTGCGAGCTGAAGCTCGCTAATTGGGTTCGCTTCGCGAACTAAGTTTCGCCATTGCAATCTTTAGCGCCCGGAGGGCGCACAATTAGCGCGCAGCGCATAATTAGCGTGCTTCAGCACGCACAATTAGCCGAGCTTGCGAGGCACAATTACTTCCTCAATTACCTCTTCAGTATCACCTCCACCGCCTTCTCCAATTGCGGGTCTTTTCCTTTTAGGCGGTCCATGAAGGTGGTTTTCACATAGATATCGGGCTTCACGCCGGTGAACTCCAGGTCGTCGCCATCGAGGGTGTAGCAGCCCCAGCCCGGCATGCGGTAGAAGGAGCCGTCGACAAGGCCCTTGCCGGAGGTGAAGATGATCCAGCGATAGGTTTCGGTGCCGATGATCGTACCCAGCTTGAGGGCTTTGAAGCCGGCCGAGGTCATCTCGGCATCGCTCAGCGACTGTTCGTTGATCAACATCACGATGGGCTTGTCGGATGGCGCGAAGTTCGACTGGTTGGCGAGCCTGCCGCCGCGGGCTTTCCACTGCAGGTAGGTGCGCTGACTCAGGAATCTCAGCACCTCGTCGTGCACGTTGCCGCCGGTGTTGAAACGGAGGTCGAGGATGAGGCCCTCCTTGTCCTGCAGGTCGCGGGTCATGGCCATCAGGAAGTTCTCGAGCGAGCTGCCGCCCATGTCCTTCATCTGGTGGTAGGCGATCTTGTTTTTCGACAGCTCATCCACCTTGTTGCGGTTGCCGTCGACCCACTCGTCGTAAAGGTTGCCGCTCAGCTGACCGGCGGCCATGGGGTGTATCTTGGCGGTATAGTCGGTGCCCTTGCGGTTGAACGTAAGGTTCAGCTCGGGTTTCATGGCCGGAACGTAGAAGTAGTAATCGCGCGGCACGGTGGCATCTACCGGCTCCCCGTCGATCTTCACCAGCACGTCGCCGGGCTGGATGTCGAGCCGGCTGATGTCGGTAACGCTGCGGGCAGCGATGCGCTTCACGGTGAACGGAGCGGCCTCCTCCCACAGGATGCCGGTTTCCATTGTCTGATAATTGAGCCGGATCGGCTGCTCATCGTCGCCGAAGCTGCTGAAGCCCTGATGCGAGGAGTTCAGCTCGCCGAGCATGTCGGCCATCAGGACGCGGAAATCGTTCCGGTTGTTGAGGAACGGCAGGAACTGACCGTAATAGGCCTTGTATGCCGGCCAGTCGGCGCCGTGCATCTTGTCGTGGTAGTAGTCCTCCTCCATGTTGGCCCAGGTTTCTTCAAACATCTGACTGAACTCGGCGGCCAGGTTGCGGGTGAAGTTCACGTTCTGGATATCGATCTTGTCGGCCTTGTTGCCATCGACATTCAGTTTGTATACGATCCCGCCGGTGAGCATGTAAAGTTTATCGCCCGCCTTCACGATTGATCCCGGAGTGGCCCCTTCGATCTTCTCCGTTTTCGCTGGTTCCCAGGGCGACAGCACCGTTTTCCACAGCGCCCCTGCCCCTTTGTCGTGATCGGAGAAATAGAGCACCGTGGTCTTCTCAGCCTTCTGGATCACATACGGTCCGCCCTGCGATCCGTAATACGGACTGATCATCTCATACCTTTCCCATATCCTGTCGGTATTGATCGTTATCGGCGCAGTCGTATCCTTCTTCACGGCAGCGGTATCTTTCTTGTCTCCCGTCTTACCGTCTTCTTTGGTCTTATAGTCTTCTTTAGTCTTAAAGTCTTCCGTCTTCTTCGCGGCAGGGTCAACCTTCCACAGCTTATCAAACTCGTCCGTGCGGAACGGGGCATCCACCCGATCCAGCGCAAACCGGTACACATGTGCCGGACCGCCGCCGCTGGGATAGGTGGGTTTGGTGCGGTTGGAGGCGAAATAAATATACTTTCCGTCGCCACTCCACATCGGCCCCGATTCGGCCACGCCGGTATTCGTGAGATTGGTGATCACGCCGCTCTTGAGGTGGATCACGAAAATATCGTCCTCGAAATTCCGCTTGGCGGTATAGAGCACGTACTCGCCGTCGGGCGAAAAGCCGGGCGCACCGTTCTGGAATCCCCAAAACTCATCCTTCACCAGCAGCTTGCTCTCCATGGTTTTCAGGTCCATCAGCCGCAGCTCGCCCACCCCGCTGATGTACGCCGCCTTCGTAAGATCCTTGTTAAACTCGATATCCCGGTTGTTGGCCATGTCTTTGGTAATCTGTTTCGGCACCCCCGTGCCGTCGGCCGCCACCGTGAACCAGTTGAGGTACCCGTTCCAGGTCATGTTGTACAATAATGTTTTATTATCATTCAACCATTTCACAGAAACAACACGTTCAAAAGTTGCGTTGTCATCCCGACGAAAGTCGGGACCCCGTCCCTTCAGAACACTTTGAATCGACTTTATAAACTTCCCCTCAACGTCGCTTACGAACAATTCGCCTCTTGAAACAAACGCCATCTTCTTGTTATCCGGCGACACATCGAAATCGCTGATCTTCCCCACCGT
>CAYWHP010000218.1:0-4675 GCA_964457845.1 uncultured Porphyromonadaceae bacterium | reverse complement strand
ACCGTCACCTCATCCGCAAAAACCCACGCCTTCCCCCCTGCACCCAGGTGCCAATCGGGACAGATGGCCTGGTTTTTGGCCACCAGACGGATGTAGCGCACCGGCTGCCGGTCGAAAGTAACCGTATAATCCCTCATGACATCTTCCTTGCGGGCCAGCGACGGATCGGCCAGCGCCTTACCTGCCGGCTTGAAATCTTTTCCGTCGGCCGAGAGGAAAAACTCCACCTCTTTTGGAAGGAATATCCAGGAAGCGAGGAACTGGATGGCGCCCAATGAGGCCTCGCTGATCTCCATGGTTTTACCCAGATCGATGGTGACATCAAGGTCGGTGTACTCGAAACCCTGCCAGAATCCGTCGTTCCAGAAATCCCCCCGCTGCCCGTCGACGAGGTTGTAGATGCCCGATCCGGCCCAGCGGGAATGGTAAGCCGAATGATAATCCGGCGCCGGGAAGAGGGCGGTGGTGAATGTGGCCTCTGTAAGGGCTTCCGGAGTATCGGAACCCTTGTAGAAGACACCGGCCCGCAGCTTGCAGGCTTTTGTAATGGTTAGCGGTCCTGTATAGAGTTTTGAATTCCTCGACGGCACCGACCCATCGGTGGTGAACCGAACTTCCGACCCGTCGGCAAACCGCGGCTGGATGCTGGCTGTAGTTCCACCCTCGAAGAAGAAGCGGCTCCCCTCGATTACCAGGTGGCTCAGCACGGCCCGGTTTCCAACTTCATCGGAGAATTCGCCTGCCTGGCCTGCGCGGTCGACCGCACAAACCCGGTAGTAATAAGTGGTGTTGGGTTCCACACTCTCGTCGGCCCACATCTGCATGGTGAACTCCTGCAGGCTCCGCTCCACCGAGTTAAACCCGTGGGGGGTGGTATGGCGGATCCGCTGAGCGGCATCGATTTCGCCGGTCAGGTCGCCGGCGGAGGGTGTAAAGCCCTTCACCGGGCTGCGGTAAATGCGGTAGCCCGAAATGTCGCTTTCGATGCCGGAATAGAAGAACAGGCACAGGTAATTATCTGAAGTGATGGGGCTTACGTGAACCACATGCAATCCTTCCAGCTTGCCGGGGGGGAGGTCTTTTTCCTGAGACGTGAGGGTTTGTGCGGAGACGGTTCCGGTGGAAGGGCCCTCAAGGTTTCCTTTGGTTACCGGCCGTACCGTATAGAAATATTTTGAACCGGGTTCCACATAATTGTTAAGCCATCCGCCATAATTGAGCACGGGTTGATCGGTGAAGGAGGTTTCGCCGGTGGCGCCCAGGTAGTGGCGCAGGTCGGTTTCGAACCCGGGCGACCGGCCGCGGTAAATGCGGTAATAGGCCACGCCGGAACTGTTTTCCAATGGTTTTTCCCAGCTGAGGTGCACCTGCCGGTCGGAGAGGGCGGAGGCCTGAAGACTGCCCACAGCGCCGGGCACCGAAGCTTCCGGGACTATGCGGATCGTTTTGATGCCGTGGGGTGCGATGGTGAAGGTTATCCGGTTTTCGCCGCTTACAGTAATCGGAATTTCACGGTCAACCTCAACCAGGTTGGTTTCGTTGGCCCGGGCTATTTTGCCGGCAAAAGGCAGATCGGCATTTACGGTGGCTGCGGATCCGGTGAGTTCGAAAAAACGGAGCATGAACCCGCTGCCGTTGGCTTCGGCGGGTTTCACGGTGGTGCAGGCCACGTTTTCGTTGTCGACGGTCATGAAGGAGTAAAGGCCGGCGGGCAGGGTGCCGCGGTTGCCGGGTTCAACCAGCAAGGCTTCCAGCGGGTGTGCAGTTTCCCAGCCGAAACGGGGTGCCTGGCCGCTTTTCCAGTCGCCGGTGTGGCTGCGCACCGACCAGCGGAAGGTGACCGGGCCGGGCTGGCTCATCCGGATGTTGGTGAAGAACATGTTGTTCATGAGGTAGAGGTAAACCCGGCTGTTTTCGGGCTTCTGCATGGCATGCTCATAATCATCGCCGCGGCTCCATGCGGCAGGCCGGGGCTTGCCGTACTCCACCAGCGGGGCATCTACAGTTGCCAGGGTGACCCCGAAGTCGCTGTTCGACAGGTCGGTAAAGTGCTGGATGCCATAAAAATCGGTTGAAGATCCATTGAACTGGCCGGCAATGGGCTCTACAACAGCCCCCGGCAGTTCGTGCCGGATGGTGAATTCGGGTACCGAGAAGGGCAGGCAATAAAAGAGCGCCTCCTTGTTGCGGGCGTTGCCCTGGCGGTAATCGGCCAGCGACCGTCCGGAAGGGGATTTGTCGAGGTTGAGCACAAAGTCGATCCGCCTGATATCCTGGTAAAGAATGACTTCCTGGGTTATGGATTCGCAGCCGGTTGCCTGCACCGCGGAAATCATTTTCGAGGCGATGGGCCCTTTCCGCAGCGTGAGTTCGGCCTTCACCGGCGAATAGGATACCAGTCCGGGCGAATAGCGGGTGGTTTCGAAGCGCTGGTAGAGGTATTCATTGAATTTCGACGGGGCCGACTGGTCGACCAGCTCCCGCCCAAGCTCTTTGTCGGTGATGCTGCTTATTCCGCCGGTTTTCGGGTCGAATACAATTTTATAAAACCGGTTTTCGAGGATGGTCTGGCCCGCGGTCGTCTGCACCTTTGCGGGTGCAGCACCCGGATTTCTGCGGATGGTGTATGTTTTGTACCCCGATTGCGGCACGCCGGCGGCAAAGAACATGACTTTGCCGTCGTGAAGCGCCTGGCAGGCAACAGGCTTGCCGGTGGCATTGTCGACGAGCTGCCAGCCATTCTTGTCCGGCACAACGAACGTCACCACATCGTTGCGGGTATAATTCAGCGGGTTGTAAACGGCAATCACGCGGTCCTTTCCGGTGGGGATCAGGTTCCTCAGTCCGCTGCCGGCAAGGGCTTCAGCCCTGTCGAGGTATTCCCGGCTCTCGCTGACCAGGGCACGGTGCATCTCCTGTTCCACCTCGTAGTAGTTGGCATTGGCGGCGGAGCTGTCTTTCAGCGATGGCGGCACGTAGATGGGGCCTTCGGCGTAAGCGCCGTTGGTATGCTCATGGTACATCAGCAGCCGGTTGTACGACTGGAAAAGGTCGCTCCACGGGTAGAGTCCGCCGCCGGCTGCGGTGACCATGGTTGCCAGTTTCTCGGTGGCCGGGATTTTGTACCCGAGGTAGCGGGCGCCGGTCTCGAGCTTCGCATCGGCAAGGTCCTCGTCGGCCCAGGCATTGGGGGCGTCCTTATCATAGACGGTGAAGTTCTGCTTGTGCTGCTGCGAGACCATATCGTCGAAAAACATCGAAAAAGTAGCCGAAACCAGCACGGGGTTGCTGTAGCGTTCGTTCCACGCCCTGATCTTCTCCACGTTGGCCATCTCGGGGAGGCCGAAGTCGTAACTGTCTTCAGATAAGATGCATCCGTAGGGGTAGTCGGTGCGCTGCTCATAACGGTCGATCATGGCCATCACCTCTTCCCGGTTATAGGCCATCAGGCGGTCGGGCGAATAGTAGGGCCAGGTTTTGAAAAGGGTCATCTTTTTGTCGCCGTCCTGAGCCTGCCACCAATAAGCGGCATCCCGGTATGCCTGGTCGAAGGCGATCACCGTGGAGTTGATTCCCATCATGAAGTAGGGGATATCGGCCTCTTTGGTGAAGAGGGGCAGCGACCGTGTAAAGCCCACCACATCGGTGTCGAGCGCTGTGCGGGCGGGCGGGATACCCATCCAGTCGACGATATAGCGGTTCGGGGTGTAGAAGGCTCTTGCCAGCACCTCGTAGCTCATGTGCTCTGTGGAAACCGAGTTGTGGAGGCCTCCGAGTTCGATGCGGCCTTCATTGATCCGTTTTTTCAGTTCGGCGATAACGCTGTCGGGCTGATACTGCAGAAACCCGGTCATGGGCTCACTCGTTTCAACTGTCCAGTGGAAGCGGCTCTCTTCGGGCCAGCTGTCGGTTTTCCTGCAGTTTTCCAATGCCAGTTCAATGCCCCACTCCCGAACGTCGCGGCGCATCATGTGGTAGTAATCGGCATAGCCCAGGTCGTGATGGGAAACCTGAACATCGTATACGGTCCATTTTTTCGGGGGTTTCAGGGCAACTTCGGTTTCGGCCACCGGGTTACCATCCTTCAGTAGCCGGGCCAGCACCGTTGTTTTATCATCAAGTACGGGAATTCTCACTATGACATCCTTCCGGCCGTCGACCTTAACCGTGAGGCTGGTTTCCCGGTCATCGGGAACATAAACCTTCAACGTATAGGTGCCCGGCTCGGTTGCCGCTACTGTGGCGATGCAGACCTGCAGATCACCGATGGAGGAACGCTCGGTCAGGGAAGTCGAGCGAAGCGTGACGGAGGCAGGCTCTTGAGCGATAAGTGCTGCTTGCAGGCATATCAGGCAGGTTACTGTCGCAACCCGGGAAAGGATGGTTTTCATGGGAGAGTTTTGAATCGTAAAGATGTTTTTAAAAATAGACAAAAAGTATTGTTTCTTATTTAACAGAACATTTAGTAAATTTGGTTACCACCCTTAAAGACATATCATTATGATAAGGCGCATTCTTCTAATGCTTGCAGTGCTGGGCAGCCAGTCTCTTTTTAGTCAGGAGATCCGGCTCACCTTTACCGGCACCGGTGAAGCCACGGCGATCGACAGCGTCCGGGCTACCAATTTATCAACCGGGCAGAGCATCACCATTCCGGGGGGTGCCATTTTGGTGC
>CAYWHP010000217.1:0-4767 GCA_964457845.1 uncultured Porphyromonadaceae bacterium | reverse complement strand
TCACCGGAATTCACTTTTCATGAATCAGCTTCACCAATGGTGCCTTATCCGGAATACCGGGACTCTTAATTACTTCAGCTGCCTCGAGTATCCTCGAAGCCGTGTGATGGCCCTCTTCGAACGCGATGCCCCGATCAACCAACACCTGACGGTATTCCGGTTTTATGGTGCCGGCATCCGAAACAAGCACCTCAAACCCCTGCTTAACTGCCAGTATCGCTGATCCGACACCGCTTTCACCTGCTCCCAGTATGGCTATCAATTTTGACATAGCTACCTGATTTTTAAGGTGGTTAACACGGTGATTACTGCGAGGAGGACGCCAATGATGAGAAACCGGATCACGATCTTGGGCTCGGCATAGCCCTTTTTCTGGAAATGATGGTGCAGCGGTGCCATCAGGAATATCCGCCGGCCTGCTCCGTAACGGTGGCGGGTGTACTTAAACCAGCCTACCTGCATCATAACGGAGACGTTTTCCACAACGAAAACCCCGCAAAGGATCGGAATGAACAGTTCCTTGCGGATCAGCACCGCAAAAACGGCTATGATGCCGCCCAACGCCAGGCTGCCTGTGTCGCCCATGAATACCTGGGCCGGATAGGAATTGTACCAGAGAAACCCTACCGTGGCTCCAATAAACGCGGAAACAAATACCGTAAGCTCGCTGGAATAGGGTATGTACATAATATTTAAATAACTGGCAAAGTCGTATCTGCCAGAAACATAGGCCAGAATACCAAGTGTTGCGCCGATTATTGCCGATGACCCCGTGGCAAGGCCATCAAGCCCGTCGGTTATGTTGGCGCCATTGCTGATGAAGGTTATGATCAGAATAATGATGACCACAAAAACAATCCACGCATAGCTGGCCCAGTTATCGCCAAGCCAGCTAACAAGCCAGTTGTAGTTAAATTCGTTATTCTTTACAAAGGGAATGGTTGTGGTGAGACCGCGGCTTTCCACATATTTTACAGTCATTCCGTTCAGATCGGCGGAACCTGCAAGGCTATCGCCGGCATGTATCTCCGTAGAATTCACTGAAATCTTTTCGCCTACAACGATATCCTTGTGGAAATACATAGTAAGCGCGACAATAAGACCAAGGCTAACCTGCCCAACCACCTTAAAACGTGCAGCGAGGCCCGACTTGTTTTTCTTGAAAACCTTGATATAATCATCCAGGAAACCGATCACGCCGAGCCATACTGTTGTGAGCAGCATGATGAGAATGGCAATATTGTCGAGCCGCGCGAACAGCAGTGTAGGAATAAGTATGGCTGCGAGTATGATAACCCCGCCCATTGTCGGTGTACCCGTCTTCTGCATCTGGCCTTCCAGCCCGAGATCCCTCACAGACTCTCCCACCTGCTTTATCCTGAGGTAGTTGATAATCCGCTTGCCGAACAGCATCGACACGGCCAATGCGGTTAGGAGGGCCATGGCCGACCGGAACGAGATAAATTGGAATAATCCTGCACCAGGAAAATCCAAACTGGAAAGCCATGTAAAAAGAGAGTAAAGCATTAGTTCATTCGGGTTTCGGATTTCAGGTTTCGGGTTTCAGTTCTTACAGTCTACTGTCTATTGTCTCAAGTCTCATGTCTAATGTCTATTGTCTATTGCCAATGTCTATTGTCTTAATCTGCTCCCTCTCCTCCCTGTCATCAAAGTGGTGCCTTACGCCCTGCACCTCCTGGTAGGTTTCGTGGCCTTTGCCGGCTACCAGCACCACATCGCCGCGACGGGCAAGGGCCACGGCGGTGCGGATGGCTTCCAGCCGGCTGGAAATGCGCAGTACGCGGGTACCGGCACCGGCAGGAACGCCCTTCATAATGTCGTTTATGATAACTTCCGGATCTTCCGTCCTCGGATTGTCGGAAGTGATTACCACCTGGTCGCTGAGCCGGCAGGCCACTTCGGCCATGAGCGGCCGCTTGCCGCTGTCGCGGTCGCCACCGGCGCCAAAAACGGTGATGATCCGGGTTCCTGTTCCCTTTAATCCATCGAGGGCAGCCAGTACATTTTCCAATGCATCAGGAGTATGGGCATAATCTACAATACCGATCCGGTCGTCGCCCAGGGCAACAATCTCCATACGCCCCTCAACCGGCTGAAGAAGTGACAGATGCCTGAGCAGCTCGTCGCGATCGACCCCGAGCAGACTAGCGGCGCCGTAAACAGCCAGCAGGTTGGATACATTGTACCGTCCGATAAAGCGGAGCCACAATTCACGGTCATTGAACGACACCTGCATCCCATCGATATGCTGTTCGGTGAGACGTCCTTCAAAATCAGCAGCCCCTCTGGTGGTATAGGTATACTTTCTGGCCCTGCAGTTCTGGAGCATCACACTGCCGTTGCGGTCCTCTGCATTTGTCAGGGCAAAGGCTTCAGGGCTGAGCTGATCAAAAAACAGTTTTTTTGCATGCAGGTAAGCCTGGAAATCCTTGTGGTAATCCAGGTGGTCGCGGGTAAGATTGGTAAATATGCCTCCCTCGAAACGAACTCCGGCTACCCTGCCCTGATCCATGGCATGCGACGAAACTTCGGCAAAAACAAACTGGCAGCCAGCTTCTGCCATATCCGCAAGAAGTTTCTGAAAAGTTACGGCATCCGGCGTGGTATGCGTGGCTGGCTCCGATTCGCCGTGGATGGAAACCTTGATTGTTGATATCAGACCACATGGGTAGCCAAGGCCCTCAAAAAGATTGTACAAAAGTGTGGCAATTGTTGTTTTGCCATTGGTTCCGGTTACACCCACCACCTTCAATGTTTCCGAAGGGTTGCCAAAAAACGCAGAAGCCAGCGGCCCGACGGCCTGGCCGGCATCTTTAACGAGGATGAATGCGACATTGCCGGCTTCCTGTTCCGGAATCTTTTCGCAAAGGACGGCAACTGCCCCTGCGGCTATTGCCTGACTGATAAAGCTATG
The DNA here is from genome assembly GCA_964457845.1 of uncultured Porphyromonadaceae bacterium. Taxonomy (GTDB): domain Bacteria; phylum Bacteroidota; class Bacteroidia; order Bacteroidales; family UBA12481; genus UBA12481. Next base: position 1,832 of record CAYWHP010000217.1, on the reverse strand, counting down.
CCCGTCGGAGTGGGTGCCGCGGACCGCCACAAAAAGCACTCCCGGAGTAACATGCCTCGAGTCGAGGATGATCCCTTCCACTTGCGTGGCGGGGTCACCCTGAAGCCCGAGTATGCTGATAGCACCGGTAAGTTCCTTTAGTGTTTTCATAGTGCGGCTAGCTGGAATTCTATGAGTCCAACCGAATCGCGGTAAGTTCCCGCGGCCGGTATTTGTGAAACAATTCTGCCAGAGCCCTTTACCCTGACCTTATAGCCCATGTTTTCCAACACCGGCAGCACATCCTTTATTCCCATGCCGATAAAACTCGGGAGTACCGAATCAGCCGGGTTCATTGGTTTTGTTTTAAGCACTTCACCGTCCCGCTGCATGCGCGTCCAGAGAGCGGCCGGAGCCGCATTCATGACAGGAATACTTAGCGCCTTAAGCACTTTCCCGGCATCCGCCCAGTTACCCGGGGCGACCAGCGGTATCCTTTCAAGCAACGTGTCCCGGGGTTCGGTAAGTTCTTTCTGGAGCGTAAGGTTGGTGGCATATACTTTATCGGATATCGCTTTAAATACGGTACCCGAGACAATGGAGCCGTAGTAACTTGATGCCGAAGGCCTGGAAACCACAACGATGCAACTGTACTTCGGATTATCGGCTGGAAAATAGCCGACGAAGGATGCCCGGTAATCCTTCCGGCCCCCTTCATTCTTGTACCCTTTGGCACCCTGAGCGATGACTGCCGTGCCGGTTTTCCCGGCTATCTGGTACATGTCGTTTTTCAGATTTGTGGCGGTACCCTCGTTGACAGCCCCCACCAGCATATTTTTAACCGTAGCCAGTGTTTCGCCGGAACAGATTGATGACTTCAGCACTTCCGGTTTGAAAACCTTTACTTTCTGGCTGTTGTTTTTCAGGTACCTGACCAGCATGGGCTTAACCATCACCCCATTGTTTGCAATTGCATTGTAAAACGTGAGTATCTGCATCGGAGTCATCTCCACCTCGTAGCCGAAGGCCATCCAGGCGACAGTTGCCTTCGACCAGCCTTTACTGTCGGGTGTTCGGATATCGGGAGGAACCCCGCCATCGATATCCAGGTTAAGAGGCTTGTCGAGCCCCATTCCGTAAAGGCGTTCAAGAAACTGTTCAGGCTTGCCGGCATAGCATTTGTCAATAATCCGGGCCATGCCGATATTAGAAGACTTTTCCACCACCTGCTTCACGGTAATCAGGCCATACCCGCCCTGGTGTGAATCGGTGAGGGGTTGATTGTAGAGCGAGTATTTCCCACCGAATGTTTGAATGGTATCGTAAGGATGCACGAGACCGTCCTCCAGGGCTGCCATGATCGCGGGCACCTTAAAGGTTGAACCGGGCTCGAGACAATCGCTGATTGCATAATTTTTTATTTCATAATAATCTCCGTCGTCGGCCTTACCGAGATTGGCCATTGCGAGGATTTCGCCGCTACTCACCTCCATCAGCACGGCACATCCGTATTCCGCCTGATTGGTTACAAGGCAATCATACAGAGCCGATTCCGCAACATCCTGGATATTGACATCTATGGTTGTCACAACATCGAGGCCATCAACCGGATCGATTTCATTTTCGGTATTCAGTGGCATCCAGGTGCCACCGCCGATACGACGCTCAATACGGCGTCCGTCTGTCCCCCGAAGTGCATAATCGAATGATCCTTCAATCCCTACCACCGGCTCGTTTTCATTCAGATAGCCAACCACACGGCTTGCAAGCAGTTTGTATGGTTTCACGCGCTTGCTCACCTGATCGAGGATCAGGCCGCCCTTGAAACGTCCGCGCGAAAAGATGGGAAGCTT
>CAYWHP010000216.1:0-4880 GCA_964457845.1 uncultured Porphyromonadaceae bacterium | reverse complement strand
ACAATGTCGGCGAATACCTTGCCGAGCCGGTAACACTCGGTAAAATAGTCGATAAATATCTGGGGCCCGTAAGTCCGGAGTATGGAATAAACCTTAACACCCATCATGTTCTTCGTACACTCCATGGTCCGTATAGCCGAATTGAACCAGGGCTCGCGCTCCTCTTCATTGAAGATATATACTGCTTTCTGGTTAAATGTTTCATAAGAGGTGCGACCATCACGGAAGATCACTGCCGTGGTGAGTGCACTTATACCAAGCATCTTATGAAAGTCGATAACAACAGAGTCGGCTCTTTCAATGCCCCTGGTCAGGTGTTTATAATCGGGGGTTATTGCTGCCGCACCGCCGTGTGCGCCATCAACATGAAACCAGATACCTTTTTCCCGGCAGAAGTCGGCAAGCCTGTCAAGCGGATCATAGGTCCCTGTTGAGGTGCAGCAGGCATTGCCAACCAGTGCGACAACTTTCAGTCCCTTCCTTTCCGCATCGGCAAAAACCCCTTCCAGCGCTCCGGCATCCATGCGGTTCATCTCATCCGCGGGTACACTGACAATTCCGTCATCTCCCCATCCCATGATGTGTGCAGCCCGTGCGATACTGTAATGGGATTCTCCGCTAACCATGATGGCAGGCCGGTACCCATCCCGTTTCCCTTCTGTCCAGTGGTCATAGCCCGAATGGTGCTGTCGTGCAGCGAGGAGGGCTGTCAGGTTGCCGAGCGAACCTCCGGAAGTAAGGATCCCTGAAGCTTCAGCGCCGAATCCCATTGCTGCCGCCAGCCAGTCGATCACCACGCGTTCCATGGCTGTGCTCACGGGCCCCATCTCATAGATGGCTGATCCGTTGTTCAGTGTTCCGTTGACCATCTCACCAAGGCCGGCCAGCGGCAGGGAGGCGCTTACCTGGTGACCGATGTACTTTGGATGGTGTATATGGATGGTTTCCCGGATGGTATCTTTCCAGAAAGTGTCGAACTGAAAGTCGCCGGTAAGATCATCCTGCCACTTTTTCAGACGTTTATCAGGATCCAGCCAGGGGAGAACAATATCTTCCCGCTGGTTGATGGAAGCCTCGAGGTGGTCGGCCAGAAGGTCGATCAAACGATGGGCCTGATCACGGAATTTTTCCGGATCGTAAGCCTGCCTGAGCAAGTCTGTCATAAAGAGTGCAGCGAATTAAGTTTTCCTGGGTTTTGGCTTCCAGAGAATGAAAAAGAGTCCGGTGAGGGCAAGAGGTATACTGAGTATCTGTCCCATATTCAGGAGCATGTCCACCTCGAATGCCGACTGTTCCTTCTTTAGGAATTCCACAAAGAACCGGAATCCGAAAACGAGCAGCATAAACCAGCCGAAGAGGCGGCCTTCCCTGAGGTAAATGTCCTTTTTCCAATACAGGTACATCAGGAAACCGAATATCAGCAGATAGGCGAGGGCTTCATAAATCTGGGTCGGATGCCGCGGAATATTGTCTTCACGTATAAAGGTGAATGCCCAGGGTGCCGATGTGGGAATCCCATATATCTCACTGTTGATGAGGTTACCTGTGCGAATGAAGACACCCGCCAGGGCAGTGGGAACCACCACCTTGTCCATGGCCCAGAGTATCGATCGCTTGCTGTATTTTTTCGACCACCACCAGAGCATTGGCATGATGCCGACGAAGGCGCCATGGCTGGCGAGGCCACCGTGCCAGATCTTGAGGATCTCGCCCGGGTGGGTTTTGTAATAACCCCAATCGTAAAAGAAGACATGGCCCAGCCGCGCACCGAGAACCGTGCCAATAACAACGAAAAGGAACAGACTGTCAAGCAGCTCGGGTTTGGCGCCCTCGCGCTTCAGCATTTTGCCAACAATAAAGATACCGGCTACAAAACCGAGGGCGAAAAGCATACCATACCACCTTACCGACCACTCCCCGATATGAAACATAACCGGATCTGCATTCCAGATGATTCCGTTCTTTGGCTCCATAGTTTTCTGTCTTACAGTTAAGGGTTCAAATGTACTCTTTTCAGTTTTATATTGACTTTTAGAGCATCTTTTCGGGCCGTTGTTACACGACTTGAATTAATTCTTAAAAAATCTTTTCTTTACATTAAATTCCTAACCTATGAAAACAAAAACGCTGATTCTTATCCTGATGCTCGGTGTGATGCCTTCTTTTTTACTTGTTGCACAAACTGACGACAAGACGGCTGCTCCCGAAAAAAAGGAAAAGACGAAAAAGGGGTTCAGTTTTGGGGCTGTTCCCGCGGTCGCTTATGATTCCGATCTTGGATTCCGTTATGGCGCGCTCGCCAATTTTTACGACTATGGCGACGGTACAATATATCCTTTCTATAAGCATTCGCTTTATGTTGAATGGTCGCATACCACAAAAGGCAGCGATACCAAGCAGATCAAATACGACTCGTGGTACCTGATCCCGGGCGTTCGCGTGACATCTGATGCCAGGCTCGAAACGGAGCAGGCGATGGATTTTTACGGTTTCAACGGGTTTGAAACAGCTTATAACCCGACTTTTACCACCGTGGGTTCCGATGATTACAAGACAAGAATGTTCTACAAGATGGACCGCCGCACCTTCCGGTTCAGGGCAAATTTCCAGGGAAAAATCCTTGAAAAGAAACTCAGGTGGTTTGCCGGAATTTCCCATTACGATGTTAAAGTGGGGTCGGTGGACATTGCCAAGCTTAATAAGGGCAAGGAAGGGGATAAGGTCCTCCCTGATGTCGACGGTCTGTACGAACACTTTATCAGCAGCGGTGTAATCCCGCTTGATCAGGCCACAGGTGGTGCCTCAACCAACCTGTCCATCGGACTTGTTGCCGATACCCGCGACAACGAACCAAATCCGAACCGCGGTATCTGGTCGGAAGCCATGATGATTTTTGCCCCGAAGCTTCCCTGGAATCCTACTCCGTTTACTAAACTGGTTTTGAGCCATCGCCAGTATTTCTCCCTGGTGCCCGACCGCCTGACATTTGCCTACAGGCTCAATTACCAGACTTCATTGGGTAAGAATTCGATGCCCTGGTATATGATGAACTACACCTTCAGTACATTTGATGACCGTGAAGGCCTTGGTGGCTCAAAAACACTTCGTGGAGTCCTGCGCAACCGGGTGGTTGGTGAAGGATTCTTCCTCGGTAATTTTGAATTGAGATGGAAGTTCGCGAAGTTTGAGTGGCTGAAGCAGAACTGGTATCTCGCTCTGTCACCATTTGTAGATGCTGCCATGATAACCAAACCGTATGAGCTGAACGCACCGATTCCTGCAGCGTATCTGGGCACAGCAGATGGACTTCACCTGACTTACGGAGCCGGCCTTCACATCGCATTGAACCAAAATTTTATCGTTGCTGTTGATTATGGGATGGCGGCTGCGAACGGCAAAAAGGACGCCCGCAAGAACGATGGGCAAAAAGGAATTTATATCGGACTGGATTTTCTCTTCTAATACCTAGCTGAACCTTGTCTTAAGCTGACAGTCTATAACGGCTGTCAGCTTTTTTTTACCTTATCCAGCGCCCTGATGATCGCCATTTTGGTGCAGGTTTCATAAATCTTCAGCTCCTGCAAATAATCCGATCCCTGATATTTGCGGAGATCGACTCCCAGCTCGGAAGCGTTTTCAATTTTTTCACCAGACTGGAATTCAGCTGCAACGTCCCAAATAATATCTTTTTTACCATCAAGGAGCTGCATCCGGCACTGCATTTTCACAATCTTTCTCGATGGAGCCCCGGGATCCTGCTGATTGAGGTCAGCAACTACCGGCATGGTGATATCCTTTAAATGCACTCTAAGGTATCGGTCGGCCAGCCCGGTAGCAACAGCCTTGCCGATTGTGGCTGAAGGCTTGCCGTATTCATTGGCTTTCAGGGTTGTCAGCGTGTCAATCGGAAGCAATTCGAGGCCAGACTTGAGAAGCCGGTCAAGCAGGAATGGCGTGACTGCCTGGTAAATGAATTCATTGCCCCTCTTTTTCCCTTTGGTTCCGTAATTTCTTAGGTACTCCTTGGTGGGCATATCGCCCTGGTCATTGGTCAATTCGATTTCGACCGGGTAGCTGTAGATGGCTACTTTCTGACCCCGGGCTGCTGATGCCGCAACAATAAGCAGGGTACAGCAAAGAACGGACAGGTAATAAAACCTTTTCATTTCCGTAAGCATTATATGTAAAGATAGTCACACGCAGAATACTATCCGCCGGCTGCATGAACTATTTTAAGTATTTTGGAATACACGGCTTCCGGGCTTATTTTCTTCATGCAAATCATGGGATCATCGATCCTGTGGCAAGGCCTTTCGCCATAAACCGAGCAAGGCCTGCACGGAACTTCACTCTGCAGGGATGACAAGGCTCTGTCGGCAGGTTGGAAAAGGGGAGGGAAGCCTAGCGAAGGGTCGGTAGCTCCCCAAACCGATACCACCGGAATACCTGCGATTGCGGCCAGATGCATGTTGGCAGAATCCATGGAAACAAAGGCATTCAAGGTACTTATCAAACCTATTTCATTTGCGGCATCGAGCTGTCCTGCGTGGTTGAAAACTGTTGGGCCGGAAAGGGCTTCCAGTGCAGCGAAATCATCAGGTCCGCCAAACAGATGAACCTCAGCTTTAAGGTCACTCACCAGTTGCGTAATCAGGCTTCCGGCCTTGTCCATGCCCCAGTTTTTTGGGGTATGCCTGGACAGGGGTGCAATTCCTATTCGGACCGGCGCTGTGGATGAATCCCCGAGGCTGTGCGATAGCGCGGGCCCACCGAATCCGGTAGTGATTGTTGACAAACGAATGCCAGCCTTGGTAAAAACGGCAATATACCGATCGGTGGCAGAAGGAACAGTTATACCGGGGTGGAGACCCTTTAAAACC
>CAYWHP010000215.1:0-4939 GCA_964457845.1 uncultured Porphyromonadaceae bacterium | reverse complement strand
CCGATCAGGGCCTCCTTCGTGGTCTCAAGCTTTACAAACGAGATCCGGTCGGCAACTGCCGACAGCGTGGAAGGAGTGGCCTGAAGATCCTTTTTTGAGAACTCAATTACAGTGGGATCACTCTGCTGGCAGAACAGGTGCCGGCTATTGCCAGCGAACCCAAGAAAACCAATTGTCGTTTCATGGGTGGTTGATTTACTGATGTTGAATATTACATGCGGGGGATACCCAAAGGTACCAAAAAAATTATCTTTGGTCTGCAGCTGCGCTGCGCAATAAGTGCGTAAATATTCAAATCCGATTCAACAAACAACTAAATTCATAATACCATGAAAATCAAATGGTTCGCACTTCCGTTAATGGCCATCATCCTGTTCTCCGGTTGCTCCGCCAGCAAGCAGTCCACCGGCAAGGTGGTCACCATCAACCCCAAAATGATGATCGTTGCCCATGTCTCGGTTAAGCCCGATAAGGCAAAGGATTTCATCGCTGCCGCAAAGGAGATCATCGCCAAATCGAACCAGGAGGCGGGCTGCACGCTGTACCAGTTGTACCAGGATCCGTACGACGCCTCGAAATTTGTTTTCGTGGAGGAATATAAGAACCAGGCAGCCGTCGACGCCCACTTCGCCACCGACCATTTCAAGGGCTTCGGTGCAAAAATCGGCGACATGGTTGCCGGCCCGCCGCAGATCAAAATCATCACCGTGGCTTCCGAGCAGATTAAATAATCACCGAACCTGTACATCCCATGAATAAATTTCCGGGCCTTAAATCGCTGTGCTTGTGTGCGCTCATCTTCGGCCTGTCGGTCCCCTCCTTTGCCGGCGATATCGTCACCGCAACCAGGACCACACCCATTGAGCAGTATGCCGCCCTCGAACTGCAGCGCTACCTGTACCAGATCACCGGCGAAAAACTGGAAATCAAAGTCATCGGCGGCAAAATCAGGCCCGGCAGTTTCATCCTCGGCCAGAAGTCGACAAACCCGTTGATCGATAAGAATATAACCGACAAGGCCGGTCCGCAGGGATATACCCTCCGCCGTATCAACGAAAATGTCTTCGTAGCCGGCGCTGATCCGGAAGGTGTGCTCTATGGCGTATATGGTTTATTGGAAGATCATTACGGCGTGGGATTCTACCTCGGTGGCGATGTCCTCCCCGAAAAAAAGCTGCCCCTGATGCCGGAATCACTCAACGAAACAAAAACCCCGGCGGTGGCCATCCGCGGGTTCCTCCCCTGGACAAACTTCCCGCAGTCGGCCACCTCCTACTCCTGGGAGGACTGGAAATTCATCATCGACCAGGCGGCAAAAATGCGGTTCAATTTCATCCATATACACAACTACAACGGGGAGGCTGGTCATAACGAAATGTACCACAACTTCTCCGTCAATGGCATCCTCTCCCGAGTCTGGATGGCCACCGCCAAAACCGGTCACGGCTGGGCCTGCCCCGGCTGGGACGTAAACCAATACCGGTTCGGCGCTTCCGATCTCTTCGGCGATTATGACTTCGGGTCAGATGTTGCCCTTCACAATGAGACGCTTACCAATGAGCAGGTTTTCCGCAAGGGTGTGAGTCTCTTCCAAAAGGTGATCGCCTATGCCCATACCCGTGGTGTTAAGATCGGCCTCGGCCTCGATGTCGACCTGATCCTCCCGGAGTACAAAACCACCTCGGATGATCCGAAAGTAATCGAAGCGCAGGTTAAAGAGATCACCACCAACTATCCCGACCTGGATTACCTCCTCTGCTTCCAGTCGGAGGGTATTGCCGCGAACAGGGAACTCTGGAACAAGTGGCGCCGGGTGTTCGACGGGTTCTATGCCGGCATGAAGGCAAAATCACCCGGTACCCTTCTGGCCGTGGCCGGATGGGGCATTAATCCGGTGAACACCGCCACCCTGCCTGCCGATGTGATCTGTGCCCCCATCTCCGCCTATTCCGACGGATGCGAAACAGGCTCGATCTACGGAGACCGTGAATACTGGGGCTGCCCTTGGCTGGAGCGCGACTTCAACAGCTCGGAGTATTACTACCCGTACAACATGCACCTTTCAAATACGATCAAGGCATGGAATAACCGGGCTCCCAATATGAAAGGGTTCTATTGCCTCACCTGGAGGCTCACCGATGCCATCGATCCCAAGATGTCGTTCATGAGCCGTGCACCGTGGAACGACATGACCAACGTAACGTCGAAGGACATTTATAATCGCTATGCGGTTCAGAATTACGGAGAGGCAGCCGCCCTTGCCATCACGGAAATCATCAACCAGAACGAACCGTTTGCCTCGGGTTTCGGCGAGTGCCAGGAGACCCCCGCATTCAAACTTCTTGGAGCAGATGATTACCTTATGAATATAAGAACCATAACCATTGATGGAAAGGTTATCGACGCAACAAAGCCGGCCGCGCTGAACGGCACCCAAAATGCTCCCTGCATCGAGGGAGGCGAATGCGTTGGTTTTATAAAGAAGGATAATTGGCTTAAATACAATGGGTTGGATTTCGGGTTAAAAACGGAAAACATCAGCATCCGTGTGTCTTCGGCAACCCATGGCGGCGTGATCCGGTTCTGCCTGGATTCACTGAAGGGACCTGTCATAGGGGAGTACACAGTAAACGACACCCAGGGCTGGCAGTCGTGGATTAATGTAAGTGTACCCGTAAAACCGGTGAGCGGAACGCATAACCTTGTGCTGTACTTTCTTGAGAAGCCAAAGGTTTCTGTTATGCCGGAACATCAGCGGGCTTTGGGCCAGCTGGCGGTCATCGACGGCTGCATCGCAACCGCCACACCGGCCCAAAAGGACCGATTGCAGAACCTGCGTTGCCGGATCGCCGCCACCGCCGACCATATCCTCCTGAACGAAAAATTCGCGGACACCACCTGGACCGAAATGCCCGACGTGATGCAGTCATGGGCAAGGAATTTCACCCACCGGGTGACCGACATCTCGTCACTGGGCAATGTGATGAGCAGCCAGAACCGTTTCGTTCAGCTGAATTACCTGCCACGTGAGGCTAAGGCGGGGAAACCCAGGCCTGTTAATGCCCCGCTGCATCCGGTAGTGATATCGGCCCCCGCTTCAACCTTGGCGGGTCAGCCGGCGCCGTTGACCGTGAGGGTGCTGGACTCCAAAACATTCACAGGCGTTTCGGCTACCCTCTACTGGAGGCGGGCCGGCGAAGCCGGATGGAATAGCCTGCCCATGAACCGCAGGGTGAAGGCGATCTTTACCGCATCCCTTCCTGCGGAAGGCCTTGTCGAGTATTTCCTGTCGGTCACCGACGGAAACAGTTCCGTAAGGTGGCCTGCTGCAGGCACCCGCTCATTGGTTACGATTGGTGATAAACCTTCTCCGGCACCGGAAAAGCCGGGCCCGCTGAGCCTTAACAACCGCACCATCAGCTGGAGCGCAGTTCCAGGTGCCTTCCGGTACATTATCTACCGCGGCTTCACACCAGACTTCCTTCCCGGACCCGCTAACCACCTAACCTACTCACCTTCCTCAGCAACCTCCTTCATCGACGGGGCCAACGGCTTCGACGGAAAACCTTTGTCGGGGAACCTGTACTATAAGGTGACAGCCCTCGACAAGGCCGACAACGAGAGCGCCGCAAGCGGGCCGCTCGAACTGGCCGCCCGCATGCAGTGGTGGCGCGATGCCCGGTTCGGGATGTTCATCCACTGGGATATGTCGAGCGTCGCCGGAACCGAGATCAGCTGGTCGAGGCTCGGGCCCAAACCCCTCGACGGCCCGTGGGGCAGTCCGGCCGGCACCGGCGGCGACCCCGTTTACGATAACCTGTACAAACAGTTCAACCCGGTGAAGTATGATGCCCGGGAGTGGGTGCGGATCGCAAAGGACGCCGGAATGAAATATGTGGTGTTTACCACCAAGCACCACGGCGGGTTTGCCATGTGGGACACGAAGATGGGTGATTATTCCATTATGAATACGCCGTTCAAACGCGATGTGGTGAAGGAGCTTGCCGATGCCTGCCATGAGGCCGGGCTGAAATTCGGCATCTACTATTCCCCGCGCGACTGGTGGCATCCGGATTACGGGGTGGGGGACAATGCAAAATATGAGGCCTACATGACCGGTCACCTGACCGAACTGCTGAGTAATTACGGTGCGGTTGATGTGGTGTGGTTCGACAGCTTCGGCACCGGATCCTCCATCGGTTACTGGCATGCCGATAAGGTGCTGGAACTGGTGAGGAGGCTCCAGCCACAGGCGGTGATCAACAACCGGTGCGGCTTTTTTATGGAAACGATTCCGTTGTTGCAGGCCGATTTCGATACACCCGAGCAGACTATCGGTTCATATCGCACCAACCGCGACTGGGAATCGTGCATGTGCGTGGTGGATGCGCCCGGCGGAGGCTGGTCGTACCGTAAGGACGGCAAGGTGAAACCGCTCGATGAGTGCATCCGCACGCTGGTGAGCTGCGCCACGGGCGATGGCAACCTGTTGCTCGATGTGGGACCCGATGCCACCGGCATCATCCCGGCCGACCAGGCTGGTGCGCTGGCCGGCATGGGCGAATGGATCCGCAAATACGGTGAATCCATCTACGGCACCGAGGGCGGCCCGTTCCGCAATGGCGCATGGGGCGGTGGAACCTTCAAAGGGAACAAGGTTTATGTCCATCTGTTTGATGCTGCCCCCGATCGCCTGGAGCTGCCCATGTTGCATCAGAAGCTGGTGTCGTGGAAAAACCTTTCCGGAGGAAAGGTGGCTGTTGAATTGAAAAACGGCAAGATGATCGTGATTACGGCGCCATCCGACCGGATATCACCCGATACGATCATCGAACTGACATTCGATCAGGATATTACCCGGGTTGACGAATAGGATTTCAGGTGTCGGGTGTCAGGTGTCAGGTGTCAGGTGTCAGGTGTAAGGTATCAGGTATCAGGT
>CAYWHP010000214.1:0-4955 GCA_964457845.1 uncultured Porphyromonadaceae bacterium | reverse complement strand
AAGATCGTGGATCCGAAAACATCCGACAAAACACGGTATGCAGGCCACCTGTGGCAGAACCAGGAGGCGGGCGCCACCTTTACGGTAAGGGTTTTTTCGCAGGAACCGGTGAAAGGTAAGGTTAAGGTGCTTTCCACCCGCGGCGGGGTGCTTGAGAAGGAGATTGTACTCGAGTAAGAAAATCCAGAGAGAAGGTTTTAGCGTAATATTTGGATTACCATTCCAAATTTTAGCGTAATTTTTGGAATACACTCTATTTTGGCCTTATCAGGTCCTTGTTGCCGGCTTGTATCTTGACTTTCAACTATTTAAGATGAATAATCCGGACAATCGGATTCGCATCCGGGTCGCTCATCCGGGTGAGTCTCTGAAGCTCATCATAGTACTTTTGGTTCGTGAGTGAAAGTCTTTGCTGTGGAACCGTCTCGAAAAAAGCCATCAGGTCGGATTGCTGAAGCAACGATATCCACTGCCGGTCGAGCATACGAAGCCCGTTGAAGCTGAAATCGGTTCCCTCAAGGTCGTTATCGGGTCCGAAGGCCTGGATTTTCTCATCCGCTATTCCCTTCCTGACCGGCATACGAAATGTCTCGCCGGATTTTTTATTGTGGAACAGGATCTGGTAAGCGTCGGCCTTTCTAACCCCGACAAAGATGAAATCCCTTGTTTCCCCGATCGGCAGAACCAGGATTTTAAAACGGCCGGATGAATTGAAAATGTCTTTTTCGGTCATGGACTGATCCCCGCAATTAAACACAAGCCTTGGTATAATATTGAACTTTTGATCCAGCTGAAACAGCGTGTCGTTTGCCGGTTTCATGAAGTTGATGCAGTTGCCGAAACGGTAAAACCCTGAATAGGCCATAGCGAAAGCCATATCCGTTTCTTGCAGCTGCCAGTCAAGCCTCAGCAGCGTGTCCGCCCTAAACCCATTGACGTTCCAGCCTATCATCACCGGGTTTTTGTCCTGTGGGGCATTGGTATGAGCGGCATAGGTGATCAGATGATTGGAATTCAGGAATTGGAAGCCGGAAAAGAACTGACTTGAAACTCGGGTTTCGGTTAAAAAATCACCTGCCGTCGAATAGAGTCGTACTGCTCCTACCCATCCACCGATCGCAAGGTACCGGTTGTCCGGACTCACATCGAAATAGGCAAAATCGGTATATTCTCCCGGGCCCTTGCCCTGCCGACTTATCTGTTGCACGAATCTGCCCTCGCCGTCGAAAACCAGGAGCCGGAGCGGCCGCATATTCTTAATGTAAAGAGAATTTCCGGCCATTGCCACCTGACCGTAGCCGACCAGACACTCTGGCTTTGTCTCCAACCGGACATAGTCGATGCGATCCACCAATTCGCTTAATTTCAATGGTTTTTCATGACCCAAGGCAGCCTGGATATCCATCACCGGCAGTTCGGTTGTGGGGTTGCCCGAGCAGGCAGTTAGGACTATCAGACCAAAAATTAATGAACCCCTAACCAAATTGCTGATTTTCATGGCATTGCACTTAGTGGTTACCTAGAGGGGGGACTTTGGGGATTAGCGATCATCGCCAGGCTGATGGCATGAGTATGATTTCAGCATAAAGTTAGTAAACTGATTGACTTGAATTTCGGAACCTGCGATTCCCGTGAAAAATTCCCACCCGTTTTTCCATTTAGCCAGCCGGGCTGCATCTATAGTCTAAAAAAACAGCCCATGGAAACACCCGTTGAATATGTTAACTTTTTTGCCGAAGTCAAAACCCGCATCCGCTCCGCGCAGTATGAGGCACTGAAAGCCGTGAACAAGGAACTTGTTGACCTTTACTGGGACCTTGGTAAAATGATATCGGAAAAGCAAAAGGAGAAGGGTTGGGGGAAATCGGTTGTAGTAAATCTTGCCCGGGAACTACAGCAAGAATTTCCAGGAATGAAAGGATTCTCCGAAGCCAATTTATGGTATATGGCACAGTTTTACTCAGAATATCAAGGCTATACAAAACTCGAATCAATGATTCGAGAAATCGGTTGGACTCATAATCTGACCATATTGAAAAAATGCAAGAACGCCTCTGAGAGGATCTTTTATGTGGAGGGAACTGTAAAGTTCGGGTGGACAACAAGAGTCCTTGAGCAACAGATTGGCAACAGAACCTACGAAAAATACCTGCTGAATCAGACCAACTTCGATCAGATTTCATCAGATGTATTCCAGAAACAAAAGAAACTTGCAGTCAAGGACCATTACACTTTCGATTTTCTGGAATTAAGTGAAGAACATTCCGAACATCAATTGGAAACCGGCTTAATGAAGAATATCCGCGCATTCCTTTTAGAATTGGGCGGCGATTTCTGCTTTATCGGCAACCAATACCGCCTTGTTCTCGAGGATGAAGAGTACTTTATCGATCTTCTCCTGTATCACCGGCGGTTGCAATGTCTTGTTGCCATCGAGCTAAAAACTGGGGATTTCAAGCCGGAGTTTAAAGGCAAGATGGAATTCTACCTGAATATTCTAAACGACAAGGTTAAAGTCCCCAATGAAAACGATGCCATAGGAATCATAATTTGCCGAAATAAAAAACGTCTTGTGGTGGAATACTCGCTTCGGAATTCAATGCTGCCGATCGGTGTTGCTTCGTACAGCACCACAAATATCCTTCCTGAATATTACAGCCATTTCCTTCCTGACTCCGAACAGATGGCCCGCAGTATTGACCAATGGATCTCCTCGAACAATGAGTATTAACGTGAGAACGATGAATGCTAAAGTCTGAGATTCGAGGGCCAGTTTTGAATGCTGAAATTTCAGGACCAGGTCCGTGTCACGTGTTACGCGTCACGCGTCACGAAAACCCGAAAATCTTTGCTTTATCTAAGACATTACCCTACCTTTGATTCAGTCCCCCCGGTAAATAACACTTCATCATTCGCTTATGCGGTTCCTTCCGTTGGCAAGAATGCTGTTCCTTATCGTTCCGGCGGGATTGTCCCTCTCCTCCTGCAGCAACGACCTCGACCCCCAGTCGCCCGAATTCACGCGCTGGCCGGTCGTCTACAGTGTGCTCGAACTCCACCGCGATACCCTGAGTGTGCGTGTTACCCGGACCTTTACAGGAACCGCTTCGGCAATGGAATCGGCACAGGCGGAGGATTCCCTTTATTTCCCGCAGGCCAGGGTATGGCTTGAGCGATGGAATGGGAAATTTCTGGCCGGGCGCGCGGAGCTGAGCCGTGTTAACCTTGATGCACGGAATGAGGGGAAGTTCATGCGGTCGCCCAACTGGATATATATCCTGGTGCGTGCACCCGAAACGGAGATCCTTTTTACCGGCTCCATCAACGACCAGGAATACCACCTCAGCATAGAAATCCCCGAAATGCCGCTGGTCTTTTCCAGCACCAGGGCCTACCCGCCTGCACGCATGCTGAGGCCGAACCCTACCATCAAGAATAACCTCTTTCTGAACCCCCTCGACTTTACCTGGGTCACTCCGGCACCCTTCAGTGAACTCTGGTTCCGGTTTTATTACACGGATGTTTATGCCGGCAACGAAATTCAGCGATCCATATCCTGGCGCGAGTACCACAACCTCGAACCCGACCGGGGCGGAACGGAATCCATCTTCGGTCAGGATTTCATGCGGCGCATCGCAGGCCAGATGCGGCCCGACCGCATGGTCCTGTACAGGCATATCACCGGGTTTCAGGCCGTTGTAGCCGGCATCCCCGAGGACCTGCACGATTACCGGCTCATGCTGCAGGTACAGCCCCCCGACCAGATCGGATTCCCGGTCACCAATATCACCAACGGCATCGGGTTGTTCACTTCACAAACAATCACGGCTTTCGAACTTCAACTTGATGATAAAAGCAAGGATTCGATCATGTTCGGCCAGCATACGAAACAGTTTAATTTCAGATTTTATTAGCATGAAATACAAGCTGTTGATCCTTTTAACGACAATCGTCCTGATTACGGCCTGCGAGCCGGAGAACCAGCTTCCGCTGGCATCTTCCTTTGCCGTTCCGGCCATCGGCGATACGGCAACCATTTTCATGCTGGAAGGCAGGAACTCCACCGATAACGAAACCCCTTATTTTGCGCTGAAATACCGCTGGGATACCGATGCCGACGGAAGCTGGGACACGGATTATACCCCCCGCACCTCCCACGCCGCGAGGTTCAGCAAGCCGGGATTCTGCAAATACCGGCTCGAGGTGGCCGATGACGATGGCGGAACATCGGTTAAAGAGGATTCCGTTTTCATCCTCAACGAAAACGCCAGCCTGGATACCCTCACCGACCCCCGCGACGGGTATCGGTACAGGACAGTGAAGATCGGAGGCAACTGGTGGATGGCGGAAAGCCTCCGGTACGGTTCCCCTATTCCGCACAATTCTTACCCGGGTAACGATGAACGCGCCGAGTTCATCAACTTCGGCGATGATGCCTCCAACGAAAGGTACGGTGGCCTGTACACCTGGATGGAGGCCAATTACCATCCCGTTTCGGAACCCTACAAGGACATCTGCCCGCCCGGCTGGAGGATTCCCTCTCCGGACCAATGGTCCGCCCTTCTTAAAACATATGAGCAGCCCTTCGACATGTTGTATTATTTCGGCAATCCGTCGATCGAAAACCTCGGGGTTGAAATGAAGGGCTATTACCGGTACGGTGATCCGAAAAATCCGCTTGAAGGAGACTTTATGGATAACCGCATTGCCGTGCGATACTGGACATCAGGTTTCACCGGCAAAGACACCACCCGCTATTTCATAGCAATCCATCTGGGCCGCGATTCCTGGAATTTCGCAGGCAGCTTCAACCGCACCGAGTGGATCCGCCATCCCATCCTGGGGTACATTGTTGGGGTAAATACGCCGGAGGCGTGTTGTGTGAGGTGCATAAAGGAGAAGTGAAGAATGCTGAGGTCGGAGATTCGAGGACCAGTTTTGAATTTTGAAGATCA
>CAYWHP010000213.1:2825-5045 GCA_964457845.1 uncultured Porphyromonadaceae bacterium | reverse complement strand
AGCCTGAACAAGATGGCACTTTCAGCCCGTGCGCAGGCAATGTCATAACCGGACCCTTTGGCAACCAGCCTGTTGAGCTCGTAAGGATCCACATCGGCCCACCAGGCGATATTTGAGATCAGCGTAGAACTGGTGCCCCACCCCCAATGCCGTTCAAACATCACGCGGCAGTCGCAGTTGTATGTTCCGCTCTCGGAAAGGAATTCCGGATTGAGGCTCCTTGCTGCGTTGAGCAGGAAAACCAGGCGGTCTGCGATGGCCTGATCGCTTGATTCCAGCAGGGTAAATCCTGTTTTAAGAGTTAGTTTTGCCTCGAACCAGATCTCTTCCGAATCGGATGCTGTCCAGTTAATCAGCATGTCATCACCCGGGGTGAACTCTATTTCCATCGCCTGCCCCTTCTTTAGCGGAATAGCCAGTGCGGTTGCCCCGTGCAACACCACGTACTCGCCTGTCATCAGCAGCTTTCCGTGTGAATGGAAAAGGTATTTTCTTGTTTTAATGGCTTTTACGTTTATGAAGTTTCATATGTCCTTCCTGAATACCCTGGGTAGTCAGTGCTTTGATTGCTGAAAAGTTGTTGGCCATGCCCGCTGCTGCAGCGATCTGCATCAGTTCGCGTGCGGAAGGATAACCGAGAATCTTCAGGGATAAACGGGCCAGAGGATGCGCGGAGGTGAGCCCCCCAACCGTGCCAACGGCCATCGGGACGGTCAGCGTATACCGAAAACGTTCACCTTCAGATTCCATATGGGTCAGGCTCCTGTATTTTCCGCCTTTAACCGCGTAAGCGTGCCCTCCCGCTTCTACCGCCCTGAAGTCATTGGCCGTTGCGAGGATCACCGCATCGATACCGTTAAAGATGCCCTTGTTGTGTGTAACCGCCCGGTAGGGATCGATTTCGGCAATTTTAACGGCAAGTCCAAACCGCCGTGCAAATTCATGCGGATCGTCTGCCCCCTTGATTCCTGTCAGGTCGCTGATGTCACATTCCACGGAACAGGAAACAAGACACTCCGGCGTATGATTTGACAATATTGACATGATGATTTCAGGTGGAGGGATCAATGGAAAAGCGGCACCCATCTGATCCTTCAGAAGGCCTGCCATACTCTCGAGACAGCTGTTGATAAAGTTGGCACCCATGGCATCCGCTGTACGGAACTTAACCCGGAGTTGAAACAAATGATCGGCTTCATCAGAGAAATCAACCATCTCCATTCCGGAGATCCCCCCGCCGCGGGCTTCCATACTGGCGGTGATCTGCTTGGTTTCAGCGATCAGCAATGGCTGAAGTACCTGCAGATAATCAGTAAGTTGATCGTACCGTCCTCCCCAGGTAAAATGAACCTGACCGACCTTTATTTCATCGTCAACGGTTGTCCGGAAACCACCGCGGCTACTCCAGAACCAGGCCGACCAGGAGGCCGCCGCCACGATCGAGCTTTCCTCGGTAACCATGGGAACATGAAAGGTTTTCCCGTTGATCAGGAAGTTTGGAGCAATGCTGTAAGGAAGAGGGTAGGATGTGATTACATTTTCTGTCATTTTCTCAAAAAATCCGGCTACCTCGGGGTCCGCATGACGGAAGGAGCGGATACAGGCAATATCTTCAGGTCCGATAAGCCCATCGGCCAAAAGCCGGTTCAGTTTTTCATCGGTGGACAGTCGTGAGAAACCTTCAATCGGATCCATGGGTTTATTCGTTGATCGAAAGATATGAATAGGCTATTTCTAATCCTTTGATCTGATATTCAATAAATTGCTTAAGCGTGTCGTAATCGTCCCGGGCGTATTTCAGAAACATGGAGGCTTGTCCGTAAATCGCGGGCAGCCGGCTTTTGCGTATGAAATAGTACCCGTCAAGGAAGGTCCTGATCCCACCGGAGATGATCAGTTCACGGGTTTTGATATCGGAATGCGTTTCAACAAGCTTATTGATGGTTTCGAGCATTTCCGCGGCATCATTGCCGACAAAGGAGATGGGCTGAAGCATTTCCTGCCGTTGCGGGTCGCTGCGCTGGAGTTCGAGCCTTGCAAAATTGGTGCCGCCAAATGCGGCAAACTCAATGGCCTGAAGGGGTAGGGCGGCCAGCTGTTTCAGACTTTCAGGCCCCATTCCCTGTCCGACTTCCTTAACGATGACCGGAAAATCTACCTGGCGCAGCAATTCCCGGATGGTGTCGATCGGCGGATTATGCAGCCGGTCGCCTTCGGGTT
>CAYWHP010000213.1:2308-2815 GCA_964457845.1 uncultured Porphyromonadaceae bacterium | reverse complement strand
GAATAATCAGACCATCTGTCTCGAGTTCCTTAATCATCCCGGAAATGCGGTCAACGGTATTATCTTCCAGTGCTTTCTCAATCTGTACAATGCCAAGGTTGGCATAGAAAGGTGCATCCGGTCCGATATATTTCCTCAGGTAGAAGTGCTCGGGATTCTTATTGTCTTCCAGCAGTAATCGGCAGGATCCCAGCCCCATTCCCATGCCAAATTCATTACAGGCGCGGGCCAGGTTTCGGTTGATGGTCAGGGCCGCATCGGTGCCGCCGGTCATGCTGGATACCCAAACCGGTATCCGCATGGTCTTGCCCAGAAACTGAAACGGCTTGAAAACCCCTTCGGGATGGGCACTCATCAGGGGTTCGTAGGTGAACCTCCTGTCGAGAGTCTCGGGCAGGGTCTGCGATTGAAAGGCCAGGTCTATGTGCGCCTTTTTCTTGCTTGAGGACATGGTTTATTTATTTTATTCCGATATGACGCGCTATCACTAATCTGAGAATTTCAGAG
>CAYWHP010000213.1:0-2298 GCA_964457845.1 uncultured Porphyromonadaceae bacterium | reverse complement strand
CACCAATCTGCAGGATTCGCTGATCGCGGTAAAACCTTTCGATAGGACTATCCCTTACCACTCCGTAAGCCCCATGGATCTGGAGAGCCTCATCGGCTACCTCCCGGGCAATTTCGGAACAGTACAGTTTTGCCATTGCAGCTTCCTTTCCGAACGGGAGCTTCTGGTCCTTCTGCCAGCAGGCTTTGTAAAGCAGGTTCCGGGCCAGCTCAATCTTCAGGGCAATGTCGGACAGCTTGAAGGAAACAGCCTGATATTTCATGATCGGTTTGCCGAACTGCACTCTTTTTGATGCATAATCCAGTGCCATTTCAAAGGCTCCCTGCGCCAATCCGAGCCCCATGGCCGCGATTGAAAGCCTCCCTGAATCCAGCGTCTCCAGCATGATATGGGGGCCGTGCCCAACCTCACCCAGCGTATTTGCAACCGGAACGCGCATGTTGTTGAAGAACAGGCGGCCCGTATCTGCTGCCCGCCAAACCATCTTATTGGTGATCGGCTCGCAGGTGTAACCCGGGGTGTTGCGGTCAACAAGAATGACTGTCAGTTCTTTACGTCCATCTTTCTCGCCGGTGGCCACCTGGAGTGTAGCGCCTGCGGCCAGCGGTGATGCAGAGTTGGTGATGAAGACCTTGCTGCCGTTGATCACCCAGAAATCACCATCCCGCACTGCAGTGGTCTCCGTGTTGTTTGCATCGGACCCGGCATTGGGTTCCGTGAGTCCGAATGCCCACAATCCTTCTCCGGAAAGCAGCCGCGTCAGGAATTCCTGTTTCTGGGCCTCAGTCCCGTATTTGGCGATCGGGCCGATTCCCAGTGAATTGTGCGCAGCAACAGTGGCGGCTTGCGATCCGTCAATGCGGGCAAGCTCTTCAACTGCAATTATATAGGATAGGGTATCCATGTTTTTCCCGCCATACTCGGCAGGAGCCGTCATGCCTAACAGTCCGATCTGCCCCATCTTGCGCGTGATATCAACGGAGAAAGTCGCGGTATGGTCCAGATCGGCGGCCACCGGTTTGATCTCAGATTCGGCAAAAGCCCTCACCCTGAGCCGGAAGGCTTCATGGGCTTCGGTTATAAGTGGATTGTAATAGGTCAAACTCATCAAGACAAAGGTTTAGTTAGTTAAAAGTTCCAAAAGCAGGTCATTCGATTTCACCTGTTGGCCTTCGGTTACCCTGAGGGAACCAACCGTGCCGTCAACCAGGGCAAGGATCTGGTTCTCTGTTTTCATGGATTCGATCACGGCAAGTGCCGAACCCTTAAGAACCTTGTCGCCCTCACACACCAGCAGCCTGGTAATCCTGCCCGGCAGCGGGGCGGTCACCCGCGCTCCGCCTGTTGAACCCGAAGCAGGCCCGTGCCCGTTTCCATTCCCCAGTTTCCGGGTAACCGCCGGATCAGCAATACGGAAATTAAAGCCTTTCCAGGTTAAAATCATGGTATTGTCAGGTAAAACAGAATACCAGGCGGTTTGTTCATGAAGATCGAGCAAAAACCTGAGCTTTCCGGCGGTATGGCTGAGCACCTCAACCGGCTCTGTTCCGTTTACCCAAACGGTGTATCCCTCAATATCTACGGGCCGTCTTGACCGGTGGCGCCATCCGGGCAGGTGGTTCCAGGGATCGGTGCGATTCCGGCTTGCCTCCCGGTGATGACGGCGGTGAGAGGCCTGCTGGTAAATATGTCCGAGCTGATCCCTGTCGACCCGGCTCCTTGAATCCCGAATCCTTTCCACGAGGCCTGCCGCATGATCCCCGATAAATCCCGTTGAATACCTACCGCTTCTGAAGACGGGGTCCGACATCATCTCCCGGAGGAAGGGTATAGTGGTTTCGATCCCCTGAATGATAGAATGGTTGAGCGCTCTGGCCATTTTTGCCAGTGCGGCTTCCCGGGTGGCAGCCAGAACAATCAGTTTTGAGATCATCGAATCGAAGCGAGGTGAGATCTCCGATCCGCTGCGGACTGCACTTTCCACCCGGATATTTTTCCCTGCCGGGGCGGCATATAGCCCGATATGGCCGGGAGCCGGATGAAAATGGTCGGCATAGTCCTCCGCACAGATCCGGCACTCTATCGCGTGGCCTCTTGTACGGATCTGATCCTGGGTAAAGCCCAGTGGTTGTCCGGACGCAATACGGATCTGTTCGCGAACAATATCAATGCCGGTAACCATCTCACTTACAGGATGTTCCACCTGAATACGGGTGTTCATCTCGATAAAAAAGTGATTACCGTTCTGATCGACAATGAATTCAATGGTACCGGCACTGTCATATTTTGCGGCTTTTG
>CAYWHP010000212.1:0-5113 GCA_964457845.1 uncultured Porphyromonadaceae bacterium | reverse complement strand
GAACCCCATCTCCTCCGCCTTCCTCCTCAGCTCCTCCCTGAAATCGGGATGTGCCACGGAGATCAGCATGCTTGTGCGTTCCCTTACGGTACGGCCGGTGAGCCGCACGCTGCCCCATTCGGTGACCACCCAGTCGGTGTGGCTGCGGTGCAGGGTGACGGCACTGCCTTCGGGCAGCACGGGCACGATGGTCGACACCTTGCCGCCGCGGGCGGTGGAGCGGCAGGCGATGATCGACTTGCCGAGGCCGTCGGTGCCTTCGATGGCCGCCACGGCGGTATCGGTCTGGCCGCCGGTGCCGGAATACTGTTCGATGCCGATCGATTCGCTGGAAACCTGACCGGTGAAATCGACCATGATGCAGGTGTTGATGGATACCATCCGGCTGTTGTGCTTCATGGCACAGGGGTCGTTGACGTACTTTCCGCGCAGGAACTCCACGTCAGTATTATTGTCGAGCCAGCGGTAGAGCTTTTCGCTGCCCATGGCAAAGGTGCAGATGAACTTGCCCGGGTGAAGGGTCTTTTTTGAATTGTTGATCACGCCCATCCCGCTGAGTTCCATCATGCTGTCGACCATCATTTCGGTATGCACGCCGAGGTCTTTTTTGTCTGTGAGGGAGAGGGCCACGGCATTGGGGATCTCACCGATGCCCAGCTGGATGGTTGATCCGTCGTCAACCAGTTCAGCAATGTGCCGGCCGATGCGGATCGCTACCTCGTCGGGCTGCGGCGCGGGCAGGGTGGGCGGGGTCTGGTGGTTCTCCACAAAGTGGGTCACTTCGCTCACATGCACCAGGGTGTCGCCCAGGGTGCGGGGAAGCTTGTCATTCACCTCCAGAACGGTTATTTCGGCAGCCTCGAGGATGTCGCGCTCGTAGGTGATGCCCAGCGAAAGCGAAACAAAGCCATCGGCATCGGGCGGCGTGCAGGTGCCGCAAAAGAGGTGCGGGCGGCGCACCTTCAGCCGGTCGGTGGCCGCGCGGTGCAGCATGTTCGGCACATAGGTCACGGTGCCTGTGCCGGCTTTCAGTGCCGCACGCGATCCGGGCGCATGAAACCAGCTGCAGAGCTCGAAGTGGCCCTTCATGGCCGGGTTCATGTAAAAATCGTAGGGCTTGAGCGTCAGCACCGAAAACACCTTGACATCGGTTACCCTTCCGGCCGCAAGGTGAAACACCGACATGCAGCCCTGGGGCTCCGAGGCGCACTGGGCCACGATGATGTCGGAATCGCTGCAGATGAGGTCAGGAACCTGTCCCAGGCCGATCAGCTTATCGAGATAAATCTTTTCGTTTGTGGTCATTTTTTTCAGCTGGGTTTGATCGCAGGGGCCGCTGCCGGCTTGCCTTTTCCGATGGTAAAGTGGACAGCAAGGCTCACCGCCACCGCTATCAGGATGGCCGTGGAGGCCGCTATCGCCGGATTCTGCACCTTGTCGCGGAAGAAGACGTCGAAATAGCCGAAGCTCATGCCGTGTTCCTTCAGCAGTACCGGGAAAATGTAATATACGAGGAAATAGGTGACCAGTGCGGTGAGCGAGCCGGTGAGCGCCGTATTGCGCGAGGTTGTTTTCAGGAAAATCCCGAATACGATCGGCACAAAGGCGATCGAGAAGAAAGAGTACACCCCGTTCTGGGCGAAGATGGCCACACTCAGGTTGGGATGGAGCAGCTGGCTGCGTGCGACCACGAAGGAGATGGCCGCCATGGCTACAATCACCATCTTGTTAATGAGAATATACCGGTTTTCGTTTTGTATCTGTTTGCGGAACAATGGCTTGATGATATCGGTGGTGATGGTGGTGCTGAGGCTCTGGATCAATCCTTCGATGGTTGACAAGCCGGCACTCACCAGGCCGAGGACCACGATCAGCCCGATTCCGATGGCGACCCATCCTTCGGAGAAGATGCGAACCACATAGGCGGGGATCACCCCGTCGACACCCAGCGGTTTGCCGCTGGCCTGCATGTCGGGGAAGGTGAGGCGGGCATAGAGGCCTACAAATACGACCGAAAAGAAGAGGGCCTGGATGATGACGGCCGAAACGAGGTAACGGTTTACCTGACTCTCCTCTTTCAGCAGGAGCGACTTGGTGATGATATGGGGCTGGCAGACGACAGCCACACCAACGATGATCTGTGCCACGATGATTTCGTAGAGATTGCGGAACAGCGGGCTGGAGGGGTTGGTGGGTTCGGTGAGCACCGGGCTGATGGCCGTAAGTTTGCCGAAAAAGGCACCGACGCCGTCTTTCAGCCAGTTATAGCCCGAAGCGAGGAGGATTACCGCCACGATCAGCATCACAACGGCCTGGATGGTATTGGTATAGACCATGGAGTTTGCGCCGCCGAACATCATGTAGCCGAATACGAAAACGACGATAAACAGCAGCATCCAGGTTTCACCCACATTGAGGGCCTGGCTGAGCACCTTGGTGATGGCCACCAGGATGAGTACGATAAAGGTGATGAGCAGGGCCGACATGAATCCGATGAAGAGGGAGTACCCTTTACTGTTGTAGCGTGTGCCTATCCAGCCGGCCAGGGTGAGGGCCTTGACACTGGTGCCGTGCCGGCGGAAGCTTTTCGTGAGCACTACCAGCGAAACCAGGGAGGCGATGGGGAAGAAGATGCCGAACGACAGTACGCCGCTCCATCCGTAGGCGGCGATGAGGCCCGGGTTGATCACGAAGGTGGCTGCGCTTGTCATGGCTGCTGCCAGGGAGAGTCCTACGAACATCGGGGAGAAATTGAAGCTCCCCGAGGCGTAATCGCTTATGTTCTTGGTTTTAAGGGCTCCGCGGACCACGAACCAGAGGATCACCGCCGCGTAAAATGCGACGAGGACCCATCCCCAGGTTACTTGCTGCGTTGATGCCATGGTGTTTTTATCAAAGGTACCGAATTATCAGATGGTGATCCCGCCGTCGACGCTCAGGATTGCCCCGTTTATGTAAGCGGCTTCGTCGGATGCCAGGAACAGGTAGGCGGCGGCGATTTCGGCCGGGTTGCCGAGACGGCCAACAGGAACTTTTTCCTCCATGGCCTTCAGCACGTTTTCGGGCATCTTTTTAGTCATGTCGGTGGCGATGAACCCCGGAGCCACCACATTCACGGTAACTCCCTTGCGGCCCAGCTCGCGGGCGAGGGTTTTGGTGAGGCCGATGAGTCCGGCCTTGGTGGCGGCGTAGTTGGCCTGACCGAAATTCCCGTACAGGGCGACTACCGAGGAGGTGTTGATGATGCGTCCGTAGCCTTTTTCAACCATCCCGGCGCTTATGCATTTGGTGCAGTTGAACACACCTGTGAGGTTTACGTCGATCACCTGCTGCCATTGCTCGGATGTCATCTTCTTCAGACTGGCATCGCGGGTGATGCCTGCATTGTTGACCAGGATGTCGATGCGGCCGAAGCGTTCCAGTGTGTCCTTCGTGGCTGCCTCCACCTCGGCGAACGAGGCGGTATTTACTTTGGCGCAGCAGGCTTTCCCGCCGGCTTCTTCGATTTCGGTGACGGTTTCGAGCCCCTTTTCGAGGTTCATGTCCCAGATAACCACCACGGCTCCTTCGGCGGCAAAGCGCAGTGCGCCTGCCTTTCCGATTCCGTCGGCACCGCCTGTGATGACGGCGATTTTGTTTTCCAGTCGGTTCATATTTTTCTTGTTAAATGTTTTCGATGATGAGTGCCGTTCCCTGTCCGCCTCCGATGCAGAGGGCGGCAAGGCCCAGTGCGCTGTTCCGCCTTTTCATTTCGTATATCAGGGTGGTGAGGATCCGCGCACCGGACGCCCCGACAGGGTGACCAAGAGCGATGGCCCCTCCGTTCACATTCACCTTCTCCGGATCCAGCTTCAGGTCGCGCACTACCGCCAGCGACTGAGCGGCAAACGCCTCGTTGGCCTCCACCAGGTCGATGTCGCCGATCGTCAGGCCGGCCATCTTCAGCGCGGCCTGAGAGGCCGGCACCGGGCCGTAGCCCATGATGGCCGGATCGAGTGCCGCATTTCCGTAAGCACGGATCTTTACCAGCGGTTTCACGCCCAGTTCGGCGGCCTTTTCGGCCGACATCACGATGAGCATGCTGGCGCCGTCGTTGATGCCCGAGGCATTGCCCGGGGTAACCGTGCCGTCCTTTTTAAAGGCGGGCTTTAATGCGGAGAGCTTGTCAATAGTGAGTCCGTGGCGCGGGAATTCGTCGGTGTCGAAGATCACGGGATCGCCTTTGCGCTGGGGAATGGCGACGGGTACGATCTCATCGGCAAAACGCCCGGCCTTCTGTGCCGCCTCGGCCCTGTGCTGGCTCTGCAGCGCAAAGAGGTCCTGCTCTTCGCGGGTGATGCCCCAACGCTCGGCTATGTTTTCGGCGGTTATGCCCATGTGGTAGTTGTTGAACGCATCGGTCAGCGCGTCGAAGATCATGCTGTCGATCACCTGGCCGTGGCCCATCCGGTACCCGTTACGGCCCTGCGGCAGCAGGTAGGGGGCATTCGACATGCTCTCGGTTCCGCCGGCAAGCACCACCCCGGCATCACCCAGCAGGATGAACTGCGCGGCCATGGATACCGCCCGCAAACCTGAACCGCACAGCTTGTTGATGGTCATGGAAGGGGAAGTGAAGGGTATGCCGGCTTTTACGGCGATCTGCCTACCGACACCCTGGCCCAGACCGGCCGAGAGGATATTGCCGATGATCGATTCCGATACCGCCTCGGGGGGAATGCCGGCCCTGCGTACCGCCTCCCGGGCGGCTATCACACCAAGTTCCACTGCCGACAGGGGGGCGAGCGCTCCGCCGAAATTACCGATGGCCGTACGAACAGCCGACACGATCACTACTTCTTTCATAACGGTTGATTATCAGTTTGTGGAATTAAAGGAAATGCAATTCCAACTGCCATCCGGCCGGCAGCAAAAGATGTTGAGGTTGACTTAAAAAGGAATGCAGGAACAATATATCACTAATTATATATTAATCAATATATTATAATGATTATGGAGGGCATTGACCCTTTAATTGACCTTTCTGTTTGGGGAGGGGGCATCCTTATCCCCGGGTTAAAGAGGCTGTGCAATAATGATGGATGCTTACCCTTGGAGACCGTGTTGGGGTAGC
>CAYWHP010000211.1:0-5154 GCA_964457845.1 uncultured Porphyromonadaceae bacterium | reverse complement strand
TCGGGAAAAGCGTACAATGAAAAGATCACTAACCCCGCACTTTAGTGTGGGGGCTCGGGAAAAGCGTACAATGAAAAGATCACTAACCCCGGACTTCAGTCTGGGGGATCGGGAAAAGCGTACAATGAAAAGATCACTAACCCCGCACTTTAGTGTGGGGGCTCGGACACAGCCACGAATTGCACCAACTTGAATGATGCCGACCGAAACATTACCCCTCCTCAGCATCCTACATATCACCCCATCGGCGCAGTCGGTTGATTATGTCCGCAACAAGGGGCAGTTTCACCTGCACACGCTGCTCACCGAGCAGAGCCACCCCGCCACGCGGGAACTGAGCCGGGTGATACGGGAAGACACGCAGGCCGGCATTGAGATGCTGCTTTCGGTTGACCATGATATTTCGGAGCGCATCGAAGAAATTGCCGCGGACACCACCATCCCGGACCGGGCCGTGGCTGCCGTCTGCCGGGCCATCCATGAGGGGCGCCGGATCTATGTGTACGGCTGCGGCGCCACCGGAAGGCTGGCCAAGCAGATGGAGAGCGCCTTCTGGCGGCCCTTCTGGGCCAAAGCAAGGGAATCGGCCGTATGGCCAAAGCTGGCTGCCGTGCTTCCTGCCAACATCGATGACCTGCTGATCGGGGAGATGACCGGGGGCGACCGTGCCCTGGTGAGCTCGCTGGAGGGTTTCGAGGACCTGCAGGTGATTGGCAGGCTCCAGCTGGCCGACCACGGTATCCGCTGCGGCGATGTGGTTTTTTGCGTTACCGAAGGGGGCGAAACCTCCTCGGTGATCGGCACCATCCTCGCTGCACTGGCCCAATACGAGGATCCCAGGGTGGCTTCCGTGGAAACGATTGGCGAGCCCGGTAAAACTGCCACGGCAACGACCACGGCAGCAACCGGCACGGCTGCCACGGCAGCAATCGGCGCAGCTGCTTCGTCAGCAATTGGCGCAGCTACTTCGGCAGCAATCGGCACAGCTGCTTCGGCAGCAATAGGCGCAGCTCCTTCGGCAGCAATCGGCTTATCGGCCACGGTAACGACTCAGGCGGAATCCCGCAGCAACCTCTTCTACCTTTACAACAACCCCGATGAGCTGCTGATGCCATTCGACCGGAGCCGGTCGGTGCTCGAAAACGAAGGCATCACCAAGCTCAACCTCACCACCGGTCCGCAGGCCATCACCGGCTCCACCCGGATGCAGGCCACCACCATAGAGACATTCGTGCTGGGGTGCATCCTGGAGCACGCCATTACCCACCTACTCAGTAAAATTCTAAACCCCGGCGAGCTTTCCGCCCTCGATCTGAATGTTGAATTCACGCTGTCTTCCCGTCTTCAGTCTTTCCGTCTTCTTTCGAGGGCCGTCAGGGATAGCGCGAGGCAACTCGCCCGCCTCACCGACCTTGAAGCGGAAACGTACGAATCGGGGCGCACCACCTTCTGCTTCGCCAACCGCGCCATGACCACCGTATTCACCGACTGCACGGAGCGGAGCCCCACGTTCCGGCTCGCGCCGTTCGATCCGGTAACCGAGGAGGTGCCCAAATCCTGGATCCGGGTGTGGACAGGGGCCGATGACGGTGCGGCAGCCTGGCGCTCCTTCCTGGGCAGGGATTTCCGCGGTCTCGACAGGAATTTTTATAAACCGGCATTTGATTCGATCACTGATCCTTACCTCCGGGAAAGTGCGCTGAAAAGTCTCGATTCGGCCGGCAGCGACCAGCGCGACCTGTACGACTTTTCCCTTTCGGGCTTCAACCGCAATCAGCGCGGTCCCGGCAAGGGGGACCTCTGCATAGTGGTTTGTCTCGATAAGGAGGTGTTGGAGCTGAACCAGCCGGGTTCCGGCTTCCACCGGTTCCTGGAGCTGGCGAAGGCATCCGGGGCTAAAACGGCGATACTGCTTGTTCAGGGGCATTCCCGGTTATCGGGCGGCAAGCTCCCCAAGGCCGACTTGCCTGTCGTGATAAAATTCCCGGAACTGCCTGATCCGCTGGGACTGCGTATGCAGGTGGCGCTGAAAATGATGATGAACGCCCACTCCACCGCCGTGATGGCCCGGCTCGGGAGGGTGACCGGCAACAGCATGACCGCCGTGAACCCGGGCAACCTGAAGCTGATCGGGAGGGCAACGCACCTGATCAGGGAGCTCGTTAACCGGGCACTGGAACAGGGGCACGCGGAAACCGGAAGCGGCCCCGCACCGGCGGTAACCTATGCCGAAGCCAATGCCGTGCTGTTCGACTGCATCGAAAACCGCGGTGCGCAGGCCATTCAGCATGCCGAGGTGGCGCTCTGCATCATCCGTATCCTCGAAACGGTGCGGACCGGGAAATTTGTCGACTGGAAGGCGGCGGATGCTATGCTCAAAAAAGGCGGTCTCGATGAATACCTGAACCCGAAAACCAAGAAATAACACGATGAATAAGAACCACTTACTGCTTTCATTAGGTCTGATGGCCGCCAGCCTGCTTCAGGCCCAGGTAAACGAACTGACCATCCTCGATAAGGCGGGTCCCGTGATTTCGCTGAACGGGAAAGAGATCATCTCCGCACCCGCCGAGGGTCTCTGGTCGGTGGCCACCGAATGGAAAAACGACTGGCCGGCCGGGTGGAAGCATGCCAGTCCGGTGAAGGCGGAGCGGTCGGGCGAATGGCAGATTCTCTCCGGGGAGCTGGCGCTGCCGCAGGGGATCTGGAAGATCCGCGACGCCTACCGGCAGGAGAACGGCATGGTAAAGTGCATCAGGCGGTTTGAATGGACGGGGAAGGCGGCGCTCGATTCGGTGACCCTGTCGGTGAGGTTTCGGGTGTCGGGTATCAGGTGTCAGGCGTTTCTGCCGGGGATTTTGTATTATGGCAATCCATCAGGATTTAAGAACACGCCCGACTGTGTGGCGCACTATTTTGGGGAGCCGGGCGAGATGGCGGTTTTCGAGGATCACCGCTACCCGATGCCGTTTGCCTGCCTTGAATCGGCCGGGGGCAAATACGGGGCGGTTATCCACACCGTGCCCAGCTCGCTGCGCGACCCGAAACTCGTTGACCACTGGTGGTCGATGGGCGTGGCGGCCTTCGAAGGTTATTCCGAGCTCATGCTGCTGTCGGGACCGATCACCTACAACGGTCAGAAGAGCATCGCCAAGGCCCAGCAGTGCGGTGCCATGAAATACGGCAACACCTTTATCGCGGTAAAGCCGGGGGCAATCATCGAAAAGACTTTTTATCTTGATTTATATCCCATTGAAAAACAAGGCACTGCGTTCCAGAAACCGGTGCACGATGCCATTTCGATGTACAAACCGTTTTACACGGAAGACCTGCCCACCGGTGCCGAGATCATCGGATCGAAATACCGGCTGGCCAAGGCCCGCTGGACCGAGAGCGACCGGCACGCCGGGTTCAACATGTACCCGTGGATGGACCGGCCCCAGATCGTTATGGGCTGGTGCGGTCAGGCCGAATCGCTTGGTTATTCCCTGCAGGCCTTCCGCGATGAGCTGGGCGGCGATGGCGCTTTGGATGCCATGGTGCAGAAGTCGATGGATTTCCTGTCCACCTATCCTGTTGAAGCCGACGGCTTTCCGGTGGTGTACGATGTGAACAAGAAAACCTACGGCAACAAGGACCCGGTATCGATGGGCCAGGGCATGTACAGCATTGCCAAGGCCATTGAATCGGCCCGGAAGAGCAAGCGGTACAACACGGCCAAATGGGAAGCCTTCCTGGTTAAGTCGTGCGACTTTGCCTCCAAACGGATACTGGATGGCGGATGGGAGCCCCGGTCAACAGCGGAAGGGTTTTACATTGCCCCGCTCTGCATCGCATCTGAATTATTCAAAAACACAACCTACCGCGAGGCTGCGGTGAAAGCCGCGAAATACTATGCCGCCCGTCACCTCGATATGAAAGAGCCTTACTGGGGCGGCACGCTCGATGCATCGGGCGAAGACAAGGAGGGGGCCTGGGCCGCCTTCCAGGGTTTCATGAGCGTGTACGGGCTCACCGGCGAAAAGGAGTACCTTGAATATGCAAAACACGCCTGCGACGTGTGCCTCAGCTACACGGTGGTTTGGGACATCCCGCTGCCGCCGGGGCGGATGGCCGACCACCGGTTCAAGACGCGCGGGTGGACGGTGGTATCGCCGCAGAACCAGCACATCGACGTGTTCGGGGTGTTCTTCACTCCCGATATTTACCAGCTCGGCATGCTCACCGGCGACGACAACCTGAAGCGGCTCGCCATCGTCATGTTCCGCTCATGCGGCCAGCTCACCGATCCGTATGGCAGTCAGGGCGAGCAGATGCAGGAGACCAATTTCGCCCAGGCGGGCGATATGACCGATGTATACCGTCTGCGCGGCGGCTATGCCGAGCACTGGACGGTGTTTTGGATCACGGCGCACTTTTTCAATGCCGCGGCACGGTTTAAGGAGATGGGGGTTAAATTGTAATTCGGTTTTATCCCAAAAAAGATTGTTATTATCTTCACGCCGCTTTGGAAATTACGCGGTACCCGTATTTCCAATCCATAACTTATCTTTTTAACTCAACATGAAAAAAATGGCAGGAATAGTAATGATGGCACTCGGACTAATCGTTTTGGTCGCAGGCTTTTTCATCTACCAAGCAAGTACCCAAAGCAAGGGGGCAGCATCAAATAATCAAGTTGATGCCCCACCTGCATCAGCCGTCATCGACAGCCAGACAATTCAAACCGAATCTCTCATTAACCAGAATGCGGTTAGTAATGAAGAAGACGAAAAGGGTTTGGATTTTGAAAAATATGTTGTGAAAAAATTCAAAACCAAGTACTATAAAATCAAAGAATGGACCAGCGATAAATACGTTGAAGGAATTTACGCCGAGGCAAATCTGAATCCTGATATGGTAGTGGAATTGGACTATAAAGAGACGAAATCTTCATTCGCGGTTGAATGCAAATGGAGAAAGACGTTATACAACAACAAGATTGAATTCGCTACGAATGCCCAATTAACCCGATATCGTGAATTCAGCAAAACAAGAGGGATACCGGTGTTTGCGGTCATTGGAGTCTCAGGTACACCAGGGAATCCTAATTTTCTTTACATTATGCCTTTGGAGAAAATCGAAGGGACCCATATCTCCCTGGAACAGTTGAAG
>CAYWHP010000210.1:0-5207 GCA_964457845.1 uncultured Porphyromonadaceae bacterium | reverse complement strand
ACGCGGGTTGTGCTCGTTGTTGCCGTCCCAAATGCCGCCTTCAACAGTGATGTTGATGTTGCCGTTGCCAGGATTTCGATTGGCCAGCAATTCCGAATCAGACGCATCGCGGCCGACCACGATGCTGTATACCGGCTTGCCACCATTTGCGAGCGGCGACATCGGACTGACAGTGGTCGTTCTGGCTGCCTGGCCGAGCGCGTTCATAGTTACTATTATCAGACAAAGAATAATAAAATTGCAAAATTTGATTTTCATAATTACCTATTTTTTCAAGGATGCATTTTAAACCAAATTTTTTAATGTCATTATAATCTGCAGATCATAAAATATTTGATTATGGTGAATGACCTCCGGTTGTACATATATTTCCAGTGGCTTCAATGAAACGGCTATATCTGTCAGAGTCTTCTTTGTCATAATTGCCGCATTAGCACCCTCTGTGATTTCGAAACCTGGCGCTATAGTATTTGTCCAGGTGTTCAGCGCATCAGTTGTTTGTTTCTCCGCATCCTGAAGCTTTATGAATTCAACCTGAAGAGACCTGATATGGTTCTTATTCATATTCTACCCTAACGCCGTCTATATGGACCTTCGTATCCGGATTTTTTACAAAATAGGTCGGGTGAACGAACCGTTCACCGAGCACTTCTATACGCATAGTGTGCCTGCCTGCTGCAAGCTTTTTACTATAGATGCCTATCCCCCAAATGTCATCCGCGGAATAGGTGTCTATGATGTCAGGAGCTCCGCCGTCTATGCTCACCGCCGCCTTGCCGCAATCCGCTCCAAGCTTGACGAACAGGATCACGGTCTTGCCTTCAAATACCAATTCAGCCACTGCTCCCTTTTGGTTGCTGTACGAGAGAGTGCCCCCATGGGCGGGAATTATGCCTGTCTCATGCTTCCAATTACCCTGGTAGGTGAATCCCTGCCCGGGGGTGTCGTCAAAGATCCGTGCTGGTTTTCTCCCCGAGTCCCTGGTCGCGACCTTGTCGGAAACATTGCCGGCACCGTCCACCGTGCGCACCTCATATTTGCCGGCAAGATCCGCGCCTGCGGAGTGGTCAAAATAGTACGTCCCTTTCGCTACCTTGTCCAGAAGCATCCCATTCCTGAATATTTCGTAATAAGATATCCAATTGTTGTCCGTTCCGGGTTTCCATGTAAGCTCCACTCCCGGGTAACCCATGTTCTCCCCTGCCCGTAACAATACCTCGCTGGGTGGAGTGGGTGGTTCCGTGTCCAGTTTGCTTCCAGGATGCATTGGAAGATTCAGATATATCAACTCGCCGGGGATCATCTTTTCCAGTCGGATCCCGGATTCCATCAGGTCAGCGCCGGTGCGCTGTTCTCCATCCTGCAATTCATGAAAAGATACGTAATACGTTTCACGCGGCAGCAATCCCTTGGGTTTGATAGTAACAGGTTCAGGGGCCGGTCGCTTGGGGATTATTATCCCTCGCAGGTTATCACCGCTCATTCGTTGAAAATATGCTGTAGGATCGTCGCCGGTAATAAGGGGGCGGTAAATCTTGACCCACCTGCCAACAACTCCCTTGCTATGAAGGTAATGGTAAATGTCGATGAGTTCCCTTATCACTTCCAGCATAGAAGGATCGCTGCTATCTTCAGGTATAAGGAAATTGATTCCCAGCAGTCGACGGTACCTGGATTTGTCGTAGTGGTTGGCCGTTAATATTGTATGTACGTTGTGTGTGGTCTTGTCTGGAGGGAACAGCAGGGAGGTGAAGTAGTTTAAATTATCCATTCCAAGAAAATCATCGCTAAAATCGAACGATGCCGAATACCTGACATAATCGTAGCCTCCGCAGTTGCCTCCGCCGTTCACTGCGTTAAATGAACAACCCTGATGTTTATCAAGAAATTCCCGGAGTATTTGCCGTAATCCTTGATCCTGCGCCAAAAGGGGGGTGTCATCACCATTGAACGGAGCCATGAAGAAGCTGTCGTTGCGCCATTCAAAGTCACCCCAACGCTCCACGAACATGTCAAGTTGTCCTTTTATAAAATCCACTACCTCCGGTTTTGACATATCTAAGGTAGTTCCTCCCAACAACCAATCGGGATGTTCTTGAGCGACACGTGATTTCTTAGATACAGTGTAAGGAAAGGTGTAAATAAGCATGCCCATGCCATATTTATGCAGATAAGTGCCAGCAGTCCCAAAGTCCGGGCCGTTCCAATCACCCGCGCGATCCCACCAGCCCCAGTCCCGGTGATAGACGTCAGCGCCACAGTAGCGCATCAGATCGGTAACCCGAAAAACCTTGCGAAAAGCGCTTTCCTGATCCGCCCCGCCACCAAGCCAACCCTCCTGAAACTCTTTACATTTATTACTGTCGGCTAAAGTGTCCCGCCAATAGCCAGTGCCTTTAGCCCAATCTCCAAACATCCGAATCGCCGGGAACCATCCCTCACGCGTATAGTCCCACATATAGCGGTATTGCCAATACAGGCACTCATTACCAGCATTATCGAGATCATCCTGAAAAAGCCCCACAAAAGCTTTCGGAGTAACCAACGAATTCCCGGTAGCGAGTGTCTGCTTATGGCCGGCAACCTTCAACTTAACCTTAACTCTTCCATCAGCTTCAGGACTGAAACAAGAAGCCCAGTGGCCAAAAAAGTCCCAACCAATGAAGAGTCCGTTCCTGGTCTGATTGTTGTAAATCGCATACCAGGGAGCATAACTTGCCGTGCCTGGCTTTTGGCCGTAAACACCGGTTTTCGCGCTGTTGCCGGTATTGCAGACCGATCCGGTTATGCGAATATGTCCTGTTTTTTTTGCTGTCCATACCATTGCGGTATCCAACCCGGACTTGGGACACAGTTTGCCAGGTCCGATAAATAGAGATTTGTCTGTACCAAGTCCTTCTTCAAGTTGCTTCTGCCACTGCTTATTCTCGATAGAATAAGTAAGATCCTCATACATGCCCTCACTGTCACGGCTTTGATATCTCCACCCATTGGTACCCTGTGTATCCGAAAACTCCCTGGAAGCAATATGCGATTCTCCGTCGCTATAGGAGATAGTCAAATCAAAATCAGTGGTATCATATCGGTCATTCTTGTTTGCGTTGACAATAAACACCAGCTTGTCATCGTTCTTCACGTCGACACTTGCGTCAATTTCCACTTTTGAAGTTGCGTTTGATGCGTACTGCCAGCCGTTTGCCGGCCAAACCTGGGTATCGTTTAGAAGAATCTTCATGTTAACGCCGTCTCCCAGAAACCCCTTAGCCCCTCGAATTCCATCGTATGGATTTGGCTCATAAGAATCGAATGCTATTACTTTTCCGGCATTCAGACTTTCCGTCACGAGTTTCCAACTACCGGGGAAACTTGCTCCACCGGTCATCCAATGGAAGTCAACCGAGCTCAGGTCTCCAGGCTTCGCGGTGAAATCAAGAAATGACGGTTCCACGATCTGAACAGGCTCACTGCCGACATTTTTAAATGCGACCCACTCCCGGATAATGCTTGAATCGGGATATACCACATAAC
This sequence comes from uncultured Porphyromonadaceae bacterium, assembly GCA_964457845.1. GTDB lineage: Bacteria > Bacteroidota > Bacteroidia > Bacteroidales > UBA12481 > UBA12481. The sequence continues at coordinate 1,679 of CAYWHP010000210.1, read as the reverse complement.
TTTTTGTGACCTGGATGCCATTTCGTTCCAGCGTGATATCCAACTGCCATTCGCCTTGTTTGTGCGTCGTTTCCTTCGAGCCTACAAGTTTCCAGCCTTCGTCAGCGCTGGTCACACGATTGCTTTCTCCGGTGGTGAACGCGAACTCCTCCACCACCGCCCCTTTCGGAATGAATTCCACACCGGAAACAGGATTTCTGAAGCTCTTCAAAAGAAGTTTTCCGTTCTCAAAGGCGACAACTCGTTCAACCCCGGACGTTCTTAACTCCCAGCGGGTATCTTTCATTAGAGCTCCGGGAACACTCTTCAAAGCAATAGTTTCCCGGGAAGCTTCGTGTACGGCACTTGCCATTGAAATTGCCGGAGCATAAAGAATGACTCCTGCAGTAGCTGCTCCTGCAGTTTTTATAAAAGCTCTCCGGGTTTTTAGTGCTTTAATACTAATATACTTATTTTTCATCCTATACCTGATTATTTCCGGCAGACTATGATTACTACCATTATATCTTTATTGAACAATTCACCTTATTCCCAAAATATTTGTCAAGCGCACACAAAGCTCTTTCAATCCTTCAGGGGTATCGCCGCCAGGTTGTTCGATGGTGGCCCAGCTATGGTAACCAACTTCATCCAATGCCTTCATGATAACCGGCCAGTTGTTGTCACCCTCCTGCAATGCTACGCCGAATCCGGCCCATTTGCCTTGTTTGTCGGCAATTTTCCGGCTGTATTCCTTGATGTGGATCCGGGCAATTCTGTGACCGAGGATTCGTATCCACTGTTCGGGCCACCCGATGACCAACACATTGCCGCAATCGAAATAGAAACGTACATTGGAGGATTTGAACTGGTCAACATATCGCGCTGCCTCAAGCGGTGAAAGCAAAAAATTGTTCCAGACATTTTCGATGGCGATGGTAATTCCTAGTTTCTCGGCAAACGGAACGACCTTGGCAAGTTCCGCAGCCGACCGGTCCCAGCACTCATCATAACCAACATTTTCGTTTACCCTTCCGGGAACGAACAATATGGTATCCGAACCATAGATTTTTGCATCTTCGATGGTCACTTGCAAAGCCTCTATTCCCTGTGACCTGACATTGGGATCAGGATCCGACAAAGGATATTTACCCTGCAGTGATCCGCAAACCGAAGGTACGATCAGACCTGTCATTTCTTTTGCTTTCAGCACCTCGTCGCGGTTGAGATGGCTGTACACCTCCACCCCGTCGAAACCGGCAGCTTTTGCAGCCTGAAACTTTCCAAGGATGCTTTTCCCGTAGCCGATATTCCCCCACATGATCCCTTTTTTGATCGATCGGGCAGGGGCATTGGGCGTTTGGGCCATACCCAAAAATGGGGCGGATGATAAGGCCATGGCCGATAATATTGTTTTCCCAGCGAATTCCCTGCGTTTCATGTTTTATTGTTTGAAGGGTTAAAAAATGTTCCGGGTTCCGGGTTTCGGGTTGAGCGTTTAGGGTTTGAAATGTTTCGTGTTTCGTGTTTCGGGTTTCGGGTTACGGGTTGCCGGTCCCTGAGCTGCGCCGCACTGAGCCTGCCGAAGTGTCGAAGGGATGGTTCCGGCTTGAACTCAGCTTCATGTATCCCGTATCCCGTTTCACGTATCCCGTTTCACGAATCCCGTATCCCGTTTCACGAATCCCGTATCCCGTTTC
>CAYWHP010000209.1:0-5263 GCA_964457845.1 uncultured Porphyromonadaceae bacterium | reverse complement strand
GCCGGATCTATTTCAGCCAGTTTCCCGATCATGGGTGCCGGCAGGTATTCACGGTCCTTTGTCCAGTTACGGTGAAGCAATTCAACCCGCCGTTGCATCTCTTCCCGCTCGGCTTTCGTCATATCGGCATTCATCAGTGCGGGTTGGTCGGCAAACCGGTACCAGTAATAGGTAACTGTGCTGCCGTCACCCAGTTTCACCTTGAATGGACCGGCTGCCGGACCGGGGGTTTTCCAGCTGCTCTCCTTTTCATCAGGCGTTACATACGCAACGGGAGTCCTTGGGTCGGGATTGCTGAAGTCAACTTTCTGCAGTCCGGTTTCTGCCGGCACCTCTTTCGGTGACACGGCAACCCACTGACCTTTTTCGTCAGTCCCGGTTTTCACCAGTTTATAATATTCGGGAAGAGTAACCAATGAACCATTTTTTGTTTTTATCGGTGTAACCAGGTCGCCGCTCCAGCGAACCCTTAAGGTGGCGGAATCCGTTACGTTGGCATCCATGTAGGAAGTAATGTTCAGCAAGGCACGCTTATCTTTCGGGATATGATCACCGTATAAACTCCAGTTCGATCGCACTCCTTTTTGAAATTTCTGCATGTAGGCACCTGCAAGATCAATCTTGCCGTCAGCCGGTGCACCTCCCTTAAACCATGCCTCCACCCTGTCCCAGATTGCCTTCTTATTGTAGACCATCAGGCGGTGCAGCAGGTCGGAGTTCCCATCAGGTCCCAGAGGGTATTGTGTCGCAGCGATACGGGCGTAAACCTGACCTTTGGAATCAGTGGCCTCTGCGGAACGGATATGCTGCGTTTCCATCTGGAATGCTTTGTTGGCCTGTGTCGGGCGCTGATCCAGAAACATACCTTTCAGTTTCGGTTCATCAACCGTTGCCGCGGACCAGAACCAGGGGGTAAAAAAGGCAACCGGGCCCTTGAAATTGGCAGTATTGAGGAAAAGGGTATAGCACTGGTTCCCGGTAGGAATATCCTTTCCGGCGGTGACGGTTTTCGGCTCGGTGAGCGGCAAAGGGAGGTAGCCGCTGCCAAACAGCTCACCGCACGTGCCCTGTTTCAGGTTCAGCCCGTCGGGCGGCCAGAGTATCCATGGACTCAGCTGTGCGGCTCCGTATTTTCCCTTATCATTGCTCCAGTCCCTGCCCTGCCCCGCACCGGGACCGTTGGCCCAGCCGGTAAAGTTCAGCTGAACCCCGCCCATGATGAATTTCGGCGTTTCCGTGGCATATTCGGTATCGTTCCACCAGCCCAGACCGCCTTCAACATCCGTATAGAAATCCTTCCTGGCCAGCGGCGTATCGTTCTGCGGAAACATCCACGTGCCGAACAGGCCGGATTGAAAGGCCCTGCCGGGATACTGCTTCACCAAAGGCCAGGCGGCCGCATACATCGAGTAACCCGCATTGAAGCTAGTATCTGATTTCTCAACTTTCGTAATCATGTACCCGCCAACATTGACCTCGCGGATCGGTTTACCGGCAGCGGATTTGTCCTGTGCCGAAACCATGGTGGTTAGCAATAATGCAATGATCAGGTTAAATAAGTGTTTCATATTTAGATAGTTTTAATGATTTCATTGAATTTGAGCCTCATTCCGATTTAATAAATTTAATTTTTTCTGATGATTTACCATCGATAAAGTTCAGCAGGTATACCCCAGCCGGCAGGAAACGGATATCCAGCACTTCCCGGGTATTAAAAAGTTTTACCGTTTGAATGATTTTCCCCGTAATGTCCATCAGCTGAAGTTTCGAACTGGCGCCGGGAACGGTTTGTAGTAAAATATTTAAAAAATGTGATGCCGGATTTGGGAACACTACAATTTCAGGAAGCCTGCCAATGACAGTACTTTCCGCAGAATTCACCACTGCCAATTCCTGGCGAACAACAATCGGAACATACCCCGCCTCCAGACCTATTGGTGGCGTAACAATCAGGGCAGGGTCAATGTCCGCCAGTTGGCCGATTAAGGGTGCAGGCAGGTACTCCCTTTCCCTGGTCCAGTTCCGGTGAAGCAATTCAACGCGCCTTTGCATCTCTTCGCGCTCCTCTTTGCTCAGGTCGGCATTCAGTAACGCAGGCTGGTCGGCAAACCGGTACCAGAAGTAGGTTACCATGCTGCCGTCGCCCGGATACGCCTCGAACGGTCCGGCAACCGGACCAGGAGTATTCCAGCAGCTCTCTCTGTTTGCAGGAGTAATGTAACCCACCGAGGTTCTTTCGTCAGTACTCCTGAAGTTAACCTGTTGCAACCCGGTTTCTTCCGGCACCTCTTCGGGTGCCACGGCAATCCACTCACCTTTGTCGTCGCTGCCGGTTTTTACCAGTTTATAATATTCAGGAAGAGTAACCACAGAACCGCTGCCCGTTTCTCTTCGCGTGACAAGGTCACCTTCCCAGCGAACCCTTAACGTTGAAATATCGGTGACCTGGGCATTCATATACGAAGTAAAATTCAGATTGGCACGCTTATTCTCAGGGATATGAGCTCCTTGCAAATTCCAGGTTGAATACACTCCTTTCAGAAATTTCTGCATGGTGGCTCCCGCCAGATCAATAGTGCCATCAGCCGGGGGGCCACCCTTAAACCAGGCGTCGACCTTGTCCCACAGTGCTTTCTTTTTATAGACCATCAGGCGATGCAGCAGATCCGAATTACCATCAGGTCCGAGAGGATACTGGGTAGGCGCCACCCGTGCATAAATTTGTCCTTTGGAATCAGTGGCTTCAGCGGAACGGATATGCTGTGTTTCCATCTGAAAGGCTTTATTGGCATCTGATGGTCGCTGATCCAGAAACAACCCGCTGACCCGGGGATCATCCACTGATGCGCGGGTCCAGAAATAAGGGGTAAAGAATGCAACCGGACCCTTGAAATTCCCGGTGTTCAGGAACAGGGTCCAGCACTGGTTGCCGGTAGGAACGTTTGCACCTGCCGTTGTGGATTTTGGCTCCGTTAGCGGCAGAGGCAGGTACCCGCTGCCAAACAATTCGCCACAGGTACCCTGCTTAAGATTCAGTCCGTCAGGAGGCCACAATATCCAGGGACTCAGCTGAGCCACCCCATATTTTCCTTTATCGGTGCTCCAGTCCCGGCCCTGACCCGCACCCGGCCCGTTGGCCCATCCAACAAAATTCAGTTGTACTCCGCCCATAATGAATTTGGGCGTTTCGGTCGCATATTCCGTATCACGCCACCAGCCAAGCCCTCCTTCAATATCGGTATAGAAATCCTTCACCGGCAAAGGCGCGTTGTTCTGCGGAAACATCCAGGTACCAAACAAGCCCGACTGAAACTCCCTTCCCGGATACTCCTTCACCAAAGGATAGGCTGCCACATACATCGAGTAACCCGCGTTGAAGGTTGTGTTCACTCTCTCCACATTCGCAATCATGTACCCGCCGATATAGGCATCACGCATCGATGCGCCCTGGGATGCGTTCTGCTGGGCATAGGCAGGACAGGCCAAAACAATTAAAAGAAGGTAAACGATTAATTCTTTTTTCTTTTTCATACTGTTTTTTTAGAACTACTGCATAAACCGCGTGGCATCATCCCAGCGATCGGTTCTGAACGAGGAAGCGGGCAGCAAATTGGTGTCGAACAAAGTTCCCCGCACCCAGCTGCGCCAACCGTAACGAACAGCTACGGGGCTTTTAACCCGATCGCTCTGTACATAAATTCCATCCCTTTTGATCAGAGCGACTGCGGGGTAATAGACCTTATCGGATCCGGCAATTTCAAACCCTTCCAATGAACCGGGGCAGTAAGTTCCATACTCCGCATGCTTAAAAACCAACCTGATCCGCTCATCCAGCTGGATAACAGAATCCACCACCGGCCCTGAAAAATCCACCGCCGCATGTCCATAGGTTTGATTCAGTGCGTTGAAAAGCAACCGGTCAGCCACCTCAATCTTCTTTGCGGGATGAATGATCTTTTCTTCCCCGATATCCAGGGTAATAGCTATGCCGGAATTGGGAATCAGATCCAGGCATTGTACCTGCGCCTCGCGCATGAGCGGGACAATATTGTCGGCCCCCTCCCACCCATAGGCATACGGAGCAATCTGAACATAGTAAAAAGGAAAATCACCGATTCCCCAACGGGTTCGCCAGTCTTTCACCATGGCGGGGAACAGCGTTTTGTACTTCTCCGGCTGACTTGCATTGGCCTCGCCCTGGTACCACAATACCCCTTTAATGGTATAAGGAATCAACGGATTGATCATGGCGTTGAACAGAACGGTGGGGAAACGATTGCCCCGCGTAAGATCTGCATTTGTAAGGTCAAATTTCTCAAGGGAGCCCAGCATTTCAGCGCTGATCCAGGCTTCAATCAAACTGCCTCCCCATGAAGTATGAATCATTCCCACAGGTACATCCAGTATCTCCTGTAATTGTTGTCCGAAAAAATAGGCGATTGCGCTGAATTCTTTTACACTTTCAGGATTGGCCGGTTGCCAGCCTCTGTAACCTTCCAGTTCGCTTTTTGGAGAAATCCCTGCCTGCTTTTCCACTGTAAACAAACGCAGTTTGCTGTTGTTCGCAGTGGCAACTGCCATTTGGGAACCGGCGGTGGGCTGGCCAAAATAACCCCTGACCGGTTGTTCCATATTGGATTGTCCCGAACAAAGCCAAACCTCTCCAAAGAGAATATTCTCGAGGAAGATGTCGGAACCGGTGCTCTTAATTCTGATGGTTTGAGGCTCTTTACTGCCAGTTGTCTGAATTGCAGATTTCCATTCTCCGGCCCCGCTTGCAGTGATCTTTACCGGCTGATTCAGCCAGGATGCCGTGATAACCAATTTTTCCCCGGCCGACGCCCAGCCCCACAAGTTGATGGTGGCATTGCGCTGCAACACCATGTTGGACGAGACTATGGCCGGCAGCCTGACTTCAGCCTGACAATCAGCATTCGGCAAGCCTGATAAAAACAGGATAAAAAGAATTGTGTTTAGTTGATATTTCATATTTAAATAGTTTTAACTCCTGAAATCCATTTCCGTTAAAGATATTCCTCCACTCCCCTTCTCTCCTTTTCGGTCAGCCGTGAATTACATACCCCTACTGCGTGACCAGCAGGAAGAAGCTGTTACCTTTCTCCGGCAAGGTCAAAGCGCCGCTTTTCTGAAAACTGCCGGTCGCAACGGCCTCCTTTTTGTCGAGGTCGTATAGGCGGTAGTGCAAAGGTTCGTCCGGGAACCCCTGAAGCTTCACCGTGCTTCCAGGATTCTGCCCGGGCAG
>CAYWHP010000208.1:0-5290 GCA_964457845.1 uncultured Porphyromonadaceae bacterium | reverse complement strand
GCGCAGCGAACCAATTAGCGACCGCAGGGAGCACAATTAGCGACCGCAGGGAGCACAATTAGCGACCGCAGGGAGCCTATTCGGTCTTAAGCCACCCCTTTCGCTCGCCCTTCAGCGGCTTCGTCCAGTCGCCGTAAATGGGGTTCGGGAGAACGATAAACCGTTTGCCGAATTCGGTGCGGAGGCTGTCGACAGCGGCATACCCGAAATTAACCGTGCGATCCTCAAACACCGTTGCAAAATCCGACAGGTTGTCGCCCACCAGCATGATTATGTCAAACTGTTTGGCGATTACACTGCGGCGGAACTCCTTGCTGGAGGTATCCCCCTTCAGGAAAAGGTGGTTCCTGTCGGGATACGGGAAATTGTATTTCTGTAGGTTAAGGAGCGTAAATGTACCATCGGAATTCTTGCGGTTCGAAACATAGAATACCTCTATCTCATTGCTTGCCAGCCATCTGCAAAATTCGAGTGCGCCCGGCACTGTAGCGGCGGATGCCTTGTCGACCCAGGCTTTCCAGCTCTCCTCGCTGTATCCCTTGCCGGTGAGGATGTTCGCTGCCTCCTGCGGGCTGTTGTCGAGAAGGGTTTCATCGATATCGAAGATGACCGCAGGCTTCCGCTCGTGTTCTCCTTTGGCCAGGTATTCACGTATCCGGAGTTCCGCCAGGTTGTAGGCCTGGTAACAGAGCGCCCTGTATTCGGCCGACCGCTGGAACCAGAGCACGGCAGTAACCGATTGTTCAGGCGACTGGGCGGCAACCGGGGATAAGTTAAATTGTAGTAAAAGAAATAGTTGCAGTAATGCAACGCCGAACAGAATGGTTTTTTTCATAACAGAAGTTTTCATCAGGCACAGGAGACGCAAGTATGCGTCTCTACATCGCGTCACGTGTCACGCGTCACGCGTCACGATTCGCATCACGCGTCACGATTTCATGCAAAAGTCAAAAATTTGCACCAAACTGTAACTATTCCTGCCGTAACTTCGTCACACCATTGCCTGCTCCTTAAAAAATGACTGTAAACGATTACAACCGTTGTGTGAACCAGCATGCAGATGCCGTATACCGGTTTCTGCTGAAGAACTTGCGTGATACAGAGAAAGCCCGCGACCTGGTACAGGATTCATTCGAGAAACTCTGGATCAATGTGGAACAGGTTGCGGCAGAAAAGGCCAAGTCCTATTTATTTACGACCGCCTACCACAAATTAATCGATCAGACCCGCGTGGACAAGCGAATGGCAGATTGGGAAACGGTGAGCATGAGCGACTACTCGCACAGCGAGCAGTACTCCGACATCATGGAGAAGCTGGAGCAGGGGATATCCCGGCTGCCGGCCGACCAGCGTTCAGTGGTCATGCTTAGGGACTACGAGGGCTATTCATACAAGGAGATTTCCGGTATGACCGGACTTTCGGAGTCGCAGGTTAAGGTATACATCTACCGCGCCCGGGTCTTCCTGAAGGATTTTGTGGGCAGCGTTGAAACACTGGCATGACATGGAAACACTGACAAGAGACAATTACGAAGGCTGGTTCCTCGACTATCTCGACGGGCAGCTGACCAACGATCAGATCGATATCCTTCTCGATTTCCTGGCGGTCAATCCGGATCTCCGGGAGGAGCTCAGCGGCGTTACCGGTGCCGCCCTGCCCGCCGGCAGCGAGATATTCACCCCGAAGGCATCATTGCTAAAAAGTGCCAATGACATCCCCGGCATTTCAACAACCGATCAGCTGTGCATCGCCCGCATGGAAGGCGACCTTACCGAAGCCGAAGCCGCCGCGTTTGATACCCGCATTATGGAAGATGCCCGCCTCGAGGGGGTTTATTCGGAATTCCTGCTCACAAAACTGGATCCGGCACGCCATGTAATATATCCCGGCAAAGCAGAGCTCCGCAAAAAGAGCATCGTATTCACGCCATGGCTGGTCACCGGAATCTCTGCTGCAGCTATCATCCTTCTGGCATTATTCTTATGGCCGCGCGCACAGGAGGTTTCCGCACCGGAACTCGCCAAAACCAATCAGCCCGCCGCTACCACCGGACAACCCGCACCGGAAAGCGGCACTGCCGCCGAAACACCCGACCTGATTGCCGGAAACAGCCTGTCTGAATCGCCGGTTTCCGGTGAAAAGGCCGTAAGGCAGGGAGCTTCCACAAAAGCCATACCCGCAGAAATTATCGAAACAGCACCTGTCACAAGAGAGTTTATTCAGATGGAATCCCTCGCAGGGAGAACGATTTTCCCGGTTGCCGGAATACCGCAGCCCGAAACCCCCCGGCTCCTGTATGCCTCATCGTATGCACCGGTTTTGAGCATTCCTTCTCCTGAAGATGTGCTCACCCTGCCGCAGCTTGCGCTGCAATTGTTCCGGTCGAAAGTGCTGGGCCAGGATCCAGGGCTGGTGAAAAAAACGCGCTTCTCGATGTGGGAAGTTGCCGGCGCCGGTGTCGACAAGATCAATGCCCTGGCCGGTACCGATATGAAACTCGGACGGGAGTATGATGACAATGGCCAGATCCTTGCCGTATCCTTCAATTCACGGCTCCTTGATGTTGCAGCACCCGTCCGCGGCCAGTCGGCCAGATAATTTGCAGACAGGCTGTAACTTTTCAAAATGGCTGTCCGTCCTATCATCAAATTCTAACAACAGAACATCATGAAAAGATTCTCATTACTGGCATTAGCGGCCCTGGTCCTTTTCGGACTGAACAGCTACGGACAGGAATCCGATACCTCCAAAATCCGTATCGGCAATAAAAAATACACGGTGATCGTCGACGGTGACAAGGATATCCGGATTGTAACCGATGAAAGCGGCAAGGTTATCACGGAAAATTACGAAGGCAAGGAAGAGCGCCATGAGCATAAGTCGTTGAGCCGGATGGACGGCACCTGGGGCGGGTTTGAGCTGGGCCTGGCCAATTTCGCCCGGTTCAATTCAGCCGATGAACTGAACCTCTTCCAGGATGGCAACGATTTCATGGACCTTAAGGTTGCCAACAGCATGAATTTCAACTTCAACTTCGCCGAGAAGTCGCTCGGGATCATCAAAAACTATGTGGGAATTGTAACCGGACTCGGATTCAGCTATACCAACTACCGCTTTGCCGATGATTTCAGCCTCCTGAAAACCGACGATGGTATCACCAGCGAGCCCGTCGACATGGAACTGTACAAGAACAGGCTGGGTATATGGCACCTGAACCTCCCGCTGATGGTGGAATTCCAGATCCCGGTATATGGTGAAAACCACCGCATCAAGCTCTCGGCCGGTGTAGTGGGCGGCCTTCGGATCGGATCGCGCCAGGTGCAGAAGTATATTGTAAACGATGAAAAGCAGAAGGTCAAGATCAAGGATGACTTCTACCTGCGGAACTTCAACTACAGCTTCACGGCCCGCGTAGGATACGGCGACATGGCCATCTTCGCCAGCTACTCCCCGCTCACCCTCTTCAAGAACTGCATGGGCCCGGAAATCTACCCGATAACCGTAGGCCTGCACTTCGGAACCTGATCCGATATATCGCAATCACCATCAAAATTTCCGGTAGAGACGCATGATCATGCGTCTCTACGTGCATTATACCGGTTCGTATTTTTTATACCTTTCGCCGCATGATACCATTGAGCGAACCCGAAAAAATACGGTACCAGCGTCACCTGATGCTTGAAGAGATCGGTGAAGCAGGCCAGACGCTCATCCGGAACGCGAAGGTGCTGGTGGTGGGTGCGGGCGGTCTCGGCTGCCCGGTGATCCAGTACCTTACGGCAGCCGGGGTTGGCCGTATCGGGATCGTCGACAATGACCAGGTTGAGATATCGAACCTTCAGCGCCAGGTTTTCTATGGATTCAGCGATATCGGCAAGCTGAAGTCGATCGTGGCCAGTACGAAGATGAAGGAGATGAACAGCTTCGTCAGTCTGGTGATGATCAACCGGAGGCTGAATGCCTCCAATGTGCTCGAAATCCTGCGCGGGTACAATCTGGTGGTGGATTGCACCGATAACCTTGAGTCGCGGTATGCCGTAAACGATGCGTGCATCCTGCTCGACATACCGATGGTGCATGCGGCGATCCATAAATACCAGGGGCAGGTGTCCGTGTTTAACCACAGGGGAGGTCCGAGCTACCGGTGCCTGCATCCGGAAGATGAATCCGGCGAGGCAACGCAGCGGCCGCACCTCGGTATCTACAGTGTGATTCCGGGCATCATCGGGCTCATGGAAGCAAACGAGGCCCTCAAGATAATCACCGGGGCAGGCGAGCCGCTCAGTGGTAAACTAATGGTTTACAATGCATTAGATAATCAATGTATCTATTTTGATATTGAAAGGAACCCGGATAACTTTAACCGGGAAAAACTAACCGACCGCCTGAAAGGTGGGAATGAACCATGAAACTTTTACTGATTAGCAATTCAACCAATGCCGGGGAGAGCTACCTGAGCCACCCGAAGGAACAGATCCGGAATTTCCTGAAACCAACTGTTGGCAAGGTGCTCTTCCTGCCATATGCCGCCGTTACCTTCTCGTTCGATGCGTATGAGAAAAAGGTGGCCGACCGGTTTGCCGAACTCGGGATCGAGGTGGAATCGATCCATCGTTACGGTTCACCGGTGCAGGCCGTTGAAGCGGCCGAAGCCATCGTTATCGGAGGAGGCAATACCTGGCAGCTCACCCGTTTCCTGCACGATTATGCGCTCATTGATCCGATCCGCGAAAAGGTGCTTACGGGCACGCCATTTGTTGGCTGGAGTGCCGGCGCCAACGTGGCCTGCCCCACCATCCGCACCACCAACGACATGCCCATCATCGATCCTGTTGGCCTGTATGCCTGCAGCCTGGTGCCTTTTCAGATCAACCCCCATTACCTCGATGCCCATCCGGAGGGTCATGCCGGGGAAACACGCGAACAGCGCATTCAGGAGTTTCTCGAGATCAACCCCGATATCTGGGTGGTCGGCCTCCGCGAAGCCACCATGCTCGAAGTCCGCAACCATGAGGTAAGCCTGACCGGTCCGCGCCCTGCCCGGATATTCCGCAAGGGCCTCGAGCCGCGGGAGGTGCAGCCGGGAGGCGACCTTTCCTTCCTGATGGAGTAGGCTCCCTGCGGTCGCTAATTGTGCTCGGCTTCGCCTCGCTAATTGGCTCCCTGCGGTCGCTAATTGTGCTCGGCTGCGCCTCGCTAATTGGTTCGCTGCGCTCGCTAATTGGTTCGCTGCGCTCGCTAATTGTGCTCGGCTGCGCCTCGCTAATTGGTTCGCTGCGCTCACTAATT
>CAYWHP010000207.1:0-5380 GCA_964457845.1 uncultured Porphyromonadaceae bacterium | reverse complement strand
CGTTACTGAGCGCTATGCTGACAATTTTCTGTCTGAATGGCCTGGCGCAAAATTCAGGCGAGGTTACGACTTCTATTGCCGGGACTGGATTGCCATTTCCTACGGATATCGAATGCAAATCAACCAGTATATACCGATACGGCAAAGATGGGAAGCCGGGACGTGAAATCGAACTCGCCTTTTTAGGTCACAATTTGTATCCGGCTGCCGAAATTGAGGTAGAGGCTGAAGGGAAAAAAACGTTGACCGCTATTCCTGCAATTGAATCCGGATTAGCGTCTGTAAAAGTCGTCCTGCCATCCGAAGTTGGCGTTGATAAGGATGTTCAGCTATTCATAACACTAAAATCGGGAAAGAATATTTTGCGTAAGTCGTTTGTTTTGCCAAAACAAAGGCAATGGACGGTTTATATCTATCCCCACTCGCATGTCGATATCGGCTATACCAACACCCACGCGAATGTTGAGATTATTCACAAACGAAACCTCATTAACGGGATAAAGCTGGCAAAGGAAACGGCTAACTATCCCGAAGGCGCTCGTTACATTTGGAATCCGGAAGTGATCTGGCCGGTTGAACGATATCTGAATAGTGCCACTCTTGCCGAAAAAGAGGAGGTGCTCGATGCGATCCGAAAGGGTTATGTATGCCTGGATGCCGGTTATATCAACGACAACACCAGCGTGACTGCCGATGAAGAATTCCCGGGTCTTTTCGGCGAAGCCAAGCGATTGGAAAAACTGACCGGTGTTCCGGTACGCACGATCGTTCAGGTTGATATCCCGGGCATGTCGTGGGGGATCGTTCCCATGGCCGCTCAGTTTGGAATCAGCTATGCTTTTGTACCCTTCAACGGCTCCGACCGTACCGGCTTATCCTACCAGGTCAGTTTCAGGCCATTCTGGTGGATTGGCCCTGACGGTGTTTCAAAAATCCTGTTTCTTCAACCCGGCGATTACACTCCCGGAGCCAGGCTCAAAGGATATAAATACTGGCCATCCATGGCCGGACAAAAAGATCCCGAGAAATTAATACAGATCGTAAAAACAGATACTCCCCGCGAAAGCTTCATCGATGGCTATTTGTGGGGGAAACTGAAAGAACTGGAAAACGACCGTCTTTATCCGTATGATCTGTTCCCGATGACCTGGGCCATGGCCGATAATACGCCCATCGATGCCGATCTTCCTGAAGCCGTAAAAAGCTGGAACGAAGAATATGCCTATCCTCGCCTGGTCATCGCCAGTTCAACCGATATCATGTCGGCATTCGAGAAAAAATATGGCGATATCATTCCATCGCTCCGGGGCGATTTTACCGAATACTGGACCGATGGCCTGGGTACGGCAGCAAAAGAAACATCGATGAATCGCCACTCGAAAGAACGGCTGATTCAGTCCAATATGCTATGGTCGATGCTGCATCCGGGTGAAAAAGCGCCGCGTGAAGCGCTGAATGAGGCCTGGCGAAACGTGCTGATGGGTTCGGAGCATACCTGGTGCTATATGAATCCGTCGCAGGCCGATATGCAAAATGAAATATGGAGGGTGAAGCAGAACTTCTTCAAAACGGCCGAAGCGAGCAGCGTTCAGCTGCTTTCGGGCGCCCTGAAACCATATGCTGTCAGCAAATCCAAGGATGTGGGAGTGTTTAACACCCTGGCATGGTCGCGCAGCGGACTGATAACCCTTACCGGCGAGCAAAGCAAAGGGTTCTCATCGGTAAAAGATGAGAACAACAATCCGGTGCTGTCTCAACGGCTGAGCACCGGGGAGCTGGTGTTCTGGTCATCGGATGTTCCGGCTTTCGGAACAAAAAACTACACCCTGAGTCCTGAACCGGCCAAGCCAACTGAAGAAAAACTGGCTAAAGGAAATACCCTTGACAATGGATTGGTTACGGTCCGGATTGATCCGGCTTCCGGAGATATTATCAGCATAAAAGATATCACCGGTGTTGATTTCGCGAACCAGAAGGATAGTTGCAAAATCAACAGTTACCGGTATCTTCCGGGAAGCGGCAACCCAGCCACCGGACCGACGGAAGTAAAGACGGTTATCCGGGAGAACGGGCCGCTTGTTGGCTCCATAGTGGTGGAGTCGAAAGCCGATGGCTGTGTTCAGTTGATTCGTGAGGTTCGTTTGGTTGCCGGAAATCCTGCCATCGAAATCGATAACCAGGTGGACAAAATCGCAACCACCGAAAAGGAGGGGATTCATTTTGGTTTTGCTTTCGACATTCCCAACGGTCGTACCCGTATCGATATTCCCTGGGGCGTGGTTGAGATTGATGCCGATCAGCTTCCTGCAGCCAACCGAAACTGGATATGCTTTCAACGCTGGCTCGACATCTCCAGCGAAGAGAAGGGCATAACCTGGTGCTCCCTGGATGCTCCCACTTTCGAAAGCGGGAAGATGACTGCCAACATTATAGGAGCAGCCATTCAGTCACCAGCATGGATACAACGCCTGCCAATGAGCTCAACCATCTATTCATGGGCGCTGAATAATCACTGGCATACCAACTTTCCCCTATCGCAGGAAGGTAAAATTAACTTCCGATACAAACTGCTGCCCCATCAAGGTGGATATGATGCGGTCAGAGCCAACCGCTTCGGCCTGGAGCAGGCACAACCGCTGATTGCCTCTCCGGTAAAGAAGCAGGTAAGCGTCAATGCTCCTGTAAAAATCGATAACGATAAGGTTTTCATCTCCATCGTCAAGACATCGGCAGATGGAAAATCGATGATTATCCGGTTTCGGTCGGTCTCGGATAAAGCAGAAACTGTGAACTTGTCATTTCCGGGCATCAAACCCAAATCGATACGGAGCTGTATTGCCGATGAACTGCCCGGAGACGAAATGGGAAACTCCATTCAGCTGTTGCCGTTTGGAATTACATCGATTATGATCGAATAGCCATTTCAGGGATCACAAAAGGATTTCAGCTGCATCGCCGCTCACTTTTTTAATATATGCCCTTAATCCTGTTATTATTAAAAATCCTTCTTTATATTCATGTCTATCAAGTTGATAAAGTACATGTGGGTCCTGTGGAATTACCGAAAAGTAGCTTTGACAGTTGCTTTTCTTTGACTGAAGTGGCAACGAAATCATAACAAATACAAAACCCAAAGGATTTGATCAACATAAAAGGGTTGCTAAAGCTGGTGGAAAGATCGCTGGAGATGCTCGTTAACAGATAGAAATCAAAAAATGAAGAATAATCATGTCTGCTGGTAACAAACCACTACTGAAAAGGAACCCCTCTTGACCATCCCGCGGAAAATCGGTATTATTAACCAAACAAACGGTTAATCTCAACCCATTGCATATGAAACTCTTGCGAATCACTCTCCTGGCTTTGTTGCTGCCCGCTTCGCCCGCCGCAGCCCAGGACACCATCCGTTTCCAACAGGGACTCGCGGTAGCCAACAGCCACCAGTACGGCCGTCAGGCACAGTTCACCGATCAGCTCGCAGCACGGATGTACGCCGCCGGCTATGTAAAACCGGTTGAAGGCGGCGTTTTGTTCACCAACCCGCAGGGTACTGATGTCACCTGGAAGGCGATCCGGGCCGACAGCACGGGCCGGTTCACCGGCCGGGAGGCGGCCAGCGGCTACATTTACCTTACCTATAAATCAGACCGCGACCGGGGCGGGATCCTGAACATCGCGGGCAATGCCATGTGCTACTGGAACGGCGCGCCGCATCCGGGCGATCCCTATTCCAGCGGATGGCTCCACCTGCCGGTACAGATTAAAAAGGGAATCAATGAATTATACATCCGTGCATCCGGGTTCCGCGCATCGGCGACAGTCCGACTGATCCTGCCCGCCAGTCCCGTGGTGCTGATGACCGACGATCCCACGCTGCCGCATGTTGTTCCGGGAAACGAGAATAAGGCTCTCCTGGGAGCGGTAGTTCTGATCAACACTTCGGCGAAGCCGCTCGCCGGACTCGCCATGCGCTCCGAGCTGCTGGGCCGTGCGGCCACCCAGACCCTGCCGGCCATTCTGCCCTACAGCACCCGCAAGGTACCCTTCCTGTTCGACGGTCAGGCTGTAACGGCCAAAGGGTCCTATCCCTGCAGGCTGGCGGTTGTTTCGAACGGGAAAACCATTACAGAATCAACGGTAAACATCGAATCGGTAGCCGCCGGCGAACCCTACAGCTGCACCTTCATCAGTGAGATCGACGGAAGCGTGCAATACTATGCCGTCAACCCGATGAAGGGCGACCAAACCAAACCGGCCGCCCTGTTTCTTTCCGTTCACGGTGCAGGGGTGGAAGCCATCGGTCAGGCAAGGGCCTATCAGGCTAAAGAATGGGGAACCCTGGTGGCACCAACCAACCGGCGTCCGCGCGGCTTCAACTGGGAAGACTGGGGCCGGCTCGATGCGCTCGAGGTGCTGGCCATTGCAGAGAAACAATTTAAGCCCGATCCGTCGCGCATATACCTCACCGGCCACTCCATGGGCGGTCACGGCACCTGGTACCTGGGTGCCACCTACCCGGGCAAGTGGGCGGCCATCGCCCCGTGCGCCGGATATGCTTCGCTGATGGCGTATGCCTCGGCCGACGGCAAGATCCCGGTGCCCGGCGACAACATCAATGAGCAGAACCTCTGGCGCGCCAGCAGCGGCAGCAACGTGCCGGAGTTGGTGCGCAACTTCGGCGCCCACGGCGTATATGTCCACCACGGCGATGCCGATCCCACGGTGCCGGTGGAGAACGCCCGCCTCATGCGCGGCCTCCTCGGCCAGTTCCACGCCGATTTCGCCTATTACGAATACCCCGGCGGCAACCACTGGTGGAGCAACGAAAGCGTCGACTGGCCGCCGCTGTTCGAGTTTTTCCGGTCGCACACAATCAAACCCGACAGCGCCGTGAACCGGATCGAATTCATAACCGCCAACCCCGCCGTGTCCGCAACCTATCGGTGGGCTTCGGTCCTTCAGCAGCAGGAACCACTGAAATACAGCAAGATAAAGATCGACAGGGATCGTACGAAGGGTGCCTTCTCGGGCACTACCGAAAACGTCTCCGTAGTAAGCCTCCTCACAGCTGGCATGACCGGCGACAGCCTCACCATCCGCCTCGACGGCGATGAGGTGAGAATGGCCAGGCCGAAGGACGGGAAAGCCATTTGTCTGGCAAAAGGGGATCACTGGGCCGCAGGCGCCGAACCGGGCGTCGACGCCAAAGGCCCGGTGCGGAACGGCACCTTCAAGGAGCCCTTCAACCACCGGATGGTATTCGTGTACGGCACCACCGGCACCAAAGAGGAGAACGCCTGGGCGCTGGCCAAGGCGAAATACGATGCCGAAACCTGGTACTACCGGGGCAACGGGGCGATCGATATCATTGCCGACGCCG
>CAYWHP010000206.1:0-5434 GCA_964457845.1 uncultured Porphyromonadaceae bacterium | reverse complement strand
TTAAAAGGATAGCAAGAACCCTTGAAAAGAAATTTCTTCTTGAAGTAAAGGTTTCCTATATCTGACCAAAAAGGGGCGGCGCCCCCGCCCGCTCAAAAAGTGCACTTAGGGGCGTGACCCTCCTGTTACATATACTCTCCCAGAATATCCTGAACCCCATCAGGAGATACCCTGCCGTATGTTTTATCCCCTACCATAACAACCGGAGCCAGACCGCAGGCACCGACGCAACGGAGGCAGTTAAGCGAGAACTTACCATCTTTCGTTGTTTCTCCTACTTCAACCTGGAGCTTTCTCCTGAACTCTTCCAGCACCTTTTCGGCTCCCCTCACATAGCAGGCTGTTCCCATGCAGATGGATATCGGGTTCTGCCCTTTTGGAATCATGCTGAAGAAGGAATAAAAGGTTACTACACCGTAAACCTTTGCCACAGGTACCTTTAGTTCCCTGGCCACAATCTCCTGTACCTCCGCCGGCAGATAACCGAATATCCCTTGCGCCTTGTGCAATACATGGATCAGTTCGAGCGGGTTGTTGTTGAATGACCGGCAAACATCTACAAGTTGTTTGACCTGGCTATCGTGTAATTCTATTTTTATACTGGACATGTTGTTTTTTGCTTGATGATTTTTCAGAATCAGTTTTTGGTTTTCGGAACAACCACTTTTACCTTACTACGATCGAAATAGTGGGTATGCAACAGATGATGCGACTTCTCACCCAGAGGTTCACCCAAAAACTCTTTGTAAAGCTCAATGATATAAGGGTTTTCATGGGACTTCCTGATTGGCTTCAGACTGTCTTCACGGTACAGGGCCTTCTGCCGTTCCATTATGATCCCCGATTTTCCATGATGCAACGGTTGACCGCCACCGCCGATACAACCTCCGGGGCAAGCCATTATTTCGATTGCATGAAAACCGCAGGTTCCCGCCTTGATGCTTTCCAGCAGCTCCCGTGCATTGCCCAAACCATGAGCAATTCCAATACTGATTGCCAAACCGTCGAAATCGATTGTGGCGTGCCGGATCCCTTCCATTCCCCTCAATTCCTCAAAACTTATCTTTTCAAGCGTTTTACCGGTATACAATTCATAGGCAGTACGTATAGCAGCTTCAATCACCCCGCCTGTAGTGCCGAAAATGACGCCGGCACCGGTTGATTCACCCAATGGGTTATCGAAATCAGCATCAGGCAGGCTTAGAAAATCGATGTTCGACTGCTTGATGAGCGCTGCCAGTTCACGTGTTGACAGGGCATAATCCACATCCGGATTTCCATCTGTTTTAAACTCCTCGCGCTGACATTCATATTTCTTGGCCAAACAGGGCATTATGGATGCCACAACCAGATCCTTACGGGAGACGCCAATCTTGTCGGCAAAGTAGGTTTTCGCAATCGCACCGAACATCTGCTGTGGCGATCGTGCTGTCGATGGAATATCCTTCATCTCAGGGAAATACTCCTCAAAGAAATTAACCCAGGCCGGACAACACGAGGTTAAAATGGGCAATGACTCCTTCTTGTCACCGTTCAGATAATTTGTAAGACGCTGTAAAAGCTCAGTACCCTCTTCCATGATCGTGAGGTCTGCTGCAAAATCGGTATCAAAAACATAGTCAAATCCAAGTTGCTTAAGTGCCGATACCAGTTTCCCCGTGACGAGAGTTCCGGGTTCAAGACCGAATTCCTCCCCGAGAGCCGCACGAACCGCCGGAGCTGTCTGAACAATAACTGTCTTTTTCGGGTTCGCAAGTGCGCGGATGATATGATTTGTGTGATCAACTTCAGTAAGCGCTCCTGTTGGACATACCGCAACACATTGTCCGCAGTAGGTGCAGGTTGATTTCTCGAGATCCTGTTCAAATGCTGGTGCCACAACCGACATAAAACCACGGTTGATCCCCCACAGGGCCCCGACAGTCTGAAACTTATTGCACATCATCTCACACCGGCGGCACAGGATGCATTTGTCCATGTCGCGGATGATCGACGGTGAACGGTCCTCCTTATAATGCGACTGTTCGCCTTTATAGTGGATTTCCCGGATACCGAGGTCCTGAGCCGTTTTCTGAAGGTCGCAGGTTCCGCTTTTTGCACAGATCAGGCAATCAAAAGGATGATCGGACAAAATGAGTTCCATCACTGTTTTCCGGGCATTCAGTACCCTGATAGTATTGGTTCTGACAACCATTCCGTCCTGGCACTGGGTAGCACAGGCGGGGGCCAGATTCTTCCTGCCGTTAACCTCAACCACACATATCCGGCATCCGCCGGGCTTATTTTCTATGTTCAGGTCCTCAAGGTGCAGGTAGCACAACGTTGGTATTTTTATACCTGCCGATTCAGCAGCTTTCAGCAGGCTGGTACCTGCTTCTACCTGAACAGGCCTGTTATCAATGGTTAAATTTATTTTCTCCATAACGAATGAAATTCAAATCTTAAGAAACAAAAACAGCATTAAACTTACATTTCTCCAGGCAGGCGCCGCATTTAATACAGATAGCCGGGTTAATCACATGGACTTCCTTTCGCTCTCCGCTGATGGCACCAACCGGGCATACCCTTGCGCAGGCCGTGCAACCGACGCAGTTTTCAGCAAGAATCCCGTAAACCATCAAATCACGGCACTGTCCGGCCGGACACCTGTGCTCAACCACGTGCGCCTCATATTCATCAATAAAATTGTCGAGGGTTGACAGAACAGGATTGGGTGATGTCTGACCAAGGCCGCATAGTGAGGTGTCCTTAATTACCTCGCTGAGGTTCCTCAGCCGTTCGAGGTCTTCCGGAGTCCCCTTGCCCTTGGTGATCGTTTCAAGAATCTCAAACAATCGCTTGTTGCCGATCCGGCATGGGGAACATTTTCCACATGATTCCTCAACCGTGAAATCGAGATAATACTTAGCCATCGAAACCATGCAATCGTCCTCGTCAACGATGATCATACCACCCGACCCCATCATGGAGCCTGATGCAATCAGGTTGTCGTAATCAATCGGAATATCCAGATGCCGTTCGGTAAGACACCCTCCTGAAGGTCCACCGGTTTGCACAGCCTTGAATTTTTTATTTCCCTTGATTCCACCGCCAATGTCAAAGATGACCTCACGGAGGGTGGTTCCCATCGGAACCTCAACAAGTCCTACATTGTTAACTTTTCCGGCCAGCGCAAATACTTTTGTCCCTTTTGATTTTTCGGTTCCGATGGAGCTGAACCATTCGGGCCCCTTTAGAATAATTGGAGGAATATTGGCATAGGTTTCAACGTTGTTTACGTTGGTTGGCTTACCCATATAACCGGATTCTGATGGAAACGGCGGCTTAAAAGTTGGCTCGCCGCGCTCACCTTCCATGGAATGAATAAGCGCGGTTTCTTCGCCGCAAACAAAGGCTCCAGCCCCATAGCGCAGTTCGATATCAAAATTAAAGCCGGTACCCAGTATGTTATAACCCAGCAATCCATACTCCCGGGCCTGAGATATGGCGATCTTTAGCCTTTCGATGGCCAGCGGATACTCGGCACGTATATAAACCAGTCCTTTATCGGCACCAGTGCAGTACCCGTTAATGGCCATTGCTTCCACAACGGTGTGCGGATCACCTTCCAGGATCGACCTGTCCATGAACGCACCAGGGTCACCCTCGTCGGCATTGCAAACCACATACTTCTGATCACCCTCACTGTTGGCGGTTATCTCCCATTTCAAGCCGGTAGGAAAGCCGCCGCCGCCGCGACCACGAAGCCCGGAATCTTTAATGATCCGAATTACTTCGGCAGGAGTATACTCGGAAAGTACCTTGGCCAATGCGGCATAGGCATCTCGGGCAATAGATTCCTCAATGCTTTCGGGATTGATAAAGCCGCAGTTTCTCAAGGCTATCCTGAGCTGCTTCTTATAAAAATTCATGTCCTTGGATTCTTCAACGGACTCCTGAGTTGCCGGGTTAATGTAGAGCAATCGCCTGACCCGCCTTCCCTTGATTATATGCTCCGCAATGATCTCGGGTGCATCGGAGGGCTTAACCCCAACATAGAAGGTATTGTCCGGTAAAACCTTGACAATCGGACCTTGTTCACAGAATCCGAAGCATCCGGTTAACACTACCTGGATCTCATTTTCAAGACCATTATTTCGCAACTCTTCGGTTAGGGCGGATACAATTATGTCACTCTCGGATGACTTACATCCTGTACCACCGCAAACCAGCAAATGGGATTTATACCTGATCATACTTTGGCCTCCTGCGACTCGGGGTTGATCGACCGGTAAGTGACCGGAATGATTCCATCTACCAGCTGCCCATTTTTAATGTACTTCTCGATGATCTCGTCCGCCTTCTTTTTGTCGACGAAACCAAATACCAGCGGAGCCTGCCCCGGCATGGTTACTTCTATTGTCGGTTCAGCATAACAATAGCCCATACAACCAGTCTGTGTTACAACCGATTCAATGTTTCTTTTCTCAAGCTCTTCCATAAAAAATACCATTACATCCTTAGCTCCGGATGCAATACCGCATGTGGCCATTGCCACTTTTACCTGTACGGTCGATTCCGGATGGTCACCGGACTCACGTATCCGGATTTTTTCCTGGAGATCCTCCCTGAGTTTCTTCAGGTCTGCCAATGTTTTTACCTGGGTCATTTCTCTGATATAAATGTTATTCAATAATTTACGTTCGCACAATTTTTTTACAGAACTGTTCAAAATCGGAATTGAACCAACCGATCACGCTAAATTTAACCAAATTATCAGCCATTGACAATCCCTCCAGCGTATCACGGATTATAGTGCTGTCCCACAACCAATTTTGATCAGGGCATGTAAATGAAAACCGGATCCTGCGTTCCGGATTTACTGCCATCAATAGCCAGGCACATTCCGGCACATCGCCCTCCGGCGGACAGTCAGGATGCGTAGTACGAAAGGTCGCGACTACATCAGTACCCATTCCGGGTTCCGCACAGATTTCAAATGCTCCTCCCGCCTGTTCAGCCTTTTGGGACAAAAGTGGAAGGCCTAAGCCAACGGCCCGAGTCGTCCGCGTGGTATAAAAGGGATCTCTGGCACTTTTAAGCTGCTCCTCGTCCATCCCTTTTCCATCGTCGGCGATAGTCAGCCTTAGTATTTCAGTATTGACGAGGTCAAAGTTGACTTCAATGCACCTGGCCCCTGCCCTGATTGAGTTTTCCGCAATATCCAATATGTGAAGGCTCAAATCTCTCATTTATAATAATCTTTTCGAAGAGGCCAACAAGGCCTCCCTGATTCCGTTGAATGACTTCTCCGCAACAGTCAGAACAGTAAAACGGGTTCCAATGACTTCCGGTACATGGGCATCGGACCCTTGAACTAATGGATACCTGCCAATCCCTGTAAAATCATCGGTCGGGATTCCCGGTATGCCGGGTACCCATTCCATTGCATCAG
>CAYWHP010000205.1:0-5477 GCA_964457845.1 uncultured Porphyromonadaceae bacterium | reverse complement strand
CCTAACCTCCTAACCATCTCCATCATCGCCCTGCCATTATGGTACGGGCATTTCCAGGGATCGATCTTCCAGTCGTTGCGGTAATAGGGTGACGGATCGCCGGCAGGTTCCACCAGGTAGGGAACGCCCAGCCGGCTGACCTTTGTGAACCATTCGCCATGCACGTGATCGATCAGGTGTGTATCGATGAAATTCCAGGCTTTTTTCACGATTTCCCAGTATTCCGGACTGCCGGTCATCTGGTATGCATTCATGAACCCAACAAGGTTTTCCGCCTGCGGCCACCAATGCTTGTTGGTGCGAAGGTGGCTCCCGAAACGGGTGGATTCGAGGAATAGCCCGCCGTCCTGATCAACACCCTCACGGGCAACAGCTGCGGCCATCCGGATGCAAAGCGGCTTCATCCCGGCCAGGATCTCCGGATCGCCAAGAATTTCAGCAGCCTCCATGAGCAGCCAGGAGGCTTCAATATCGTGACCGAACGAGCAGATCCCCTTCGAGGCGGCTGCCTCCTCAAACTGATCATCGAAAAAGATACCCAGATGGCCCGATTCACGAATGATTTTATCCATAAAAAGGACGAGCAGTTCCGAGAGCCGCTGCCTGACCTTCCGGTCGCTCCAAACCCGGCAGAGTGCCGACCAGGCTTCCATCACATGAAGATGGGTGTTCATGGTCCGGGGTTCATTGTTGTCGGCCATCCGGTTCTCGCCGTAGAGCTTCCAGTCCCGTGTGAACGCCTCAAAATAGCCGGGATGGTCCGGATCCTTTGCTTTGCCTTCGAGCAGCGTGTAAAAGTCGCGGATGATGCTCAGGAGTTTCTCGTCCTGTGTCAGCTCCATGTATTTGCTCAGGGCATAAATAACGAAGGCCTGCGCATAGGTGTGCTTAACATCCGAAGCTACGGTTCCGTCGGGGGCGATCTCCATAAAATAGCCGCCGTTTACCGCATCGAGGAATGAATCCTGCAGCACCCTGAATGCCAGATGTGCCATCTCCGGGTACTCCGGCTGATCCGGGTAATGGATTGCAGCCTCTGAATAGGTCCAGAGTATTCTGGCTGTCAGCACACACGATAGATTTGCCTCAACCGGATTCCCCTCGAGGTCGGCTGCACCGTAGAAACCATCCTTTCCCGGCTTAACGGCATGGTTGATCCAATACGGAAGGATATCTTCCTTCAGTTCCTTTTCGAACCGGTCGCGGAATAACCGTATTTCATCTGCCGGAATGCTTATCATGATTCAAGCCTGTTAAGTTCTTCAATAAAGGCCGTAACCCGTGCCGGGTCGCACTCGAGAAGGGTAAACTCCGGTATCTGGGGCAGCCCGCCCATAAATACATCGCTGCGCCGGAATACCATCCCGCTTTCAACCGGGCGCCGCAGGGTGCTGTGATACTCCGTGGCACCCACCTGCCGTGCGAAAGCGCTGATATTTCCTTCAGTAAGCCCTGCCCCGGGCATGATGATGACCTTCCCGCCGGCGAGCCGCACCAGTTCGGCAATCAGCTCCACCCCAGCGGGCGCCATATTCTTCTGCCCCGAAGTCAGAATGCGGTCAACTCCCGAGGCTATCAGGTCATCGAGCGCCTCATACGGATCCCTCGACATATCGAAGGCACGGTGAAAAGTAACCGCCATCGGACGGGCAAGCTCAACAACCTCCCGGGTCTTCTCAACATCCACGCGCCCTTCGGCCGTCAGAAATCCAATCACCACACCATCGGCTCCCGCCTCCTTGCACCGCTCCACATCGCGCCTGATGATGGCATACTCCAAATCGTTATAAAGGAAATCACCGCCCCGCGGCCGGATGATGACATGCATCCGGATACTGAGCATCTGCCTGGCAAGCTCAATGGTGGCGATGCTTGGGGTTGTGCCCCCCTCCCAGAGGTTATCGCACAATTCAACACGAAAGGCCCCGCCCTCCTGGGCTGCCAGCGCCGAAGCCAGGGATCCGGCGCACACTTCAAGAATGGGTTTACTCATATTTTTCTGGTTCTGATACAATTAATTCCTGTTTGTCGGCAAACCCCAACCCGCTTATTTTCACCGTATACGAGCCTGGCCTGATGTAGGTCTTCCGCTGAAAAAAATAGGCCTCCTGCTTGTCCTCCTCCTTAAACACCCCGTCCCAGCGAAACTGGTTCATGCCCCGGGTCCCCTCCGTCTGCCGCTCCCATACCGTCCGGTTTCCCTGCACCACCTCAAGCTTTACCAGCCCCGCCGAAGGCTGCCACCAGGTGATCTCCGTTTTCTTTACGCTTTGCTCATTCACATCACGATGGGTATCGTTATACCAGGGCGCCATGAGCAAGGGAACCGGAAATAGCTTTCCTGCTTCCGGCATGCCGGCACCAAAGGCCTGATGAACCGGCCTGAGGTTCATCTTCCAGATCCCCCGGCCGTGGGTTCCGGCCACCAGATCAAGTTCCCGTTCCTGGATCACCAGGTCGGATATAACCATAGGCGCCATGTTCCTACCCAGCAGGTTCCAGCTTTTGCCTCTGTTAACCGAGATGAAAACACCCCGGTGAAGGCCGGCATATAAAAAGCCCTCATAAACAGGGTCTTCGGCAATACAGTTCACCGTTTCTTCAGGCAGGTCGGAAGTGATCGGCATCCAGTTCCGCCCCAGATCCTCCGAAACGAAAAGATGCGCCGAAAGGTCATCACTGTTGATTCCTGTCATCGACAGGTAAATCCGCTCCCTCGAAAACCGCGACAACACAATGCTTCGGATATAGTGGTCGGGCAGACCTGCCGACCGTTCCGACCAGCTTTTGCCGTCATCTTCGGTTACCCACACCGAGCCCTTGTCGGTACCAACCACCAGAAGCCCCTGAGCAAGCGGGGATTCGGCTACCGCACCGGCAGCCGTTGCGGTCTTTCCCGGATCAGCGGACTTTGATAAATCCGGGCTCACCAGTTCCCATTTATCGCCCCGGCTGGAGCTTTTAAACAGATAATTACCGGCGTGATAGATCGTTTTCGCGTCGAATTTCGAAATCAGGTAAGGTGCGATAAAGTTATACTGCAGTTTTTCCTTCGCCCCGCGCGGAAGCTCAGGCTGAATAAATGCTGAACGGCCGGCTGCCATGTCTTTCCTGAAAATGCCGCCATGCTGCCAGGAAGTATATATGGTATTGGGATCCGACGGGTCGGCCATGGTGTAGCAGCCATCGCCCCCGCTCCAGGCATCGACCCAGATAAATTTCCATTTGTCGGCAAACAATGGATTCCACTCTTCTGCGGGCCCGTATACCGAGGCATCGTCCTGCGTTCCGCCATATACCCGGTAGGGTGACTTGTCATCCACCGAGATGTCGTAGAATTCGCCTGCCGGTATGTTGTTGCAGTGGATCCACGATTTTCCCTTGTTGTAGCTGTAGTGAAATCCGCCATCGTTACCCACGGCGAGTTCATTCGGGTTGAGCGGGTTTATCCAGATATCGCACTGATCGAGGTGAAAAGGCACCGCCGGACTCGGGAAAATGTGGTAGACCGATCCCCCGACCAGGTCGAAATCCTGCCCCCCGTTGCTGCTGTGGGCCATGCGGATACCCAGCAGGTATATCTCCTCATCGTCGTTCGGGTTCACCGCACAATCGGAAAAGTACCAACCGATCCCCTCATAAATCCGGAGATCCTCCTTGTGTGTCCGTTTCCAGCTGGTTCCGCCGTCGAGTGTCTTCCAGCACTCGGCAGAGCGGTTTTTATCGCGGTTCAGGTTGTCGATGAAGGCGTACAACTTCGCAGGATTCTGCGAGGAGACAGCCAGTCCGGTTCGTCCGTTTTTATCGCCGTCGGGAAGGCCGCCGGCCAGTTTACGCCAGGTGGAGCCTCCGTCGGTGCTCTTGTAAACCGCGCTCTCCCTGCCGCTGATGCCGGGGTAACTTTCCCAGGTGGAGGCGTAAACAATGCTGGGGTCCGACGGAGCGATCACCACATCGTTGGCCCCGGTACGGTCGCTTACAAAAAGTACCCGTTCCCAGCTCCTTCCGCCATCGGTTGAGCGATAAACCCCGCGTGCGCTGTCGCGGCTCCACATGTGACCGAGTGCGGCTACAAAGACGACTTCGGGATTGGTGGGATGAACTTTCACTTTGGCAATGTGCCAGGTCGATTCAAGTCCGACATGTCGCCAGCTCTCTCCGCCATCATCGGAACGGAAAACTCCCGTGCCCGGCAGGGTAAAGTTTCTTGGCTTTTTGAGGTACTCGCCGGTTCCCAGATAGATGATCAGCGGATTGGATGGGGCCAGCGTGAAATCACCGATCGACAGGGCGGGCTGGTTTTCGAACAGCGGCTTCCAGGAGAGCCCGTGATCGGATGTCTTCCAGAGGTTTCCCGAACCAAAGCCGGCGTACCAGGTGCCCGGACGGGTTTGATCGCACTGCACGGCATCCACCCGGGCGGAGTTGATTACCGGCCCGAGTTGGATCCACTCCAGTTTGAAGGGGGTCGACTCCCTGTGCCGGAGGTACGACGGCCAGGATTCCATCAGGGGATTCTGCGCTGAAAGCGAAGAACAGCAACTGCACAATAAAAAGGCGATTGCGATTTTTTTCAGAAATAATATTGAGGTTTTCAATTTATAAAGTGTTCAATGATCAACAAGGTAATACTCCACCGTTGTAACCACCCGCACAATCTTCTTATACGGCGTGTTCATGTCGCGGTCTTCAATCGAAAACAGCCCCTGGGTAGCTTTTTTGATTTTGCCGGCCTTCGACTTGCTGTCGGAGGCAAATTTCTCGGCCGCCTCGCGGGCATTTTTTGTGGCCTCCTCGATCATACGGGGCTTAACGGCGTTAAGGTCGGTGAAAAGGTACTGAACCTGGCTCTGGTACTGATCCTGATTCAAAACGATCCCCTGTCCGACAAGGTCGGTGAGCTTCGAGATGGCTTTGGTCATCCGGTCGGTCTGGCCGGTGCGCACGGTCATCTGCGACTGCCCGATGTAGCGGAATTCCGCACCCTGGTTATTGCCCCCGTAAATGTTGGCTTTAATATCATTGATATTGACCATTCCAACGGTTACCTCTTCCGCCGTGAAGCCGGATTCGCTGAGAAAACCGAGGATGATCTGCCTTTTACGGTCGAGGGATGCCTGCAGTTCGGCGAGGTTGTTGCTGGCTTCATTAAACGTGATCGGCCAAACGGCAAGGTTGGCATCCACCTCGAGTTCAGCGAGCCCTTTCACGATCACCGAACGATCGAGCTTTTTGAAACGGATCAATGAATTACCAAGCAACAGTGCTGCGATAACCAGCCCCAGGGCCAGGATAAAGGCAACACCAGTCCATTGTGATTCCTGTTTTACCATATGCTTTTGAAAATTTACGATTATTTAAATGGTCTCAGAGAGGATAAAATTATAAAAATCGGACGACCGGGATGCCCTCCGTTAAGCTATTAAACCTCATCTCTTCAGAAATCAGGTTTTTGTGAACAATTATCTTAATTTCGT
>CAYWHP010000204.1:0-5480 GCA_964457845.1 uncultured Porphyromonadaceae bacterium | reverse complement strand
ATGGCCTCCGGCATCCGCTACAGCAACCCGGAATATGTTTATTCGGAATGGCACGGGCAGATCGCCCTGCTGAAAGCGGGTGATACCATTTTCACAAATATCCCTAACAACAGCCGCTAATGGCATTACCACAACTTCTTTTTAAGCGGAATCGGACCCTGTTTCAGCTCTGGGTGATTATGCTGCTTGCAGGAGGGAACCCCTTACTGGCCTGGGAATCGGAGATTGCCCAGCCAAGCGATTCATCCCTTCTCCGTTATCAGGAAACGATTACGAATTGCCGTTCCAGGCTTAACGGATTATCAGGAAACAAAAAGGAACATGACTTTTGCTCGAAGCAGCTGGCAGAGGCAGAACTGGGAATCGGCCTGGTTTATTACCGTCAGCTGAATTATCAGGCTGCCCTGCAGCATTATGACAGTGCTTATGCGCTGGCCAAAGAGCTCCGCGACAGGTACTACATCGGCCAATGCCTGTTCAACTATGCCGAGGTTGACCTGGAGCAGAGCAAGTATTCAAGCGCCATGTCGAACTATTTCAATGCCATGCAGGAGTTTATCGCGATAAATGATCAGCAGGAGATTTACTGGTGTTACATTGGAATGGGTATTGTGCAGAAAAACTGTGGAAATCTTAACGATGCCGTAATTTGTTATGAGAAGGCCTATGAGATCGCCCAAAAAGAGTTGACGAAACTCGATCAGGCTTATGCGTTCAACAACCTGGGAGTGGTATACCGGCGGAAGGGTGATTACGCCAAAGCCATGGACATGTATGAGAAGGCCCTCACCTGCTTTACGGAAGTGGGGGACGAACCATCTGCCTCCGACTGCCTCAACAACATCGCCAATCTGTACCTGGATCAGGGGGATACGCAAAGGGCCCTGGATTACATGAACCGGTCGATCCGGTTTGAGAAAGTACAGCTGGATAATTACAGGATGATCAGCCGGTACATGAACCTTTCGGATATCTATTCCGCGATGGATGATCTCAGGAATGCAACGCTTACCCTGGATAAAGCCATCGTGCTGGCAGAAAAATCGGAGGACCAGCTTCAGCTGGCCTCCTGTTATTCCCAGGCAGGTCATCTGAGCAAAGCCAATGGAGATATTGAAAAAGGCATTTCTTATTACGCAAAATCGGCAAACCTGTTTCATGGAATCGGTGCAAAGGTAGAGGAAGCGGAATGCCTCGTTGAACTGGCGAAGGCGGAAATGGAAGCCGGCAGGCTCGATGCAGCCTTCGTACATGCCGGTTTGGCTGAATCGCTGGCGGTAAGTTCCGAAGTAAAGAAGACCATGCTGATCGTTAATGAATGTCTTTCCACTCTCTGGGAAAGGAAAGGAAATCCAAATCGCTCGCTCGCCTACCTGCGAAAAGCGGTTCAATTGAAAGACAGTATTTTCACCTCTGAAAAAAGCCGCGCGATTGAGGAAATTGAAGCGGGTTTTGTACGAACACGGCTTGAAGATGAAAACCAGTTACTCCAGCAAAAGGCAAAACTTCAGCAACAATCCCTTCAGATACGCACCATTGCCCTGGTTTCCGTGTCCCTGATCCTGGCCCTGGCTTTCGGATTCGCCTGGATGGGATACAGGCGGTATCTCGATTCGAAGGCGATTGCCAGGGAAAAAGAAGCCATCCGGCAGAAAGAGATCGAATGGCTGAACAATCAATTACATGCCAAACAAAGGGAATTAACGGCAAAAACACTTTCCGTTACGCAGAAGAACAACCTCATCGAGCGGCTGATAAGCGAAATAAAAGCAATCAGGGAAACGCCTGATACGATTAGTACCTGGAGTGCCAGGATGCAGCGTGAACTTAAGCAGGAGCTCTCCGCAAATACATGGAAGCAATTTGAAATACAGTTCAGCGAAGTGCATCCGGGGTTTCAGGAAAGGCTGATCGGACGGTTCCCGGAATTGACCCCGAATGAACGAAGGCTCTGTTCCTTTATCCGGCTGAGCATGAACTCCCGGGAGATCGTTGCCCTCACCCGGCAATCCGGGAAGAGCATTGAAGTGGCCCGTACGCGGATCCGCAGGAAAATGAATCTGACGCACGAGGAAAGCCTGGATAACACCATTGCCCTGGTTTGAACGCCCGTTCAACAGGATTTTAGCGGTATTTCCTCAGTCTGAGTGTTTTTGTAGGGTCTCGTTTGATAAGCCCCCCTGTGATTCAACGTAATTTTGGACCACAAATCCTTTTAAGAGTACCAAAATGAAAAGCAAGCCACTCTCCGCTGTTTATGGTTTATTACTTGTCATCTGGCTGTCGCCCGTTTTTACAACAAATTTATACGCGGAAAACTACACGGTTGGTACTTCGGCTGAGTTGGGCAATGCGCTTAGTGATATGCCTCTTGGTCTGAGTTCTCATATAACTTTGACCGCAGATATCTCCTTTTACGGTGATATCTACATGAACAGGGGCACCAAGGTTACTTTCCATCTGGCAGGTCATATTCTGACAGTTAACGGTTTGACGAGGGCCGACATGCTATCTGAGATTAAAATTGACGATGCCCAGGCAGGAAGTGTTTTAAACGCATTTGGCGGCATCATGGTAAACTCAAGAGGGTCTTCCGTTACGGTAACCAACGCTGCTGATCCCGCATATTACCAGGTACCCGCTGGTGCCTATGATGGCGGGACTATTCTCATCAAGGGATATCTTCATTCCGCCCACGAAACCGCTATACAATGTTATGGAAAGGACGACCATGGCAAACCCTCATCCGTTACCATTGACGGAGATGTTATTTCAAGTTATGATGGTAACTGCGTAATAGCCGACGACTCGGGCACAATCAATATTCATGGGAATCTTCAATCTGCCAGCAGCGGAGCCATGGCAGACTATGCAGGGCAGATTACGATCGACGGTAATGTCGATTGTGGCATTGGGTATGGTGTTTATGCCAAACGTGCGAGCACAATTATTGTTAACGGAGTGATCACGGCACCACTGCCAATAGCCTTAGTATCTTCTGATCTGCCACCCACCAACCAGACAGTACAGGATGGTTATACCATTTACACACGGAGCGGGGCCGATGTCAGCATGGTAAAGGTGAAAATTCAGGGCGCGACTCAGCCCCCCACGGTCATTACCGGAATGCCATCGGCAATAACGTCCGGCCAGGCAGCTGTTACCGGTGAAATAAGCTCAGATGGCGGTGCTTCGGTTTCCGAACGCGGTTTTGTTTATGGTTTAGCGGTTAATCCCACAACGGCAGACAACAAGGTAACAGCCGGTTCCGGCACAGGGATTTTTAACGGCATGCTGGTTGGATTAACGGAAAATACTCCATACCACGTCCGCGCTTACGGCACAAATTCTGCGGGCACGGCATACGGTGAAGACAAGGCATTCACCACCCTGTCCACAGGCACTTTAGCGGTGTCTGCCACCACGCTGAACATTGCCGCAGCAAACGGCAGCACCAATACATTCGATATCACTTCCAACATTAGCTGGAATGTTACAGCCAGCCAGGCCTGGCTTTCGCCCAGCCCCGGCAGTGGGAATGGAAATTCGAGTATCACCGTCACAGCGACAGCCAACCCCCTGACCATCCCACGTACGGCAACGGTGACCGTTTCCGGAAATGGTGTTGCCGACCATACAATCACCGTAACACAGTCGGCAGGAACTCCGGAAGAAATTGATTGCCTGTCATTTGTATTGACCAACGAAGGCGACGACCGGATGATCGATCGTTTGACGGAGAGCGGGTGCACCAATCTTTATCAGGCAATGATATACCTGCGTAACCATATGGCCGGCGATGCCCCGGCGCGTTTAACCAGCCAGCTGGATTTCCTGATCACCGAGGTGATGAACTTCCCGGCCGGCGAAGTTTTCACCGCATCGCTAAGTCAGTTTACAGGAGCGGGAAACAGTCCTGTTGGCATAAATGCGGATGGAACCATAAAACGGGCAGATTTCACTGTTTACAATTACGATGGTCAGCCGGGCTTTAAAAGGTATACCGGCGATTACCTGTTTACCTACTCCGAAAGTGATGATCAGAATATTTTTTTAGGCGCCTCGGAGATAGACCTCGGGGGTGGTGTGGTTAAAATTGTTCGTTACAGCGCATTTGCTGTTGCCTGGAACATGGTTTCTGCCATAACGGTCGAGGCCGCTGCCACCGATGATACCGCCATTCTGCAAATCGATAACAAAACGCCCTCCGCACGGAATAAAACCTGGGAAATCACCCTTAGCACCGGTACGGTTAAGGCGGACGTTTCCCTTTCCGATCTGGCGATGACAGGGCTGCCAAACGGATTTAGCTGCACTGCTGAAAAAGGGGCCGGCAATGACATTGTTATCGCACTGTCGGGAACAGCACCGTTTGCCATAACCAACGACCACCAGGTTTCAGTGGTTGTAAGAGGCAGTGCCGTAACCGAAACCGGTTCACAGGATTCGGAGGCCATAACCCTCAACCTTTGGTCAACTGGCCCGGGAACGACCTTTGTACTCACCAACGAAGGCGGACTGATCGACAAGCTCATTGCTTCAGGTAAAGGCAGTATGAACCTGCATGAATTACTTGAATTCCTGAAACCAGCATCAGGAGACATCATCACCGACCGTTTCCTCAAGACACTGGAATCAACCCCGGCAGGCGGGGAGGTTTTTCATCAGACGCTGGGCAATTTTACGGGTTCGAATAATCCGGTTTGTATCAATATAGACGGGAGCTTGCGTATTAACGACATTTTCGGGAACGACTATGACAAAGCCCCCGGATACAACTCTTTTTCAATACAGCTGGCATCTATAGGCAGGATCCGGTGCACAACGCCGGACAGGGCAGACAACTACATCGATGCCGGAGAAAGAATGGGGCAACGATACCTTGCCTTTGCCATCGCCTGGATTTACGAGCCGGCCTCCTCCATTAATGCCAATAGCTCAGCACCGGTTTCCATCTACCCGAATCCGTGTACCGACGGATTTCATGTAAATGGGCTGCAGGCCCCGGCCACCCTGTATCTGTATGATATGTCCGGAAAAATCGTTGGACATGAAGTGCTCAATGGCGATGCTTACATTTCCATGGGCACATTGAGTCGTGGTTTCTATTTCTGCAGAATCCGGTCGGGTTCGATTGACTGGAAATCGAGGATTGTAAAGAATTAGCGCATAAATTTTTCAGCTCAATTTTATTTCATATGCAAACAGATTGCCTTGCCTGGAGGCAGTTTTTCCATGATTGGGCGCTCAATGTCCCTGACAATATTTATCCTAATTAAGCTTATGTAAAGAAAATTCGATTATCTTTACATACTATTCATGTTTTGTATAGATAATTACATATTCTTTACAAATGAACCAGCCCGACATCTGGCGACTATCCGGATTACCTCCTTCCACTGATCTCGAGACAAAACCGGTTCTGAAGTGCCTGCCGGCCGCCCATGCGGCTCTTGCCGAACTGAAAGGAATTGCTTCCA
>CAYWHP010000203.1:0-5572 GCA_964457845.1 uncultured Porphyromonadaceae bacterium | reverse complement strand
ACGCGTCACGCGTTACGTGTCACGTTTCATCCTTCCCGCGCTCCCTGCATCGCGAATACCTCACCCCCCGTCCCCCTCTCCCGCGCTCCCTGCGGTCGCGGGAGAGGGGGGGCGCTACTGCGAAGATTTAGGGAATGGGGAAATTCAATGTCATTTTTCCATTGGGGTGCTGTTTCCGCATCTATACTCAAAAACACTTTTCATGGTTCAAATAACTGTTGATTACCGGAAACGCATCATGAATGCCCGTGATTTGCGAAAGAAACAAACTTTGGCAGAGCAGATGATCTGGGATGCCGTCAGGAACAGGAGGCTGGGCGGCTACAAAATACGACGTCAGCAGATCCTGAATGATTTCATAATTGATTTTTACTGTGCCGAAAAGAAATTGTGCATCGAGGTGGATGGTCCCTACCACAATGAGCCCATTGTTAAGGGCCTCGACAGGGAGCGTGACGAGGAACTGGAATTTGAAGGCTACACCGTCATCCGGTTTACCAATGATGAGGTAATGCATGAGTTGGATGTTGTTCTTGCCTCTATCCTGACAACCTTGAATGGTTTGCCTGCAAATGGTTGCAATCCCCTGAACCACCGTCCCCGACCCAATTTTGATGTATTTGTGCAGGGGCGCCCCCCTCTCGCGCGACCGCAGGGAGCCGGGAGTGAAGAAACGTGACAGGTAATGCGTGACGCATGACGCGAAAACCTATGCAGTAGCGCCCCCCCTCTCCCGCGACCGCAGGGAGCCGGGAGGGAAGAAGCGTGACTCGTGATGCGTGACGCGTGACTCGAAAACCTATGCAGAAGCGCCCCCCCTCTCCCGCGACCGAAGGGAGCGCGGGAGAGGGGGACGGGGGGTGAGGTCGTCGCGGCACAAGGGGTCCGGGGGGTGAGGTCGTCGCGGCACAAGGGGGACGGGGGGTGAGGTCGTCGCGATGCAGGGAGCCGGGAGCCGGGGGGTGAGGTCTTCTCGCCGCCCGGGGCCCGGGCGGATGGGGTCACTCCATCTCCCAATACCCATACTCCCCCTGTTCCCCAACCTTCAAAAACCTCCTGCTGATGACCGGCTCGCCCCCATCCGCTGTAAACTCCGCCACCAGCACGTACCCGCCGGGAACGGAGGGCAGCACCACCGAAACCGGTATGTCTGTCCGGACAAACGAGGCCAGGGTCACCGGGAACTCCTGCTCGCCGGAGGATTTGCCCATGGCATCGGTAAGCCGGATCTTCACCTTACCAGTAGCCGTCGTGCCGAGGTTGTTGATCCCCGCGAGGTTGAACAACCGGGTGGATCCGGGTTTGTGGGGTGGCCGGTGCTTCACGTACCGCTCATCGGTAAGGTTGATGAAGGTGGCCGCCGGGGCGAAGGCATGGCGGAACCAATCCAAGGTGGGGGCGGGCTTGAGGTCCTTGATATCGTCGATGAACCAGTCGCCGGTGTAGCCATAGTTGTTGGCCAGGTAGCAGAAGGCCAGCACGCCGGCCACATTCGGGTTGCTCCGGAGCCACTCGGTTTCGAGCTGCATCCAGTAGGCCTGGAAGCTGCGGTTTTGTTCGGGTGTCGAGTTCTTCCCGAGGTAGTAATCGTACACGTCCACGGTGAGTTTGCTGGGCTTGCCGTTGCGCCAGAGCCAAACCCAGCCGTACTCGTTTACCAACTGGGCCGAGCCGGCCTCGTCGATGGCTCGGATCACTGCGGGCTTGTAGTCGAGGTTGCCCAGCAGGTAAGGGTTCTTCTCAAAGTCGGGGATGGATATCCAGAGCGGACCCTGGTAGGGGTGCGGCTCATCCATTTCGTCGAGCGCCATCCGGTCGCTTGTCATGTAGCCGGCATCCCAAACCCGCGTTGGATCGAGTAGTTTTAGTTCAGGAATTAATGTGCCCCCGATGTAATCGTCCCAGTTTTCGTTGATGGCGTCCCAGATGGCAATGCTCGGATGGCTCCCGTCGCTCCACACCCAGTCGGTGTACTCCTTCCGGATCTGGTCGTCCCACCCGTGGTTCTGCCAGTAGAGCCACTCGTTCTGGAAGAGCAGACCGTATTCGTCGGCAATTTCGTACCAGAAGTCGGGCACGATGCCTACACAGATGCGCATGGCATTCCAGTTCAGTTTTTTTGGAATGGTAACGAGTAGATTATTTACCCAATCTTTGTCCCAGACCAGGTTGGAACAGTCGGGATCCTCGAAGAAGCGCTGCAGCGTGATGTTGGTTCCGCGGAGGATGATCTTCTCCCCGTTCAGGTAAAAGAACTTGCCCTTCCGGGTGAAATCGCGCATGCCGAACCGCTTCGAAAACTCGTCCAGTACTCCTTTTTCATTTGATAACGAAGCCGTTGCGGTGTATAAAAATGGTTTATCCGGAGTCCACGCCGTAAACCCGGCCATCGGTATTTCCATCACTGCTTCAGTGAGGTTATCCCGTTTGGCGGAGAACCGGCCGGAGCGGACGGCCACCGCCTTGCCGGAGAGTTTTTCGGCAATCGTGACGGTCAGGGTGACCGAATCGCTCATCGCGTCTCCGTAAAAGATCTGCGCAGGGACCAGATTCCGGATCTGCGCCTTTACGGTTACCTTTTTCTCCGCTACCGACGGCAGCACCAGCAGGCGGTTCACCCGCACCCGGCCGGTGAACGAAAGCTCCACATCGTCCCAGATCCCTGGCAGGTAGTGTTCCTTTTCCTTGTCGGTGCCCCCGGCCGCTTCCGACGGCAGCCACACCCGGTCACCGACCTTGATCAGGATCTCGTTATCGGCACCAAACCGTAGCGCCCCGGTCACCACGAATTCGATCGGGGTATAGCACGCCATGGAGGTTCCCATGTCGATGCCGTTCACGTATACCTGTGTCACGTACTGGCTCTTTTTGATGGTGATCACCGCCTCCTTCCCCTGCATCCCGGCCGGAACGGTCACGCTCCGCCGGTACCAGCTGTAGCGCGGGGTGTAGTCGATGTTGTACAGGTTGTGCTGCTGCTTGGCCTCCACCTTGTCGGGCCGCCGGAAAAACTTATCGTAATCCTCGATTTTCGGCACCGCCAGGTGAACGAGTCCGGGTACCGGGATCGTACGCGTGAATTTCGCCGGCGGAAAGGCCGTAACAGTCTGATCGAACTGCCAGGTGCCGTTGAGGCTGATGGTGGTGCGGCCTTTGCCGGTATCGGGGCCGGCAGCAGCGGCCGACTGGCACTTTGCGGTGGTCGACAGTAGGATCATGGCTGCAGCCACGCCGGTGAGGAGCCTGTTTTTCATGTATGCTGATTTAGGTACACGAATATAATCGATACCGTCCGGTTTTATCCCGAAAACAATTGGGTTATCTTAGGAACTTCATTCAACCCGAACCCGATGAAAGCTAAAATCCTCCTTATTGCCGGATTGCTTATGTCCGCAATGATGGCCCCCGCCCAGAAAATCGATTCCGTCCGCCAGGTGATCCGCGCCATGGGGCACAACCTGCCCCGGCTCTCCCCGTTGCCTGCAGCCGATAAAGATGCGCCCGCCTTGGTGAGCCTCGACGGCACCTGGCAGTTTTCCGCCGAATACGGGGCAAGCAGTTTTAAGGATATCGAAGTGCCGGGCGAGTGGGTAATGCAGGGCTTCAAGGTGAAACCAGGCGCGTATGCCGAATACAAACGCACCTTCACTGTCCCGGCCGGATGGCGGAACAGCCGCATCAAGCTCCGCTGCGACGGGGTATACAGCGAGTGCGAAATCTTCGTCAACGGCGTAAAGGCCGGCGGTCACCTCGGAGGCTTCACCGCCTTCGAAACGGATATCACCGCGCAGGCCAAACCCGGGAAGGAGAACGCCATCTCGATAAAGGTGCGCAGCGAAAGCATCGCCGACTCGCTGGCCAGCGGATCGCAGTATGCCGTGCACCCGCTGGGCGGCATCAGCCGGAAGATCTTCCTTGTGGCCCTGCCGGAGGTGAACTGCTCGATGCTCCACGTATCAACCTCATTTGATTCGAATTACAAAAACGCCACCCTGAAGGCGGAGGTGGAGCTCAGCAACGAAACCGTCTCCGAAACAGGCATGGATCTCCGGTTCGAGCTCCGCAGAGCGGGCGATCCGGTTGTGATCTTCACCCGCGAGGTGAAGGCCGCCGGTAAGGTTCCGGCGAACGACATCCTGTACCGTATTTTCAATTTTGATGTGGAGAACCCGCTGAAGTGGGATCCCGAGCACCCCAACCTCTATACGCTAACGATGCAGCTGGTTTCGAAAGGCAAAACCGTTGAGACCGTTATCCGCACCTTCGGCTTCAAGGAGACCGAAGTGCGCGGCAACGAGGTGTTTGTCAACAACATGCCCATCAAGCTCCGCGGGGTGTGCCGCCACGAGGTGATGCCCCTCCGCGGCCGCTCCCTCTCGCCGGGTCAGTGGGAGGAGGATGTGAAACTCTTCCGCGAGGCCAACGTCAACTATATCCGCACCTCGCACTACCCGCCGGCGCCCGAACTGCTCGAGGCCTGCGACCGCCTGGGGATGTTTGTGGAGGTGGAGGGCCCGTTCTGCTGGGCCGAGGGGACCCCCGTGCCGCAGAACCGGCGTTTCGAGGCGCTCATCCAGCCCGAGCTGGAGATGGTGAACACCTTCCGGTCGAACCCGTCGGTGCTGATGTGGTCGATCGGCAATGAGTCGGGCAACTGGAAAGACTATTTCAGTGAGGCCGCGGCGCTGATTAAGGCGGTCGATCCCACGCGGCCAAGGAATTTCAGCCAGTACGGTCCCGAGGGCGACGAGGGCGAGCTGGAGGTGACCAACCACCACTATCCGGGGCCCACCGGACCGGCCAAGTATGCCGACTACAAGCGTCCCGTTACGTTCGACGAATATTGCCACCTCAACGCCTACAACCGGTTCGAGCTGGTCACCGATCCAGGCATCCGCGATGCCTGGGGGCTCGGCTTCCAGTGGATGTGGGACAACATGTACCGCTCGAAGGGGGTGCTTGGCGGCGCCCTCTGGGCCGCCATCGACGACTCGTTCTTTCTGCCCGGCGGCATCGCCGTGGGGTATGGCACCTGGGGGCCCATCGACGGGTGGCGCCGGCCCAAGCCGGAATACTGGCACGTGAAGAAGGTCTATTCCCCGGTGAAGATCAGCCAGGAGGGGAACCGCGATGCTGCCACCGGCCTGCTAACCCTGAAAATCGAAAACCGCATGCTCTTTTCCGACCTGTCGGAGTGCCGCTTCACCTGGAGCGCCGGCAAGGAGTCCGGAACCTTTGCGGCTAAGGGCGGGAGGGATGAGGTTTCCGTAGTGGCCGTAAAGGTGCCCGCCGCCGGAAAGGTGCATGTGGAGGTCACCGATCCCCGCGGCATCGTCATCGACCAGTACGAATTCACCGCGGTCCCGGCGATGGCCATTGCCACCGCTGCGAAATCGTTGCCTGCAGAAAGGAGTGAAACCGCCACCGAGATCCGCATCACGAGTGGCGGCCTGGTGATGATCATCGACAAGGCAACCAGCTCCCTGAAGGAGGTGCAGCTCAACGGCAAAATGGTTCTCCGCGGCGATGCCCTGCTGATGGTGCTCCCCCTCAACGGCAAGGGCAACGGCAC
>CAYWHP010000202.1:0-5688 GCA_964457845.1 uncultured Porphyromonadaceae bacterium | reverse complement strand
CGACACTTCTTCGCGTCAAGACCTCACCCCCGGCCCCTCTCCCGCGCTCCCTGCGGTCGCGGGAGAGGGGAGCGCCACTGCGGGGCTTTTCGCGTCACGTGTCACGCGTCACGCGTCACGCCTCTTCCGTCACGCGTCACGCGTCACGCGTCACGATTCCCCGTCACTCGTCACTCGTCACTTGTCACTTTTCCTCGTCACGCATCACGATTCCGCGTCACTTTCCCGGAAACCTCGCCAAAATCCCCTCCGCCGCCTTACGGTATGCCTCATGAGCACCTGATTCACGTATCTCTCTTCCCGTCTGTTCGTTTAAGCCACCGGGAGTTGCGGCATGTGTGGCCAGCACCCTGAAATCGATGGGGTTTGAAATCCGTGCCGTATGGATCAAGGCATGGAACAGGCCCGCGATATAGGAACCGGCCGTTTCACGGTCGACCCCATGATCCGCCGACCACTCCTCCAACGTTGCCAGGAGTTCGTAATAGGGCGTTATCAGGCAGGTGAGTGTCCAGATGGCATGGAGCTGTGCTTCATCAGAAACGGTAAATGGCTGACCGATCCTGCTGAGAATGTCCACAACTTCTGGGGTGCCGTTGAAAACCGGAATCGGACAAATGTGATTCACTACTGGGGGCAGTGGTATGGCACGTGCCAGGTTCCAGGCTGGTGCCGTCAGGTCACGCATGGACGCATGATCAAGAAGCGGTATGAAGGAAACAACCTGCTGAGAGGGCCTGAATATTAAACTTTTCAATACTTCCTGCGCATGTTGCGGTCGCAGGGCGATAAAAATGATGTCACTCCGGTCAATCACCTCCTGATTGCTTTCCAAACGCTCAGCGTTAGGCAGGCTGGCGGCTAGTCGTCTTGAGTTGATTTCGTTTCGCGGCGACAGCAGAATTTGAAGATCTGCTGGTCCGGAGGTGCACAATCCTTCAATTACGGCGGAGGCAATTTTGCCGATCCCGATAAATCCGATAATCATGATAATGGAATTGATATTGCCGCTAATCTACTGTTTATCGGAAGATTTCAGCATATGTCACTTGTGGTGCCGAAGGAACCATTCATACAGTTCCCGACCCGGGTATACTTGCCACGACAGCCCGTGCCCGGCACTGCTGTCCGCGGTAAACAATACTTCGGTGCCTCTGTCTCTAATGGTATTGATAATGCCTGAACTCTCTTCGAACGGCACCACATCATCAGCCATGCCGTGGAAGGCCCACACTGGAATTGTAAATAAATCGGAAAGATGCCGCCTGAGATAGTCCGATTCATTGGTGAACCCCGATATTGGTGCAATGGCGGCTATTTTGTCCGGATAGCGTGCAGCGAGATACCAGCTGCCGGAACCGCCCAGACTCTGACCGGATACATAAACACGTGTTGAATCGATTCGGTAACGCGTGGTGATGTCGGACCAGAAATTTCCGAACCAGTTATCGGTCGACCAGCGGATGTGTTTTGGGCAGAGAGGTGAAATGATGATGAAAGGGAATTCCCGGCCCCTGTATAACTGGTCAGGAATCCCTGCATCATAGAGCCTTTTCAGATTGGTTCCGCGGGTTGAACCGCCGTGCAGGTAGATGATCAGCGGCCATCTTTTAACCGTATCAGACTGATATTCTTTTGGTAACCAAGGCAGGTAGGGGTAGGTTGCTTCCGCCGGATGCCGGTTGTTCCCGTTTCGAAACCGGAGATCCCTCTCGAGAATGCCTTCGGGTGTATAATAACGGACACGGCCGTGCAACTGCCCGTTCCTGCGTCCTTCGTCAGCTTCCGGAGTGCCGTTGGCATACCACGAACGCACTCTTCCGTTCGCCAAACCGTTCCTGAACCGTCCTTCAACCCGGAGCTGGCCGTTTTCGTGCCATTCGCGGTAGGGGCCTTCTTTGGTATTCGACCGGAAGTTGCATTGCCAGCCCTCCCTGACGGTCCTGTCGAAAGCGCTGTACCGGGCCTCCATGGCGATCTGCCCGTTCACATAATAGTCGCGGACCTGGTATAGCTGTTTTTGATTGTCAAACCGGATGATGCGCTGATAGCATACAGTATCCCTGTAACTGACCGGATATTTTAGCAGAAAGGTATCGGCCACCTGGGCTCTCAGGCCAAATCCGACGAGGGCAAGGATGCAACAGGAGGCGAATCTCATTTGAAATCAACTGCAGTTTGTGTTCATAAAATCGATATCCCAGCAATGCCAGCCGGGATCGTTGAAAAATTTCGGATCCATCACAGCGCCTTCATGGGTTTCGCTTTTCCAGCGGATGAAGATTGTCCGGTCCTCGGCCTCATTGCGCAGGTTGTAGAACGCATCGTAATCCCCTGTTGCCGGGTGCCCGAACTCAATATAGGAACCATTCGCTTCAGCGCCGGGTACCACATTCAGGTACCGGATTCCGGAAATGCCATTGGCATCTTTTATCCAGTCGATCTGCAGAAAGGCTTCCGGATCATCCGGTGAATGGTTCAGGTACCAGGTGCCCGATGAATTGTCTTGCTGTGAATGCCCTGAAAACCACAGGAAGTTCG
The DNA here is from genome assembly GCA_964457845.1 of uncultured Porphyromonadaceae bacterium. Lineage (GTDB taxonomy): Bacteria > Bacteroidota > Bacteroidia > Bacteroidales > UBA12481 > UBA12481. The sequence goes on along the minus strand of CAYWHP010000202.1, from coordinate 3,147 downwards.
TAAACCCGCCGGTTTTGGAAAGGTACATCTCCCAGTTCACCGCATCACCGTTGATCCATCCATGCAATTCAGCCACATAGCTGCCATTGGCTGCAGGCACGCTGTACGACCAGATCCATGACTTTTCAGTCCGGTCCCATACCGGCTGATGATTGAACGATTCGCGGAAAGCTGCAACGGGAATGGCCATCTGAACCGTCAGAACCAGATTCCAGAAGCTGATCTGTGTTGCCGCATGCAAAAAGTTGCCATGCGGCAATGCAATCGACTTCTGCCCGCCGTTCCAGAACCCATCAATCGACATCACCATGGATCCTTCGGGCGGTACCGATGGCGGAGTACGCTCCTTATTGCATCCCCCCAAAATGCCTGTAATCAATATTGACAGGTACACTAACCTGATTGCTTTCATAACGGTATTTATTAAGTCGCCTAAAATTATGAAAAACCCTAACTTTAAGGAGATTTTCTTCACAACACCCAACACCCGACACCCTAAACCCGATACCTGACACCTGACACCTGACACCCGAAACCCGATACCTGACACCTGACACCTGACACCCGAAACCCGAAACCCGATACCTTACACCTGACACCTGACACCCTAAACCCATTCTCCATGAACTCAACTGAACTGGTGCAGCAAATAAGAGCATATTGCCTCGCAAACGCCAACGAGGCCAATGTGCGCAAATACAGCCGCTATTTCAAGGGCGGAGATTTTAATGCCTATGGACTAGCCAATGGAATGGTCGAGTCGAAGGTGACGGACCTGCTTGCCGACAAAACCATAACCATGAAGGTGATCCTCCAGGCGGCCCCCGATCTTGTTGTTTCGGAAAAGTATGAAGAAACGGGGTTCGTACTTCTGATGCTTAACAATCTAAAAAAGGAGTATAGCCGGGAAATCTTCGAGTCGATCGCGGGATTCTTCGCCATCGGGATCCGGAACTGGGCGCACGCCGATATGCTTGGCATGTGGGTGCTTCCGGATCTTGTGAAGCAAGGCGTAGTTGCGGTTGAGGATTTCAGGCCCTGGATCCTTTCGGAGTTCAAGTTTCAGCGCCGCTGCGTGCCGGTCACGCTCATCAAATCGCTGAAAACCGCCAGTGGTTTCGATGGCCTCTTTGAATTTATTGAACCACTGATGACCGATCCTGACCGGGAAGTGCACCAGGGCACCGGCTGGTTTCTGAGGGAGGCATGGAAGCTGAATCGAGGAGAGACCGAAAAATTCCTCATGAAGCACAGGAATACCGCTCCGAGGCTGATCATGCAATACGCCACGGAAAAAATGACGAAGGATGAACGTTTAAAATTCAGGAGGGATAAATGAAACAATGGTATGAGGAGTTATTCGAGAATTACGCCGCGAAATACGAAAATGAACCCTATACCGGGGGAACGTCCGGCGAAGTGGATTTTATTGAGCAGGAAGCCGGGTTCGATAAATCGGTGACTATCCTCGATGTCGGCTGCGGAACCGGACGCCACTCCATCGAACTCGCCACACGCGGATATAGTGTCACAGGGATCGACCTGTCCGAAGGGCAACTCACCAGGGCGCGCACCCTGGCCAGGGAAAGGGGCTTTACCATACCGTTTATCCGCATGGATGCGCGCGACTTTGATTTCCACGGTCAATTCGACCTGGCTGTCATGATCTGTGAAGGGGCCTTCCCGCTGATGGAAACCGATGAAATGAATTTCCGGATCCTTCAGAATGCCTGCAACTCATTGAAAGAGAATGGTAAACTGATTTTCACAACACTAAACGGGCTCTTCCCGCTCTATCACTCGGTAAAGGATTTTGTCAATACAGGCTCTTCGGAGGGGGCGAGCAACAGCAACTCCTTCGACCTGATGACTTTTCGCGACCATTCGATTTATGAAACCGTTGACGATAGCGGGAAACAGTTGGTGCTTCACTGCACAGAGCGCTATTATGTGCCTTCCGAAATCACCTGGCTGCTCAAGTCGCTCGGATTTAAGGAGATCACTATCTGCGGAGCTAAACTCGGCGCATTCAGCCGCACCGATGCCCTTACCACAGAAGATTTCGAAATGCTGATCATCGCAAAAAAATAAGCCATGGCCATTCCAACTTCACGAACCTCCGAGGCGGCTGCCATACTCCTCGATTCAGACCGCTGCAAGGGCTGCGGCTTGTGTGTATCCGTTTGCAAGGACTACAGCCTGGTCCTTGCTGGAAAAAAAGTAAAGCTGGCCGACAGTCCGGTATTCGGCTGTATTGGCTGTGGGCACTGCATGGCGATCTGCCCAGAAGGGGCGATCCGGATTGAGGGAAGATCCACTTCGCCCGCAGATCTCTTCCCTTTGCCCGCGCAGGAAGAGACGGCAGACTTCGCTCAGTACCTTAATTTGCTTCGTCGCCGCCGGAGTGTCAGGGAGTTCAGGGACAAACCGGTTGAACGGGCGATCATTGAGCGCATCCTTGAGGCCGCACAGCAGGCTCCCATGGGCCTTCCCCCTTCGGATGTGAATGTTTTGGCAATGGATACGCGTGAAAAAGTCAGGAAGTTCAGCTCCGACTATTGCGATTATCTTAAAACATTGAAATGGATGACTTCCGGATGGTTCCTGGCGCTGGCACGTCCCTTCTGGGGTAAGGAGAACGACCTGCTGTTCCGGAATTTTGTCCGTCAGATGATGAACATATTTATTGAATCCAAAGAGAAGGGGCAGGATATGGTCACCTATGATGCACCGGCGGCACTCTATTTTTATGGTTCCCCTTATTCCGATCCGGCCGACCCCATCATTGCAGCCACCTATGCCATGCTGGCGGCAGAGTCGCTTGGCCTCGGAACCTGTATGCTTGGCGGCGTGCATCCGTTTATCCAGAACGGGGGTGCCGCACAGCGGTTCAGGGAAAAGCAGGGCATCCGGTATAAAAGCAGGGAGGGACTGATTGTAATAATCGGCTATCCGGCAGTGAAGTACAAAATGGGGATTTCCCGGACTTTTGCGAATGTCGACTTTGCGTGACGCGGAAGAATCGTGATGCGTGACGCGTGATGCGTGACGCGTGACGCGGAAGAATCGTGATATAGAAAGACTATGCAGGAGCGCCCCCCTCTCCCGCGACCGCAGGGAGCGCGGGAGAGGGGCCGGGGGTGAGGT
>CAYWHP010000201.1:0-5764 GCA_964457845.1 uncultured Porphyromonadaceae bacterium | reverse complement strand
GAATTCCACCGTCCGGATTCAAGACTGGGCTTCATGCTCCAGGCAGGTTACGATAACCGTAAAGGATCGTACAAGCAGATCATGACGCCGTGCAACTGTCCGGCCGATCTTTCAATCGGGCTCAGCTACATCACTGTTGAACCCAGTTTGCGGCTGGCGCCCTTTAAATCAGGATTCTTTATCTATGCAGGACCGCGACTGGCATTTGCCCTGGGTAACTCTTTCCTCTATTCACAAAAGATCAATCCTGATTTCCCGGAGCAGGTTGCACCGGAAGATGTTACCGGGGATTTAAGTTACATGAAAAAGACCCAGCTATCCCTGCAGGTTGGAGCAGGTTATGACATCAACCTTTCCGATGAAAACAGCCGGTCACAGGCAATTCTCTCACCGTTTGTATCCTTCCAACCTTACTTCGGCCAAATGCCCCGTTCGATTGAAACATGGAACATAACCACGATCAGGGTTGGCGCTGCCCTTAAGTTCGGCATCGCCCGTAAAGCCAGGGCGGCCGCCACCGATCCCCTGCCCATGCAGGCAATACCGGGATTCGTTGAGCCTGCGGTAGAATTTACCATAAATGCACCCGCCAATATTCCGGCGGAACGAAATACACGGGAGATCTTCCCACTGAGGAATTATGTGTTTTTCAACCTGGGCTCAACCGAGATCCACAACCGGTACGCGCTGCTCAGGAAAGACCAGGTGAAAGACTTCAAGGAGGACCAGCTCGAATAAACAGAGCCCGTAAAAACAAACGAGCTTGTTCTTCTCAGGGAAGGCGACCAGCGGGTTTCGATCGAGAGCACATCTCCGAGCTTGCTAGTCGAATACCAAACCGGTCCGGATGCCTTGCTGAGGCCGATTGAAATCCACCGTATTGTGGCGGCTCCTGTCGACAGTTACGTTACAATCAAGGCCGCAGGTGCAAGGGAAGCCTATGAATCATGGACCATGGAAATCGTTGATAAGAAAGGCATTGCCATGTATTATGGCCCTTATTACAAGGACATTGTAACCATTCCGGGGAAATCGATTCTTGGCAGCCAACCTGAGGGTGACTTCAAGGTAACGATGATCGGACGGACAAAGGCCGGTAAAACAGTTAAGAAGAATGCCACGGTGCATGTGGTTTTGTGGACACCGCCCAAAACCGAAGAAATGCTCAGGTACAGTATCCTGTATGAATTTAACGACTCAAAAGCAATCCATCTGTACGCGAAATACCTTACCGAAACCGTTCTGCCCGGTATACCAAACGGCGCCAAAGTGATCATTCATGGCTACACCGACATTATCGGAGATGAAGCACATAATGAGAAACTCTCACTTGCACGGGCGAACGATGTGAAGGAAATCCTGGAACAGGGCATACTGAAAGCCGGCAGGAATGATGCCAGTTTTGAAGTTTACGGATTCGGCGAGGATACCGGGTTTTCCCCATTCGAAAACAAATATCCGGAAGAACGATTCTATAACCGGACCGTTTTGATTGATATCATTCCCCGAAGCGAATAACGATAATCGATCTGTCTTTTTCTAAAATGAGGCTGCCCGAATTTCTTCGGGCAGCCTTTACTGTTGGCAAACCAATCTGTTCGCCACTATGGTCGATTCCGGTTAAAAGTTCTTTTGTAAGCTATTTCTTTTCAACCACCAGGTATTTGGTGAGCTTCCAGAACTCATCCGGCTTGTCAATCTGAAGATAGGCCACCTGCTCATCCTGGTAAATGAGCTGATAGGAACTATCCGGATGTTCAGTGATGATGGCCACCTTTTTCGAAAATACCGGGAGCCTCGAGGCAGTCCGCTGGTCGAGTTCTGAAAAATACTCTTTGCCGACATCACTTTTTAAATCCGTGTTTCTGCCCAGGCCCAGGAATCCGCCTTCTTTCTGAATGATACCCTTCTCCTTGAGCTCCTTCGGAGTTCCGGCGATGTAATAAACCCGGTTCAGCTCATTGTCCCTGTCAACGATAGCCTGTTCCCTGGCGGCAATAACCTGCGATTTCATAGTGAGCGAGTCGTTTTTTGCTGAATTATCGCTTTTCAAAGCAACAACCTGATGGCTCATCTCAGCAATTTTATTGTCACGCTGTTCGAGCGCTTCCGAAAGCTGCACGATGCTGTTGTTCTGCTCGAGGATATCGGCATTCAGCTGGGCGATCTTATTTCTGAACGATTGGATTTCAAGGCCTGATGATTTCAGCTTCTTTTCGAGTTCTTCGATTTTAAGACTGTTCTGTTCAAGCAGTTCATTCATCAGTTTAATATCGGCAACCATGATATCCTTCTTATCCTTTGATCGCTCCGTTGCAGCAAGGGAAACCTGCCCCTTTTTATCCCGCACGAAAGTCAGATTCCGTTCGATTTCATCGAAGGTTGCTGCCATTTCATTCACCAGCGAATCCCTGACCCGGATGGTGGTGTTCAGATCGGCATTCTGCGTGTTTAATTGCTGAATGCGGGTTCGGTTGTTATACAGAAAAACTGATCCTGTAACAACCAGTGCCAGAATCAATACGCCTGCGATCATTCCGGCTAATGGAGCTTTTTCGCTTTTCATAATAAAATCACATTAATTAATTTCTCATCAATACTGGTTACGAGGTTCAAACACCGTACCAGTCGGTGGTACGGCAGGTTAATCAACAATAAATCAGCAGATTGGTAATTCGTTGATGAGCCTAAAACGCTATCATTTTGATAAGGATTTTATCAAAATGAGAAATTGCAAAGGAATAATCCGGGAGAATGTGCCCTGAAAATCAGTTGTCGTCCTTAAGCATTCTGTATATGGTTGCCACACCGATATCCAGTTTTTTGGCGACCATGGGTATGTTATTCTCGTACTTGTCGAGGTAATTCTTAACCGTTCGCCTGTTGATTTCACGAAGCGTCATCTCCTTGTCGAACGAATCCGTAAAAAGCGCTTCATTGCCCAGGACAATGTGTTCGGCGCCGATCTCGTCATTAATGGATAAAGCTACGGCGAGTTCCATCACCGATCGCAATTCCCTGATATTGCCAGGGAAGGAATAGGAAAGCAGCTTTTCAACCGAGGCTTTGCCAAGCGATTTCACCGGCAGCTTGTTCTCGGTGCAGAATTCGCTGATGAATTGACGGGAGAGTAAGATGATGTCGTTACCCCTTTCCCTGAGAGGAGGCAACTCAATGGACAATCCGTAGAGACGGTAATAGAGATCCTGCCGGAATGTTCCTTTCAACACGGCATCCTGCAGGTTCCGGTTGGTTGAGGCAATGATCCGGCAATCGGTTTTAAGCGGGATATTGCTCCCGATCCTGACGATCTCCTTCTCCTGCAAAGCCCGCAATAGTTTTGCCTGCAGGGAAATATCCATCTCGGTAATTTCATCCAGCAGCAGGGTACCCCCCTGTGCTTCCTCAAATTTCCCGATCCGCCGGACATGGGCTCCCGTAAACGCTCCCTTTTCATGTCCGAACAATTCACTCTCGGTTAACTCCCCCGGAATGGCAGCCATGTTGACGGCCACAAAGGGCTTGCCCGCCCGGGGGGAGTTGTAATGTATTGCTTTTGCTACCAACTCCTTACCCGTTCCGGTTTCACCCGTGATCGTAATGGAGATGTTGGTACGGGTGGCTTTGTCGATCAATTCAAATACGTTTTGAATAGCCGGACTGTTGCCAATGATGGCATTCTGATAGCTGTACTTCTTTTTTACTTCGTGGCGGAGCGAAACGATTTCCCTTTTCAGGTGTATCCCCTGACGAATGTTGTGAACCGTATTTAACAACCTGTTCCTCACATCTTTCGATTTTACGATATAATCGTAGGCACCGAATTTCAGCAATTCAACCACCACCTCAATTTCATCCTGCTCTGAAATAATGATAACGGGAATTTCCTCATTCTCCGCCTTTATCCTTTTAAGGATTTCGAGTCCCTGCATATCGGGAAGCCGGTAATCGAGGGTCACCACATCGGGATTCCTGTAGAGGTTTTTCAGGCACTCCTTCCCGGTGGTGAACGACACCACTTCATAATCGGGATTCAGTGAAAGTTCGTGTACGAGCATCCGGTTGTACCACTCATCATCTTCGACAATAAATATCTTCAAAGGCTTTTCATCCATGTTGAACAGTTTTTCAGATAGTTGACGACGATACCGGAGCGCTGGCACTACCGGTTTCATCAAGGTGTAGTTGCAGAAAAGAAATAACCCTGGCCGCCTCCTCTTTCACCAGTTGAAAGGCGGGGCGAACCAATCCGGCTCCATCGTCCTGTTTTACCCTCTCTTCCAGCTGCCTGATCAGGACAGCGAGGTTGGCTGCCCCGATCTGCACGCAGGAAGCGACCATTTTATGGGCCTCTTCGGCAATACTGTCCGTCTCTTCCCTTTCCAGGGCCTCCTCCATCCGGACAACAGCCGATCCCGTCAATCGGATAAAAAGCCTCACCATGCTCTCCAGGTATTGACTGTCACCGTTGGCCAGGCTGATGAGAGCAGCAGTATCCACCAGAGAGCCCCGTTGGTCCTCCGCTGTGGTTCCGGAAGGCACCAGGGCGATCAGCATTTCAAACAGATCCCTTTCAATAAATGGCTTGGAAATAAACCGGTACATCCCCGCATTTTTAGCAGCCATTTGCTCAGGCAGGCTGCTGGTGGCGGATACGGCGACGATCCTGGCATCGGGAGTCGCTCCCAGGATGGCTTTTGCAGCTTCGATGCCATTCATTTCCGGCATGTGCAGATCCATCAGGATGATATCAAAAACCCTGTTTAAGGCTGCCTTCACGGCTTCCTTACCATTGCTAACCTCAACATATTTCACCCCCCACTTCTTTAATATGTTATTTATCAGATAGGTATTGAATTCGTCATCGTCGGCAATCAATACCGAAAGTTGTCTGAAGGAGTCCGGAACCTGAAGGATTTCCTCTTCTGCCGCTTCGATCTTCCTGATGTCGCCGATGATGAAATTCAGGTTCACCGTGACCTGCGTACCTGATCCCGGTTCACTCGTCACTTCGATCCGCCCTCCCTGCAATTCAACGAGTTTTTTAACGATGAACAGTCCAAGTCCGGTTCCTCGCTGCTTATTCTGCGATGGATTCCCGGCCTGCACGAATTCGTCAAAAATAAACCGGATCGTATCCTTAGATATGCCGATGCCGGTATCTTCCACGCACATGATCAGTTCGATCCGCGATTCACCGTTTTTTGCGGCTTTCATATTGAGCGTAACACTTCCTTGTTCGGTGAATTTTACCGCATTGCTGATCAGGTTGACCAGGATCTGTTTCAAACGCAGCGGATCCCCTTTCAACGCATCCGGGATCTCCCCCTCCCACCGGACACTCAGGGAAATTCCCTTTTGTGCGGCCGCATGTTGTTGGATGGCAAGTACTTCCGTACAAATATCGACAGGCGAAAAATCAACCGATTCCAGCTCAATTTTATTCGCCTCGATTTTCGAAAAGTCGAGGGTGTCGTTGATGATGCTTTTCAGATACCGTGACGATTTTGATATGACGGACACAAGCTCCTTAATTTCCGGTTCCGTTGCTTTCTGCAAAGCCAGTTCGGTTAATCCGCAGATCGCATTTACCGGTGTCCGCAACTCATGACTTACATTCGCCACAAATTGTTCCTTCGCTTTGGCCAGGGTTTCGGCTTTTTGCTGCGTTTCGCGCAAAGCGCGCTCATAGGCTCTTGCTTTACGCAGGTAATTAAACAGTACCAAAAGGGCGATCATCAACAGGACTACAGCTATGATGGTG
>CAYWHP010000200.1:0-5839 GCA_964457845.1 uncultured Porphyromonadaceae bacterium | reverse complement strand
ATGACACAGGCAGTTCGTGTAAGGGTAGCGGTCCCCGCCTTCGCGGGGATGACAGCGCTCCGGGCGAGCATTAAGGTAAGGTTGCCAAAAGGGGTGTCATCCCCGCGAAAGCGGGGACCGCAATCCCAACACGAACTGTATGCAGGGGCTAATCGACGAACTCGATCCACCCGTAGGGATCGGGCAGGTCGCCCGTTTGTATCCCCTGGAGCTGTTCGTAGAGTTTTACCGAAACAGGGCCGGGCTGGCCGTTTCTGCAATAATCGTAGGATTTGCCGGTACTCTCATCCACGATGGAGCGCACCGGGGTGATGACGGCGGCGGTACCGCAGGCGCCGACCTCCTCGAATGATTCGAGTTCTTCTACCGGCACGGGGCGGATCTCCACCTTCATGCCCATGTCGAGGGCGATTTGCTGGAGGCTCTTATTGGTGATGCTCGGAAGGATGGAGTGTGATTCCGGGGTGATATAGGTATTGTCGCGGATTCCGAAGAAGTTGGCCGGGCCGGCCTCATCGATGTATTTCTTTTCGCGGGCATCAAGGAACAGTGCGGAAGCGAAGCCTTTCTTATGGGCGTCATCGAGTGCGCGCAGGCTGGCGGCATAGTTTCCGCCCACCTTGATATGGCCGGTTCCGAGCGGTGCCGCGCGGTCGAAGCTGCGTGTGATGATCATGTTAACCGGCTTGAATCCCTCCTTGAAGTAGGGGCCCACCGGGGTAACGAATACCAGGAAGAGGTATTCCGATGAGGCCTTAACGCCCACCTGGGCACCCGAGCCGATCAGCAGCGGGCGGATATAGAGTGATGCACCCGAGCCGTACGGCGGGACGAAACGCCTGTTCATGCGAACGGCGGTGGTGATGGTATTGTGGAAAAGCTCGTCAGGAACTTCGGCCATCATGATCCCTTCGGCTGAACGCTGCATGCGGCGGCTGTTCTCATCCCATCGGAACAGGCGGACGCGGCCGTCCTTGCCCATGAAACCCTTCATGCCCTCGAATGCCTCCTGCCCGTAGTGGAGACCGGTGGCGGCCATATGCAGGCTGATGTATTCGGATGAGGTGATCTCGAGTTCTCCCCACTGCCCGTTGCGGTTGTAGCAGCGCACATTGTAATCGGTCTTTATATAGCCGAAAGGCAGCGATTTCCAGTCGATCGGTTCCATGGTGATTCGGTACGTTAGTTTTTTTGGAATCGTCAAATGTAGTAAAATTGTACCACCTAAATGCCGATCTTGCAGCACGGATCAACCCACTTACCAAGATGAAGGAACTCGTTTTCGTGACCAACAATGCCCACAAACTTGCCGAGATACGGCAGATCCTCGGCGGGCTTTACCGGATAAAGAGCCTGGCCGACATCGGCTTCAGCGAGGAGATCGAAGAGACCGCGCCCGACCTGGAGGGCAACGCCCTGCTGAAGGCCAGGCACATTCATGACCGTTACGGCTGCAACTGCTTTGCCGACGACACCGGCCTGGAGGTTGACGCCCTTGGCGGGGCACCCGGCGTATATTCAGCCCGCTATGCCGGAGAGGATGCCACGTATGCCGACAATGTAAACAAGCTGCTGGCCGCGATGGAAGGATCAGGGGAACGGTCGGCCCGCTTCCGCACGGTGATCGCCCTGATCCTTGACAACAGGGAGCACCTGTTTGAAGGAAGCGTTGAGGGGGCCATTCTAACCGAGACACATGGATCAGCGGGGTTCGGCTACGATCCGGTGTTCCGGCCGGAAGGGTCGGAACTCACCTTCGCGGAGATGAGTTCCGAAGAAAAAAACAGGATATCACACCGCGGGAGGGCGGTGGAGGGGCTGAAAACGTTTTTGGCGGGGCTGTAATAAATGGGGAAGTTTGGAGTTATTTTGAAAAGACATTAGACAGAAGACGGAAGACAAGAGACGGCATTATGCGAAAGACTCTCATTATTTTGATTCTGATAGTCCTGGGCCTGCAGGGCCGGGCGCAAACGCGCGTGGGGGAATGGCAGGACCACCTTTCTTTCAGCCAGGCGATCTGCCTGGTGGAGGCGCGGGGAATTATCTATTGTGCCACCCGGAGCGGCCTTTTCTCCTATAACCCGGTGAGCACGGAGATCAGCAAATGGTCGAAAGTGAATGGCCTCAGCGACCTTGAGATTGCCTGCATGGAATACAGCGTCGACCACAACACGCTGATTATTGCGTATGCCAATTCGAACATCGACCTGCTCCGGAACAACAGCATCATAAATATTCCCGACATAAAGCAGAAATCCATGACCGGGAGCAAGAAGATCAACAGCATGCAGGTGCAAGGCGACGATGCGATCCTTTCGTGCGGGTTCGGGATCATCCGGATTAACCTGGTACGGGATGAGGTAGCCTCTACCTACTTTATCGGACCAAACGGAACACAGCTGAACGTTTTCGAAACTGTTCTCTTCAATTACGACTCCATCTTTGCCGCTACGGAAAAGGGGATTTACAAGGCCTGGATCGATGATCCCAGCCTCGAAAATTACCTCGCCTGGAAACCGGTGGCCGGACAGCCTTTCCGCGGGCAGACCTTCAACCATCTGGCCTACAACGATGGAATGCTATGGGCTTCGCACCTCAGCCCGACAGGGGACAAGGATTCGATCTTTACCTACGACGGCTACAACTGGGCCTGGTTCCCGCGGTATTACAACGACATCCGCCGCATGCGGTTTATCGACGGGCAGCTTTGCGTAGTAAGCTCCTACCAGATCAACCTGATCGCACCCGACGGTAAGCTCATCCGGAACATCGACCATTACGGCGATGACCTGGTGAATCCGAATGATTTCATCCTCGACAAGGACCTGAAGCCCTGGATCGCCGATCGTGAATTTGGCCTTATTTATTCTCCTGATTACCAAGTATTTGAAAAAATCAGGCCGGCCGGCCCCTGGGACCGCAAAACCTTCGACATGGCTATTTCCGATGGCGACCTCTGGATCGCCGGTGGAGCTTACGACGGCTCCTGGAACAACATCTGGAACATCAGCGGGGTATCGGCCAAGATCAATGGTACCTGGCAGGTGTTCAACCCGATGACCGTTCCGCAGATAGGCTCCATCCGGGATATTGTCCGGCTGGCTGTCGATCCGGCCGATCCTCACCATGTTTACGGCGCTTCCTGGGGTTACGGGGTGGTGGAATTCAAGGATGGCCAATATGTTGGTTTGTATGATGATACGAATACCGGTGGAGCCCTTGCCAGCGTTTTCCCGGGTAACCCCTACATCCGCATCGGAGGCATGGCTTTCGATTCGAAGCAGAACCTGTGGGTCACCAATTCCAGTGTCCCGTCGCCGGTTTCGGTAAAAAAGCCCGACGGAACCTGGAAGAGTTTCCCTTACGGACAATACATGAGTGATGCCTTTACCGGGCAGATTGTGGTGACACCGGGTGATGTGAAGTGGATCCAGCTGCCCAAGGGCAATGGTTTGTTTGCGTTCGACAATGGCAGGGACCTCGATGACGAGTCGGACGACCGGGTTGTAAGGATGCCCCTCAGGGTAGGCATTCCGCCTAAAAACACCATTAAGATCCTCAACGACATTTACTCCATGGCGGCAGACCTCGACGGCCGGCTTTGGATAGGCACCAGCTCCGGGGCGGTAGTTTATTATGCCCCGTCGGCTGTTTTTACCTCCAGCGATTTTTATGCTTCGCAACCGAGCGTTGATCAGGGAGATTCGCTTTACCACGGGCTGTTATCCACTGAAATCGTTACCGCCATCGCGGTTGACGGGGCTAACCGCAAATGGTTCGGCACCCGGAATTCCGGGGTTTTCCTTACCAATCCCGACGGAACAGAGATGATCGAGTCGTTCAACATCACGAATTCTCCGCTCCTGTCAAATGAAATTGTATCCATTGTCATCGACAACCAGTCGGGCGAAGTGTATTTCGGCACCGAAGGGGGCGTGGTCTCCTACCGGGGGACCGCCACCAGGGATGACCTATACACAGGGCCGGTATATGCCTTTCCCAATCCCGTGCGGCCGGGCTACAGCGGGCCTATCACGGTGAAGGGGGTACCCGCCGGATCGGTTATCAAGATCACCGACCTCACCGGCAACATGGTTTTCGAAGGCGAGAGCCAGGGGGGGCAGGTTGTCTGGAACGGCAATGAACGCTCGGGAAAACCGGTGGTATCCGGGGTTTACCTGGTATTTGCCTCCACCCCCGACCTCGCGGGCAAGGCCGTCAGCAAGATCCTGATCGTCCGGTAGCCATGATCGAAAAATCCCTCGGAATTGTTCTCAGGCAGATCAAGTACGGGGATACCGGGCTAATCGCACACCTCTACACCCGCCGCTGGGGGCGGATAGCCGTTATGGTTCCCGGTGCGCGCAGCTCCTCGAAAAGCCGCAATGCCTACCTGTTCCAGCCGCTCACCATCCTCGATATGGACGTCTACTTCAAGCCTGCACGTGAAATGCAGAACCTGCGGGAAGTAAAAAACCACCACCCTTTCATGCACATTTCGGGCGATCCGGTGAAAAGCTCGGTTGCCCTTTTTCTCGGGGAGGTCCTGAACAAGGCGCTGCGTGAGGAGGAGCCCAATGAAGAACTTTTCGATTTCCTCGACACCCATATCCAGCTGCTCGATGTGATGGATCACGGGGTGAGCAATTTCCACCTCTACTTTCTGCTCCGGTTATCGCGGTACCTGGGTTTTCAGCCCGATATGCCTTCCGGTGAAGCTGAACAGTGGTTCGATCTGGCCGTTGGCTCATTCAGCGACGCCCCTCCCCTTCATGGCATGTACCTTGGCCCGGACCTGACCGGCCTGCTGGGCGCCTTGCTCACCGTGCAGGTTTCGGGACTGGGTGAAATAACGGCGAACCGTGACCAGCGCGTGGCGCTGCTTGATGGAATACTGCGGTACTATTACCATCATCTGGAGGGGCTTGGCGAGATAAAGTCGCACAAGGTTCTGCATGCACTTTTTGATTGAACTTGCTTCGGGTTTGCCGGATTACTTTTTTTTTTACCTTTGCAACCGCGTTTATGGCCTCATAGTTCAAGGGATAGAACGGAAGTTTCCTAAACTTTAAATTCAGGTTCGAGTCCTGGTGGGGCTACGAATTGTGTGTGTGTGTTGGCTCCGTAGTTCAAGGGATAGAATGATAGTTTCCGGAACTATAGATACTGGTTCGAGTCCAGTCGGGGCTACTGATGGATCAAAACCCCTGTCGGCATTGCGCTGACAGGGGTTTTTTGTAATGCTTCCCTATAACAGCAGATTTCTTTAGGCACTTACCCCGATTTTTGCAATCTTGCGCCCCGGAATACTGTTAATTGATTAACACATTATGATGCGCAATTCCCTCCACCTTCTATCCCTGCTGGCTTTCATGCTTTTCCCCGGTACCAATCTCCGGTCACAGTCACAAAAGCCCCCTCTGGCCAGTGATTACGCCAACAAGCCATTATGGATCAATATGATGCAGGATCCAAATGCGAATTTCCATGAAGTCCGCAAGGCGTTCTACACCTATTGGGAAGGCCGCCAGGCGGGCAGGGGAACGGGGTACAAGCCCTTCAAGCGCTGGGAGTATTACTGGCAGTCGAGGGTCAATCCGGATGGCAGTTTTCCTGCGCCCGACAACACCTACCGCGAATACAACAAGTATATTCAGAGCCAACCGGCAGTTCCCGGATTGAAAAGCGGCCAGCCGGTTTGGACGGAACTGGGCCCGAAAACACGTGTCAATTATGGCGGGTATGTCGGCGTTGGCCGGGTTAACGCCATTGCGTTCCACCCTGCTGATACCGCCACAGTTTATGTAGGTGCCCCAAAGGGCGGCCTCTGGATCAC
>CAYWHP010000199.1:0-5987 GCA_964457845.1 uncultured Porphyromonadaceae bacterium | reverse complement strand
GGAAAAGTAGAACCGAAAATACTCATTCACAATACGCTCATGGCCGAAGGGTTACGGTTCAAATGAGATATTCAGTTAAACCGATATTGTTTCTCCTGCTGGCGGTCACCATTCGCTGCCAGCCGGATGAGCCCGCCGATCCGGGTAATACCAACCAGGATACCTTAACCGGCATGGTTGAATTCGATTTTCCGGTGCCGTTCACCAAGGCGCCCCCGGAAGAGATTCACCGGATCGACCTGAGCCTGGCAAAGACATCGTATGACCTTTACCGCGGTGCCTTCCTGATCAGTGCCAATACATCCGACCGGCAGCAGGTGTATACGTTTAAGCTGCTGCCCGGTGACTACTATTTCCAGGCCGGCATCACCTGCACCTGCCTGGGCGATACTTGCCTCTGGGCCGGGTTTCCCGGCGGGAGGCTGGGCACACGCTGGGCCATGGACCGGATAACCATCACCAGGGGCGAAATCCTGAAAAAATCGATCGTTTTCCCCAATTAGCCATGAAGCCTGCCTGCCACCGGTTAATGTTCCTGATCCTGATTTTAGTAGCCCAGGTGTCCGGCTGCATGCAGGATGACGGGCTCCGGCCGTTACCGGATGTGGCGATTGTAGCCAACCCACCATCAGGCAATACCACCGATGTGTTCGAGATACAGGTTACCCCGGCTGGGAGCCCGGGTGCGGACCAATCCTTCTTTTACCGCTGGGACTGGAACAACGATGGAGTGTGGGATACCAAGTTCAGTGCAAACAGCACCGAAAAGCACCGATATCTCCGGCCCGGCAGCCAGGTGATCCGGGTGGAGATGATCGACGGGAAAAAGCAGATCCGTGCTTTCACGGCATCGGTCCAGGTTGTGCAGGGCTATTCCCCGCCGAAACCGGCATTCAGCATATCGCCGGGAACCGGCAATCCCACCACCGAATTCACCTTCGATGCCCGGGCGACAAAGGATGACGAGGATTCGCTGGCACAGCTGGAATTCCGGTGGGATCCGCTGGGCGACGGGCGATGGCAGATTCAGTATAATTCAAGCCCGGTTGCCCGGTACAAATACACCCTGGCTGGGAATTACACCCCAAAACTCCAGGTAAAGGATCCGACCGGCAGGACGGCCACGGTATCGGCCCTGCTGGCTGTAACCCTTGAAGATTCGCTCATTCATGCCGAATTTACCATCACGCCCGACACCATCGAGGTAAACCATGAGGCGATACTCGATGCCTCGCTGTCGGGATATCCACCTGACACCTTGCAACCGCTGCTCTATTCCTGGCTGCTGCCCGGTGTGGGTGAATGGACGGTTCCTGGGAAGGAAAGCAGAATCAGCCATCTGTTCCGGCAAAAGGGCATCGAAAAGATAAGCCTCCGGGTGACCAACCCTTCCACCAATTTCTTCAACCAGGTTTCAAAAGAGGCGCTGGTTGTTGATGAGAACCTGCCGCCCACAGCGCGGTTTGATCTGAGTACACCTTACGGCAATATCCTGACCCAGTTTTATTTCGATGCCTGGACGAGTACCGACGACCGGGTGCTGCCTTCAGAAATAGAAATCCGCTGGGACTTCGATGGGGACGGGGTTTGGGATACCCCGTTCGGCAAGGAGAAAACGGTCTTTCACCAATTTTCGCAACCAGGGGTTTACGTTTCGGCCTTGCAGATAAGGGATGATGCCGGTCAGGAGGCATTTGCCACACGAAAGGTTACCGTATCCGGCAATACGAATCCGACCTCCTATTTCCGGGATCAACGGGATGGGCAATCCTACGGTACGGTACAGGTTGGAAATCAGTGGTGGATGGCGGAAAATATCAGGTATAGCATCCCCCAAAAAGAACAGGGCCGGGATACAGCCGTTTATTGGATCTGCCTCAACGAGCAACCCATTCAGTGCGAAAAACTTGGCAAACTTTACCTTGCGGGCGCTGTGATTGAAGACTCGACGGATGATAAAAATTACAAGGTGTGCCCACCTGGATGGCATTTACCCTCAAAATCAGATTGGGAAACACTTTTAACCAATATCGGTGGTGAGCAAAATGGTAAAGAATTGAGATTCGGTGGTAAATTTGATTTCAATGCACTTGATCTGGGTTATGCATCCTATCAATATGTTTGGAGTCCGAAATTCACCTGGCCCATTGATACGCTGTATTTTTTCAAGGATACTTACAGTAAATCCTGGTTCTTTTCAACTACCCAGGCAGAAGATCCGAACCACCTTCGGCAAGACGTATGGATGATGAACGTCGACCGTGCCACCCTGTCAACCTGGACCGGGTTTAACTTACCATTGATTTACGTCCCGGCCCGCTGCATCAAAGAATAAAACTCATGAAAACGATATTCTCCGTTCTCCTGGTTTTGGTGCTTCTTTGGGGCTGCGACAGGAACCATCCGCCCGTGATTTCAGGAATAACCTGTTCCCCCGCCACCCGAAGTGCCGGCACCCAATTCTCCCTGGCAGCCACCGCCACCGATGAAGACGGCAATTCCCTTCAATACCGGTGGAGTGCGGATGGCGGCTCCTTCCCGGATTCCGCCAACCGCAACCGGACCACCTGGAAATCGCCGGCGGATGGCACCGGGAAGACCTTTACCATCGAGTTGACTGTATCTGACGGCAAATCGGAATCCTCGATGACCTATGCCATCCAGCTGACGGAGCCGGTGTTCGGCGCGGTTTCCGGGCAGGTATTCTTTGCCGGCTGCACCGTTCCGGTTGAGGAGGCAACGGTGTTGATTGATGACAAAACAGCACTGACGGATTCAACCGGGTATTTCCACCTGTCCGACATTCCGGTTGGTGACTACAGGCTTAAAATTGCCAAAGCCGGCTTCGGTCCGGTCGACAAGGAGGTGACAATCCTCCAATCGGTTGATCTGAAAGTAAATATCCCGATGACCACGGTAACCTTGTCCAGTAAGGTATCCGGAATCGTCAAGAGCCGGGATAGCCTGCCCATCTTTGGCGCCACCATCACCATGCTTAATCCTGACCTCAGCGAAAGCAAGATTACGGCCACAACCGATATCAAAGGTTATTACTTGCTGCGGTATGTCCCGCTTGGCCAGCGCAGGCTGATCGTCCGCAAGGAGGCGACCGCGCTGTATGGATACCCGGATATATCCCTGGATCTGGATATCCGGATACAAGAGTACCCGCTGGATATCGAGATGGAAAAGATCCCGCTCACCGGTCAGTTTACCGACACCCGTGACGGGCATAAATATGGATACAAAGTCTACGGCACACATACCTGGATGACAGAGAACCTGGCCTATCTGCCCACGGTCAATTTACCCACCGAAGGGAATGTCACCGGCCGCTACTGTTATGTGTATGACTATTCAGGAAAGGATACGGCGGCGGCAAAGGCGACCGATAACTACAAGTATTACGGGGTCCTGTATAACTGGAGCACGGCTCAGAGCATCTGCCCGCCGGGCTGGCACCTTCCGGCTGAGGCGGAATGGACACAACTGGAGAATTTCATCGGTCCCGATACCGGTACGGCCATGAAATCCACCTCCACCTGGTCGAACCGCGGCAACGGCACCAACTCGAGCGGCTTCAAAGCACTGGCAGCCGGTGGTCGCAGGGATGACGGCGTATTTATCGGCCTCGGTGATGGCACGGGATTCTGGACAACCATGGACATGGGCACCCAGTTAGGCCGGAAAATGTCACTCAGTTCCTTGGATGGATACCTTTGGAGCGGTGGAGTAAAAAAGGGGACGGGGAGTTCGGTGCGGTGTGTGAAGAATTGAGAAGTAGTCTAAAGCTTAACTGACTCATTCATCACACTTCCCGCCGCACGAAAAGTTTTTATCCGTCTAACACTTTTACTTTCTCAACAATGTGTATTAGCTACAACCTCCAATTAGTTGAGGAATAATTCAGATCACTTAAAACGGCTTGGATTGGTCAGAATATCAGTCTACTATTCAAACCGGATACTTTTTTGATATAATAGTTCCGGATCGAGATCAGCTTCATTTTCCCATTCAATCGTATCAAAACTTGTCCTTACAGTCTTAAATAAGCTGAAATCTTTTAATTCCTGAAACAGGCCAAGTTCAAGATAGGGTTTCATATCGAACTGCCTTTTCTCACCGTTCTCGAAAGTCAGGAGCAACAGGTAATCATCCAAAGGTCTTACATCTTTTATTGCCAGATACATGTTCGTTTATTTTAAGGGTTCGATCTGGAATGGCTTCTCCCCATTCTGACATAATTCCCAATCTGCCAACAACTCGTCTTTATGAATTTCCATCCAGGCCTGAATCAACCTTAGTTGACGAATCGGCATCTGCCCCTCAATGATTTCACAATCCGTAATCTTTATGGTAATTACGGAATCCTGAAAATAAGCATGGATATGAGGTGGATTATGCTCCTTAGGAGAATAGTACATCCTTATAATAATACCGAAAAACATTGCAATCGTTGGCATATCCATTCATTTTCAGCAAAGATACATATAAAACCACCGATTTGGAACAACAGGATTTGAGCCGGGATATCTGGCAATTATACGACTGGAAATTTCCTATCCACCCCACCGCAGCCCCACGGGGAAATGCTTTGCCCTTCGAAGTTTTTTAACGGTTTGGAAATGCTTAGGCTAAGATTTCAATTCCGGTAGTGAGAATATCGTTAACCACCGGATTGGAAGAGGTGAAATCCTTCGCATCAAACGGATGAGGCTCGACCCGGGTGTCAAAATTCCACGTCAGCTTAAGCATATTAACCTGGGTCTGGAACGGATCAGGCAGGTCATTCATTATGATTGCCAGGTCAATGTCGCTGTCTTTATGGAAATTGCCGCGGGCATAAGACCCGTAGAGGTACATTTGCTTCACAGGATAATCATGCTGTAACAGCAACTGAAGATACTTACGCCCCATTTCAATAGCTGATCTTTGATCCATATCCTCTGACACCTAATCTTTTCAATCCAGACAGCAGTGAATTCAGGGGTGCATTTTTGTGAGTATGATTGTTTGTAATCACCATATCTGGCATTGAGATTAAATCCTGTGATGGTCGAAAAGAAGACCGATAAATAAAGACCATATGTAATCCCGGGAATCATACAAATGAACCGTGGTCTGAAAATCCTTACCTGAGGAATCTAGCAAGAATTGTCCGATTTCCTTTTTTGTCATGCAGAATCTTATCAATGCAAAAATATGAAAATTTCGGCAAGCACTGGGCATGTTTCTTCCATTGCTGAATGAATCTTGGCAACTCGAATAGGAATACAATACCATGTAATGAGATGTGGACTCATTGGTAGTGGCTACAAAAGAATCCCAAGTCAGTCTGTTTAATCCCGCTAGTGACCTCAACCTTAACAACCGATCTACCTGTTAATCAAGTAGATCGGTTTTGTGTTTTGGGGGAGTTGGCAAGTATTTGGCAAGTTGTGTGGGAAACCTGGTGAAGTTGGATATTTGAATCGGCATTTAGCCTATTGTCGAGAGAAGTACAGGCTTTGTTGATTTTGTACTCCCGGAGTTTGGGATCGATCAGTTCCGCAGAGTTTCGGATTCGTTCATTGGGTAAAAAGTACCGGGTGGCGAGTGAGGGTTAAGGTGCTCTTCGGAAAATCTAAGTTAATAATTCCTTTATGTTAAAAATCAATTGTTCTGCAAGTTGATACTGATTTTCTACTTCGGTACGGGCAGGGATTATTTACCTTGGTCCGGGGTACCGATCCGTTTCGTAGTAGTCGCTGATGGTAATGATTTCATCAATATCGACATTCCTGAGCTGAATTCGCTCCTGTACAAAACGGTACAGAATGGTCAGGGAATGAGTCCGGGGGATGGCAACACTAAAATAGGCATAGACCGATTTGAACGATTTCTCCAATGCCTGGTGGATCTCGATTGCGATGCTGTCAGTATAGTGATTTTCCCGCAGCAGGACGGCAGCTGTCTCCAGATGGCGGCTGGCCAGATTATGCCATTCC
>CAYWHP010000198.1:0-6038 GCA_964457845.1 uncultured Porphyromonadaceae bacterium | reverse complement strand
GATTTTAAGATGGAGCTGCGGATGTACGGGGATAGTGTGAAGGTGGTGAGGCCGGAAGGGCTGCTGGGGGGATGATGCTTTCGCCCTGAAGAACAAAATTATTCGTTACCAAAGAATAAATATCTGCCTATTTATTCGTTATCAAAGAATATTATGTAACTTTGATGCGCGATAGGAGCAATACAAAATGGACATAAGAAACCTGCAGGAAATCCTTGTTGACCAAAGGGAGGCCTTTCAGCGCAAATCCGGCTTGATCAAACGGGATTTGCAGCTGGACAACTATCTGAATACCGGTCAGGTGGTGGTGATCACCGGGGTGCGCCGCTGCGGAAAATCGTCCCTCCTGTTTTTAATCAAGGAAGCGCTGCAATTGAGCGAAATCGAATTCTGCTACTGCAATTTCGACGACGAACGGATCGCGTTCTATCCCTCTTTGCTTAACGATATCTACGCGCTACATCTGGAGATGTACCGCACCGAACCGGTATTTTTCCTTGATGAAATACAGGAGGTGCCAGGCTGGGAAAAGTTCGTTAACCGGATGTATGAACAGGGGCGCAAAGTATATGTGACAGGCTCCAACGCCACTTTACTCAGCTCGGAAATTTCCTCATCGCTTACAGGCCGCAACAAAGTGCTGGAGTTGTACCCATTTTCTTTCCCGGAATACCTGCGAATGGAGGGTAAAGCCAAGCCAGCAGACCGGCTATCAGTAAAACAGCGCTCCCTCCTCCTGAATGATTTAAACTCCTATTTGGAAACCGGTGGATTCCCGCTGGTGGTGAAAGAAAAAGATCCGGAAATTGCACATGCCTTGTTTCAGGATATACTTTACCGCGATATCGTGGTGCGAAATAAACTCAGTAATGTTGAAGAGGTAAGACAAATGGCCCTGTATTTGGCGTCGAATACCGGGAAATTATTCTCGTATGCAACTTTACAAACTATATCGGGGTTGAAAAGCCTGAGTTCGGTTAAAAACTACCTGCACTATTTTGAAGCCAGTTACCTGTTCTACTATTTGAGAAAATTTGACTATTCGGTTAAAAAGCAAATCATGAACTCGCGCAAAGTTTTTGCGGTTGACAATGCGATTCCCAACCGATTGGGATTCCGGTTTTCGAAGAACAGGGGCCGGCTCCTGGAAAATGCCGTGTTTATTGAGTTACAGAGGCGGGGATGTGAGGTGTACTATTTTTCGGGAAAACAGGAATGTGATTTTCTGATAAAAGAGAATTTAACCATCACCGAAGCGGTACAGGTTACTGTTGGCTTGAATGCCGAAAACGCCAATCGCGAAATCGGCGGAATATCGGAGGCCATGAAGTCATTCAATATCCCCAAAGGAACGGTGGTCGTTTTTGATGACAATCATTATCCGGTTGAACTGCCCAAGGGTGTTACGGTCATTCCGGCCCATGAATGGTTCATGGCTGCTTTTATTTAACTTTTTCAGTGGTCCGAATTTTAAGGAGTATTATACTACAGAAAGGTCCGCCGGAAATTGATATTTTCCCGATCGCCGGTTGTCACATTTTCCCATCCGGTACGTCTTACTAAAAAACAAACACCATCCAAACCATCCATGCGAGCCCCTCTTTTACTCCTCGCCGGACTGGCATTTTATTCAGTTGCCGGCCTGACGCAAAGCGTATCCGACTTCGACGGAAACCTGTACGACACGGTGGCGATTGGTCATCAAACCTGGCTAAAGCAAAACCTGAAGGTAACGCACTATAAAAACGGGGATGCCATCGCCCATGCCCCGGCCAATGCCACCTGGGCAAGATTGAGAACCGGCGCCTATTGCAATTACGATAACAATGCCCTTTATGTGCCCACCTATGGCAGATTGTATAACTGGTTTGCGGTGAACGACCGCAGGGGGATCTGCCCCGGCGGCTGGCATGTGGCCAGTGACGCGGAATGGACAGTCCTCACTGATTTGCTGGGCGGCAACGATGTTGCAGGAGGTAAACTTAAGGAAAGAGGGACTGCTCATTGGCCGTCACCGAACCGGGGAGCAACCGACCAGGTTGGATTTGCGGCACTGGGTGGCGGTTATCGTGCCAACAATGAGGTATTCCTGGGTTTTGGAGGTATTGGAAGCTGGTGGTGCTCAACCGAAAGCACCGCCAATGATGCCTGGGCCAATGGGATATTTAATGATGCGGTTAATGTTGACAGAGGCGGATATTACGAAAAGAAGATGGGGTTTTCCGTACGCTGCATTAAGGATGCCTTATCGGGTATAAATGACCGGGCAACCGGCAGGGATATCCGGTTTTATCCGAATCCCGCCCGGGACAGGTTATTCCTGACCGGACAGGATTCTCCTGTTAAAGAGGTGCGGATTTTCAACATCAACGGCGAGTGTATGTTGCATGAATCCCTTGCGGGCCGGAACCCGGAGATCAGCATCAATTCTCTGGCAAAAGGACTGTATATCATTGAACTCAGGACAAAAGATACAACCGTTCAGGGAAAACTGATCAAAGAATAGTCATTCTGTCAGATACATTCGCTTTTCTTTTATAAAGGAGGTGGTGAGGCCGGAATGAGGGATCACTTTCTTTTTTCGAGTGCCTTGATTCTGGAGCCCAGCTCATCAATCACCTTCTGCTGTTCCTGAATGGCCTTTATTAAAACAGGAATAAGGTCGGAATAATAAATGCCATATTCATCGTTTTTGGGCAACGGGTTCCCGCTCTCATCAGTGCCTGGATCGAGATCCCCCTGTACCACCACTTCTTTCACTACCTCCTTTACCTCCTGGGCAATCAATCCCAACTTGGTGCCCCACTGAGGGTTCTCTTTCCAGGTAAATGACACGGGATGCAGTTTCATTATTTCAGCCAGTCCGTAATTCAGGTCGGCAATGTTCGATTTATTACGGGCATCAGAAGTATTTATGGTGCCGTTCACTGCATACACGGTGATCCATTTGCGGGACGATGTTCCCAGATAATAATCATTATCCTCGCCCGGACGCAAAAAACCGTTGGAAGCAATGCCGCTGTAATATTCAAAATCATTCCTGAGGTTGCCGAAATTATTAGAGCCGCTTTGTATGACCAACTTCCCCTGGTAACCTTCGGCACTGGCGCCCGAATTGATAATTCTCCATTGGATGCCCGAAGCATATCTCTCCAATTCAATTCCCGCATCCTTATCATTTCCATTTGCCGTTACCCTGATCAGGGCATCCGACGCATCTGCCGTTTCATTGATATGAAGCTTTTGAGCGGGAGTGGTGGTTCCGATACCAATATCGCCTGATTTGGCCGTCAGGTCGATCGAGCTTCCGGTAACCAGGTGCACGGAGCCTGCCAGGCTGCCCACATCAATATCGGCAACGTTACCGTAATAGGAACCTACATATCCCCTGTAGCCATTGTTTTCCCAGAAGCCCATAAACACTTCGTCCTCTGCATTGACTTTAACCGTCTGGCCTTTCCCATTCTTGCTAATATCCAGCGTAGTAGCCGGCGTGGTGGTTCCGATGCCTATGTTGCCCGCTTTAGCCGTTAAATCAATCGTTCCGTTGGTTACCAGATGGACGGCACCCGCAGAACTTCCCAGGTCAACATCTTCATCCTCTCCCCTGTAGGAACCCACATAACCCCTGTAAACATCGGCTTCGTATACGCCGAGATAGGTGCCGACCGTTGAATTCAGTTTTAATGCCAGGGGATTGCCTGGCGAGTTGATGTCGAGTTTGGCGTTCGGGGTGGTTGTTCCAATGCCGACATTGAGGCCATTGTTGAACAGGGTACCTGAATTTAGAACCCATTTTGTACCATCCCAATAGGTAGTGTTTCCCACTGCGGTTCCGGGTGATAACAAACCGGGAATGCCCTGAAGGCCCTGTGCCCCGGTGAGGCCCTGCGGCCCCTGTGGCCCCTGCTGGCCGTCGGCCCCCTTGGCTCCCGTTTCGCCCTGTGGACCCGGGGTTCCGCTCAGTGAATACAAGGCATAGGGAACACTCAGGAATTCACTGGTGCCGGTGATGCTGTAGGAGGTACCGCCTGAAGGATCGGTCTCGGTCCTGATAAAATAAGGGCCGCTGGCCCATGCAATGGTTGAAAAATCACCACTGACCACGGTCCCGCCGCCGATCTCAAAACTCACCAGTCCGTTGATAGTTGAAGTTGGGGTATGCGTTTCAATATATACCTCACTCCCGGAGACAGAGCCCTGCAGGATGCTCACTCTCATCCCTACCAGGCTGTTAGTAACCAAAACATGATCAGCATTCCTTACAACCGCTTGATAGCTAATTTTTTGTGGTGCCTGGGCAACCACATTTGCAGTGAGCAGAATTGCTGCACCGAATATCCATATGCTTTTCATAATCTTCAGTTTTTAATGACCTTAAACGTTTTAACTTTCTTGTTCTCACGGAGTACCTGAATGAAGTAGGCAGCCGACGGCAACGCGCTCATATTTATTTGAGTTGATCCTGCCGTTAATAACTTGCTATCCAGTAATTTACCATTCAAATCGAGAAGGTGGTAATTCAGCTTCCCGTTGTTGAAATCCTGCACCAGCAACGTGAGCTTATCTGCGGTGGGGTTTGGAAATACCGACAATGAAATGCTCATCGCCTGGTCGTTGATCCCAACCTGGATGATCTCAAAGGTTTGCTGTACGCCCTGACTCACTGAACCTGCCGGGCTTGTGTTGGTAGTGTACGCTGCCTGACCTGCCGAATAGGCAACGGTTCCCCCGCTACCGGAAGCAACGCCACCGGTTGCGGTTGTGGCCTCTTGCGCCATTATAGAGGGTACGAGGCCGAAGGCAATCGGTATCATGATGAGAAATTGTTTTATCATATTGATTATTCTATGGTTAGTATATGAATATAAACAAGGGTCCATTGAAAATGTTTCAGGGCACCCGCCATCCGTCAGGACTTGCACTTAAAGGGCTACTGACAGTTACGCCATTGCAGGAACAGTCTTATTATTAAAAAGATGCTGATTTCTTTCGCTTTGTTGATCCTTCAAGCTTTTCCTTCGAGATTGGTGCCGGCATCCTGTCGGTTGGAGCGGGATTCAATATCTTCCTGACCAATCCGGCCCTGCACCGGCTCAATCTGCATTCAGGACTCTTTGCCGGAGCTGACATGCCCGGCGACACATATTGGCGCACCCCTCCCCTACTTTCGCGGCACAACCCAAACAAACAATGCCATGAAGGTTACCA
Source organism: uncultured Porphyromonadaceae bacterium (assembly GCA_964457845.1). GTDB lineage: Bacteria > Bacteroidota > Bacteroidia > Bacteroidales > UBA12481 > UBA12481. The sequence continues at coordinate 827 of CAYWHP010000198.1, read as the reverse complement.
ACCTCGTCTGCTTTTCGGACCTGCTGCCGGAGCGCTTCCCCGCCGAATTTTCCCGCATCCGGGAGGTGCTCGGGCGCCATGGCATCGCGCACCGGCTGCTCAGCGGCACGCGCGATATCTGGTGCCGCGATTACATGCCGGTACAGATCTCGGCAACGGAATTCGTCCAGTTCCGGTACGAACCTTCTTATCTTAAAACTGATGAAGATTTGCTTACCCGGTCGGAGCCCCGCGTCGTTGCTGCCGAAAACGGTTTCAATCCGGCCTTCTCCGATATCAACCTCGATGGAGGGAATGTGGTGAGGTACAAGGATACGGTGATGATCACGGCCAGGGTGTTCCGGGAAAACCAGAACCTTGCGCTCACGCGCGACGAACTTCGGGAGAAACTCAGCGCCGACCTGAAGGCCCATGTGATCATCGTTCCCGAGCATCCCATGGACGAGATCGACCATGCCGACGGGAACGTCCGGTTTTTGGACAGCGATTCCATCCTTATCAATGAACTAAAGACGGAATGCAGGTACTGGCGTGACGGGATGGAAAAGATCAGGAAGGATTACGGATTCCGGTTCATCGAAGTTCCGTGGTTCACACCCAGGTACAAGAGGGATTCCCTTTCAGCGATCGGCATATACATCAACTACCTGGAGGCCGGCAACCTGATTATTCTGCCGAAATTCGAGATCGGGGGGAACCGGGATCAGGAAGCGCTCGATCTGTTCAGGGAGCACTTCCCCAACCGGATTGTTGAGCAGGTGAACATCAATGCCATTGCGGAGGAGGGGGGATTACTGAATTGCATCAGCTGGGTGATTGTTGTTTAG
>CAYWHP010000197.1:0-6107 GCA_964457845.1 uncultured Porphyromonadaceae bacterium | reverse complement strand
TATTTTGGCCGATATTTCCGAACCTATGAAGAGTAACCGATTACGCCGATTCGTACAACTCCTGATGCTCACCCTTCTTCCGCTTGCGGTGCAGGCCCAAACCGCTGAAGCCATCCGGGATACACTCTTCAAGCGACTGAAGGTATCGGGTTATGTACAGGCCCAGTTCCAGCTGGCGGATACCGCCGGTATCGAGACATTCTCCGGCGGGAACTTTCCGGCAAATGTGGACAACCGCTTCAGCATCCGTCGGGGCCGCATCAAGTTCACTTATGAAAACAAGAACATGCAATACGTTGTTCAGCTGGATGCTACCGAGAAAGGCGTTGCCGCCAGGGATGTATGGGTTGCCCTCACCGATCCGTGGACCCGCTGCTTCATGCTCACCGGCGGGATCTTCAGCCGGCCGTTCGGCTACGAGATTGAATACTCTTCAGGCCTCCGAGAAGTGCCCGAGCGCACCCGCATGATCCAAACCCTTTTCAGCGGGGAGCGCGACCTGGGCGTACGGCTCACTTTCCAGCCGCCTAAAACCTCCCCTTTCAGCTTCATTAAAGCCGATTTCTCGGTCACAAACGGAACCGGCCCCAACTACATCGATTTCGACCGTTTCAAGGACTATATCGGCCGCATATCCATAAACAGGAGCAACCAAGCCGGCTCACTTAAATACGGGCTGGGTTTATCCTGGTGCAACGGCGGCTGGCGGCAGGGAACCCGTTACAATTATTTCATGGAAGAGACGGCCCTCCCGGGCGGAAGCATCATGGCCTTTCAACCGGATTCGTCTTCGGCCACGGGCTCACGGCTACGGAAACAGTATTTCGGTGCAGATGCCCAGGTTTCCTTCAACACACCCATCGGCACCACACAACTCCGCGGCGAATTCATCACCGGCCGGCAGCCCGGCACCCAAAACAGCTCAGCTACACCAACTGCCCAGCCTGGCGATGCCTATACCCGCAACTTCAGTGGCGCGTATATTTACCTGATACAAAATGTATTGCAATCGAAGTTTCAGGCCGTGGCACGGTTCGACTATTACGATCCCAATACCGATGTTTCACAGAATGCAATCGGATTTGGTTTTGCCGGCAAGGGAATGCCAACAGGAGCGGCCGACATCCGCTATTCCACCATGGGCATCGGGTTGGTTTACCATGTGAGCGATCAGGTGAAATTTACCGCCTATTACGACCGGGTAACCAATGAGGTAACTGAGCGCCTTGGTAATCCTTCCACATTAAAGGACCTCTCGCACGACAGGCAGGACAACCTTTTCACACTTCGCCTGCAATACAGGTTCTAATGGGTTGGATTCTGCTCCTCATCAACCTTTTTGGGGAGAATCAGTGATGCCAGGATCGAGGTCCCGAGCAGCCCGACCAATACCAGCAACGACAATTCGGTTGACATGTGGTAATCCAGCACAGCAGGGAGTACCATCTTGATCCCGACAAATACCAGGATTGCGGAAACACCGTATTTGAGGAAGCGGAAATAAGTGATCAGTGAAGAGAGTGCGAAATATAAGGAGCGGAGGCCCAGTATCGCAAATACGTTCGATGTGTAAACGATGAACGGATCCTTCGAGATGGCCAGCACGGCAGGAATGGAATCCACCGCAAAAACGAGATCGGTGAACTCAATCATGATTAGCGTGATGAACATCGTTGTTGCGTAGGTCTTTTTGTTCAGACGAACAAAGAAGCGCCCCCCGTGGTCATCCGGATGCACAGGAATTATCTTTCGGGCAAGCCGGATCACGGGGTTCTTGTCGGGATCAATCTTGCTCCCCTGATCCAGCGCCATCCGGATACCGGTAAACACCAGGAAGGCCCCGAAAACATAAATCACCCAGTGGAAACGGTTAATCAGTGCCACCCCGGCCACGATGAACACCAGCCGAAGCACCATCGCCCCGATGATACCCCAGAAAAGGATCTTGTGCTGGTATTTTGGATTCACCTGGAAGTAGGTGAATATCATGATAAAGACAAACAGATTGTCGATGCTCAGGGACTCCTCGATCAGGTAGGCGGCAAGAAATTCGAGCGCCGGTTCCTTGCCAAGCTTAAGGTAAACCCCCAGATTGAAGGTGAGCGCGAGGAGAATCCAGAAAAGGCTGGTAAGCAGCGCCTCCCTCATCTTGATCTCATGGGTCTTCCTGTTGAAGACCTTCAGGTCGAGAAAAAGCATAAGGACAATAAAGACCAGAAATCCGGCCCACACCAGCATGTTTTCAGAGGTAACTTCCATGGTGCGAAGATAGGGAAAAAAGGTGAGGAGGTGAGGAGGTTAGGAGGTGAGGGGGTTAGTTTCCGAGCTCGCGGATCTTCGACTTGAGCACCTCGAAATCAACCGGCTTCGTAATGAATTCATCCGCACCCATCTGCATGGCGGCATTGTAGTTATCGCTGTCCCCGTAGGCCGAGATCATCATAACCACCGACGGCGGTTCGTTGAAGTCGGTTTTTATCCGCTTGAGCAGGTCGAGCCCGCTCATTCCGGGCATGTTGATATCCGACAAAATGAGCACCGCCCGCTGCTGGTGGTCGCGAAGGATGGTAAGCGCATCCTCACCGGAATGGGCAAATACAAACTCCATTTCGCCGGATTTGATTTCCCGGCGGAACCGCTGAAGGAACAGCGGGGTTACATCTGTTTCGTCGTCGACAACCAAAATCTTCATTGCACGTTTTTATCGTGTAGTATTATTATAAACTCTGTTCCTTTCCCTTCGGCGGTCTCCACCCTGAGTTCACCGCCATGGCCCTTGGTGATGATGTCGTAGGCAAGTGAAAGTCCCAGCCCCGTTCCCTCCCCCGTTGGCTTGGTGGTGAAGAAAGGCTGAAAAATCTTGTCGAGTATCCGCTGCGGAATACCCCCTCCATTGTCTTTCACCCGTATCTCGACCACCCCGGCCCGCCGGGAAGTGCTTACAGCAACCTCAGGCTCATACCCAATAACACCTTCGAGGGCCTTTTGTTTTACGGCATAAAAGGCATTGGTAAGAAGGTTGAGTATCACGCGGCCGAAATCCTGCGGGATTACCGCCACCTTGCCCACCTGAGGATCAAAATCAGCTGTCAGTTTCGCGTTGAACGACTTGTCCTTGGCACGCAATCCATGGTAGGCCAGCCGGAAAAATTCATCGCAGATCGCATTCAAGTCGGCCGGTTCGCGGGTTCCGGTACTAACGCGGCTGTGCTGCAGCATGGCCTTAACGATATCGTCGGCCCTGCGGCCATGCTGGCTGATCTTCCGCTCGTTGGCGGACACATCGGCTGCGATTGCCAGGGCATCATCGGTGTTGCCCGCCTTCAGCTCCTCCCCGAGCTCTTCGATAAGTTCAACATTGATCTCCGAAAAGTTATTGATGAAATTGAGCGGATTCTGGATCTCGTGTGCAATTCCGGCCGTAAGCTCCCCGAGCGAGGCCATCTTCTCGGCCTGAACCAGCTGGGCCTGGGTGGCCTTCAGGGTAATGTAGGCCTTTTCGATCTCGCGGGCATCGGCCAGCTCCTTTTCCCGGGTACGGGCGCGTTCCCTCTCGGTGAGCCGCCGCCGCTGAATACGGTCGATGACAGCCACCAGCCCGATAAACAGCAGCACATAAATCAGATAGGCCAGCCAGGTGCCGTACCATGGAGGCTTTATCCGGAAAGTTACCGAAGCGCCCTCCTCATTCCACACCCGGTTGCTGCTGGCCGCCTTCACATGAAACGTATACTCCCCCGGAGGCAGGTTGTAATAAACCGTAGTCCGCTGGTTACCCACCTCGCGCCACTCATCATCGTAATTCTCCAGCCGGCAGGCATAAGCGTTTTTAGCCGGGTTGGCGTAATGAATTGCAATATAATTGATTGCAACAGTGTTCTCATCATGGCTCAGCACCAGGCCATCGCCGGCCGGAACCGACCTGCTCCCGATCTTCATCTCGGTGATATAGACATTGGGGGTGACGGAATTCCGTGCGATCTCATGGGGGTTGAAAAGCGTTATCCCGTTGCTGCCGCCGAAAACAAACAACCCGGTAGTGGTTTTCAGAAAGGCCCCGTCGGCAAACAGGAGGCTCTGGATACCATCCTCGAGACCGAAGTTTGTGAAACTCCCGGATTCGGTATTGAAGCGGCTGAGCCCGTTAAAGGTACTGAGCCATAAGTCTCTGTTTTTTTCATCGGCCAGTATGCCCTGAATGGCCATCGACGGCAAGCCGTCGGCGGTGGTATAGGTTCGGATTTCACCGGTTTCCACGTTTAACCGGCTCAAACCTCCCTGCCAGGTGCCCACCCAGGCGATGCCCGCACTGTCTTCGTAAAAGGAGTTGATGTCCTGCGTAAGGAGCACATCCCCCTTCGATTTGTCATAGGCCAGTCGTCGAATCTTATCTTCCTTGTAGTCATACAGATAGAGCCCATTATTGCCTTGAAGCCACAATCCGTGACGCGGGCTCTCAAAAGCTTTTGTGATCTCATTGCTGCTCCCTTCGTTTCCCGGGATGTCGGTGAGGCGGTAGTGCCGGTAACGGCCTGAAACCTTTTCTTGAACGTGCACCCCGGTGCTGGTGAAAACCCATGTATTACCGCGGCTGTCGGTATAAAAATTGAATATTCCGGCCGTATCGGGCACTCCCGGCAGAACATTCCGTACAATGGTATTGGTTAAATAATTGTAGCGGCAGATACCCAGGTTGCAGTGAATCACGAATTCGTCCGGGCCGGCTGCCATGATGGCGTAGATGCCTCCCAGGCCGGGGTCGATGCTATTGTTGGTGCGGTTGGTGATGGTTTGCGACGCCGGATCATAAACCGTGATACCGGAAAGGTCCGGGTTTCCGCCAAGCAAGGCCACGTAAACCTTGTCATCACCGCTCTGTGTGATGAATCCGGCCCAGCCCTGAAGGATGGATGATTTGTCGTCCTTGTTGTAAACGAATGATTTGAACTCCGTCTGGTCGTTGTACTTCAGGAGACCGTCGTTGGGCGTACCGGCCCAGACGTTGCCAAACCGGTCGGAGGCAATCCCTTGGATGGCAGCCCGCTGGAGTTTCGTTTCCGGCCCCTGGCCAAAGAGGCTGGAAGATCCGGTGGATGGGTCGAACCGGATCAGGCCCTGTGTTGAGCCGATCCAGATAATACCGGCGGCATCTATGCACAAGTGCGATAGTTCGGGCATACCGGCTTCGGCATCCTTCTGCCCGACCAGAGGGAAGGAACGATACGTGCCGGTCGGCGGATCGTAGGAATAGAGGTCACCGTGATTGGACGGAAGCCAGAGAATCCCGTTCCTGTCGCACGCAACATCAACAAAAAAAGAGTATTCCGGAAACGAAGTTTTCGACGGATCCGCAATGCTTTGCAGGATCCCCGCCTCATCGATACGGAATATGCCGCCAAATGAGATCACCCACAGGTTGGACAGGCTGTCGCCACACATGCCTGCCACATTCAGCAGGTTGAACTTTTCGGGGTAATCGAAACGGTAAAGGGAATCTGTCTTTTCCTCATAATAAAACAGCGCATGACCAGCCACCCTGCCGAAATTGGAGCCTACGCCGAACCAGATCCTACCCTTGCCGTTATCAACCATCCGGTTAACCCCTGCCTGCGATCCCGGCGGAAAATCGGTAAGGGTATCAAACCAGAGATGGCGGAACGAACGTGATATGGGATTGTACACATTGATGCCGTCGACGCAGCCAATCCAGATATTCCCTTTTTTGTCCTCGAGCAGGGAAATGGTGAGCACGCTGCTGATCGAGGCGCTGTTATTGGGATCGGAAAAAAACCGTTCATACTCGTAACCGTTGTACCTCACCAGTCCGTTCTGCGTGGCAAGCCAGATATTCCCCATCCGGTCGGGCATCACCGAGTAGATGATGGTGCCGTTGAGCTCGCTGTAATGAACCAGGCTGTTGGGGTTCAGCTGGGCCGGGGCCCTGGCGGATGTCAGTGCCAGCAAGAGCAGAAGGGCGATTGGCAGGCGGGGCATGGTGGCGGTTGGTAAATGTAATATATGATAAAGGTAACACCGTCAGGGGAATATTGTTTCGTGACGCGTGACGCGTGACGCGGAAGAGGCGTGACACGTGACGCGTGACGCGG
>CAYWHP010000196.1:0-6162 GCA_964457845.1 uncultured Porphyromonadaceae bacterium | reverse complement strand
AGTCTGGGGCATCCGAGTCTGGGGCATCCGAGTCTGGGGCATCCGAGTCTGGGGCATCCGAGTCTGGGGCATCCGAGTCTGGGGCATCCGAGTCTGGGGCATGCGAGTCTGGGGCATGCGAGTCTGGGGCATCCGAGTCTGGGGCATCCGAGTCTGGGGCATCCGAGTCTGGGGCATGCGAGTCTGGGGCATGCGAGTCTGGGGCATCCGAGTCTGGGGCATCAGCGGCCTGTGGCAGGGCGGTTCCGGCTATCAGGAGCAGGAACCCGGTTAACAGTGGCAGTTTAATCATGTTAATAAAAAAACAGAGTCGGAAGCGAGCAAAACTGCCAATCGGATTATCGGGAAAATAGCAGAAAAATCAGGTTTTTTTAAGAAATTGGCGTGATGAAAGTATCCAGTAAAATCTCCTGCGGCGAATGCCCGCTCAAGTGCGACCTTTCGGAGGCCGTCACCCATTCCTGTTTGGATTTCCCCGGCGGACGCGCGATACACGCCGATTTCAGGCGGCACGAAATGATCTGCCGGCAGGGGAGCCCGGTGACGCACGCCATTTACCTGGTGAGCGGCACGGCGAAACTGTACATCGAGGGCATCAACGACCGCAATATTATTCTTTACCTGATGAAACCGCCGGCCTACATCGGACTGCTGAGCTTTTTCGAAAGCGTGCACTACAACTACTCGGTCACCGCGCTGGAGGATTCGCGCGTGTGCATGGTGGACCTGGATTTCGTGAAGGAGCTCTACATCGAGGACCACGATTTGCTTCTGCGCCTGAACCAGGCATTCGGAAAGTCGGTTTCGATGATCATGAAGAAGATTATTACCCTGAATCAGAAGAATATACGCGGGCGTGTGGCAGAAAGCCTGCTCTACCTGGCCGATTTTTACGGCAGCACCAAATTCACCCTGCCGATCACCAGGAAGGATCTCGGCAGCCTGAGCGGAATATCGGAGGAGAATACGGTGCGGCTGCTGACCGAGCTGCGGAGCGAAAACATCATCAGCCTGAACGGGAAGGAGTTGGAGATCCTTGACATCAGGCTGCTTTCCAAGTTATCCGATCTGGGTTAAAACGACAGGCCCTCTCAGCACTAGTGAATTCCGAGCTTGATTCCCGTATTCGAAACAAAGAGGCGAATGGCAATGGCAAGCAGGATAATGCCGAAAAACTTTTTTAATATCATCAGGCCGGTGGGACCCAGGAAGCGTTCGAACCGGTAGGTGGCCTTCAGTACGATGTAAACCACCAGCATGTTCAGGGTGAGTGCGATGATGATGTTGATATGGTCGTACTGGGATCGCAGGGAAATGAGCGTGGTGATGGAGCCGGCCCCGGCGATAAGCGGAAAGGCTATTGGCACGATGGATGCCCCTTCCGGGGTGTCGTTCTTGAAGAATTCGTGCCCTAAAATCATTTCGAAAGCCAGAATGAAGAGGATGAATGAGCCGGCGATGGCGAACGACTTAACGTCGACACCAAAAAGCGACAGTATCGTTTCTCCTACAATAAGAAAGGCGAGCAACACAGCAAACGCCACCATGGTGGCCTGGAAAGCCTTGATCTTTGCACCTTTATGCTTGATGTTCAGGATGACCGGGATGCTGCCGAAGATGTCGATCACGGCAAAGAGCACCATGAAGATGCTTAGGATATCGACTATGTTGATTTTCATGAGGCAAAGATAGGGCAAAAGGGCGAAGAGACGTTTAAAAACGTCTCTGCAACCTCCATGATAATCTGTCCAAATGCGATATCACCATGGGAAAATCTATCCAAATGCGCGTAGAGACGGATAATTATCCGTCTCTACAACCCATTTGGCAAATGTCTCTAAAAAGTAAGCGTCATTTCATCAACCAGATGTTTCGCCCCGGCATATTTATCCATGATAAACAGCACGTAACGAATATCGACGCTGATGGTGCGCTGCAGATCGGGTTCGAAGGCCACGTCGCCGCTGAGGGCTTCCCAGTTGCCGTCGAATGCCAGTCCGAGGAGTTCGCCCTTGGCGCTGAGAACCGGTGATCCGGAGTTTCCGCCGGTGATGTCGTTGTTGGAGATGAAGCCGATCTTCATCACGCCGCCTTCACCGTAGATGCCATAATCTTTGGCTTCCCAGAGTTTTTTCAGCTTGGCCGGGACATCGAATTCCCAGTCGCCCGGAACTTCCTTCTGCATCATGCCATCGAGTGTGGTGAAATACTTGTAGTGGACGGCGTCGATCGGGTCGTACGACTTCACCTGCCCGTAGGTAAGACGCATAGTGGAGTTGGCGTCAGGGTAGAAGATGTTGTCCTTCTGCATGTTCATCAGACCGTCGAGCCACAGGCGCTGGCCCCTGGCGAGGTCGGCTGAGTATTTGCCCAGCTCAGTGCGGAGGTCGCCGCTCTTTTTGTTGATCGAATTGGAGGCGATATAAGCGAGGTCCTTTTCGAGCACCTTCATGGTTGGGTTGTCGAGGAAGGCTTCCAGTTTGGCCAGATCGCAGAAGATGGAGGTTTCGAACATTTTAGCTGCGAAGGCTGCTGTGCTGCCCTTGAACTTCTTGTCGATGAGGGCATATACATCGGGTTTGAATTCAGCCGGGACATCCTTGCCGAATACCCCGAACATGGCGGCGGTCACCTTCTCATCGGTGGGTTTGTTGTAATCCTTGAAGAAACCGGCGAGGTTTTTCTTGAGGTTGCCGGTTTGTTCCTTCAGTTTGGCCGGGTCCTTTTCGTTTTTAATCATGCCTGCAATGGCTCCTCCCAACTGTCCGGCGAGGCCCATGATTTCGGAACCGCCCTGGAATGACTCCTGGTAATACTGGCTTGCATTGATGAATGGTGCGCGTGCATCGAGTGCGTTTTTAATCAGGCTGAGGGCTTCACCGTATTTTTTCTGGAGGCCCGGATCCTGAGCGATCCATTTGGTGAACTGTGCTTCGAGGTCACGCTTGCGGTCGGCCACTTTCAGCCTTTTCAGACCGGCTGATTCGCCGATCGATTTTTTGTAATAGTTGGTGGAACCGGAGTATTTCGAGGCATACTGGATCTTCACTTTCGGGTCGGCCAGCATGTCTTCGAGGATGATTTCCTGTTTGGCGTTACGGATCTTGATGCGATTCGGGTGCAGGTATTTCAGATCCTCTTCCACTTCAAATGAGGTGCGGTAGCGGGTTGTTCTTCCGGGGTACCCCATGATCATGGTGAAGTCGCCTTCCTGAACGCCCTTCACCGAAACCGGCAGGTAATGCTTGGGCTTGAGGGGCACGTTATCTTTATTGTAGGCGGCCGGCTTGCCGTCGGGCGACATGTATACGCGGAATACGGAGAAGTCGCCGGTCTGGCGGGGCCACATCCAGTTGTCGGTATCGGCACCGAATTTACCCACTGAGCTCGGCGGCGCGCCTACGAGGCGGACATCGCCGTAGCGGGTGTACACCAGCAGGAAGAACTGGTTGCCGGCATAGAATGAGGTAACGCGGGCCGACTTGAACTGGTCGGTTTTTACTTCCGACTGGATCTTCTGCGACTCATCGCGGATGGCGATGGCGCGTTCGGCTTCGGTCATGCCGTCGTTCAGCTTGGCATTGATCCGGGCCGAAACGTCCTCGATGTATTCGAGGAAGGTAACCGACAAGTTTGGCGTCGGAAGTTCTTCGGCCTTGCTCATCGCCCAGAAACCGTCGGTCAGGTAATCGTGTTCAACGGTGGAATGCGACTGGATGGAGCCATATCCGCAGTGGTGGTTGGTGAGAACCAGGCCCTGGGGTGATACCACTTCCGCTGTGCATCCGCCGCCGAAAATCAGGATGGCATCCTTTACACTCGAATGGTTAACGCTGTAAATATCCTCGGCCGACAGCTTGAGGCCCAGTTCAGTCATTTTGCCGATGTTCAGTTTCTGGAGCAGCGGCAGGAGCCACATGCCTTCGTCGGCCTTCGCCGATATACTGAATATCAGGGAGATACCCAATAACAGTGATGTAAGTCTTTTCATGTTGGTTTAGAAAATTGTTTAATGCGGAAAGATAGGAAAAATAGGTTAGATGGTTAAGAGGTTAAGCGGTTAAGCGGTTAAGAAACGTTAAATGGGGTATATGAATATGACCTGCCCTGGCTGACCCTGCTACTGCTTAATAACCTTATGAATAGTACGGTGGTTATTATCTTCTGTTTCAATAAAATATATGCCGGGTTCAAACTTGGTGAGATCAATTGTCATTTGTCTGCCTGATGATTGGAACTTATGTTCGATGAGGCTTCCCAGTACATTTCTGACCCGGACCTGCAGCCAACCTGATTCGGATACTGTTGAGATGGTAACCAGGCCTTGGGTTGGGTTTGGGTAAATGACCGGGTTGGTGGCCATTTCGAGTATGGGTATGCTGGATGTTTCCTGGCTAAGTTTCACCAGGAATGCATCTGTTGGTCCTATTGCAGTTAAGGTGCTGCTACCGGGTCCCGGGTCAAAATCAGGGGATGCGGAGAAGTACCCGGCCGCGAGAATGGTGCCTCTTTCATCGACGAATATGGAGGTTCCTGTTTCATAGCCCGATCCGGCCATCTGGTTTACCCGGATGAAGTCACCTTCGGAGCTGAGCTTGCAGATAAAAAAATCGAGGTCTCCTTTTGTTGTCAGGCTTGAGACTGCCGGGCCTGGATCAAAATCAGTTGTTCCCTTGAAGGTCCCTGTAACGTAGACTCTCCCCTGGGGGTCGAGGGCGATTGCTTTGCCGTAATCGGTGCTTGATCCGTTGAATGACCTGGCCCAGGCCAAGTCGCCGGAGCTGGTCAGTTTGCAAACGAAAATGTTATTGGATGGTGCCGTCAGGCTTGCTATACCGGTACCTGGGTCAAAATCGGCCGTTCCGAAGAAGTAGCCCGTGATGAATGAATTGCCGTTACGGTCAGCGGCTATTGAATTGCCATAGTCACCGCTCGGTCCGCCCATGGATCTGGCCCACGACAGGACGCCTGCCCCAGTTAGCTTTACAACAAAACAGTCGCTTCCGCCTGCTGCTGTAAGGGCCGTTGTTGCCGGTCCCGGATCGAAGTCGGCCGTGCCGCTGTAATATCCCGATGCAACAATACTTCCCGAGATATCCGTATCGATACCGGTGACATAGCAGTTGCCATCACCGGCGAAGCGGGTTGCCCAGATGAATCCGCCCTCGGTGTTGAATTTGGCGACAAAGCCGCTGCCATTTCCCGAGGAGGTGAGATTAAAGGTTCCCGGGCCGGGATCGAGGTCGGTAGGCCCATCAAAGAAGCCGGCGGTGATGATGTCCCCGGCTGGATCGATGGTTATGGAGGAGCCCCGGTGATTGCTCACGGTTGATTGGAACTGTTTGACCCAGATCAGGTTGCCGTCCGGATCGAGTTTGCATATGAAAATGGATTCCGGGAATATTGCTGTTAGGGTCACGGTTGCTGGTCCCGGATCGAAATCGACTGTTTGCCCAAATCCACCGGTTACATAAATATTCCCACTACCATCTGCTGCCAGGGAATAGCCGCGGTCGCTGCCAGGGCCTGAAAAGTTCTTTGCCCATAGGAAGCCTCCATCGGCATCGAGTTTGGCAACGAAAACATCGGTTTTGCCACCAGAGGTCAGGTTAAATATGCCCGGGCCCGGATCGAAATCAGCCGTTTCTTCAAAGTACCCGATTGAGTAAACATTCCCGGAGGCATCAGTTGCAAGCGAATTGACTATCGCCGATTTGGTGCCGCCATATTGTTTCGACCAGGTATGGCTGATCACTTGGGCAAATGACGGCATGGCCAGCGCAATTGCCAACGCCGTGATTGCGAATTGGGTAATCCTTTTATTCATAAGAAGGTAGCTTTAGTTGTTTGCATTTTCTGATTAAAGCTAACAGAAAGCCTGCACAATTACCGGGATTTGTAGGCGACCGGGTGTGTGGAAGTGGTGGTTTGCCGGATTTGGATGCTGAACGGCTGGTTGCCTTCATTGGTCCCACCCCCCGGATAAATCAGGGAGCAGTTGAAAAGGCCTATGCAAAGTCGTGGGAAACAGAATGTATCGGATTGATTTTTGTAATATCTTTGCCATTCAATGACTACTATAGTACATAGCACGCTGAGGAAGGCATACCGGTGCCTGTATAGCTGTCTTATGATGTGACGCGTGACCGGGAAGAAGTGACG
>CAYWHP010000195.1:0-6217 GCA_964457845.1 uncultured Porphyromonadaceae bacterium | reverse complement strand
CCCTCCTTGGACCACCCCCTACCCCCTCCTTGGACCACCCCCTACCCCCTCCTTGTAAAGGAGGGGGGACGCATTTGCAAGCAGTACAGCAAGTTATGCAGAAGTGTACCGTAAGTTACGCAGTTGCGTACCCCCTCCTTAACAAGGAGGGGGCAGGGGGTGGTCCGATGTCCGGGGGAGGTTAGTACCGTAAGTTACGCAGTAGCGCACCCCCTCCTTTACAAGGAGGGGGCAGGGGGTGGTCCAAGGAGGGGGCAGGGGGTGGTCCGGCGCAGGAGGAGGTCCCGTGGACAGGGGGAGGTCCAGAACCGGGGAGGGGCCTGATCTTAGATCAGCCCATCCATCCTCTCCACGATCTCCCTCCTCATCTTAAGCACCTTAACGGCTTCGGGATGTTTGCGGAGCAGCATCGAGGTGTAGCGCAGCCGGGCAAACCACTTGCGCACCTCGAACATGTAATGGAGCATATAGATGCCCGTGGGCAGCAACAACGCGAGGTAACCCACCCAGATCCACCAGGTTTTGAAGATCAGGGCCACGATGAGGGTCTGGATGCCATAAAAGAGCGGCATCATCACCATCAGGCTGATCACATAGGCCCCGGTGGCACGGAACTGCGGATCCTTGAACAGCTTCTTCGCAAGGAGGTCGGGAATGCGGAACAGATGGTAGTTGTTTATCAGGGAATAAAGGTGGAGCGGGAAACCGACAGCAAGGAGCAGCGTGTTGAAGAATAGTTTCATAAAGCTGTACGGCGCGCCGCCTACGGTATGGTCGCGGAGCTTCATGGTGCGGATCAGGCGCCAGTAATCGGTAACAAGACTGTTCAAACCGGTAACCGCATCGGGATTGCTCTCGCGGAGGGCGCCGATCTTGCGGATCATCGCCTTGTCGCCGTCAAACTTATGGAAGAGGGTGCGCCCCTTCATCTTGTTCCGCTTACGGAACCGGGCGCCGTAAATGATCCTCAGGCGCATCACTGTTTCGTAGATATCCTCCCAGGGGATCTCGATCATGTGCGGCTCGATGTTCACCGCGATGCGGCGGTTCAGCTCGCGCATGGCATGCTGCGGTTCGGAACGGTAAAGGTCCTTTAGGTCGGTGATGGTGATCGGCTCGCCGTAGCTCACCGTGAGCCGGCCCCGTACATTGCTGTAACTCGAATAGTCGATGCCGGTGGGGATGATCTTGAGGCCCAGCTTGAAGTCGCACTGGTCCTCGGCCTCGAAGGCGATGCGGGCCAGCCCCTTCTTGAGGGGGCGGAAAAAGCGCTTGTCGTTGTGGTTGCCCTCCGGAAAGAGGCAGAGGGAGTGGCCGGTTTTCAGGATCTCCGTGCAGCGGTCGAACACCTCGGTATTTTTTCCGAGATTCTCGTAGCCGTCGCGGATGCGGTATACCGGCATCATCTTGATGAAGTTCAGGAACCGGGTGATCATCTTGCTGTTGAATATGTCGGCCCGGGCCAGGAAGATAGGCTGCTGGCGAAGCGTGGTGACAAACACCAGCGCGTCCATCAGGGCGTTCTGATGGTTGGGTGCGAAGATGATCGGATCGTTGGGCTTGAATTTGTTCCTGCCCCTTACCAGGACATTCCGGTAATACACATACTTGTAGCTGATTTTTACCCAGAACCGGGCGATGAAATAGCCAACGGAGAAGTGCTCAACTTTTTTCATGGATCAGGATGTTGGATGGGGTTGGTCGCGGAGCGGCCTTTTCGACCAGTATCCGGCCAGGGCCAGACCGGAGATGATGTGCCAGATGCCCCACCAGGCGGCGATAAAGGCCATGCCACCGAGGTCGAGCTCGGGCGGAAATATTTTCGGATTGAAGATGAGGATCAGCCCCAGACTCGAGTTCTGGATGCCGGTTTCGAGGGTTATGGAGCGGATATCACTCTCCGGCCTTTTCATGAGGCGGGCGAACGACCAGCCGGTGAGGAGCCCCAGTGCATTGTGCAGCAGCACGATGATGAATATTGACGGGATGTAGTTCAGGAAATGGTCGAAATTATTGGCGAAGGCCATCACCACAAAACCGGCGAAAGCGAGGAAAGAGAACATCCGGAACGGTTTCTGGATACGCTTTGCCCATGCCGGGAAATAGCGCGTAAAGAGGAGCCCCAGCGCAATCGGAATGCCCATCAGGATAAAGACGGTGAAGAACAGCTGCAGGGGATCGATTTCGAGCGGCCGGAGCAGGGGAGAGGTCTTGATATAGAAAGTTCCCCAGAGGGCGAAATTAAGGGGCGTGAGCACGATTGCGGCCATGGTGGCGAAGGCGGTCATGCTGATGGAGAGCGCCACGTTGCCCCGCGAGAGGGCGGCGAAGAAATTGCCGACGATGCCGCCCGGGCAGGCCGCCACGAGGATCATGCCGAGCGCCACGGCGGGCGAGGGGTTGATGATGCGGATGAGCAGAAAGGTAACGGCAGGCAGAAGGGCAAACTGGGCGATGAGGCCGGTAACCAGCGACTGGGGCTCGCGGATGACGGCACGGAAATCACGCAGCCGGAGGTCGAGGGCGATGCCGAACATAATGAAGGCGATGGCCAGGTTCATGATGAACAAACCTGTAGGGCTGAAATTCAGGCGGATCGAATCAAGAATTTCCAGGTTTTCGAACATCTGGCTTTACATATTGGCGATTTTTCGCAGGGCAGGGAGGTCGATCAGGCTAATTTTGCGACCGTGAAGGTCGATGATGTTGTCGAGCTTGAATTCACTGAGGAGGCGTATCACCGACTCGGTGGCGGTTCCCACCATGTTGGCCATCTCCTCGCGGGTGAGGGAGATCTGCAGTACCTTCTGGTTATCGAGGCCGAAGGTATCCATCAGGATCAGCAGCACCTCGGCCAGCCGCTCGCGAACGGTTTTCTGGGCGATATCGGTGATGAAGTTGTTGGCTTCGCCGAGCTCCTTGCAGGTGAGCTGCATGAGCAGCATCGAGAAGGAGGGGTTTTCGCGGACGAGCTGAAAAAGGTTCTCCGAAGGGATGAAGCAGAGCGTGGAATCCTCGATCACCTTGGCGGTGGTGCAGGCGAGCTCCTTGCTGAGCACCGACCGGAAGCCTATGATGTCGCCGGTTTTCGCGAAACGGATGATCTGCTCCTTACCGTCGATGCCTGTCTTGTAAATCTTGATGATCCCCGACTGAACACAGTAAAAACCGTTGATGCGGTGCCCCTCGTGATAGATGATGTTGCCGCGTTTGTAGAGGCTGCACCCCTTTCCGTAGTGGACGGAATCGAGCTGCTCCTGCGTCAGGTCGCGGAAAATGGAGTGGCCCCGGATCATGCACTCTTCACAAATGGGAACGTGTGGCACGCTTTTCATACCCACAAATATATATATTTTAGATTGTTCCTGCACGTCCCGGAAAAGGGTTTCCGGACGCGGGTAGAGACGCATGATCATGCGTCTCTGCGTCATTACGCATTTTCATCGTATTTTTACAAAAAATCCCAACATGGAAAAGCAGATATCGGTAGTTTGGAAGGGCAACATGGCCTTTGAAGCAAAGATCGACCAGTATTCGGTGATGATGGATGCCACGCCGGCTGTAGGCGGCACCAACCAGGGCCCCACGCCCAAGCCATTGCTGATGGCCTCGCTCGGCGGCTGCACGGGCATGGATGTGGTTGCGCTCTGCAAAAAGATGCGCCAGGAGGTGGAATCGCTTGAGATCATCCTTAAGGGGACCATCGCGGATGAGCACCCGATGAAATATGAATCGATACACCTGATCTACGAATTCAAAGGCAGGGATCTGGAAGCCGACAAGCTGCAAAAAGCCGTTGATCTGTCGCAGGAGAAATATTGCGGCGTCTCTGAAACCCTCAAACGGGGGATGCCTGTTACCTACGAGATAAGGATTCTGTAATTATGCTCCCTGCGGTCGCTAATTGTGCTCGCTGCGCTCGCTAATTGGGCTCGCTGCGCTCGCTAATTGTGCGCCTGAAGGCGCTAATTAACCCGCTTCAGCGGGTACAATTAGCGAGCGCAGCGAGCCAATTAGCGCGAAGCGCACAATTACAAAGCCCCGGTGAACTGACGAAGGAACCTCACGTCGTTCTCAAACAGCAGCCGTATATCCTTGATCCCGAACTTCAGCAATGCGATGCGTTCGATGCCCATGCCGAAGGCGAAGCCGGTGAACTCCTGGTTATCGATACCCACGCTTTCGAGGACGTTGGGATCCACCATGCCGCAGCCGAGGATCTCGAGCCAGCCGGTGTACTTGCACATGTTGCAGCCCTTGCCGCCGCAGAGGGTGCACGATACGTCCATTTCGGCCGAGGGTTCGGTGAACGGGAAGAAGGATGGCCGGAGCCGGATACGGGTATCTTTTCCGAACATCTCCTTCGAGAAGAAAAGCAGTGTCTGTTTAAGATCGGCGAACGAAACGTTGCGGTCGATGTAGAGCCCTTCCACCTGGTGGAAGATGCAGTGTGAGCGGGCCGATATCGCCTCGTTGCGGAACACGCGGCCCGGGCTGATGGTGCGGATGGGCGGTTTCTGCTTCTCCATCACGCGCACCTGCACGGAGGAGGTGTGGGTACGGAGGAGGATATCGGGGTCGGATTCGATGAAGAAGGTATCCTGCATGTCGCGGGCCGGGTGTTCGGGCGGGAAGTTGAGGGCCGAAAACACGTGCCAGTCGTCCTCGATCTCGGGGCCGGTGGAGATGGTGAATCCCAGGCGGCTGAAGATATCGATGATCTGGTTCCGCACCAGCGACACCGGGTGACGCGATCCCAGCGGGGTAGGGTCGCCCGGCAGGGTGAGGTCGAGGTTCGGATCCACGGTGAAGGTTTTCTTATGCTTCTCCTGCAGCTCCTTCAACTTATTGAGCGCAGCCGTTTTGAGCACGTTCAGCTCCTGTCCGTAGAGCCTTTTATCGGGTCCCGGCACCTCTTTGAACTGCTCGAACAGCAAAGTTATGTCGCCCTTTTTGCCGAAGAGGCGCACGCGGAACTCATCGGCCACGGCGGGGCTGTCGGTGTCGAAGGAGGAAACTTCGGCGAGCAGTTGTTTTATTTGGTCAAGCATACCTTTTTTCGAATTG
Organism: uncultured Porphyromonadaceae bacterium; assembly: GCA_964457845.1. Taxonomy (GTDB): domain Bacteria; phylum Bacteroidota; class Bacteroidia; order Bacteroidales; family UBA12481; genus UBA12481. The sequence goes on along the minus strand of CAYWHP010000195.1, from coordinate 1,150 downwards.
GGTATCGGGTATCAGGTTTCAGGTATCGGGCCCTTCATGCAAGATTTCATGCAGTTGGGCCCGATACCTGACACCCGACACCTGATACCTATTTTACAACGGAGACCGATATGATTTTGACGTCCGTCTTCGGCCGATCCCCCGGCTTACTCGTCTCCACGGCGGCGATCTTGTCGATCACGTCGAGGCCGGCGGTAACTTCGCCGTACACGGTGTACTGGTAATCGAGGAAGGGGGTACCGCCGACGGTGGTATAGGCCTTCTTCTGTTCCTCGGTGAATTTCGGGTGCTGGCCGGTTGATTCCATCTGGGTGAGCTGGGCCACCGACATTACGTTACCCTGCACGATATAGAACTGTGAGCCCGACGAGGCTTTCTGCGGGTTTACCTGGTCGCCCTGACGGGCAGCGGCGAGGGCGCCCTTTTTATGGTAGTGGTTGGGTTTGAACTCGGCGGGGATGGTATATCCCGGTCCGCCGGAGCCCAGCTGCTGACCCGGTTTGGCGTCTTTCGAGGTAGGATCGCCGCCCTGGACCATGAAGCCTTTGATTACGCGGTGGAAGAGGGTACCGCTGTAAACGTCCTTTTTAATGAGTTCGAGCATGTTATCCCTGTGGATGGGGGTATCGTCATAGAGCATGACGGTGATGTCGCCGAGGGTGGTTTTGATGAGCACCTTGGTCGACTGGGCCTGTGTTTCGTTGAGCATCGCAAATGTGATGAAAGCGGTTAATACTAAAGCAATACGTTTCATGGTATCAAAATTTTGGGGTGCAAGTTACCAAATTTTCCGTTTGGGGCGGATTTTGGAGATTTGAGGAAACTTACTACTTTTGCTGGCCATGAGATATTAGCTCAGCTGGTTTAGAGCGCTTGCTTGACAGGCAAGAGGTCACTGGTTCGAATCCAGTATGTCTCACACAAGATAATCAAGGAGTTAGCAAGATGCTGACTCCTTTTTTTTATTGTAGTAGTTGAAACAAGGTGCAAAAGAATCGGAACCAGGCCCGTATTGAACCTTTGAAATCAGTTCATTACCTTCCATTTTTAGCAATCGCCAGTGCATAACGTCGTCCGAGTTCCAGCATGCCATTGGTGTTGAAATGCACTTTGTCATCGGGAAGCGGAGAATTGGGTTCATCACATCGAA
>CAYWHP010000194.1:0-6249 GCA_964457845.1 uncultured Porphyromonadaceae bacterium | reverse complement strand
CCTATGCAGGCGGCTTTATAGATAATTCCATCGCGGTTATCGGTGAAAACACTGACACACTTCTCGTAACTGTAATCCTGGGCGCCAAATTGCCGGAAGAACAGATATCCCCTGCCTCCTGAAACTTGCAAATAATATTTATCGTAAAAATTATTCCCTTCAAAGTCTAAATGTGCAATGCCAGTACTGTCACCATCAACAACAAGGGACCTGACCAGGGAGTCCTCCATGGATTTTGAAAAAATATTCTCAACAGTGGCAGAATAATTATTATCCTTTGCATAACAATAATAAGAGATTGGGTTTTTGTTAAGAATAGCAGTCCGGATTGGCTCATTTCCATTTCTAAGCACACCAGCACAACCACTGTAGCACATGTTCCCAAAGATTACAGTACCTGGCATATCCGGCAATCCATCAATGTATTTTGACGTTGCCCAGAGCTCGTAATAGGATTCCCTTTTGTATTTCGGTTCGCCATCAACAACAAAATCTTTAAATCTGGAAGTTTTTGCCACTCGTAATTCATTTGTCTGGATTTTGGCATATGCATTCGGGCCAGCGGCAGCGATGATTTTCTCTTTAAGCATCTCCTCAGTATCGCTCGTTGCTGTATCAATTTCAGTTCCCAGCAAAAAACCATCCTCCTCTCCATGGGTATCAATGATGACAAGGCCATAATTATTAAAAGTCGCAATTGTTTCATAGTTGCATTGTTTATCGATCATCAGCGTGGTTGAAACAATCCCGGATCCGTTGAGGATGGTTAACAATTTCTGCATCTCTCCGGGCTTGTAGAATTGGGAGTATGCGGGTGCATAAATCAACACATTCTTATTCTCGATGAGGTTTTTCGAATTTGTCCCTGACACATCAAACCGGACTCCCGAAGCCGTTTTCCCTCCTCCGCGAAAGACGCTATAGCCATCCTGGTCCACTTCTCTAAAGGAGAAAGTCGTTTGGAGGCCGGATTTCAACGAAATGTTGATATAGATGCTGTCTACCGTTTCTGCTGCTTCAACAGCCGGCTGACCCAGCAGCCAATCTTTCGTCTTTTCGATGGCTGTCTTCGGATCATCAGGGGCCAAGGCAGTTAACTCAATAAATTTCTTTTCTGCAGAGTTGAGCACTTTTGTTACTTCCAAGACCGATACTGTCTGACCGGTTGTAACCAACTTTTCATCTCCGTAAGCCGTTCCCGCACTGTTGGTTGCATAGGCCCTTACATAATAGGGGGTACCTGCAACGAGCCCGGTTAGGGTGCTGATGAAGACTCCGGTGCCCGATCCGTCAGTCGTTTTGGGGTCTCTTACCGTCGGGGTACCGCTTGTATTCCAGCAAACACCTCTGGCTATGACAGCTGCTCCCCCGTCATACGTTACTTCTCCTCCGCCGGTGGCTGTTGTTTCTGAACTTACCGATACTGAATCAGTGACAACTTCGGGCATTGTGGCGCCAAGCAGACAACGCACAGAATAGCCGGCCGAATTTAAATCATTGCTGCGGTTCACTTCTCCGCTATTGAATTCAAGGCCGCGCGACCAGGTATTTAACGTCCCGCTGCCCGTTGAAGACCAAAAGTGGCCCCTGCTGCCCAGGTCGATGATGCCGCCGTTGCTTTTCCGGGCCCCTCCGGGCAGCGCGGTGAATCCGCTGGAATTGGTTGTAGTAGCGTTGCGCCCCGACCAATGATCATTCCCTGCTTCTTTCAGCTTACCTCCGGCTTGATTGCCCAGGTAATCCGTCAGTGCGGTCCACTCCGTATCCGAAGGCAGATGCCAGCCGTTCGGGCAGGCAGTTCTGGCAGCAGCCCAGTTGTATAATACCCCGTACGTATCGAAATTGGCAGAGGCTTTTGCTGCTGAAACATTATTGCCCTCGTAACCATACACATAATGATAGGCCTCAGTAGCTGAACCTGCCATTGAAGGGCTAACGGCCGGCAAATAGGCCAGGTTGGATGCCATCCAGGTTTGTTCACCGATTTTTAATGACGGATAGTTCCTGCTGTCCCGGTCGGAACAGCTGACAAATTCAACCTCGTAATTCTTTGAATCAACCGGCGAATCGGTCAACAGGCTGATAAAGGTATCCGCATAACACCTGTATAAAATGATATCTCCCTCCGTATATCCAAGTGTATACGTGGTTTGTGAACTTTTCAATTCCGGGGACGATGAGTTGTTGGACAAGAATTGAATATTGTTTTCAGAGGCACTTACATCGGTGCACATCACCTTGTATCCCGCCGTTCCCTGATCCGTGGTAACACCAACTACATAGATACCAGGGGAATTAACAGAAACTGCAAACAAGTTGTCACCCGGCAGAACCGAAGATTTGAGTTGCGCAATAACCTGACCGAGCAGGTTCTGTACCTTAATTCCGACCTCCTGTGCATTGCCAACCATGACGCTTACTGTTGCCTTACCCGAAAACGGATTTGGGAACACGTTTACAGCACCGGACACCAGCGATACTGATGAAACACCCGTACCGCCAGTTAGCAGCAGGGTTTCATTGCCGGGAAGGGTAACACGCTGACTGGTTTTGAGATTGGTGGCCGTTACCGAATCGATCCGGCTGGTTGCTCCGGTTCCGGTAAAAGTGACGCTGATGTCCTGGCCGGATACGGTTATGGCGGCGAAAACAAACAGCATGGAAAGGGTAAATCTAGACATAGGGGTTAGGTTAGGCAGGTAAATTCCGAAAAGCATGATAAATTTCTGACAATCAATAATTTTAAATGTTCAGAGCCACTTGTTTTTATGGGCAAGCATCATCACCTGGGCCCTTGAGGTTACATGAAGTTTCTCGTAAATGTTGGCGATGTGTTTCCTGACAGTGAGCGTGCTTATATTCAGTTCAGCAGAAATCCGTTTGGCATCCCAGCCGCTTACCATGTGCTGCAGGATTTCCTTTTCCCGCGGCGTAATACTCTCCGGCATTTCGTTTGAAACCAGCGCACCACTATCGGGATTCGCTGACCTGCCTAATAATTGCAGTGCTTTCCTCGCAATTGCCGGACTCATCGGCGCTCCGCCCGTTTCCAGAAGGTTAACAACAGCTTCTTCCAGCACCGATGCCGGTTCATGCTTGAGCAGATAGCCCGATGCGCCGGCCTGAATGGCATCAAAAATCTTTACATCGTCATCAAATATGGTCAGCACGAGAAAGTGTATTTGCGGATAGAGCGATTTGGCAATCCGAATGGTTTCAATGCCATCCATCTCCGGCATTTTCAGGTCCATGAAAACCACCTCGGGCAATTGGGTGTGAAACAGACCCTTCAGATTCTCGAGACACTCGTTTCCGCTGGCCGCGCTGAAAACCAGACGAAGCTTACCCGACAACCGCAGCTTCTGCATAAAAGTGTTGCGGTTGACCGCATTGTCTTCAGTTAATGCTATACGGTATTCCATGATCAGTCGATTTTAATTGTGTTATCCTCCGGGCGGATGGTTACAATGGTGCCTACCGGGACATTGGCACTCCAGGTAACCGACCACCCCACCATACCGGCGCGGGATCTCATGTTCCGAAGGCCGTTGCCGGAACCCGTTTTAACAACTTCGCTACCTGAAGTTCCTATCCCATAATCCTTTATCATCACTCTCCATCCGGATTTTTCTTCAAAAATGATTTCCAGCTTGCTGGTTTTACTGTGCCTTACCGCATTGGTGACGGCTTCCTGGATAATCCGGAAGAGATGAAAGGCATCGGTGGATTTCAGTTCAATATCCTCCCCGATTTCTTCCAGAACAACCATGTCGATGTTGGCATGGCTTTTCCCGATATAGTTGAGAAACAACTTAATCCGGTCGCTTATGGCAGTCAGGGTGAGGTTCTCCCTGTTCAGCGCCCATATGGTGTCGCTCAATTGGGAGACAATGGATCGTGAATTGCTGTTCAGTTCCTGCAAGGCTGTTTTATACTGGTCATCAAAATCGTTGACATTGAATACATCCAGGTTCGAAGCAATGGATGCAGCATAGGCCCCGAGGTTGTCATGCAGGTCGGCCGCAATCCGCCGGCGTTCATTTTCCTCTGCGTCAGCAACCGCAATTGCTGAAAGGCCCTTTTCTTTCTCTATCGCATCGGTCACTTTCCGCTTTTGCTTCCTCCGGTAACCTCTGAAAAGCAGGTAAATAACTGCACCAACCAGTAACGCCAGATAAAGTACAAGAAGCAACAGCCTGTTCTTCCTGATAATGGTGAGCTCCTGGTGCATGATGGTATTTTCCTTTTGCTCCACCTCGTATTTGGTCTGCACTTCGGCAATGGCATTCTCCGATCTGACCGTATAAAATGAATCCTTGGCAAGGATAATCTGTTCCAGGACAGCCTGATAGGCAGATTGGTCACCTTTCAGCCTGTAACACCGGGCAAGTGCTTCATAATAAAGTATGCGCTGTCCCAGATCATTCACATAAACCCTGGCCGTGTCCTGCTGAATATAAAGGTTACCGCTTACCAGTTGCTTTTTGCAAAAGTCAATCGCCTTATCGTACTCATTAGCTTCGATATACAGATTGATCAGCGACATATTATCGTCGGTCCACATGTCGCCGTCATTCAACAGCTTTCTAACCGCAATCATTTCGAGGAGTGAATTTGCGGCCTTGTCCACCTCTTTTGCACTCAGGTAAATACCTGACTGCCTTTGCAGTGCCAGTGCCAGACTCATCAGGTTGTTCCCCTTCCTGAAAAGCGCAACTCCCATCTCACTGTAAAAGATCGCTGAATCTGTTTTATTCAGCTGATTAAAGGCTTCAGCCATGTTCACATAGATGGCAGCACGCACTGCTTCGAATCGCTTGCCGGATGCAACCGGCTGAAGGGCTTTACGGCAAAGCTCAAGCCCGTGGACAGGCTCATTCCGCTGCAATTCGATGGAGCAAATGGAGTTCATATTGGAACTGACCGCCAGCGTATCGTTGTATTTTTCTCCGTCGCTCACCAGCTGATACAGCATTTCAAGAGCTTCTGCATACTTCGACTTGCTGCCGAAAAACAATGCTTTCTGCCTGCCGGCCTTAAAATATATATCACGACGGTCGGCACGGTTAACCGGTGATCGTTCAATTACCGGGTCAATGGCAGCCATAGCGCTGTCGATCCATCCCCATCGGTAATAGTTATTGGCAGTTACGATAGCGGCCAGGCTGATACTCCGCTCATCACCGGATTCCCTGGCGAGCGAATTCACCTGAATGGTGTACAGATCGAATGTATCCCGGTTAAGGCTTTGGAAATCATCGCACAGCGCGAGCATGGCTTTCAGCTTTTCGTGACCGTTGTTTGCCTGATAAACTGCCCGCTTAAGGCTATCGATGTGCCTGGTCTGAGTTTTGGCGGCAGGTGGAAAACAAAGATATAAACAGACTGCAGCGCCTAAACCGCAAATAATTAGATGATTGTAATATGATCTGGCAAGTTTCACAATGATGTAATATAACGAGGCAATGATAAATGGTAAAAACATCGCTTGCCATACTCAATTTGTAGTACTACAGATGGCATAGCCTGTGAAAGATATTTGTTTCTATCAGATAAACAACATGTTAATGAATTCACGAGGAAAAGTCTGCTTTAATTTGCAGGAAATTGCGGGCACTTTAATATTTACATGCACCGAATCGCGGATTGCCTCCGTTTATAAAAAGGATTTTACTTTTGCCACCGGAACCCATTACAAGTATGAAATTACTCACCATCACCATAGCCCTGCTTCTGAACCTCATCATGCCTGCTACACCGACCTTCCGGGAACAGCAGATCAACTACATCCGTGTACGACAGGCCTATCAGGAAAAAGAAAAGAAAATCCTGAAAAACCTGAAGGAACACGGAATCGATATGAAAGCCATGCAGATATACCTTCAGGCGTTCAAGGCGGAATCGAAGCTGGAGCTGTGGGCCAAAAACGAATCCGACAGCGCCTTTCAGCTTGTGCGTGAATTTGAGATCTGCTACGCGGTGGGAAATATCGGTCCCAAGCGGAGGCAGTATGACAAACAGGTTCCCGAAGGCTTTTACCGGATCGAGAAATTTAACCCGACCAGCAAGTATTACCTGTCGCTGGGGATCGATTACCCCAACGCCAGCGACCGGGTGCTGGGGAGCAAGGGAAAGCTTGGCGGTGACATCTACATCCACGGGGGATGCATTTCGTCGGGCTGCCTGCCGGTGACCGATTACAAGATGAAGGAGCTCTATCTGTACTGTGTTGAGGCGGTGAGCGCCGGA
>CAYWHP010000193.1:0-6290 GCA_964457845.1 uncultured Porphyromonadaceae bacterium | reverse complement strand
TATATCATAGCAGACATCTCGCTTCCAACTTCACATTAATCTAAGTTTATCCAACCCGGCAGGGACTGGTCAGCTTCATGCTCCAGAGACTGGAAAACATGTACGTTGGTCCACCTTTCCCCCACCTCCAACTTTTTGACCAATTCCACCCCGCTTTTACGATTTGGTGTATTGTTCGTACACTTTGGACAGTGCATTCTGGCCGTTGGCAGTAGTTTTGAATAGCAGGAAGGCAGGCACAAATCTAATTGACTTTATGGTCTTTAGCTAATTTATTTAATATCGATTTACCAATTAAACCAACAGTTATGAATAAATGTATCAAAAAGCGATTGGGCCTGGCTATTGGTCTGATCGCGACCCTTACGGTTACTGGTTTCCCCAGCGGAACTCCGTTCCCTGCCGGAAGGGATACTCTTGGTAAGGCTGAAAAAAGGGGGTCTGTATTTATTACGCCGTTCTACCAGTTTACCCATTTCAGCAACCTTCAGCTGATTTCGCACACTAACCATTACTTCCTCCAGGAAGGAGAAACCACTTACAATTTTCTCCCTGAGGAGATCCTGGAGTACAATGAACATTTCGGTACGGCATACAACAGCAGTATGACCGGTGTAAAGATCGGCTACCAGGTTCCCGGCGGCCTGGGATTCAGTATGTATGCAGGCGTTAATCATTTTTATTTCCAAAGCTGGATCTCCCGGGAGGGCGATCAAAAAGCCACCACGGATTACCCGGCACTCACTCTTGGGGTGGCGGCCGACTATCAGATAAAGATAACCGACCGGATAGGGGCGATGGCTATTCTGTCCTATAACTACTTCGCCACCAAATCGATGTTGACTGAAAACCTCTCGGGCGAAACGGTTCTTTCGAGCCATGTTACCACCATGTATTATGAGCTCAACGGGGGCATCACCTACCGGCCGGGCAAACTGGTACCCTATGCAGGGGTTGGTTACTCGAGCCAATACTTACACCTCATCAGCCGGGAACAAATAGCCACGGAGGACGGCGACGGGCTTCCCTTTAACAATGTTACCGAATTCGACAGCCTTGTAAGGGGCGGGGCGCTGTACGCCTTTGCCGGCATTGAATATGTCTTCAATAAAAAACTGACGGCATATATCCGCGCAGCTTTCCCAAACCCGATGCGGGCAACTTATGGAATCCGTGTCATTATCTGATCAGAAAGGAGCAATCATGAAAACAAGTAAACACATCATCCTATTGGCACTGCTAAGCCTGTTATCCCTGCATGCCTATTGCGACTGGGGCGATACCAAAGGTTATTTCAAGGGACAGAAGGATATTGAAGGTCACCTGTCCGACAATTCCGACGGTATGGCAACCATTGCCTACAACGGCAAGCTATGGAACTTCGTCAATTACAACCAGGGCGAATCGATGGTTGTCCGTATCCTGACCAATAGCCCGGACGATTCGAAACCGATCAGCTGGGATTGCAGCAAGAATGACCCCTCTGATTCGCTGAAAGGCTTTTCCGATACCCATTGGCAGCCAGCCCCTGTGGTCTTCGATGAGGCGCTTTATCTCTTTGTATACCTCAAAGACGGCTCGGTCGGATACTCGACCTACGACCTGGTAAAGAAAGACTGGAGGAAGATCATGCCGGGACCGTCGGGCTGTCGCGGCAACTTCATGTCGGCTGTAGTGATCTATGACAAACTTTACCTGCTGGCCAGGAGGGGGAATACCAATGATATCGCCATATACTGGACCGCAACCCCCTGGGATGAAACCAGCTGGCAGACCATGGAAACGGATGCCGCCGTTGGGGATTACACCAGCATATCAGCCATAACCAAATCCTACAAGGATACGGATCTGAAAATCAAATCCAAATTGCAGTTCGCCTATATAACGGCCGGGCAAAATGCCCGATTTGCCGAATACCAGATAGATTCCACGGCCAAACCTGTATTGATCAGAAACATAGTAATTTCAGACAGCCGCAACTACTGTTCCGTGGCCCTCGCCGAAGGGTCGGTCATGGCGGATCCGGAGAGCGATGGTTTTTGCACACAGGCTTTTCTGAAAAAGGACAGCAAGGACAATGGATATTGCCGGTACAGGATAATTCGCTGCCAGCTCAAGGATGGGGGCGATTGGACGGAGCAGGAGAATAACCTGGTCAAGCAGAATTACCTGTGGGCCTCCCATTCCCTGACGCTAACCGCTGCCAACTTCCCGGTGATGCAGGCCGATTCCACCGTCAAGCAGTATATGTGCGTCATCTACCGCGGATACGACGACTGGAACAACCCGCTGAACTGTGCCTGGGCGGAAACCGACCACCTCAACTACCTGGGCGAAGGAGTTGAGCAAAAACTGGCCGGGGTCGAAAACACACAGTATATAGGTTATATCGAAGGGCCGCCGCCATTCTATCTCAACCATCCCAGGGAGGAACATCCCAACGATGCGTACCTGAACAAATTCAATAAGGCTATCTCTGTGGTCAAATATGACCACTCCGAAACACAATCCACCGAAACAGTGTTTAAATACGACGTCGGGGGGAAAATCAAGAGCCATTTCGCCGGTTTCAAGCAGGAATTAGGCTACTCCTTCGGACAGACGTTTGGTTCGGAGTCGAGGACAACCATTGAACAATCCGTTAACATGTTCGCCAACAAAGAGCACATGTTCGGGTGGTACATCGGCAATTACCCTGTTATTAACTACATGAAATACCAGGTTTGCGATACCAAGGGAAATCCGCTCTATCCAACCTATTACTTCTTCATTACACGGGTAGAAAAAAGGAATGAATCGGTGGATGAACTCTCCAAAGGCCTCGTTATCGGACAACCGACGACCTACATGAACCGGAAACTTAACATTAGCAAGTACAATAGTTTCGGGTCCAATTCTGCCAGCTGGTTGTCGGGCATGGACTTGGATACTTCCATCGAAGTGGAATCCGAGGATTATACGACCAATACCCAAAAAGCCTCACTCAAGCTCGAAAAAGGCTTCCTGCACCTGCTGGAAGTGGAGATCGAAGGCAGCTTCGAATACGAAATGACCACAAAATCCATCGTTGGGGACAAGGTTACCTGTTTCACCGCGCTGAACGAAGCCGTGGATTCCACCGACATCACCCAGTTGGACTTCAATATTTATTGGATCTGCCCTACAAAGTACCAGAGTAAATGGTGGGTTAAGGAAGGTTCCGATCCTTCTCAGAACACCTGGTGCCTAACCTACGAAGTGACCTATATCAGTTATAAGAACGGGTTATCGTTTGGCCAGCCCGGATTGGGTGAGCATACGGTTTTTGCAGGTGAATCCACTCTTACCGCCGGGGGCCTCAACGAGGAATCGGGATCATTCACGGGGGTTGGAAGCAGCGACCTGGCGGCCAACGAATTCAGCCTTGCCCAGAACTATCCCAATCCGTTCCGTTCCGTCACCACCATCCGATACCAGGTTGGCTCCACAATCAACCCCGAAGGAACGCAAAGCCTGGACAGTCAGGTTACCCTCCTGGTTTCCGACCTCACCGGCAAGGTGGTTGCGATGCTGGTCGACCAGCGGCAGGCACCCGGCAAATACGAGATTACCTGGGATGCTTCCGGCATTCCTCCCGGATTGTATTTCTACAGCCTGAACAACAACAAGTTCAGGGATTTCAAAAAAATGATGATTCTGAAATAGAAAAAAAATGTTAAAAATGAAAAAAGCTTATTTGTTCCTGACATTCTCCATTTTCATGTCCGTTGCGGTGCAAGCCCAGTCGCCTAACTACACCCTTCCCCAAAACTGGATGTGCCACCCGGTTTTGAAGCCAACTGATATCGCCCGCCAGCAATCGCTGACGGTAACGGTTATGTCGCCGGATATGACAGCGGATTCCGTGCTGCAGTATGTTCATCCTGGCTCGGATACCGGCGTCGACCTGTTTTATGTGTACCCGACCATAAGTATGGATACTGCACAGCGCAACATTGAAATCGCACAGATCGACACCATTACGGCGAAATTCGTTTATGCGGAGCAGGTGGGCATCTACGCAAAGTTCGGAAGGGTTTTCGCCCCTTATTACCGGCAGGCCTCCGTCGGCGTCTTCGTGAAGCCGGCTAAAACGGAGGCGGAGAAGCTGCGTCAGGCCAATTTCCTGGAAACGGCTTACCTCGATGTGGAAGCTGCGTTCGACAATTATCTCGAAAATTACAACAAGGGGAATAAGATCATCCTGATGGGCCATTCGCAGGGGGCCGATCACATGCGGTTCCTGTTGCGCCGGCGGTTCGACAACAACCCCGTGCTGGCTTCCCGCCTTGTGGTGGCCATTTCGGGCGGAGAGCCGAATTATTCGGCCAGGGGCAGCCGCACAGGCGGCTCGCTGGAAAACATCAAAACCCTTGGCGCCGAGCTGGAAAGCGGTTGCATGATCAGCTGGCGTACCTGGAGGGATGGCACCCTGGGCGCAGGCATCGATTCTTCCTCCTTTTTCTATAACCACTATTTCGTCGACAAAGGTTTCCTGTATCAGACCTGCGACCCGCGTAAACCGGGCCGGCACCAGGAATCCAATTACGAATTTGGATATTCCACCGAACAGCCGGTTACCCGTTACATCACGCTCTCCCCCGACAGCACCAGCTACTGGGCGTTTGACGATATGTTCCGCGCCCGTTATTACAGCGATTCCACGAAAGACGGGTGCTCGTACCTGATGATTAAAACAAATTCAATTTTAAACGACCTGAGAAAAATACCAAATCCAACCAAAAGCGCCTTGTTGCCGGAAATTCCGATACCCGACAGCAGCAACTTCAGCCCCACCCCCAACAATAACTATCATTGCTGGGATATGCAGTTCGTCCAGGGCGACCTTTTAAATCTGTTGCCGGAACTGATAAAAATCACCACCCCGCTATCCTCCGTGAACAATGAGCCATATTTTGAGAATGCCATACAGGTTTACCCAAATCCGGCAAGCGACCGGGTGCATGTCAACATCGACAATTCGATAATTAAATCGATTACACTTTATAATGCACAGGGAAAGCTAACTGCATCGCATTTCACCAACGATTTTTCGGTTGGGAACCTTGATGCCGGCCTGTATTATATTCAGATTCGAACGGAAAAATCATCTTACTTCAATAAACTGGTAAAACAATAAAAAACCAAACAGGATGAAAGCAAGAATGGCATGGTACCAGCTGATTCCGCTCGCGGCAACGGGAATGTTTTTCAATATCTGCCCCGGTTGCAGCAGCGATGAGCCTAAAAGTTCAATCGACTATTCCCAATCTGTGCACTGGCTTTCACTAACGGCACCAACCAAACCGGCTGACGTTTTTTATGTATACCCAACTGCCTGGTATAAAACAGATTCCACCGAACCGAACATTTGTGCCATCGATCACCCGATGATGCTTGCGGGTTCGGTGGCCGCATATGCACACCAGGCTACGGCTTTCGAGACCGCCGGGAATGTTTATGCACCATATTACCGCCAGGCGGATGCCACCTACACGCTCCACCTGCCTGAGAATGAAAGGTGGAACGTGATAAGCGGCCTTCCGGCAGGGGACGTAACGGATGCTTTCAAGTACTATATTGAACACCTGAACAATGGCCGGCCATTCATGTTGGCCGGCCATTCGCAGGGCGCCAATGTTATCCTGGTGCTCCTTTCGGGATACATGCGGGAAAACCCGGAAGTTTATAACAGGATGATAGCGGCTTATGTGATCGGCTATCCGGTTACCGCTCAATTCATGGCCGAAAACCCGCACCTGAAATTCGCGGAAGGGCCCGATGATACCGGGGTGATCATTTCCTTTAACACCCAATCGCCCAACGTGCTGCCCGGTCACAACCTGGTTGTCGCAAACAATGTCGGGCTGGTCATCAACCCTATAAGCTGGACGCGTGAAGAGACCCTGGCCACCATAGCCGAAGGGTTGGGATCATACCTGCCCGATCCCGTAACCAATGAGTTAAGGAGGGTCCCTCAATATGCCGATGCCAGGATCGACAAGACACAGGGCGTCCTGATCTGCAGCACAGCCGACGAAGCAGCGCTTACTTCGGCTGCCAGCATGATGGGAATAGGGGTTTATCACAGTTATGACATTCCATTTTATTTTTTCAACCTTAGGGCCAACGCAGAAAATCGGGCGGCAAAATTCGCCTTACAATAACCCAATATCTTTCAGCGGATCACACGAAATGACTTTTTGGTGGTATGACAAGACACGCCGACAAGAATACCAGTGCTCGCCGGGCTTTTTTAACACCTTTCGCCG
>CAYWHP010000192.1:0-6432 GCA_964457845.1 uncultured Porphyromonadaceae bacterium | reverse complement strand
TCGTGAAGGACCAGAAAGGAGACCTCCCCAATCGCGTGGTGGACCTCCCCAATCGTGTGCTGGACCTCCCCCAACCCCCTCCTTGTGAAGGAGGGGGCCCCCTCCTTCACAAGGAGGAGGTTGGGGGAGGTCCTTTCCGGGCAGGGGAAGGTCATCCGGGGGTGGGGGGAAGTCTCATCCGGGTTGGGAGAGGCAGCCGGCTCGAGCCGGAAGTGGTGCACCCCGGCCGGCAGATCCTTTGCCAGGAAGCTGATCCGGCGGCGCCAGCGGTGGAAGGGGAGGCGGGCATCGGGCTGCTCCTCCTGGCAGGGGATTTCGTTACCCTGCCGGTCGTATAATTTAAGGACCCACTCGCCTTCCCAGAAGGGGCGGTAGTCGCTCATGCATTCAAATTCAACCGGGAAAGTGGTGAGCCCCGGATTGGAATTGAACAGGGTAACCGGGATATGGGATTTGAGTGGTTCAGATGCCTGGTTGATGGCCGTAACCGATCCCATATTTATCCGGCGTATGTTTTCCATGGCCCGCCCGTAGAGGTCCAGTGCATCCTGCTCGGCCGGCTCTGTGCAGGAGCCGGGGAGTATGTCGTGGAAGTCGTTGAATAGGATATCGTGCCAAACCTCCCGCAAGGGTTCAACTACCCCCAACCCCCGTGCGACCTCCCCCAACCCCCTCCTTATGAAGGAGGGGGCCCCCTCCTTCATAAGGAGGGGGTTGGGGGAGGTCCTATATGGGTTGGGGGAGGTCCTGTATGGGTTGCGGGAGGTCCAGCAGGGGTTGGGGCAGGTGGCCAGCCTCTCCGCCTGCACCACCGCAGCACTCGCCTCAACGGCCTTCCGCTTGATTCGTGCCAGCGAGGTGTAACATCCGGCGAATACGCGCTGCAAACTGCCTTCATATTCAGGAAGTTCCGGAATGAGCGGGCGGATGGCTTCGTAGAACCGGTCGGTTGTGCTGTGGATGAATTCCACACGGTTTTCGCCGGCGGTGAATTCGCGGATCCGGTCGAGATCGATGCGCGTGGCGCCGCCGCCATGGTTGCCGAGGCCCCAGAAGAGGGCTACATCGCGGCCCAGCTTCAGCGACAGTTCCGTTGCTTCAGCGAGGCGCTGCATAATATTTTTCCGTTCGCTGTGGTAGAGGCCAATCTCGATGCGATATGCCGGGATCGATTGATCATCTAAGCCTTTCCATATATATAAGCTGTCGGGTAGCTGGAGGAACTCCTTTTCCGGCCGTTGATGGATATACAGTTCATAGCCGAAATCACGCAGCAGGCCTGGCAGGCCTGCCGGGTGGCCGAAGGAATCGAAGTTATAGGCTACGCGGGGTTCAACGCCGAATTCATTTTTGAAATATTCCCTGCCGTATCGGATATGCCGAACCAGATTTTCGTACGGCGGCAAGTTGACATCGGGCTGCAGGTACCAGCCGCCGGCGATGAACCACCGGTTTTGCGAAACCAGATCGCGTATTGACCGGAACAGGCCCGGATCGTATTTTTGCACCCACTGGTAGAGGATTGCTTCATTGTGGTTGAAGATCAGCTCGGGGTACTCGCCGATGATGTCTACCGCATTCCGGAAGGTGGCAATCGCTTCGGAGCATCCCTCCGTCCAGCGCCATTGCCACACCGGATCGAGATGGGCATTGCAGATAAGGTGAACCCTATTTTTCATCTTTCGAAGGAAGATTTTTATACCAGGTAAAGTACAGGACTACCGTTACTACGGCCAGTGCCAGTGCAGCCAGCCAGAACTGCGGCCACTTGCGGAGGAACATGTAGAAGGGAATCAGGGCGATGATGAACTGAAAAACCGGGGCGATCAGGCCGTTAATAGCATCCCACATGGGCTCCTTGTCGCCGGCTTTCATCAGACCTTGCCTGACAGCTTCCTTACGGATGGGGCCCCAGAATCCAAAGGGCTTTATTCGGCTGTAGAATTTTACAAGAATTTGTTTATCAGTTGGTTTTACTATAAAACCTATTGCAATAGTTATGATAAGGCTTGCTATGATATTAATTCCTAATGAGTTGGTGCCAGAAATCGTTCCGAAGGCCATTTTCTGAACCACGATGAAGACTGCGGTTGCGGCCATGCTCCATACGAATGCTTTGGCACTGAACCGCCACCAGTGCCAGCGCATCGTTGCCGGTACCAGGATCATGGTGACTACCACGAATATCATTGTTTCCCAGGCAGATATCACATTGTCGAAAGCAAGGCTGAATACGAAGCCAACCATTAGGGCCACGATGGAGGCCAGCTGGCCTACCCGGATGATCTTTTTTTCGGCCCAGTTTTTGAAAAAGTAACGCTTTAGGAAATCGTTCGTAACCACATTGGCAGTCACGTTTATCATGGCATCGAGTGTCGACATCAGGGCGGCCAGCATGACTGCCAGGAAGAGCCCGCTTAGCCCGACCGGAAGCCTTGAGATCACGAGCGGCAATATCTTTTCACCATCAATATCTGTTGTAGCCGAGCCGAGAATTGAGATGCCGAATAGCAGAAAGGCGATGGCGATGATCCAGCGGAGGATGAACATGGCGGTCCACATGCCGCCCGCCATAGCGGCGTCGCGAGGGGTTTTCGTAGTGAGGAAGAACTGGAAGTCCCAAACATTGGGCCCTGCCAGCACGCGGAACATCATCCAGGTAAAGCCTATGATCATCAGCGGGCCGAAGAGGTTGAAGTGCTGATAAGCTGCTGGCGTTGATTCAAGGTAGCCGGGCCACAGGTGCCAGCTCAGGCCTAGCGAGCTCCAGCCCTCGGGCCGCGTGGCAGCAAGGTCGGCGCCGATCCCGCCGGCGAAAACCATGATGATCATGACAATGGCTCCGATGGCAATCAGCGCGGTTTGTAGGATATCGGTGATCACTACCCCGTAGAATCCCCCAAGCGTCACATATATGCCGACCACCCCGAAAACGATCAGCGTTGATTGCCAGCGGGTAAGGGGGAAGAAGTCCTCGGCAAACTTACCAATGCCTACAGCCATGTACATCAGGTTGAATATCATCAGCACCAGCAGGAAGATGGCGGATGCTAGTCTTGCCATTTCCGCATCACGGTCCTTGCCGAAGCGGGTCTCGTTCCACTCGGCGAACGACATCACACCCGAGCGCCTGATCCACTTGGCCTGGAAAGCCATGTACCCGGCCATCATGAACCAGCCCCAAAAGATGTTGGTCATCCATACGCTCTTCAGGCCCAGGTAAAAGAGGGCCCCCACCAGTGCCATGATACCGGCTATATCGATGTAACTGGAGCACCCGGCAATGCCGAGCACCCACCAGGGCAGGTTCCGGCCCGCCAGGAAATAGTTGTCGAGCCCCGAGGAGGCTTTCTTGCGGAGGAGGAATCCGATCATGGCTACCGCCACGAGGTAAACCAGTACAATGGTCAGGTCGATCCAGCTGAGGTTCATGGTCTGTTGGTTTTGGTGTGAAATTGCCTATTTATTCGGCAAAATCCAATTGGGACGGATTTCACATTTTTTAACCATTGCCGGAGGGCGGTGTAAAGGGGCTTTGTTACCTTTCGATTCGAAAAGAGTGAGGACCTCCCCCTGCCCCCTCCTTGTGAAGGAGGGGAATGCATCTGCCAACTTTGCTGCTAATCCGGCAGTTGTGTACCCCCTCCTTCACAAGGAGGGGGCAGGGGGAGGTCCTCACGCGTCACGAAACAACTAACAGAACCATGAAAATGAAAAAGTACCTCTACCTCGCCGCCACCCTTCTGGCCACGGCATGCTCCACCCCCCAGCCGAAAACGGAGCTGAACATCCCGTACGAAAAGATAACGCTGGCCAACGGCCTCGATGTGATCCTGCATGAGGACCACTCCGATCCGATCATCGCCTATGCCATCCAGTTCCATGCCGGATCGGGCCGCGAATCGGAAGGTCGCACCGGATTCGCCCACCTGTTCGAGCACTTCATGTTCTCCCGTTCGGAGAATGTGGCCCTTGGCCAGTTCGACCAGATCATCCAGGATGCCGGCGGCTCCTCGAATGCCGGTACTGGCAACGATGCCACCACCTATTTCGAGGTGGTAAGCAAAAACGCACTCGAAAAAGTGCTGTGGCTGGAGTCGGACCGCCTTGGCTTCCTTACCAATGCCATCAACAAAAAGGCGCTCAACATCCAGCAAAACGTGGTGCAGAACGAGAAAAGGCAGTACGAGGACAATGCACCGTACGGCTACACCGACTGGGTGATCTCGAAAAACCTCTATCCGAAGGGTCATCCCTACAGCTGGACGGTGATTGGTGAGATGGAAGACCTTTTCAAAGCGTCGGTTGAGGATGCGAAAACTTTCCACGATAAATTTTATGTGCCGAACAACGCAACCATGGTGCTCTCCGGCGATTTCAATCCGGCCGAGGTGAAGGCGCTGATTGAAAAGTATTTCGGTGAGATAAAGGCCGGTCCGAAACTCGAAGATCCCAAACCCCAGCCGGTTACCCTTTCCGCTACCAGAAAGCTGGTGCACGAAGACAATTTCGCCAAAGCCGCCCAGCTCAACATGATATGGCCTACGGTGGAGCAGTACAGTCCCGACAGCTATGCGCTGGATTATCTGGGTCAGCTGCTTTCGCGCGGCAAGAAGGCCCCGCTCTACAAGGTGATCGAGAAGGAGAAGAAGCTGGCAACCCGGCCCTCCGCCGGCAACGGCAGCCAGGAGGTAACGGGTTCATTCACCGTTACCGTAACAGCCAATGAGGGTGTAGGCCTGAATGAGGTGGAGGCTGCCGTGTTTGAATCATTCAAACTATTTGAAACCGAGAGCTTCACCGATGCCGATGTAGAGCGCATCAAGGCGGGCCTCGAAACCGGATTCTACAACGGCATCGGCAGCGTACTCGGAAAATCGTTCCAGCTGGCCCAGTATAACGAATTCGCCGGATCACCCGATTATTACAAAACGGATCTTGAAAAGACAAAGGCTGTTACCAAAGCCGACATCATCCGTGTCTACGAAAAGTACATCAAGGACAAGCCCTTTCTCGAAACCAGCTTTGTGCCGAAAGGCCATCCTGAAATGGCTGTTACCGGTTCCCTGCCAGCCGGAGTGAAGGAGGAGGATATCCTCTCGGCCACCGAAGTGAAGATCGAGGAATCGGACAGCGACGAGATTGTAAAAACCCCGACCGCCTTCGACCGCACGGTTGTTCCGGCCGACGGGCCCGAGCCGGTGGTGAACATCCCGGCCGTTTGGGACGACAAGCTGGCAAATGGAATGGGCGTTTCCGGCATCGAGCAGAATGAACTGCCGCTGGTGCAGTTTGATATCGTTCTCAAAGGCGGCCACTACCTCGACAAGCTGGATAAGCCCGGCGTTGCTTCGCTGATGGCTTCCCTGATGAACCAGGGCACCAAAAACAAGACTCCGTTGGAACTGGAAGAGGCCATCGATGCGCTCGGAGCCCGTATCAATATAAATTCATCGGGACATACCATTACCATCAGCGCCAACTGCCTGGTGCGGAATTTCGACGCCACGCTTGCCCTGATGGAGGAGATGCTGCTCGAGCCGCGGTGGGATGCCGACGAGTTTGAACTGGCCAAAACCCGCGTAATCAACAACCTGAAGCGGCAGAAATCGAGCCCGCCGGCACTGGCCGGCGAAGTTTTCATGGAGAAAGTGTACGGATCCGGTCATATTTTCTCGGTTAATGCCAGCGGAACGCTTGAGTCGGTACCGGGCATCACCATCGACGACCTCAAGGGTTGGTACAACGCCAACATGTCGCCTTCGGTGGCCAGCTTCCATGTGGCCGGCAATATCACAAAGGAGCAGATCATGAAATCGCTCGGCACCCTGGCCGCCAAATGGCCGGCCAAGGAGGTTGCTTTCCCCGAATATGCGCTTCCGGCACCGCTGGCAAAGTCGGAAATCACCTTCATCGACGTGCCCGGAGCCAAGCAGTCGACCATCCGCATCGGCGGTCTGGCACTGGCGCAGAGCGATCCCGACTACTTCGCCGCCACCGTGATGAACGACCACCTGGGTGGGAATTTCCTGTCGCTGGTGAACCAGGTACTCCGTGAACAGAAGGGCTTTACCTATGGCGCCAATACCTCGTTCAGCGGTTCATACGTTCCCGGACCCTTTACCGCCGGCTCCATGGTTCGCTCCTCGGCAACACTCGAATCGGTGCAGCTATTCAAGAGCCTGATGGAAGATTACGGGAAGGGCATCTCCGAAAAGGATCTTGCAGCCACAAAGAATTACCTCATCAAGTCATACGCGCTGGATTTCGAAACGCTGGGAGCCCTCACCAATATGCTGGGCCAGATCAGCCTCTACAACCGGCCGAAAGATTACGTCAGGCTGGAGCAGGAGACGATACGCAACATGACGGCGGAGCAGCATAAGGCGCTCGCTCAGAAGTATATAAATCCCGATAAAATGTACTACGTCA
>CAYWHP010000191.1:0-6593 GCA_964457845.1 uncultured Porphyromonadaceae bacterium | reverse complement strand
TGAATTCGGGCCCGCCGCGAAACCGGAAAATATTAGAAATGTGTTTGAGTGCTGGAACGAAATAATCGTGACACGTGACGCGTGACGCGTGACGCGAAAGGCATTGAATGTTAGGGTATTACTGTTAAATGAATAATTTATATAACAATGAAAAGAATTTTTTTACTGGTCCTGATGCCGTTGATGGTGATGGCCGGCACTGCACAGAATCAGATTCCGTTGAAGAAGTATCTTGAATACGCACGGGCATCGGCCGATTACGTTTACGACCAGCGCGACTCGATCGTGATAAAGTGGAGAAAGACGATCGATCCCGAAGATATATTCGGCTACCGGGCACCGGGCAGTCTGCTTGAAATGGCAGCTATCTATGCCACCCTCTATGACCTCGAGGGAAAGAAGAAATACGCCGAAAGGGCGCGTGAGGTTCTGCTCACCTACGGCGATTATACCAAAGAATTCCCGGTTGCCATATCAAGGCGAAAGGCCGATTATGTCGACGGAGTGCCTGCGCTGCCTGATTTTTTTACCACCATGCGTTACCTCCAGGCATATGATAAACTGAAAAACAAAGGCTTCCTCACAACCGAAGAGATGGCCAAAATTGATGAGCTGGTTGCCAATAGCCTGGTTTTTATTCTTCGGACCCAGGAGTGGGGGGCCATGAACCGTTCAGCGCTGCGGGCGGAGACGCTCTCCTGGGCCGTGAAGGTTCTTCCCAATCATAAAGTTTCCCCGATGCTGAAAATGTACGAACAGGCGCTGCTTTTAGATAACTGGGGCCAGTGGGAGATCGAGGATGCTTCTCTTTATCATGCCGTATGGCTCTATGCCTTAATGGGTTCTGCTGATGCCAAGGGGCAGATGGCCGATCTTTTCCGTACGCCGGAGATCTATTTTTATGCTCAGTATTTCCTCAAACTGATGTCGCCGCAGGGCATGATCCCGGATTACGGTGATGCTGCCAATTTTACCAACTGGAACCGTTGGATTGTCTTTTTTGAGGCGGCGGCAAAACAATACAACAGCGCGGAATTGAAGTGGGCAGCCACGGTTATCGCAAATAAATTTCTCGATCTTAACACAGCAAAAAGCGTGGGCCTGGGGTATATGTTACTCGACTGCTATCGGTACGGCACCGATCAGTTGATCCCGCAGGCTCCGGTTTCGCTCAGCGAAGAGGTGATGGAGGATATGGTAGGCAAGAAAATGGTGTTCCGCACCGGCTGGGACGAGAAATCAGCTTACATGCTGCTGAACTATCGGGATGAGGGCGATGGCGGACTGCTCTACCGCGACTACCTCCGAAATACTATCCCTATTGAAGAAGAGAAAGTTACCCACGGCCACGCCGATGAGAACAGCATCTCCCTGCTGATGCACAAGGGTTCAACCCTGCTCATTGATGCCGGTTATCGCGATTTTCTGCCAAGCGGCTATTTCGGATCGTACCGGCAGGATTATTTTCACAACAAGCTCTGCGTCAGAAACGAGAAGATATGGTTTGGTCAGAAGCAAGGTGAATACCGCTACAGCCAGTCGGACCATCCGGCCATTAAACCCCAGCAATTGCTTGAGTTTATGCAGAACGCCGGTTCCTACCGGAAGGTGCGGACCCAGAAGATCGATTTCCTTACTTTTCCTGATCATGACTACAGTAGAACCCGGCTTACAGACGATGAGATGGGGTACGAAAACGACCGGGTGGTGGTCTTCATCAAAGACCCCGGTTTCTATGTCGTTTTTGATATTTTCAAATCGCGGTCGGAGCAGTTCTTTACTGCTGCAAATCTGTGGCATACGCAAAAAATTGTTGCACAGGGAGAACACTGGTATGATACGCGTTATGACAACATCCAGACAAGGACACTTGGCGGAGACCAGAACCTGCTGATCCTGTTTCCAAAGAACCATTACCGGTTTGAACAAACCGCCAAAGAGAACCGAAATTATCAGGAAGAGATTGCCATTGCCGAGTATTCGGCTCAGTTTTTTGAACTTGGCCAGCATATCGGTTTTGTAACCATCCTGGTTCCCCACGGGGTGAATGAGGATGTGCAAAAGTGGATCCGATCGGTTGAATATGTACCATCCGGCAATGAGGAGGATGGATTGTCGGTTCGTATCAAACTGGCAGACAAAACCATACAGGTTGGGGTGAAATCCGACCTTAAGATGGACCTTGTGAAGGATTACCAGCGGCCGAAGTACACCTGGGAGAGTGGAAAGATTTCGTATGATGATCTGGAGACAAATGCTGATTTTTTCTATACCGAACTGAAGGGGAAAAGTCTCTCCTACACGGCTGTCAACCTCACCAAGGCAACCTGGAAAGGCCAGCTGATGTATGAGCAGCCCTCATCCTATTTCGGCCTCAATTTCGACGGCAGACCTGACAATCCGGACACCGGCAAAGCCAGGCTCTGGCGGGATACCCTTATTCTGAAGTAGTCCGTTTTTCGGACGGTGTGCCCTGCTCGTCAAACTGTATTCCGGCAAATATTGATGTTCATCTATGGACTTGTTGCGCTCGTCAATTTAAACGGGCTTTTTATATATGGTATCACTTGTACTCATCTACATTTGAATATGAAAATGGAAAAATTGAATAGAGTTGAAGAAATCATGATTTCTGCCGGCATGGTGCCTGTTTTCAACCATGCTGACCCTGCTGTCGGCTGCCGTGTGGTTCAGGCTTGTTACGATGCCGGCCTCCGCGTTTTTGAATGGACCAACAGGGGTGCCCTGGCTGCAGAACTGTTCCAGGTGGTTGCAGATTACGCGGCTTCCAGCTGTCCGGAATTGATCATGGGAGCGGGCTCCATTTTCGACGGAAATACCTGCCGTCAGTTTCACCGGATGGGTGCCCGGTTTATCGTGAGTCCCGTGATGGAACCGGAAATGGCTGATGTCTGCAGAGAATTGGATATCCCCTGGATCCCGGGTTGCGCTACCCCTACTGAAATCCATCAGGCAGTGAAACTGGGCGCAGGGATCATCAAGATTTTTCCGGGCGACGCAGCTGGCGGGCCGTCTTTTGTTAAGGCAGTTCGCGGTCCGATGCCCTGGCTGAAACTGATGCCAACCGGTGGAGTTAGCCCGGATTATGTTAACCTGAAGGCATGGTTTGATGCCGGAGTGTGCTGTGTAGGAATGGGTTCCAAACTCTTTGACGAACGTTTGGTTACCAATCCCGACTTTTCAGGATTAAGTATTGCGCTCAAGTCCGCTATTGAGAAAATAGATGAAATAAGAAATTGAAAAAGCTCGTACTGATATCGTTTGCCGGCCTGCTGCTGTTGTTCAGCGGATGCCAGAAAGAACTCCGGAACGAAGCCTGCGAAGATGGCATCGGCTCCCCGGTTTCCTTCTGCGGCCAGGCCGATCAGTACGAAAATCTCATCGGAAAACGAAACCTCGACTTCATCCGCGTTAACTGTCTTGTTGGTCCCGAGGGAGCATCGGTTGATAATGCTGCAGATGGGACTTATTACTGCTCAGGTACCTATAAACTGTCTTCCCTCGAAAGTGCTGTTATATCGCTCGGCTGGGAAGGGGAAGCCACGGTAACTGACGTCGAAATGACTACTGTTGACAAAGGGGAAGGATTCTTCTATGTGAAGGTTACAAAGTTATCGGGTGGACAAGGCAACCTGTGCCTGAAACTTGGTAACGCCGCCATGACGGTACTGATCAATGCAGGATGCGACGAAGTTAAGATGCCCACAGGCCTGGCGGCGCGGTTTGATGAATCCCGCAAGTTGGTGGCTGTTAGTTGGGAGGATAATTCCTGGAATGAAATCAGCTTCGAACTCGAGCGCTCAACCAATGAAAAGATGGGGTTTAAGCTCATTGTTACGCTACCTGCAGATTCGTCCAGCTATATTGATTCGGATGTCCTGGTGGGTAAGGAGTATTTTTACCGCGTCCGCGTCAATGCCCATGGCGGTCCCTCCGAATTCTCCCTGCCAGCCGAGGTGAGCACCTTTAAAGAAACACTGATGGACTTCGACGGCAATGTATACAAGGCGTGCAAGATTGGCGATCAGATATGGATGGCCTCCAACCTGAGGACCACGCATTATGCCGACGGAACTCAGATCCCTGACGGAACAGGCCGCGGGATGCTGGTGGACAGGGATACATTGAGCTATTGGTTTGTTTACAATGATGATGCAGCAAATAAAGAATGCTACGGGCTCCTGTATACCTGGAATGCGATGATGAAGGACGCCTGCCCCACCAATAATACACCCAGCGGTGTACAGGGTGCCTGTCCTAACGGATGGCACATACCGAGCAATGCCGAGTGGGACATTTTGGCTGCCACCCTTGGCGGTATGTCCGTAGCTGGCGGAAAGCTCAAGGAGGAGGGAATCGGCCACTGGACGCCTGTGAATAACGGTGCATGCGACGAAATCGGATTCAGGGCGTTGCCGGGGGGCACCCGGTTCAATGACGGACGCTTTGGATTGAAGGGCTCAAGTGCCCTGTTCTGGACTGCCGGGGCGCAATGGTCATTCAATATCGATTACTTCTGCGCTGAAGCAAAAAGAACCAGCGCCAGCGCACGCACGGCAGGCCTCTCTGTGAGGTGCGTAAAAAATCAGTAACTTTCTTGCATGAAAAAATTCATGTGCCTGCTGCTGCTGGGCTGTTTAGCCATTTCAGCAAGGCCGCAGGGCATCTTCATGCCCGCCGGCCGCGACATCGATAACATCCTCTCCGTGAAGGACCGCGCGCCTGTTGTTAATGAATGGCTCGAATGGCGGCTCGATCACATCATCCCCGGCCTGCTTCGCAGGGAGGGGATCGACATGTGGATCGTGATGTGCAGGGAAATAAATGAGGACCCGCTCTATTTTACCCTTGTCCCCGAACCGGTGCTTTCCGCCAGACGGCTGGTCATACTGGTCTTTCATGACCGGGGTGGCGACCTTGGAGCGGAAAGGTTTTCCATTGGTGGTGGGGGAGGTGGTTACCAAAACGCCTGGACCGACAGGTCGAAAAGCCAGATGGAGAGCCTGGCCGCGCTGATACGCAAACTCGATCCCAAGAAGATCGGCATAAATGTTTCACCCACTCACCGCAGTGCCGACGGACTCAGTGCCAGCCTGCGCGACAAACTGGTTGAGGGTATCGGGCAGGAGTATGCCGGCAGGCTGGTTTCAGCCGAAAAGGTGGCCATCGGCTGGACCGAAACCCGGAGCCCGGCCGAGCTGGGTATGTACCGGCCGGTCTGCGGTATCGCACACGACATCATACGCGAGTTTTTCTCAAACAGTGTGATCATCCCCGATGTTACCACCACCGAAGAGCTGGGCTGGTGGATCTGGCAGCGGATGGAGGATGTCGGCGTTGAGCCCTGGTTCGAGCCATCCGTGACCATACAGCGGCATCCCGATATGGCTGAACGCTACAAGGATAAGCCCGATGTTATCCGTCGCGGCGACCTGCTCCATTGCGATATCGGCATAAAGTATTTGCGCCTTTGTACCGACATGCAGTGGCATGCTTATGTGCTCAACATCGGCGAGACCGATGCTCCCGAAGGACTGAAAACCGCCCTTGACAATACGGTGCGCCTGGCCGGCATGTACATGGATGAGTTCAGGGAAGGGCGCTCTGGCCGCGAGATCGGCGAAAAAACCATCACAAAAGCCACGCAGGCGGGGTTGAGGGCCCAGCTCTACACCCATGCCATCGGCTTTTTCGGGCACTCTGCCGGTACAACGATTGATACTCGCCCGCTCAGATCGGTTATGGAAGAGACCCCGAAAATCATTGAATACCCGCTCCACCTGAATACCTGCTATGCCATCGAATTCAGCTGCACCACTGCAGTGCCGGAATGGAAGGGTGCCGATGTGGTAATCAGCTATGAGGAAAATGCCTCCTTTACCGAACGGGGCTGTAAATTTATCGACGGCAACCAGACGGAGCTGATTATCATAAGGTAACCACCAGCTTCTTAACGCTGCAGCCGGCCTTACCCGGCAGTACGATACGGATATAATAAACTCCCTGCGCCAGACCGGTGAGATCGGCCGAAAGGCTTGTAATACCTGAGTTTTGTACAAGCGGGATGAGGCTTACCAACCGACCTTCGTTATCAAGGATCCCGGCTTCTGCCGGCGGGGAGGCTATGTCATCAAAATTGATATTGATTTTACCGCTTGTGGGATTCGGATAGACCGACCAGGATCCGGAAATCGATTCGCTGTTGATTCCCGATGTGTTTGGCGAGATGAACCGGACAGGAATGCCGGTCACCGTTTCGATGCCGTCGTTGCTTGAAATCGTTGCGGTGTAGGTTTGCGAACTGGCAAACCGGCGGCGCGGCAGGAGAATATAATCAGGAACCGTGCTGAGGAGGAGTGTGGTGTCGAAACCCGGACCATTCACATTGAGCGTGGTAGTTACGAGATCGTTGTCGGCATCAGCTGCTTCGGTCCTGAATGTAATCCGGATCGCTTCCGATACGGCAACTACGCGTTCCCCTTCTCCCGGACTCAGGATCCGTGGAATGGCGGGAAGCGAATTCGGGGTCGAGAACTCCTTGCTGTTCAATGCAAAAGAGTAGTCAAATCCAT
>CAYWHP010000190.1:0-6594 GCA_964457845.1 uncultured Porphyromonadaceae bacterium | reverse complement strand
ACAGGATAATCATGCAGGGGTCTCTATGACTAACCCCAGGTTTCAACCTGGGGGCTGCCCGCCCACCGATAACCTCCGCAGGGGGCTGCCCGCCCACCGATAACCTACGCAGGAGGCTGCCCGCCCACCGAGGACCTACGCAGGAGGCTGCCTGCCCACCGAGGGCCTCTGCCGGTGGTCGCCCACCTACCGATGACCTACGCAGGGGGGGCGCCCGCCCACCGATAACCTACGAAGGAGGCTGCCTGCCCACCGAGGACCTCTGACGGTGGTCGCCCGCCTACCGATGACCTACAACTTGGGTTGCCCGCCCGTCTCCTCCTCCTGAACAACAACCGCCTTCCGGCGAAACCAGTTCTTCGGATTAAGATATGCCTTGTATTTGGTAAGCAGCTCCTTGCCCGCCAGCAGTCCGCCGCCCCAGAACAACACCTCACCCGATACCACCAGGATGGTGGTGATGGTGACCTTTACTGCGGAAGTTACGTGCAGGAACGGTACAAGCGGGATCGAGAGGAACGGTGCAAATGAGGCGATCATCAGGATCACCCCCAGCCGCATCTTCCAGTTTCCGTTTTTCATGGTGCAAATGAAAAGAATAATCCAGTATCAGGCAAACACCGGAGTATTGCTATACTTTTTGTAAATTGATTGAAGGTTTTTTAATTCCTGACGCACCTTACAGAATGTCCGTTAGAAACAGGAAATCCTGCTCTTCCTAAACCGGGAACTCTTTCATAAATATTTCTGGTCCAAGCCTTTGTGCTATCATACTTCGTAGATGTCCAAAACTCTCCGCTTACCCTTATCAGGCAAAAAACCGTATCAGTCATGTACATGTTTCCGTTTGTGAAGCTAATGCCACCGAACATTCCGTTAAAACCGCTCTCGTTATTGCCCGGATTGTCATTTTTGCAGTCAGCCGACATGATTTTAAGATCTACTCTGCCAGATAAACGATAGTTTTCATTGTCTGATTCTTCTTCTGGCATACCCAAAGCTTGTTCCAGTTGTTTCCATTCCTGATCAGATGGCAAATGCCAACCCGGGGGGCAAACCGTGTTAGCAACTTTCCAGTTATAAAGGCATCCGTATTTTTTGTATTCTTCTGTTTTTGTTGCTTTGTTGACATCAAATCCAAGGAAATCATAAACATAGATGCCTTTATCCGTAAAAAGTGGAGACACATAGGGAATAAAACCAAGATTTTTGGCCATCCACCATTGGTCACCAATTTTCACAGTTTCATAGGTAATCCCATCCCTTGGATCTATGAGAGATCCCTTTTGTTGTGCAATGCACGGAATGACAAACAGTAACGATATAATGGCTGAAATAATTGGTCTGTTCATTGGCCCCTCCCTGTCTTAATGGTACAATAATCAAAGTCGATATTTTCATGTTCAATCAGAACAAATATAAGGAATTAGAAGTCCTCCAAATCCCCTACTTTTGCCCCATGCGCCTGACCCTCATACTGCCGCTGCTCCTTCTGAGCCTCCGGGTATTTGCCCAGGGCGAGGCCCTTCTCGACCCGTCGGTGATGCACGAGGTGAAGGTCACCACTCTGGCCAAAGGCGACTGGGACAACATCGTGAACCGCTACCCGATGAAGGAGTATACCGCCGTTGCCGTGGAGATCGACGGCATCCGCATGGACTCGGTGGGGATCCGCATCAAGGGCAACGGGTTCGATCCCGGCAGCATGGGCTGGGATAAGCACCAGCCGTTCCGGTTGAAATTCAGCAAGTTCAGACCCGATCAGCGGTTCGAGGGGCTGAAGGACGTGAACCTCCACACCCACGACCTGCTCACCAATTTCGTGGGGTACGACATCTGGCGCATGGCCGGCATCCCGGCTCCGCGCACCTCGTTCGCCAAACTGTGGATCGACGGGGAGTATGTCGGGTTCTACATGCTGGTTGATGAGATCGAAAAGGTGTTCCTAAAGCGCCACTTCGGCAACAACGACGGCAACCTTTACAAGGCCGACCTCAAAGGCGCCTACCTCTCCTGGCTCGGATGGGACCAGTCGGCTTACACAGCCTACCAGCCGGAAACCAACGAGGAGGCCAACGACAAAACCGACCTGATCGCGCTGCTCAACGCCATCCACAACACCCCCGAAAGCACCCTTACCGACTCCATCGCCGCCCGCCTCAACCTCAGCTCCTTCCTCACGTCGCTGGCCATCGAAATGTACATCTGCAAGGGCGACGCCTTCTACGATTCGGGTCACAACTACTTCCTCTACAACAACGAGGTCACCGGCCGTTTCGAGTACCTCCCGTGGGACCTCGACAACGCCTTCACATCGTGGGTCGACTTCGGCATCAATTTCAATGCGGCCTACAGCAGCATCCAAAACCCGTTCATCGAAAGGATCCTGAAAAACACTCCGCTCAAATTGCGTTACTACGCCGCCATCTGCAGCCTGGTAAATTCCCCGGCCTTCGACGATGCGCGCCTCGTCCGCCTCATCGACGAAACGGAAACCTTCCTCGGCGCCCACGGCGTCTCCTTCCGGCTGGCGTACGGCATGGACATCAACGATGTGAAATCCTTCCTTTCCACCCGCAAGGCAAAGATCCTCAGCGATTTCGTAAAGTATCGCTATGCCTGCTCCCCCAGCGCCGTGGAGGATTGGCCGGAGCCGGTTACGGATATCAGGGTATTCCCTAACCCTGCGCGCGGGGCCATCAGAATAAATTATTCCGACAGGAATCCAATCGAATGGATCACCCTGATGGATGTTACCGGAAAAGTACTTCTAACACAGGCCCTCTCCGCAGGCGGGCCCGCCATTGTGGATGTACATGGTTATCAGACAGGTGTGTATTACATCCGGATCGGCCTGCGGCAAGGCAGTGCGGTAAGGAAAGTGGTTCTCACCGGGGAGCGCCCGTAGGCTTTCCGTTTTTTTTCATCCATTTAAAGTAATTTCCCCTGTCGTTCGTCTGCATCAGTATATGAACGACTCAATAGCCATACCGATGACACAGCAGCAGCAGAGTATCCGCGATGCCGTGCAGCAATACGGAAAGCGTTTGTCGAGGTTCATCCGGCGCCGGGTGAAGAGCGACGAGGACGCTGAAGATATCCTGCAGGATGTGTGGTACCAGCTTGCCGGGGTGATCGGCACCGAACCTGTGGGGCAGCTGAGCGCCTGGCTTTACCGGGTGAGCCGCAACCGCATCATCGACCGGAACCGGAAGCAGGAGACCCTCGCACTGGAGGACCTGGCTTACGAGGGCGAGGATGGCGAGATGGTGTTCCCCGAGGGGCTGCTGGCCGGTACCTCCGACACGGAGGGCGAGCTGGAGCGGGCACATTTCAGGAGGCTTCTTTTTGCCGCCCTGGATGAGCTGCCCGAAAAGCAGCGCGACGTGTTCGTGCGGAACGAGCTGGAGGACATGACACTGCAGCAGATTGCCGATGAAAGCGGTGAGAGCATCAAGACGGTCATATCGAGGAAGCGCTACGCGGTAAAGCACCTGCGCGAGCGGCTCCGGGATTTTTATAAAGAATTTTAAACATTTAATAATGAGAACAATGAATTGTTGTGGACACGATCGGAGATGGAGAGGCTGGTATTTTTTAATCCCGCTGATCCCCATCGGAATTGCAGGAATTGCCGCACTGTTCGGCTGGGTGGTGATGCTCCTCTGGAACGCACTTTTGCCGGCCATAATCGGTGTGGGTACGATCACCTTCTGGCAGGCGCTGGGTATCCTGGTGCTGTCGAAGATCCTCTTCGGGGGCTTCAGCGGCGCACACGGCCGCCACAAGTCGCACCACAGTCACCACCGCTATCACGGCATGCGTGACAAGTGGATGCAGCTTACCCCGGAAGAGCGGGAAAAGATGAAGTCGGAATACAGCCACCACTGCGGCTGCGACGACAAGAAAGAATAAGGTTGGTTTGTTTTGGGTTTAGGTAAAGCGCGCTGCCGGAAGGCGGCGCGCTTTTTTTTGGCGGGGTTTTTCCATTTGGCTTCAGGGATTGCATCTAATAAGGGAAATATCCGGATCCGGAGGATTTAGTAACCGGGACCAAGTTTGATCCATGAATATAGTAAAAGAAGCTTTCTATTCGGAGATCAGGGAAATCCTGATAAATGCGAGAAGTCATTCAATTCGGGCTGTCAACTCCTCCATGATTAAGGCTTACTGGGAAATTGGACGGCGAATAGTTGATGAAGAACTGCACGGGAAGAAAAGAGCCGTTTACGGTGAAAATTTCCTGGCAGGATTGTCTCACCGTCTGACGAAGGAATTCGGTAAGGGCTTTACAGAGACGAACCTTAAATACTTCAAACAGTTTTATCTGAATTTTAGCATCTACCGCGATGACCGGGAAGCTGACGGCGCGCAGTCTGCAATGCAGGATCAAAAAAAAAGTCACGCACTGCGTGACGAATTAACCTGGACGCATTACCGATTATTGCTAAAGATTGAAAATGAGGAAGCAAGAACCTATTACATGCATGAAGCTGCTGCACAAAATTGGAGCACACGGACTTTAGACCGGCAGATCAGTTCGCTTTACTATGAGCGGTTACTGTCGTCGAAAGATCGCAACCAACTGGCATGCGCAATAGAGAAAGAAACTGAATCGGATAAACCAACCATCAGGGATTTCGTTAAGGACCCCTACATTCTCGAATTTCTGGCACTTGACAGTAATGCCACACTGTTTGAAAAAGAACTTGAAACCGAATTACTTAATAAGCTGCAGCTTTTTCTGCTTGAATTAGGAAAAGGTTTCTCATTTGTAGCCCGGCAGAAGCGGATAACAGCAGAAAATGAGCATTTCTTTATCGATTTGGTATTCTATAATTATCTGTTGAAATGCTTTGTTCTTCTTGATCTTAAGGCTGGCAAACTGAGCCACCAGGATATCGGCCAAATGGACCTTTATGTCAGGTACTATGAAGATCAGGTTAAACAGGATAGTGATAACCCGACAATTGGAATTATCTTGTGTACAGAGAAGAACGAAACGATAGTCAAATACTCCATTCTTAAGGAAAGCAAACAGCTTTTTGCGTCCAAATACAAATTGTATCTGCCTACTGAAAGGGAATTGATAGAGGAATTGAATTCTGAGCTAAAGGAGTTGGAAGCAAAAAGTCGATAGCCAAAGCAACGGAATTATGCTGAAAGCCTTACCGAAATTTGTACATTTGGAAAGATAAGAATAATGTAATGCATTGTTAATCTGTATATTCTAATGTCTATCAATAAATCCCACGATACCATGTTCTACTTTTCCATGGCCCTTACCATCGCATCCATGGTACTCTACCATGTGGTTCAGAAGAAGATTGCCCCCGGCGTGAACCCGGCGGTATCGCTTACCCTCACCTATGCCGTGGCGCTGGTCTGCTCGCTGCTGCTGCTGCTTGTTTACCCGGTTAAGGGAGGGTTCATGGAAGTGATCCGGCAGGCGAACTGGACCACCTACCTGCTCGGGCTCGTCATCGTGGGCATTGAGCTGGGCTACCTGCTGGTGTACCGCAGCGGGTGGAAGATCTCCATATCGGCGGCGGTAACCTCCTCATTCGTTCTGCCTCTCCTGCTTATTATCGGTGTGCTCTTTTTTAAGGAGAGCTTATCGCTGCTGAAGGTGGCGGGGCTGGGGTTCTGTTTGGTGGGGATTGTGCTGTTGTCGGTGTAGGAAGCAGGGCACCGGTCTTGCTCATGGTCATCCGCCCCTGTCATTGGCCTGCTCATACCCACCTTGTCATCTACCCACTCATACCCACCTTGTCATCTACCCCCACACTAAAGTGCGGGGTTAATGATGTCTACCGATCAAGCCGAAAGGGTGTTAAAAGCTTTGTTATCAGGGCTTGATAATCCAGCTCCTCTTGTTGCCAGGATTTATTTTGGTGGTGAATTTCCTGGTTCTGGATATATTGTCTGACAGTTGGCAACAGTGTTCGGCTTACAGATGTGGCATAATATTCATGAGCCCATTTGAAATCGAATGAGAGAAATAGATTTTGATTAATCCAATGTGATGATTCTCCCTTTATCTGTTTCACAACTTTTGCCAAAGATTCATTGGGGTCCAGTGAAATAAGACAGTGCATGTGATCACGATAGGCATTAAGGTGATCGATGTATATTCCGTTCTCATAGGATTTTTCTGAAATATGGGTCATTATGTCCCTGGTATTACTGCTGTTGAAATAGGGGAATCGGTTTTTGGTGCCCCAAACGCAATGAACAAAATTGCAGACATGTGCCATAATCTCTTTTTATAGCATAGATGCAATTTTGGCCCCTGAATGGAATAATCCAGCGGAAATTTTCTCATCCTCTTACCCTAAGGCACTATCGAAGACATCATTAACCCCGCACTTTAGTGTGGGGGTTCGGTCAGCGGGACGCGATGTGTTCAGTCAGCGGGACGCGATGTGTTCAGTAACTGGGATGCGGTCTCATCCCCGCGCAGGCGGGGACCGTCACCCTTACCCGTGCTGCTTGTCATCCCCGCGCAGGCGGGGACCGTCACCCTTACCCGTGCTGCTTGTCATCCCCGCGCAGGCGGGGACCGTCACCCTTACCCGTGCTGCTTGTCATCCC
>CAYWHP010000189.1:0-6646 GCA_964457845.1 uncultured Porphyromonadaceae bacterium | reverse complement strand
GGCCAGGTCGCCGTAGCCCATGTCATCGGCAAAGATGATGATCACATTGGGCAGGTTCTGCCTGCCACAGCGGACATTCAGCAGGAAAAAGCCGAGTAATGCAAATAGAAATAGTTTTCTTTTCATTTGACTGCCCCCGGATTATTAATGAATATTTTTAAAAGTGCAAGATTAAAATTTCAGCACGACTGGCCCCAATAAGCCATTGGAAATCAGATCTCTGTTCCCGATCCAGCGTTTTGCTTCAACACTATCCAAACTTCGGCAATAATTGGATAAAAGAGAGGTGTAAATGATTTCAATTTCGTTAGTCCCTGATTTCAGCAGGGATCCAATATCGTAATCATGAAGGCCATACCACCTGGTACCCAAAAATGTTCCGTTAATGATTAACTGCGTAACCCCGTCATTAACTTCTCCCAAGCTGATGCTATGAATGCCTGAGTCCGTTAATTCAAAATTGGTTTTATAAATTATTTTACCAGCGAAGTTGCGGAGAACCGGATCCGCTGATTCCTTAAAGTCGGTCAATTCGTTGAAATGTCGGGAAAATGGTTCGCCCTCAACAGGATAAAACTCAACATTCCATTCAGTTTCCAGTTTTACTGTAACCTCCCGGACTGGATCCGGCTGATTAATTGTTTTAGTATCGGAATCAACAGCGGGATCTAAAATCAGGAAACAACTCTCCAGCGGATTCAGCTCAATTTCCACGGTGTTATTATCAAATCCCATCCTGGTGACTCTGCCATTTTCAGGATTCCAGTTCCAAAGTGACTTTCCCTTCAAATCCATGGATAATTCAGATTTAACGGCGCTTCTTCGGTTCGTGTTGGTGATGAAGAACAGGTCACGGTTATTGAATTTATGATGGATCTGATAAAGAGATTGGTTTGGTTGATGGATCACCATATCCGGTTTGTGATTGGCATTTTTAAAAAGCTGACCTGTCCAGATGGTGAGATCTGTTCCCGGGTTTGGCGCATTAACAATGGTTACCTGGTCTTTTTCCGATGACCATTTGGCAAGATACTTTTGGATTTTTCCATCGTTTTCCCTGCTTTTAAGTGAACTGGTCCGGCTAATTGCCGGATCAACAATAATCAACTTGCCGCCCTGAGCAACAAAATTGTCAATTGCCTGAGCAGTTTTTAATTCCAGACTTTTTATGCTTGTCAGAACAAGGGTACTATAACGCATAGGTCCATATTTCAGCAACCCTTTTTCAGCAGATGCTTCCTGAAGTATTCTCTCGCTTACATAATCGCATGAACTACCATTTTGGCTTATGCCCTGCCAAAGTTCAAATACATACCAGGGTTCGGTATGAAATGGCTTACGGATAAGCCCATGTTTACTCCAGTTATCAGCTTCAGGTGGTAATATGGCAATATTGATTACCGGATCTGACAGTTGGAGGACAGCTGATACCCTGGCATCATAATCAATCCAATTTTTAAAATGGGGCCACAGGGTATTATGCTCACTAAAGTAGGTTCCATATCTTACCCAACCCGGGAAACCCGCTTCCGGAGGAGAATAGTTAAATCCGTGTAAGACGGAATGGGTAATGCCGGTAATAAAATTCATGTCGCCGGCCTGCTTGATCGTTGAGAGTGAAGTCTGAAATACACCAGCGGTGTTTGTCATGGCTTCGCAGCTGATCACTTTCTTTCCCCTTAAATGACCGGCTGATGAGGCATACTTATTCCAGATCATATAGCCATGCTCCTTACTCCAGGTGAAATAGTCCTCATCATCAGGCTTGGTTCCCTGCGAATAAAACCAGTTATTGCTTTCCGGTATGTCAACCTTCATATACCCATCCAGCATGCCGATCAGCCAGGGTATTCCGTACGCCTGATACCTGCACAGGAGGCCGTGATCGGAACAGAATTTCTGGAAAGTTGAGGTGAACCTTTCGTGAAACAGGTCCACCAGGGTTCTGGTATAATCGTACTGCACCCGTGAGATTATATCCCTGAATGTATCGTCCGGGATTGGGAATGGGTAAGGATCTTTGTAATAATACAATACGAAAGGAAGGTAAGGATCAACCGAATACCCGCAACGAATCAGGAATTCACTTTGAAAGTCGCGGCACCAGTTTGATCCTGCCAGCTCCATACTATCAGCAAATAAGGCCCTGACCAGCTGGGCGAGCGGGATGCCAAGCTCTTTTTCGATTTCGAGTAATCTGCTTAGAAAAGCCTGAACGACCTCAGGATTAAAATGATCCATGGTTGGACCTTCTGCTCCTAGTGCCCCGAGCACAACCTCTCGATACCCCTTTTGCAGTACACCCCAGGCTAAACGGTATGAACCTTCCGGTACCCGGATCAGAAGTTCAGAACCGGAACCGTTTATAGGAACACTAATGATTTGGTCAATTGAACTTATATTGTGGGGAATGAGGCGAATGAAGGATAGTTTTCGTGGCGAGTGCCGTTCAAGTGAATCGCTGAGGTATTCTGCAGGCAAATCGTTTTCCAGCTCGTCAACTGAAATTCTTAATTCCATGGGTCCTGCCAGATCTTTATAGTTGACCGCCATCCTTTCAATAGTCTGATCCGGTTTAAGGAATTTGCCGCCAAATGGCCATCCCGATCCGACTAACAAATCTGCTATCATCCCCCTTTCGCGGGCACCGATACAGGCTGTTTTCAAAACCTGAATCCATTGAGGGCTAAGCCATTCCAATTGTTCCTGTTCTGGTTCCTTTGTGACAGGCGGCATCTTTATCGGGTTAATCTCTACACCGCCAAACCCGGCTTCCTGTAACAGGTCCAACTCTCGCAAAACCTCTTTTTCATTTACCCGATTCCCGTTCCACCACCACCTGACGAATGCCCTTGAGTTGGCCGGAGGATTCGAAAAAGTTTCCAGTAATTTATCCTTATGTTGCTGTGCCATAATCGGATATGTGCCACAAAGAAGATATCCTAAAAATACAGCCGAAAGAATCCTGCATCCGGTACTCATAAGTATTTCATTTTACGCCGATGAGCTTTAGCCTTAAATATAGTAATTCTGTTTTAAGAAAGGCCTTGGTTAGTGTTGGAAGAAATCTATCCTGGCCGGGTGATTTGTTTACGAACTCAATTTGACAATAAGTACAACAAGAAGGCTGATTATTGGATGATGGGATTACGAGCCTGTTGTGGGTTCCCCTGAACAAGGTATATTTAAACATCCTAAAATTCAAAGCGTGACCATGTCAGTAAAATCCAAATACACGGCTGCATCGCTACTGGGACTTGGGGCCATCGTTACCGGATCAACGCCGGAACATAACCGGAATAGTCCTGTTCAGGGGTCGGATAAACAGCCGAACTTCGTATTTATACTGGCTGATGATCTTGGCTGGATGGATGTCGGCTTCAACAACCCGGATTGTTTTTACGAAACACCCAACCTCGATCAGCTGGCAGCCCAATCGGTCAGATTTACCAATGCCTATGCGGCTTGTCCGGTATGTAGTCCCACACGCGCCAGTATCATGACAGGCAAATACCCGGCACGCCTGCGGACGACTGATTATTTCGGCGCCATTCAACCCGAAGAAGCCAGGAAACAGGCTGATTACAACAAGCCCCTGTATCCCTCACCCTACCTGGAACAGCTTCCGCTTGAGGAAAAGACTATAGCGGAGGCTCTGAAGGAAGCAGGATATGCTACTTTTTTTGCCGGCAAATGGCATCTGGGCCCGGAAGGATACTGGCCGGAAAATCAGGGATTTGATGTAAACAAAGGAGGCTATCACAGCGGAGGGCCCTACGGTGGGAATAAGTATTTCTCCCCCTATGGGAATCCGCGGCTTGAAGATGGTCCTCCGGGGGAGCACCTGCCCGACCGGCTTGCTACCGAAACGGTACGCTTTATTAAAGATCATCGGGCGGAGCCATTTCTGGCTTATCTCTCTTTTTATTCGGTGCATACCCCGCTGATGGCCCGCGAAGATTTGAGACTGAAATATGAGCAAAAGAAATTAGCTGTCCCCGGCGATACCTGGGGACAGGAGGGTGAGCGAAAGGTGCGACTGGTACAGAACCATGCCATTTACGCCGGCATGGTGGAGGCTATGGATCAGGCAGTTGGGAAAGTGCTGGATTACCTCAGGGAGAGCGGACTCGACCAAAACACGGTGATTATTTTCATGTCTGACAACGGGGGACTCTCAACCTCCGAAGGCCATCCCACCAGCAATCTCCCTTTGCGAGCGGGGAAAGGATGGCTTTATGAGGGCGGCATCCGGGAACCGATGCTGATCAAATGGCCACAGAAAATTCATCGGGCTGCGGTCTGTGACCAGCCGGTAATCAGTACCGATTTTTATCCGACCATACTCGATATCGCCGGGCTCAAGCCCCAGCCAGACCAGCACAAGGATGGGATCAGCATGATCCCGCTGATGACAGGCAAGGTGCTATCCGGATCCAAAAAACATCAGGACCGGGCCTTATTCTGGTTTTATCCCCATTACGGGAATCAGGGGGGGCAGCCTGGAAGCGCGGTTCGCATCGGTAAATACAAACTGATCGAATTTTTTGCTGACGGAACGCAGGAACTGTATGATCTTTCTGCCGATATCAGCGAGAAGAACAACCTCGCTCAAAGTCTGCCCGCCATCCGCCGGAAACTTTCCGACCAGCTTCATCGGTGGCAAAAGGGTGTGGATGCGGTTTTCCCCGAACGGGTTACCCGCTGAATGGGAAGAAACGGATCCGTTGCCCACTGCCCGCCGACTGATGCCGGTTAAGGGATGTGAGAGTTGAGCTTCCAACCTCGCCGATACGTGTATGTTTTCAGTTTGTTTGCCGCCCTGTTGTCAAATTCTTCCGTTACCGGATCCCAGGTCAGTGCTTTCCCTACTTGTTCTGCAATAATCGCCATGTTACACAGGGTGCCAGTACGATGACCCACCTCAGGGGGACAAATGGGTTGTTTTCTGGACCGCATGCAATCGATCCAATCTTTGCAATGGTTTTCAGAATGATATACAAATCCTTTTTTCTCTTCCAGCTTTACCCCGATGAGTTCATCGCAGGTTTTTATCCACCATCGGCCTGCCGCCACCCATCCTTCGCTTCCTTCGAAAAGAATGGCCATCCCGCCCATGTTGAAACTTTCCTTTTTCATGACTACTCCGTTTGCGTATTTGAAAGTCAGGCTTTCGGCAACGCCGGCACTCGGTGGTAAAACTTCAACCGGGCCTGAATGATCCATATCCAGGCCCCATTGAGCGATGTCATACATGTGAGCACCCAGGTCGGCAATACCTCCGCCTCCCCACTCACGGTATTTCCTCCAGGCCGGAAAGGTTTTAATTGAAACATCCGGACATAAGATATCACTGTAATCAAAATACGCTGAAGGCCCCATCCACATGTCCCAATCCATGTATGCCGGTGGTGATGTGGTTTTTTCATTGAAAGGAACCGGGAAATTATCGCCGCTCATCTCCTTAATCACCTTCACCTCACCGATATATCCGTTACGGACATAATTCACTGCTTCCCTGAAACCCGGATCAGATCGCTGCTGGCTTCCAACCTGAACAATACGGCCATATTTTTTTGCAGCCTTGACAACTTCCTGCCCTTCGAAGATGGTATGGGTAACCGGCTTTTCACAATATACGTCTTTCCCATTTTTAATGGCCATAATGGTGATAAGCGCATGCCAGTGATCAGGTGTTGCCACGATCACACCGTCGATATCTTTCCGGCTCAATAATTCCCTGAAGTCTTTGTAGGATGAGCAAGCTTTCTCCCCTTCACCATAATGGCCGTTTACAATCGAAGACGCCAGCTCAATTCTCTTGTCATCGATATCACAAACTGCAATTATTCTTACTCCGGGTATGCTCACAAACTCACTTATGAGCTGCCTGGCCCGCATACCCAATCCGATGAGCC
Source organism: uncultured Porphyromonadaceae bacterium (assembly GCA_964457845.1). GTDB lineage: Bacteria > Bacteroidota > Bacteroidia > Bacteroidales > UBA12481 > UBA12481. Next base: position 728 of record CAYWHP010000189.1, on the reverse strand, counting down.
CCAGGTTGATCGTATCATTGGGTCCGGGGACCCTCATTCCTTTAATCGATTGTCCTTCGCGGTTACAGGAATAGATTGTTAATCCTGCAAGGCTTCCGCCAGCTAAGATGGCCGAACTCGTGATGAAATCTTTTCTTTTCATGAGAGGTCAATTTAGCAAAATGTTTTACGTTTCAATGCATCTAAGTTGGCTGAATATTTTCCTGGTTTCTCCAAGCGCCTGCATCAACGGACTGGTCGACATATCCCTTTTCCACCTATCTTTAACATCAGTCGAAAAGCAGCTTAGATTAAACCGTAATCGCAGACAGCGCCAGTATGAAAATCAAACCGTTATTTTGCATCCTAACCGTTTTCGTTTTTTTCAGTCAGGCAGCCTATTCCCAGTTGCCGGAGATTAAGCCCGAAATCCTGAAATTCGAGCCCTTCGTATGGCCATCGCAAATACCTGACGATTGCCCGTTTAGCCGGTCGCCAACGTACAATGCCATTAAATTTCTCGGCATCAAAAGTGGCTTTCACTATGGGGACACATGGTACCCCAGCTGGGCCTCCAACGATACGATGTATTCCCCCTGGACGGACGGAAAAACAAAACGGCTTGACGGCTACACCGACTGGTCGCAATCGTGGGTTGACCCGGTACATATAACAACAGGACAAGGGGTTATCGTTGGCAATGACCCGCTCACCATCAAGGCATACAGCATCGGGCTCGACAAGAGTTC
>CAYWHP010000188.1:0-6665 GCA_964457845.1 uncultured Porphyromonadaceae bacterium | reverse complement strand
GGCCTGGGCCTGAGCATTGCCCGGAAGTTGCTGGATCTCATGAAGGGGGACATATTGGTAGAAAGCGAACCAGGCAAAGGATCGCGTTTCACGGTTACCATTCCGTTCCAGACAGCCGCTCCATCCGATCATCACGACCGTGGGCTGGAAGAACTCGTTGCCCGGTATTCGCCCGTACTGATCATAGAGAAAAATGGCAGAGGAGCAAAAGCGGCGCAGGCGGCATTTGAAACTTTGCCTTTCCAATACCACATTGTTTCTGAACAGGTTGCCGACATCCCATCCATACTGAAGATGACCGATGGTTATAAACTGGTCATTATCGATTCCGGGGTTGAAACCACCAACGGGGAATCGGTCAGCCGGCAACTTCCCGGACTGATTCTCGGCAGATCCGGTATCCCTGTTATTATCATGGCACCCAGCACCATCAATCTTAACCGGGATGACTTGCAGGACAAGGGATTAACCGGAATTTTGAGAAAACCGCTTTTCGCCAGGACCATCAGCGAGCTGCTTGCTGGCAACATGCTTGCTGCACCGGTACCGGAAAGCGCTCCGGGCCAGGAAGTACCTGAAGAACAAAAAGGCCGGCATTTGAGAATACTGCTGGCCGAGGATAACCCCATCAATACCCGGATTGCGGTGGGTCTGCTTAAGCTTAAGAAATGGGAAGTCGAGTGTGCGGTAAACGGGATCGAAGCAGTCAGCAAATTCTCAGCATCGGTATTCGATCTGGTGCTAATGGACATACAGATGCCCGAGATGGATGGCCTGGAAGCCACAGTAAGGATCCGGGAGATTGAGGCATCGGGGAGGCTTACTCCAACGCCGGTCATCGGCCTTTCCGCTTACGCAATGAAAGAAGATATTGAACGGGCAATCGATTGCGGAGTAGATGATTACCTTACCAAGCCATTCAAGCCGAATGAACTTTATGCACTGATAGAAAACCTCACCCGGGGTCAGTCGGGAACAAAAACACAACCAACAAGGAATGAACATGAAAAACTGGTTGATTAACCTGAAAATCAAGGGAAAACTGAACCTGATGATCGGGCTCGCCATTCTGGCACTCCTGATACTTGGACTTACTGCAAATTTCCTGATAAAAACCACCAAAGTGGTTAACATCATGCTTATCGCCCAGCGTGATTACATGATGGAATACCACAAAAGTCTGGAGAACTTCTACCTGTTCCGGTCCAATCCCGTCATATTCAAAGATAGCCTTACGGCAGCGATTGATAAAATTGGCAAAGCAAATGTTAAGCTTGAGTTATTCAGTGATGTCGATTTGCTCATGCGTCAATCCAACAGCACCATATCAGATTCTGTCCGGCGGGTATACCAGATCAGCGGCAGCGATGCTGATCTTCTGGTAGGAAGGGTAAGGCTTTTCAACTTTCTCCGGATTGCCGCAATCAGCCAGAGTTCTCAGGCAGCACTCAATGCCTCAAAGCAAGCCCAGGTGATTCAGAAAACATATATGAATTACATCGGGAACAGCGACTCAACCAAATTGATGCAGGATCACCTCCAACTTGTGGAGGCCCTGAACAGCATGAGTGACCTTGAGCAGAAGTATGCCGAGCAAGTGAAAGGGATTAGCAATTTTACAATCCGTTCCCTCAGAATATCCATTGTTTTGCTTGTATTGGTGCTTGGCCTGCTCATTTATTTTCTGTCGAAGGCAATCGCCAATATGATCATAAAGCCTGTTGAAATAATAAGCGGCAATCTGACAAGAATGGCGGTTGGTGACCTGTCCGGTGATGTTGCCTATTTTTCCCGTGATGAAATTGGCCAGCTGGGAGAGTCATACAATAAGATGAAAGAAATTCTGGCCAGCCAGGTTGATCAGGCCAGGCGAGTTGCCACAGGCGACTTTAACCAAACGCTCATCGTTCGTTCAGAAAAGGATGAGCTCACAAAGGCTCTCAATGGTATGACGATTAGCCTTAAAGAGGCGAAAATGACCAACGATCGGGAGAACTGGATAAAAACCGCCCAGAACGAACTGAACACAGAGATTCAGGGCGATATTGACCTCAGCAGTGCTGCCGGCAAGATAACAGGACTGGTTTCGAAACAACTTGAGGCCTTTACATCCGCCCTTTTTGTTTTCAATGAAGAGAAGGACCTGATCTTTATTGCCGGATATGCCGTTGATACAGATCAGGCAAAGTCCCGCAAATACCGCCAGGGTGAAGGATTGATCGGCCAGGCTGTTGCCGACCGGAAATCCCGCATAATAAGCGAAGTCCCTGATGGTTATCTTGACATTTACAGCGGGCTTGGGCGCAAGCATCCGGCCTGTCTGATGATTGTTCCGTGCGTATATAACCGTGCGGTTGAAGGTGTTCTCGAAATTGGGAGCCTGAAACCATTCTCGGATACTGACCTGGCGTATATCAATCTGGTATCGGAATCCATCGCCGTGGTAATCCAGGCCGCAAGAAGCCGCTCCGCTCTTCAGGAAATGCTGGTTATCCAGAAAAGGCTGACTGAAGACCTGCAGGTTCAGCAAGAGGAGCTGCGCCAGTCGAACGAGGAACTACAGGTACAGCAGGAAGAGCTCCGGCAATCGAATGAGGAGCTGGAAACTCAAACCCGCCAGCTTGAAGAATCAAAAGCTTTCCTTCAGGCCCAGCAGGAGGAGCTTCGCGTGACCAATGAGGAGCTGGCAGAACGCACAAAAGCCATAGAAAACCAGCGCGAATCGCTTCGAAAAAAGAATGATGAACTGGAGCGTGCCCGTCAGGACATTGAAGACAAGGCCCGCGAAATCGAGCAGGTCAGCACATACAAATCCGAATTCCTGGCTAACATGTCGCATGAGCTCAGGACTCCCCTCAACAGCATCCTTGTCCTTTCACAGATACTTGCCCAGAACAAAACGGAAAACCTGAACGAAAGGCAAATCAAATCCGCTGAAACGATCAAAGCATCAGGAGAGAACCTGCTTGTCCTTATTAATGAGATTCTTGATCTGGCTAAAATTAAATCAGGCAAGGCTGAGCTTCATGCTGAACCGATTGAAGTAGCCTCTTTGCTTGCCGACCTGAAAGAAACCTTTCTCCCCATCGCTGAAGAGAAAGGGCTTCAACTGGAAGTTTCCGTTTCACCCGATGCGCCTGCCACGCTGCATAACGACACATTGCGTTTGGGCCAGATACTGCGTAACCTGATCGCCAACGGTCTCAAATTTACAGAAAAAGGTTCGGTAAGAGTAATGGTAAGAAGGCCGTTACCTTCAGAATCCAACGACCGGATGGGCAGCGAACGAACCGATCTTATCGGCTTTTATGTTGAAGATTCGGGAATCGGAATCCATTCCGAAAAGCAAAAGGAAATTTTCGACGCATTTCGGCAGGCAGACGGAACCACTTCCCGGAAATTCGGTGGTACCGGACTCGGGCTCGCCATCTCGCGTAATTTTGCCCGAATGATGGGCGGGGATATTATCCTGAAAAGCGAACCCGGAAAAGGAAGCAGCTTTCTGCTCCTCGTACCGGAAAATATTACGAATGAGCCACACGCGGAAATTATCACCTCACCAATCAGTTCAGATAAGGCTTCTGATGATTTGCCAATCGAGCCGCGTAAGCCGAGTCCGGTTGCAAGCCGCAACAACGAAGCTGCAATCGCAGACGAACCCCACATCGAAGATGATCGCAGGGACATCCGTAAAGGCGACACCTTTTTGCTGATCATAGAGGATGACGTTGCATTCGCGCGCATTATTTATGATCTGGCGCATGAAAAGAACTTTAAATGCATGATTGCGCCAAATGGCGAGACGGGCCTACACTACGCCGATTACTATCATCCGAGCGCAATCATTCTCGACATCGGCCTGCCGGGGATAAATGGATGGGAGGTGATGAAGCGGCTTCAGGAAAATCCGAATACACGGCAGATACCGGTGCACTTCATGTCAGGTTCTGATAAAAGTATTGAGGCCATGCGAAGGGGGGCAATCGGATTTCTGCGGAAACCGGTTTCAGTGAACCAGATCAATGAGGCTTTCGACAAAATCGAAGGGTTGATTTCAAAACCGCTGAAAAAGCTATTGCTGGTAGAGGATGACGAAGCTATGCGGCTCAGTATAAATGAATTGATCGGCGAGGAAAACATTCGGATCGTTTCGGCCGGCACAGGGCAGGCGGCACTTGAGCTGCTGCGAAATGAGTCATTTGATGCGATGATCCTCGACCTCGGCCTTGAGGATATGACCGGTTACGAATTGCTGCAGAAGATAGGCAAACGAAACGATGCCCATAAGATGCCGGTTATCATATATACCGGAAGGGAACTGACCCGGGAAGACGAAGAAAAGCTACAAAGTTATTCCGACAGGATCATTATAAAGGGTATCAAGTCACCGGAACGCCTGTTGGCTGAAACTACACTTTTCCTGCATCAGGTTGAATCGAACCTGCCGGAGGAAAAGCAGAAGATGCTTCGGAACCTGCATCCCCGCGAGGATGTTATGAAAGATAAGACCGTGCTGATTGTTGATGATGACATGCGAAACGTTTTCGCCCTCACCAGCCTTCTGGAAGACCTGGGCATTAAAATATTGGTTGGCAAAAATGGCCGTGATGGGATCGACAAGCTGAATTCAGGCCAGCCTGATCTGATACTCATGGACATCATGATGCCCGAAATGAACGGGTATGAAGCCATGGAGGAGATCCGCAAGGATATAAAGCACAGGAAATTACCGATCATTGCGCTCACTGCCAAAGCCATGCCCGGCGACAGGGAGAAGTGCTTCCGTGCAGGTGCCAGCGATTACCTGACCAAACCGATTGATCCTGAAAAACTGATTTCACTGCTACGCGTATGGCTTTACAAGAGTTAACCGAAGACCACACCGATCAGGATCCCCAGCTGATTGAAATTGCCTTGTTGTTCGAAGGCATTTACCAGCGTTACGGTTATGACTTCCGCGACTATGGGAAGGCACATGCCAAGAGGCGCATCTTACACCGGCTGGCCCTTTCGGGGCTGGATTCGGTATCAGCTCTTCTGTACAAGGTGTTATATGACGAGCAGTTCTTTCATATCCTGCTTCAGGACCTGTCGATCAACACAACTGAAATGTTTCGTGATCCGGATTTTTTCCTGACGCTTCGCGAGCAGGTAATCCCAATCCTGAAGACCTATCCGTTCCTGAAAATCTGGCATGCCGGCTGCTCATCCGGTGAGGAGGTATACTCCATGGCAATTATCCTGAAGGAGGAGGGTCTGCTTAACCGTACCCAGATCTATGCAACGGATTTCAATCCCGCCATCCTGCAGAAGGCCAGGGACGCCATTTACCCGGCCGGACAGATGAAAGAATATTCAGCCAACTACCTGAAATCCGGCGGCAAGTTTTCCCTGTCGGATTATTACAGCGCCCGCTATGATTCCGTCATACTTAATAAGGCGCTCAAGGACAATCTTGTTTTTGCCGACCACAACCTGGTCACCGACAGCGTATTCGGTGAGATGAACCTTGTGATGTGCAGGAACACCCTGATTTATTTCAATAAGAACCTGCAAAACAAGGTTTTAAACTTGTTTAAAGATAGCCTGATCCCTGGAGGCTTCCTGTGTCTGGGCTCCAAGGAGAGCATTACCTTCTCTTCTGTAAATCAGGATTTTGATACATCAGGAGCCAAATGGAAAATATTTCGAAAAAAATACTGATCGTCTGAAACATGTCACCGGCAGGAGAAAAACCATTTGATGCGATTGTTATCGGCACTTCCGCCGGCGGACTTGATGCCCTGGGTATCATACTTCCCCTGATCGAGCCGTCGCTGCCGGTTCCTATCCTGGTGGTTCAGCATATCAGTGCGAATTCGGATTCCTTTATGGTCACCTATTTTAACCGGTTATGCCGCCTCACGGTAAAGGAGGCTGAAGAGAAGGAGGAGTTTCTGCCCGGCGTGGTCTATTTTGCCCCGCCCGACTACCATCTGCTGGTCGAGCAGGATCGTACTGCAAGTCTGAGCAATGAGGAGAAGGTAAATTATTCCAGGCCCAGTGTGGATGTTCTTTTTGAAACGGCCTCCTGGGTTTATGGATCCAGGCTCCTTGGGATCGTCCTTACCGGAGCGAACTGGGATGGTGCGGCAGGATGCGAGCTTATCCACAAGGCAGGCGGCCTTGTTATCGTTCAGGATCCGGAAACAGCAGCGGTAAGGCGAATGCCCGAATCAGTTATCGAAAGGATAGTGCCCGACTACATATTGTCTCTCGAAGAAATCGGGAAAAAGATTAACAGTCTTTTCGGCCTTACTCCTACTCAATAGTAGCCGGCGGCTTCGAACTAATGTCATAAACCACCCTGTTAACCCCTTTTACGCGGTTAATGATCTCATTTGACATCTTTGCCATGAACTCATAGGGAAGATGCGCCCAATCAGCCGTCATCCCGTCGGTAGAGGTAACCGCCCTCAGCGCAACGACACTCTCATACGTACGCTCATCTCCCATAACCCCAACAGCCTGAACCGGCAAAAGCATCGCACCGGCCTGCCAAACCTGATCATAAAGAGAATACTCTTTCAAGCCCCTAATGAAAATATCATCAACCTCCTGGAGCAGTTTTACCTTAACCGGATCTACCGCGCCCAAAATCCGGATTCCGAGGCCCGGACCCGGGA
>CAYWHP010000187.1:0-6785 GCA_964457845.1 uncultured Porphyromonadaceae bacterium | reverse complement strand
CCGGCCATGAAAAGATTCCTGATGTTTCGGCTGTAAAGCGTCCGGTAGGGCGCCCAGTAAATTCCGGTATAGGTATAATCATTCCCGGCGGTAGCTTTTGAAATGAACTCCTGTCCTTTCAGATCTTTATCAAACGATTCGTGCGGACCGTGTATATCGATGTGCCACGAACAGGGGAAAGCGGGGTCATTAAATTCTTTTTGCGACCTGAAATCATCACCGGTGAGCACAACATCACCCATGAGCCGGCGCGACTCACGCTTTCCGGCAATGAATGCCGACCATTCCAGCCGATGGTTGGGATAGAGCTTGTCGGTATTCTTCAAAGCATCCCAGGCCCCGTACATGGCCCTGAAGTTCAGGTCCCTGATCTGTTCCGCATCATCGATCGGGTGCTTGTCGAAACCGCTTTCCCAGAACCAGCCGCCCAGATTGCCCAGCGGATCATCGGGGCCCCATTGCCCCTTGTAGGTACTTCTTCCGGGAAACGGCTTATTAGTCAAATCAATAGCCCATGGGCATCGGGGGAAAGAGACAACTTCATCCTTACCATCAGCCTTGCTTATACTCCATAAATTAGAAACACCCATGATACCGGAATCCGATAGCTCATAATCGGCTCCGGCCAGAAACCCAACCGTGGCATCACCGGTGCAGTCGGCAAAAAATTTTGCCCTGATCCGCCTTTGTACCGAAGTCAGGTTGTTCTGAATAATAACGGCGCTGATTTCTTCATTTTCCTTTTCTATCCCTACGGTATGCTCGCCGATTATCAGGCTGATCCCGGGTTCATTACGCACCGCCTTCATCTTCCGGTCGTCATCGTAGTATTTTCCGGCCAGTGCATTTTTTGATGCGTTTACCGGCTGTGCGGGATCGGGAGCAATCTCTTCAACGATGTCGCCAATATGGGGGAAAGGCTCCTGCCGGGTTTTTCCTTCCGGCCATACGCGAACTTCGGAGCTGGCATTTCCGCCCAATACCGGCCGGTCCTGAATCAGCGCAACTTTCAGACCGTTCCGGGCGGCCGACAGAGCGGCACAGGTACCGGCAAAACCGCCGCCGATAACAACAAAATCAAAAGTGCCCCCGTTCTCCGGCTGGTCGGGCAGCCCAAGAAGCTTCCGGCGAAAGCGGGTTAACGCCTCAAGCTGGTTGGAGGGTTCAAAACCAATGTCTTTACAAAAAAGAACAGCATCGCAGCGCCCCTCAAAACCGGTCAGATCATGCAGGGCGACCGTCGCTTTCGCATCAACCCTCACTGTCCCGCCATCATGCCAGTGCCACGCAGCTCCTTTGGTGCCAAAGGTTTCTGCAAGGGGGACTCCATTGATAAGCAACTGAAATCTGCCCGGGGCGCCCGGCGCGTTCCAGGGAGCCACCCAGTCACGGGTGCGTACCCAAACCCGGTACAGCCCTTCGGATGGAAATTCAATTTCCGTTCTTGCATCGGCTACCGGAACGCCCATCCCGTGTGCCAGTAAAAACGGAGAACCCATCTGATCCATGAACTGCTGATCGAGATACCACCCGCCAAAGTCGGCAAACTGCTCTGCCTCCAGGAAAACAAATTCACCTGCAACTTTTCGCCCGGTGACACCGGCTACCACGCGGATGCCGCCTGCCAGGAGCAGCAAGGTGGTGCTGCCAATGGTTCCGATAAACTGTTTCCTTTTCATAATCTCCCTGTTTATTCTATACTTCCGGTGCATCTGCCGGTAACCTGCCGAATGACGATCCACCGTCCGTCCAATGTAACTCCTTCCACAGTCCTGCCGTCCTTCATAACCAGTTTTCCGTTCATCCTTGCGGTACCTTTCGTCGAAAGCATTGGCAGATGAACCGTAGCATGAATTCCCTCCGGAATGCGGATATCAAAATTCAAAGATGCGCCATTCGCTGATTTTTCCCAGGATACGGGAACGGCTCCATGTTCGGTGACCACCACACCCCGCGAAAACGACAGGTCGCCCAGGCGGGGCTCGATAAGCAGTTGCTTTTCCGCTGCCGGGCCATCGGTTTTTACACCCAAAACACAAGAACTCAGGAACCAGGCCGGTACCGAACCATAATTGTGGCACGACTCGCTGGCACCCTCACCCTTTTCATCGGTAAAGGATTCAGACAGGGTGCCGGCATCCTGCTGAAAGTTCACCATCGTGGTCCAGCGACGGCGGATTTCACGGATGACCTCCATGTCGGATTCTTCGGTATTCATCCGGTACAACTCACTGAAAACCCAGTAATACATCACCGGCATATCGATTCCGGATTTGCCGGCAATCATTTTCTCAAAATCCTTATTCACACAGACATGCTTCATGCCCGGATTTTTATAATTGGCCAGAAACCAGCTTTGTACCGATGCTTTGCGATTGGCCGGAACCAATCCGCATTGCAGGGCCATGAGCTGGGCGTGGACCGTTGGGGCAAAAACCCGATCATCCAGCCAGCCAGCGTTGTACACGTTTTCATTCCCGTTCCAGAGTTCTTTATTGAAAGCCAGGTAAAGGCTGTCCGCTGCCTGTTTGTATGCCTGCGCCTCTTGTTTTTTACCCAGTACAGTTCCCAGGTATTCCACACAGCGCAATGCCTGGTAGAAAAAGGCGTTTATGGTTGAACCTTCGCACGTTATGTAGGCCAGCGGATTGTCGAAAGAGGTGTATTCGCGGGCCAGCAGGAGTCCCCGTGAGGTGCGGTTCCTGAGGAACCAGCCGGCCTGCCGCTGAAGGGCAGGCCACATTTCGGCAACAAATGCGGTGTCGCCTGTGGAATTGAAGCAGGTTTGCAGGGCTTCGAACCACTGGCACGAATAATCATCAATAACATAGTGGCAATCCTCCGGCCCCCGGTCGGTTGGGAACGTAGCCCGCAGCCGCCCATCGGGCAATTGCGACTGAGCGGCATGCCTAAGCATGTTCTTCAGCGGGCGGGGATCGGAAAAAACCGGCTTCCCGTTGGTTCCGGGCCCGGATGACCCCACGCGGGTGGTTGAAAAACTCGCCTTTGCGGCATCCTGAATCCACTCATTGCGCTCCCGGGCATCGGAGCCGTACCCGTCATCGCTGGTCACCTCGATGGTTTTCTGCGCCATTTCCCATAAGGTGGTGAGCATGGTATCGCTGCATGAAAACGTACCGATCCGCTCAAAAGGATAGGATCGATCCGTGAATTTTATCCCAAGAATTTTAATCCGCCCCGATACACAGCTTACCAATGCATAATGGCCCGCCCACTGGTCGGTGGTGATAAAGCGCTGAATGCCCGACGTGGCCGTGTACGTATGGCCGGCGCCCCACATCTCTTCGGGTTTGCCATTTTTATACCGGAGGGCGTACCGGATTGTCAACCGGCTGCCCTCATCGGCATCAAGCTCCATAGCTGCATAGGCCATGGCCATCTGCCCCAGATCCAGCAGGACCTCCCCGCCTGTGGTCAGTTCAATGGGAAGCACTTCGCGTAAGGCCTTCTTAAGGGGCAGTACCGTAAGGTTTTTAAGCTCCCTTTCCGCCGCCAGCGGAAGTTCACGCGGAAACATCCTTCCCCACTGCCTTCCGTCAATAGGGCTGGCAAACTTCCACGATGAATCATCAAACCCGGCAGCGATCCACTCCCCTTTATCCACCCGGGCGTCAATCACATCGGGTATCGAATTCCATGAATGCGGTGAGGCCTGATAGCTGGTTTTATCGTTAAAACGCCAGGTTGCATCGGTACGGAGAACCTCTTTTCCGGAGAAATACATCACGGCAGCCAGCCCGGGAACATGCTTCATGATACGGCCGTTGATCGCACTTCCATAATTATGGGCCAGCACAACGATGCTGTTTTTGCCTTTCCGAACATAAGGACCTAGATCAACCACATCATATTCAGGCCGTACCGGGTTGAAACGGCACGGGCCCCTTAACACATATTTGCCATTGACCCACAGCATATACCTCGAATCGGCAAACAGGTGCAGGATCGCCGGGCCAGTGGTCTCAGCCAGATCAAACCCCTTGCGGAAGGCCGCGTAAACCTGTTCGCCGTCCGGCTGGCCGGTGCACCATATCATGGCTGACTGAATTGCCGGAGATGTGCCTCCGTTTGGTTCCTGCCCCCTGCCCGATCCGGCAGATATAATAATAATAAGAGTTGCTAATAGTTTATATTTCATGACATTACATAAAGCCGGGGTTTGTTTTCATTTATTCCCGCCGCAAGGGGTCCTGCAGGTTAAAGTTAATAACTTTGAGACCCGCACTGCGATGTTTGCCGGCCCGAACCAACAGCAAATTTGCCATGAAGAAAGCATATATTCTTTTAAACGACCTGCGATCACTTGCCATTTTACTCCTGTTCGTTTGCTCCGTTCAGGATGCTTCCGGGCAACGTCCGCTGTTTATTGCCGACACTTCCTATCCCGGCCGGCATGACATTGTGTACAAAACACCTGCCTATGAGGGATTTGAGGGATTTCCGCTTGGCAACGGTGACATGGGCGGCATGGTTTGGAACCGGCCCGATGGGCTGGAGGTGCAAATCAACAAAAATGACCTTTTCGATAAATCCGGTACTGAATCACTCAACACCCTCCGGGGCGGAGTGCGCCTGAGCATTGATTTTGGCGCCCCGGCATTCGACTGGATGTACCTGGATGATTTCGAGGGGCGGCTTTCACTTCAACATGCCGAAGCCACCTTCACCGCCCGCACTTCGTTTATGGAAAGCCGGATAACGTCGTGGGTAGCTCCCGATAAGAATGTATGGTTCTTTAAAATAAAAACCGCTCAGCTGGCCGGGCTCCTGAACGGCTCAAAAATGCGCGTCTCCATGGAACGCTGGGGCAGCAGGGCATTTCCCGGATGGTATGGATATCGTTCAACCGACACAAAAGTTGGTTTGGGCAAAACCCGTACCCTGATTTCCGGAAACGACATCATACTGGCTGATTCGTTTGACAGCCTTCATTTTTCAGTCGCCTGCCGGGTGTTGGGCGACTCCTTTCAGCCGAACATAATCAGTTCCAACAAAATCGAACTGGAATCCGATGGGATTCAGGCAGCGCGTGACATCATCGTTATGGTTGCCATGGTTACTTCCGAAGAATCCGGTAACACAAATGAATCCGCCATCCGGCTGCTGAACGACACCGAACAACAAACCCTGCCGAACGAACGCGAAATTCACCGGCAATGGTGGAATGCCTTCTGGAACCGCTCATTTGTCCATATCGGCGATGATTACATTGAAAACCAGTATTATCTGCGGCGCTACCTCATGGCAAGTTCGTCAAGGGGCACCTATCCGGTTGTGTTTAATGGAGGTCTCTGGACATGGAATCACGATGTGCGCAACTGGGTTACCCCGCATCACTGGAACACGCAGCAGCAATACTGGGGGTTATGCGCCCAGAACGACTGTGACCTGCTGCTGCCGTACGTGAACACCTATTTCAGGTTAATGCCCGAAGCAGAAAAACATGCGAAAAAACGAGGGGCGGATAATGCGATTTTGTGGAGCGAACCGCACGACTTTTTCGGCAGCATGACTTTCTGGGATCGCGGCGACATGCTTAATAACTTCACTCCTGCCAGCCAGATGGCCGGACTCTTTTGGGAGTATTTTGAGTTTTCCGGCGACACCGGTTTTCTGGTGCGGGAAGCCTACCCTTTCATGAAAAAGGCCGCGGAGTTTTATGTTCAGGAGCTTCAGTGGGACAGCCTGAAAAGGGAGTATTACATTTTCCCCTCGCAAGCCTATGAAAGTCCGCGCTCCAACCAGTTGAAAAACCCGGTGACCGACCGCAACATGATAATTGCCAGTTTCACCAACTGCATCGAAGCGGCCGGGATTCTTGGCATCGACAAGGAAAAAACAAAACAATGGCAGCATGTTATCGATCATTTGTGGCCGCTGCCGTACAGGGAGGTCCCCGGATTGGGGGAAACCATTGAACTGGCCTGGTATCCGGATGGTTCCCTGTTTCCGGAAATGGAAGAAAGAGGCAAATGGCTGAACGGCATGAGCCAGAATACTTCCCTGGTATTTCCCGCCGGTGTGATCGGCATTGATCAGAAAAACACCCGGGAATACAATGCGGTATCGGCAATCATCCGAAACCATTCTCCCCAGGTTAACGCCATATCTCCCGATCCCATTGTAGCAGCCCGGCTGGGACTAGGTGAGGAAGCGGTTAAAATGATGACGAACGGAATCCGGAGGCTGCAGCATTTCCCGCAGGGTTTGTTTTACAACATTGATCACTGGTACAACCTGTCGCTGTACATGGACTCGGTCAAGAGTCCGGATATTACCACGCAGCGGGATTACATTTACGATGAGAGAGCCCGTTACCCCAGCGGAATACCTGCTAAACCATTCATCCAGTGCGGCCTCGAAACGCAGAGTATTTATGGCGCCACCGTGAACGAAATGCTGTTGCAAAGCAACGAGGGTAAAATCCGCGTGTTTCCGGCAGTGCCGCCGAAATGGCCGGCTGCCTTCCGATTGCGGGCGAGGGGTGCTTTCATGGTTTCTTCGGAAAGGCGCGTCGACGGCACCATTACAGGCGTTCTGGCCGAGAGCGAGAAGGGCAATATCTGCCGGATGGTTAACCCCTGGCCGGGCAGAAAGGTAGAGGTTAGCATGCTGACCGGCGAAACGGGCAAAACAGTAAAGCATAGTATTGATAATGATCTGATTACATTCAAAACCATTGCCGGCCGGAATTATCTGGTCCGATCCGCTGAAACTGAAGCGGCCGGAAAGCAGTCGGTTTATCAATCACAATCCAATGCTGC
>CAYWHP010000186.1:3712-6903 GCA_964457845.1 uncultured Porphyromonadaceae bacterium | reverse complement strand
GGAGTTTCTCACCGTAAATGTGGAAATAGCCCCCGTCGTCAATGACGGACAGGATCGAGTTTTCGGCATACAGGTTAGGGTTGATATTGGTTTTCACAAACTGTTGATCCGGTCCGCCTTTCGAGAACCCGATAACATGGGTGGGAACGACCGATCCTTCTGGTGTGATGGTGTACAGCGTATCCGAGTAAGGCTCCCAGAAGGTCAGGCGATGCGGATGTTCCGTAACCACGGCATGCGGTTCAACATTGATCACGAGTTTGTCATCATTTGCCCGGGGCAGGATGTCCTTCACATGTTTCAGGTCCCGGTCGAATACCGGTAAAGAGGCAAAACCATCGGCCGGGAAAAAGGGCCGGAAATTGGCGAGTACAAATTCCCTGGCATTGATAAAATGGATCCCGGTAATGTATCGTGCCGGGGTTAATTCCCGAACGCCGGTTTCATTAATAAACTGCCCGTTAACGGAATACTTCAGCAGCTTGCCCTTGCTCACATCGTGAACAAAAATAAACTCCTCTGCAGGGTCCATGACGGCTTCGCGCGGCTCGATCATTTCGCCCGGACCTTCCCCCTTACTTCCGATGGCGCGCAGGAACTTGCCCTGCCTGTCGAACAGCAGCATGCGGGCCCGTTCCATATCGCCCACCATCACGAATTTCCTGCCAACCTGGTAGGTTTCCGAGTAGCGGAACCACGATTCTTTGGTTGACTCCAGCGGGATAAACTCAACATCCCGGACGAATTCACTGGCCATGATGTTCTTCTGGTTTTCGAAGGCCTTCAGCACGTCAATTCTGATGACCTCACCGGGCTTCACCGGCTTCGGGGACGAGCAGGATGCGAGTAGGAGGAACAGGAGCAGGGCCGGGGTGCTGGTGCTTTTCATTCGGATCCTGGTCAGTTCTGGATAGCCGGCAGGGTAAAGTAAAACGAAGAGCCCTCATTTTCCTTGCTTTCCACCCATATCCGTCCGCCGAGCATCTCAACGTAAGCCTTCGATATGGCCAGACCGAGCCCGGAACCCTGAAGGGCGTTTTTATCAAGCGCATCGGCCTGAATGAACCGCTTGAATATGTGTTCCTGCCTGTTTAAGGGTATTCCGATCCCGGTGTCCTTCACGAAGAATTCCAGTTCTTCCTGTATTGCCTGATCTTCCTCACCATCAGTGGTTTTCAGTGAAAATCCGATCTCTACGGAGCCTTTTTTAGTAAACTTGATGGCATTCTTGATTAAATTGAAGAGAATGGCATTCAGTTTTTCCTTGTCCGTTCGTATGATGAAATCACCAGAATTCACCGGGTTTGTACAGCGCAGCGCCAGACCCTTTAATTCTACTTCAGGCTTGAAGAACCGGTAAGCGAAATCCACTATATCAATGATGTTGGCACTGGAGATAAGAATTTCCATCAGCCCCGCCTCAATCTTTGATATATCGATTATTTCGTTGATCACGTTGAGCATCCGCGCACCGCTCTTCTCTATTATCCGGATATATTCATTTTGTTCATCTCCCGTCAGGTTGGGCTCTTTCAGCAATTCCGCAAAGCCAAGGATCCCATTCATCGGCGTTCGGATTTCGTGGCTCATGTTGGCAAGAAATGCTGATTTAAGACGGTCGCTTTCTTCGGCTTTTTCTTTGGCTTTAATTAATTCCTGCTCCGCCAGCTTGCTCTCGGTGATGTTTTCGTGCATGAAAACAAAACGTTCGGGTTTGCCGCGGCTGTCGAACAGCGGGAATATCAATGCGCGGATCCAGAGGGGGATATCGGGAGCTTCAGGTACTGCATCATGAGCATTGAAATACATATCCGGCAAATGAACAACCTCGCCATTTTTAACATGGGTGATCAGTGCCTCCAGTTCAGGGCCTTTACTCTGCAAATCATCAAAAATCGAAAAGCCGGGAGGAGGGATCGAACCAAAAAGTCCCATAAATGCCGGGTTTCCCCTGAGTGTATGACCGCCTTTATCAACGATTTGAATCGACAACGGATTTTTATCAATTATGTCATTTAACAGGGCTTCCGCATTTTTGCTGTCGGTTATGTTTTCATGCATGAGAACGATCCGGCCCGGTTGCCCGTGATGGTTATTTAAAGCAAAGCCCATGGCTCTCACCCAAAACGGGGCATCGGGGAATGACGGATCAACATCGTGAACATTGTAATAGGAATCCGGGAAGTACACCACTTCGCCATTTTTTATCCGTGCAAACAGCTCTTCAAATCCCAGCGCCAGTAACTGCTGGTCCTTTAAAACCGAATAGTCGGGCGGCGGCTTTACCCCGAAAAGGCGGGTATGTGCCGAATTGGTCTGAACAGCGTAGCCTTCCATGTCCAGTATCTGAATGGACATCGGGTTCTTTTCGACGATATCCCGGAAAATGGCTTCGGATAGCCTGATTTCCTGCAACTCCTGTATAAGCTCTTCCCTGGTTTTGTCGTCATCAGTCATGTTCTGGCCGTTATTAAGTGGTTAAGGCGACAGGTTTAAAATCATACCGCCCGGCAATAGCAATCTGCTGGTTTTGCTGCCAATAAAGTTAGCTCAATAAACGGTAATGAGGTGATGGCGGGCAAAAGAAACGGCTATCCGGTTTACCTATTCCAAACCGGTTCCGGATTGGGCATCCGGAGTTCAGCTCAGATCGATGAAAATTTAATCAGTTCAGCATTGAATCTGGGAGTTTCTTCGAGAAACAGGCTGTGGCCACTGTTTTCAAAAGCAACGATATGTGAATGCCGGATGGCGGTTTTCATCTGTTCTGCCAGATCAAAGGAGCATATTTTGTCTTTTTTCCCATGCATGATGAGCGTGGGGATCGTTATTCCGGCCAGATCGCCCCTCAGATCCGTATCACGCAGTGCAATAAGGCATTGTGTGGTTGCGTACGACGATGCGCTGAGATTGATTCCGTTGAGCCAGTTGCGGATCCCCTCATTCAGAGCGGTTTCGGTTGCCGCGAATATCTTGCCAAAATTGGATACTAACAGGGGCCTGTCGGTATAGCTCAGTTCAATCAGTTCATCCACTGCGCTAACGGGGAGGTTGTATTGGAAATCGTTGCGCTGTGTCCAAACGGGGGCGGCTGCCGCGCACAATACCAGCTTCGACACATGGGCTCCTTTATCCATTGATGCAAAATGAATGGCGATCGAACCTCCCATAGAAAAACCGACGAGGACAGC
>CAYWHP010000186.1:0-3612 GCA_964457845.1 uncultured Porphyromonadaceae bacterium | reverse complement strand
AGACGGACATTGCGTTCCACTTCAATGTATTCGGCTCTCACCATACCTTGTTTTACCCTGCCGGATGCCCTTTCCACCACTCTTGTCATGACTTGTTTATGTTATGGTTGATTACGAGTGCAGGCATTATTGCCCCCGCTGTGCGGGGCGAATGCGTAAGCTATGTTTTCACGCACAAAATTGGGCATTGCCGTGCCGGTAAGCTTTACATGATTCCGGGAATAGTTTACATGATTCACACATGAACCTCACCCGTGCCCTGTAACGCCACCGGCAGGCGCCGGGACTGGCGCCTGCAACACAAACAGCTTGAGAAATCCCGGCTATTGCAGGTTTACGTCGAGATAGACCGAATGCCGGCCGTACGTTTCGTAAAACGGCTTAAACTCAACGCCATCGATGGTGAATTTCAGCTCTTCCGGATTGCCCGATATCGACTTGCCGATATCCTTTGCATCGAGCGTGATCTTCCTCCAATCCTTCCGCGGCGCAGGTTCCTGGGCTGCCAGTAAAACGGGCCCGTAAAACAAACTGGCAATGTTCTGCTGGTCCATCAGGGGCTCCAGGTAAAAGGAGAAGGGCATCCGCAGCTCCACGGTATCGCCGTTTTTCCAGTTTCTTTTTATTCTGATATAGGTTCCGGGCTCAGCGTTCACTTTTTCCTTTTTCCCGTTAATCGTCACGAAATAGCCCTTTGTGGCCCAGTGAGGCACCCGCACGTGGAGGTCGAATTCACCGCCGCCGCCGATGGTGAGCCGGGTGTTGTCTTCCTTCGGATAGGCGGTTTCCTGGGTTACGGTGATGTTCCGTTCGGCCCAGTTCAGGGTTGAGGGGATAAAGAGGTTCACATACAGCGACTTGTTATCGGAACTTTTGAAGTAGATGCTGTTCTGCAGTTTGGTGCTGCTCTCGAGCGCCGTGCCGTTGCAGCAGGTAAACCCTTTCATGTCTTCGTTGCCGAAATGCTTCACCGATCCCGGCCTCAGCGGCACGTGATAGGTGTTGGCCGAAGTGCTGTCGTCCACTGATGCCAGGATATGGTTGTAGAGCCCCCGCTCGTAATAATCCATCAGCTCCGGCCGCTGGTCGAAGAGGAAGAGTCCGGCGGTGAGTTTGAGCATGTTGTAGGTGCAGCAGGTTTCGTTCTGACCGCCCGAGGAGAATCCGTTCTCGTAAAGCGTTCCCGGCTGACCGGTGAAGCACTCGGCATTGGCCGGGTTGCGCGCCCCTGCCACGCCGCCGATGCTGTACATGTAATCGTTGGTGGCCATGTACCAGAAGTTGTCGGCGATATGGAAATAGTCGGGTGCATCGGAATCGCGGTACATTTCCAGCGCCCCGATCACCTGCGGGATGTGCTGGTTGGCATGCAGGCCGCGGAAGAGGTCGACGTTTTTTGCCAGACCGTGTACATGGTCAACGTCTCCGTAAAACACCCGGATATTATCGAACAGCCGGGCCACTTCGAGGTAACGGGGCTCGTTGCTCAGCCTGCTGAGCCTGGCCATCGCTTCGTTCATCCCCCCGAATTCGCCTGCGATGTAGCGGTTCCACATGCTGATGAGCGTTTCGGTGGGCAGCAGCCTCAGCCGGGCATATACCCAGTCGCCCATGCCTTTTACGATTTCCAGCGCCTTGGCCTGACCGCTCACCTCATAGATGTCCATCAGCCCGGCCAGGATTTTATGAAGGGTGTAGTAGGGGGCCCAGATCTTGGTTTGATCGCCGCCATAGCTCGCGCCCTGCTCCAGCATGATAAACTGGTCGGGCGGATAGGCGCTTATAAAGCCGATGCCCCAGTTCTGATAATCGGTGCGAATGCCCTTTTCGGTGATGTCGGAATTGTAGCCTGATTTGCCCGGTCCCGGCGGTACAGCCGTGGGGTCCGATACCGATTCCGTTCCGCCGGGAAGGCGGTGCCCCGACAGTTTCGATAACTCCCACAAGGTATTTACCATGTAGTCCATCTTTTCGGCAAACTTTGCCTGCAGGGCAGGATCGTACCCGCTGCCGGCATAGGCCTGGGCCAATGCGGAGAGGTAGTGACCGGTGGCATGGCCCCGCAGTTTGGTCTCCTGACTGTCCCAGCCCCCGAGCGGCTCGGCGCCTTTAGGCTGCGGCTGACCGAACGCATTCCGGAACATGTAGAGGAAATTATCCGGGTTGGTTTCGATGAGGCCTTTGATGAACTTATCGCGGTTCTCGATGAACTTCGTATCGTGCTGGTGACTGTCTGAATTCAGCGTAACCTGCTCCAGTTTAAATGTTTCAAGCGTCCGTTCGGGCGTTGCGGCCTGTTTTGCACCGGTAATGGTGACGATGGCTTTCGGCTGGATTGCGGAGCCTGCCACTTTTCCCGTGACCGTGTAGGTGCCCGGCTTCATCACTTCGCTGTTATCCTTCGGTGCCGGCCAGATCACGTGTACGGCGGGGCCCTCCTTGCGGTCGCTGTACACGCCCTGCACCTGACGGGGCAGCCTTGGGAGCTGACCCACCACGGTTTCGGCGTGGACGTCGGGAACGGCTGTCAGGAAGGCGGTGTACCCCTGACGGGTGGTTTCAGTAAATTTCGGCAGGTCCTTATCTGGCTCCTCACGGGTTCGTACCTGGCCCTCCTCACCCCGCAGGGCGGTGTAGTATATCCGGCCAATCTGCCTGTCGGTGAGCGCGATCCGGTAGATCCGGAAATCGTGCAGCCGGGCATTGGTATAGGGGGCAGGTTCTGAATTTGCCGACCGGCCGAAACAGAATTTATGCTTTGCGCCGGCGTCCTTATCGAGGAGGTGTCCAAGGTCCACCGGTTTGCCGGCTTCGCCGGCCGGTGCGCCGTTCACCCAGGTGGTGACGGTTTTCGACGGAACCTGGATCATCATCACCACATGGTTCCACTTATTGGCGGCCATGGGCGGTGTGGAGAAGAGGCGGGGCTTACCCTCCTCGCCGAAATCAAAAGCCATCTGCCCGCCGGTTGCCGAGGAGAGGTAGATCCACCCCGCAAGGGTGACCGCTTCCTCGCCGGCCAGCGCGTCGGCCGGGATCGTTACAAACGCCCCGCCGTCGCCGGGCAGCAAAAGGACGTTCCCGAACTGCGCGTCGGGCACAAACTTGCCTGTGGTACCCTGCAGGGTGCCGTGCCAGTTGTTTCTTGACCAATCCTTTACATCCGTTTTAAACTGGTAGCGTGCAATCATCCCGGTTTCGCCGATACCGTCGAGAATCTGGTCGCCGGTTTGGGCCACCGCCCATGTTGTGCCTAAACATAAGCTGAGTAACAATCCTGCCAATACCTTACCTGTTTTCATATGATTTCAATTCGTAGTTTGCGTTTCGTCCTTTATCGTCCGTTTGTTTCAGAATGCCTTTCTCCACCAGGTCCTTAATGTCCCGCAGGGCGGTGTCGGCAGAAGTTTTGGTCATTTTGGCCCATTTCGAAGTCTGTAGTTTTCCTTCAAAATCGTCAAAGAGTTTGTTGAGGATCAAGCGTTGACGTTCGTTGACGGGGGTATGCTCATGAAAGTTCCAAAACTCCGCTTTGCGCAGTATTCTTTGAGTGGTGATTTCGGTGGTGAGCATCGCATTTTTGAGGCAATGCAAAAACCAGTCGAGCCATTC
>CAYWHP010000185.1:0-6904 GCA_964457845.1 uncultured Porphyromonadaceae bacterium | reverse complement strand
CAAAGGTCGGGATCTGGCTGGTGAAGCCCACGAGCCCCAGCAGGAACACCGATCCGGTGAGGCGGTACACCAGCCAGCTGAGTGCGATGTTCTGCATCCACGTGCCGATGAGCGATATCCCCTGACCGGTAAAATAGATGCGGTAGTTGCGCGAATGGAGCGAGGCGAAGATTTGGCTACGGGCCATGCTTTAAAAATAGCAAATAGCCGCCGTTATTTTCACCGGAACGTACCGTCGGGCAAAGCGGTTACCGAAATGCGCTGATCTTTAGTTGTGTACAGATTGCCGTTCACATATACCTGCCAGGATTTCGGACTGTCGATTCGGATAGTGGCTTCAAAGGGCGCCTCCCACGGCATCGCCAGTCTTTTCCCGGTCAGCAGGTTTTCCAGGATTAAATTGATGGTATTCCCGCTAACCTTCAAGCTTTTCACCACTATACCGTCAGTTCCAACTGCAATGGCCTTATCGGGATTGACGTAAACACTGCCCAGCAGCCGGAGTGCATCCGCCAGGCCGGTGTACACGCCGGAGCCCTCGCCCCAGCTGGTGTGCGTGCGCATGGCCGATATCGGGCTGGCCTCGTGGTCGATGTTCTCGGGCCCGAAACCGAACGGGTACAGGTTGGTGTACTTATAAATGCCGTTCTTCTCATGCCGGGGATGGTTGATCAGCACCACCGACGACCGTGCGGCCGCAACCGCCCGCTCGAGCAGGTCCTGCCTTCCCAGTGCAATGCCCCAGTAGGCAAGCGGTTGCACGACAATCGCCTGCCGGGCATCGAGGAAGGTGGCGCAGTCGCCATTGTCGACGCCGAATCCGCCAAAAGGGTAGGCGGTGTAAATGTAATGCGGGTTCCAGCTGCATTGAGAGAATACCAGGAAATCGGCGCTGGCCGCCCCGTCAATTGCGTATTTTTCCTCACTTGTGGCCCGGTGCAGCGCTCCGAAACCTTCCGTGGCCCAGATCACGGCCAGGTTGCCGTTGGCCCACTGGTTCTGCGAGATGTCGCGGTCGAAGGTCCAGGGCCGCCGTCCGCAGGAATAGAACTGTTCAAAATCGACCCACTTGCCGCCCGGGATGATCTCCTTTTCGAGGTATCCGGCGATCTTAATGGCGCCGTTGAGAAAGGCCCTTTCCCCGGTGATATTGAACATTTCGGCCAGGAACCACATGGCCGCCGCCGGGTGGGCGGAATACCGGAGGATCGGCGATTCCTCCATCTCTTTCGTGACATATGCCGGAACCGTACCCCGGCTGTCGATCGCCGTCAGCAGCCAATTGGCATACGGTTTCAGATACTCCGGGATCCTCCGGTCGGGCTCGGAGTTCTTGTAATAATTGATCAGGTAATTGCCCGAATTGCACATGGCGGCCACATCGTAGCACGAACTTTCATTCTGGAACATGGGCTTGTTGAGAACCGGGTCCATGGTCTGAAGGCTCCATGCCCGGGTGGTGGCGTTGTACTGTAGGGCGAAGAGGCCCTTGTCGTTCCGGGGAGCCGACAGGGCAAAATTGATGATACGCCGGGCCCTGTCGATGTTGATGGGCCGGTTGTACTTTTTGCCGAAGAACCAGAGCCCCTGTGCCTCCCGGATGCTGTTCCAGAATGGCGTGTTCTGGATTTTGTCGTTCATGAAGTCAGCCGCACAGCGGAACCCGCCCATCGGTAGGCCGTCCTGCTCCCACTCCAGCCAGGAACCGGTATTTTTGTAACCCGGCAGCGGCTTGTCCATGTTGGGATCATCGATGGGAATGTAGATCAGGCTGTCTTCCAGACGGTAATATTCCTCAAAGGGCATGGCCAGGTGCGCGCCGTTCACAAATTCCTGATGACCGTAGCGGGCCCAGGTTTCCCGGCTGACAGTGCCGTAATCATCCTGCCCCCGGGCATCCAGCATGAGGGTGAAGCCGTAGCTCAGGCGGTCGGAATTGATTGTCCTTACTGTACCTGAATCATCGTCGGTACGGTTGAAATGGATGTGGTGCGAGATAATGGCATCCATGAAGCCGAACGCAAACAGCGGTTCTTCGGAAATGCCGCTGTTGAGGGTGTAGTCCAGGGCGGTGGGCATCGAAAATTTGTCAGGGTCCTCTGCCACGCAAAACTGGTTCCGGGGTATCCAGATGGTTCGCCGGGCATCGGGCGACAATACCTTTTCCCGGTTGATTTTGTCGAGGTCGGGCAGCAGGGCGAAGAAAAGGGATTTGTCCTTTACAATGATGGCGGGCGACTGGAAGCAGCGGTCGCCGATGACCTGGTTCCTTGACGCGACCATCTTGTGGGCGTTCTGCTGCGATTCCTCGTTGTCGTACTTCACCGCCGGGGTATGGATGAATTCCGGTTCCCTCCCGAGCTTTGAAACATAGGTGCTCATCACGTAGTCGACCTGGTTTACCGGTTTGGGAAACCGGGCATCAACCTCAACCTGGAATTCACGGGCACCCGGCTGCAGACTTATGGTTTGGGTGAAAGCGATTTCATCTTGTATGCCTTTGATAATGATGCTGTTGTTTTTCTTATCAATGGTCATTTCACTTTTGATCTCAGGCAGCAGGTAACGCGACGGAAATTTCTTTGAATGGTAGGTATCGGTTCGCGGGCCTTTGGCCGGTACCGAATAGTCGGGCCGGAACGAGGCAGCGATTTCTTTGAAGGCCCCTTTTACGTCGGATGCAAAAAAATGTTGCGAAATAAACCCCTTCGCATCTTTAATGCACACCAGCCTGACGTTCTCATTTGCCAGGCTGTATTCGCCCGGCTTCTCTCCGATCGTTACCGGCGACTGACCAGATGCCCGGCCGGCCAGGCAGATCAGGCATACCAGGATTAATGGTTTCAGTAATTGGTTCATCGTTATCGATATTAATTTTGGATTTCCATCATATAGCCGTTCATTTGTGCTGCACGAAGATTCTTGGTAATCACTCCGTTAACGGACAGCTCCCAGGGCCCCTTACCGGAAAGTCCTTCCACTTTTAATTCGATGGTGAAAGGTTTGCGGAAGGGAACGGGCAATTCATGAAATGCATTTTGCAGGTTGATGGTAAGCAGGTTTCCCTCAAGTTTCCAGGATTTTACGTTCACCCCGTTAATGCCCGCTGCCAGGTGTTTTTCCACATTGATGTACATTCCGCCAAGCTCCCTCATGATATCGGCAACCCCTGTGAGTCCTCCTACCTCGCACCAGCTGGCCCCGGTCCGCAGAGGTGTCTGCGGGATGCCTTCGTGGTCGATGTTTTCCGGCCCCAGGCCGGTGGGATAGTTCGGGAAATTATAAACCCGGTTCGCCACATTTTCGGGAAGGTTGGTGAGGACCAGCGAAGCCCGTGCAAGGGCAACGGCCCTTTCAATGAGGTCCTGCCGGCCCAGCTCCTTCCCGTACCAGGCAAAGATGCCGGGAAGCATGGCCTGGTGCCCGTTTAGCCACGCTGCGTCGCCGTTGTCGGTATCGGTGCCGCCGAAAGGGTAGGCGGTGTAAATGTAGTGCGGAGCCCAGACGGTTTGGTAAAAACCGAGGTAATCGATCACCTGTTCACCGCTCTGCAGCCAGTCATTTTTCCCCGTGGCCCGGTACAGGGCAGCGAATCCTTCGGCGGCCCACGACATGGATACATTTCCCCGCGGGTCCTGACCGGTATAGGGATCGGTGAAATTCATGGCCTTTACCCCGCAGGAAAAGTAAACCTCGAAGTCGAGCCACCGCTGTTTCGGCAGGATCTCCTTTTGCATGAAGGCGGCCATCTTTTCGGCAGTTTCAAGGTATTTCTGATCCTTTGTGGCAAGATAGAGTTCCGAGAGGAACCAGATGTGGACCCCCTGCTCGCCGTTGAACCTCAGGTATGGATTGGGCGCGAGGCCGGCACTGAACCAGGAGGGGAGGCATCCGTTGGGATCGGTATGGCCCGCAATGAAGTCGCCGTATTTTTTAACGAAAGGCAGGATCCTTTCGTTGGGTTCGCAAAGACGGTAATAGCGGAGCAGGTGCGCACAGGTCTTGCTTATTGCTGTCGTCTGGTACGACTGGCTCTCATTGGAGAAGTAGCGTTCAACCCGGGATGAATCCATGGTTTCCGGCGGATCCCAGTGATTTCCCTGCCAGTGTTTGGAAAAAACCCGGTAAATGACCGGGAAGGGCCCTTGGTTCTGAGGTGAAAGCAGGATCAGGTTGACGATCCGCCTGGCCTTGTCGACCAGGCCACTGTCGGCGGTATGCTTCCCCCACCAGTATATGCCGGGGGCATCCCGCATGTTGTTCCACCAGGTGGTGAATTCGATCATGTCGTACCAGTCGGGGGCATTGTTCTTGTAACCTCCCACCGGCCAGCCTTCCATCTCCCACTGCTGCCATTCCTCCATGTCGGGATAGCCCTTCGGAGCGCTGTTCTCGATGATCCAGCCGGGCTGTCGCACCCACCAGCCCTTATACGAAGCGCTGGCAGGAAAGCAGGCTTTCGCATACTCCTCGAACGGCATCACCTGCGGCCTTGGCTTCTGCAGTGTGCGGGTGCCGTAGCGTTCCCACATGAAGCGGCTTATCGCCTGGTAACCGGAAAAGCGTGGTGCGTCGGCGCCGACGAAAAGGTCGAAGCCGTATTTCACCCGGTTGCTTTCCAGGTGCCTCACCATCGATCCGTCGCTCGGATGGAGCCAGTGCATGTGGTGTGTGGCAATGGCATCCGCTATGCCGAATGAAAAGAGCGGCCGGTCGGCCAGACCGGATGCAAGGTTGAAATCCAGACCTGTCGGCATCGACCATACCGAACTGTCGCGCGGGATATCGAGAGGCCTTCCCTCGATCCGGTTCGGCGAATAGCGGGCATCCGGCGAAAGCACCATGTATTCGTTGATCAGGTCAAGGTCGGGGACCAGTGCGCAGAACAGCCCCTTTTCCTGCAGGATCACCGCAGGGGAATAAAAGGTCCGGTCGCCGAAAATATCATCTTTGGCAAACTTGAGCTTGGGAGTATGGATGAATTCGGGTTTCGCCGACGGAATGAACAGGAATGGGGAAAGGAGGTATTCCAGAGTCGCAGGCTGACCGGCCAGCTCAGCGGACACCTCGAAATGAAAGCGGGGAGATTCTTTTTCGAGGCTCACCTTCTGTTGAATGCTGTGCCCGTTGGAATTTCCGGTTAATACGACGGATACCCGATTTTCGCCGGAATCCCTTATCTGGATTGATTTCAATAACTCACTGGTCAGTAATCGGTTGGATGGGTCGAGGCGGGTATCGTACAGTTTTATCGCCTCTTGCGGCGGATCGGCCGGAGGCAGAAAGGATTGCGTAATCGGAATCCATTTTCCGCCGGCCAGGGCGAAAAATTCCTGAGTTATGCCCATGTCGGTTTTCGTAAAGAGGGCCCTGGCTTTTTGATTCCGGATCTCCACCGAATATTGGGCGCCGTTATGGTGTTCCTTCACCGAACAGCCTTCCTGGCTACATCCCGGCAGCAGCAGCAGGGCGGTTAGTACGGCAGCGGATAAAACCCCCACACTAAAGTGCGGGGTTACTGAACTTTTCATTGTAAAGTATAGTTATACAATATATTAGTCATTTTTAACGAAGACATCATTAACCCCGCACTTTAGTGTGGGGGGGTGTCCCATCCTTCACACCCCGTCACCTCCTCACCCCGTCACCTCCTCACCCCCTCACCTGTTCCCGTACAGCCCCACCTCCCCCATCAGCCCGTACGGTAAAATCTGGTACTCCGTTCCCGGCGGGCAGCCTTTCACCCCTCGCCAGAACGGCGAGATGGCCATCCCCGTTGGCGGGTTGTTGTGGTGCGGGCCCAGCAGGTTTTTCAGGCTGCCGATGACGGTAACCGTTACCGTATTGTTCCCCTCCCGCATCAGACCGCTGACATCCAGGCGATAAGGCGGGTAGGCGATGGTGCCGGCCGGCGTGCCGTTTACGCTCACCTCCGCAACGGTGCCCTTCCATTCGCCCAGTCCGACTTCGTACCGCGCCGCGGGCTTTTCAATGTTGAACGTTTGGCTATAGGCTATGCCCTGGGAATAGAAGGGCATTCCCTGACCGCTCCAGCTGCCGGTTGAATACGTATCCGGCGGGGCGGTAATCTTCCATCCCTTATCGGCCGTCACCACCGAGAAATTTCCGGTCAGGTAAACCGGCTCGATCTCGGCCTTCAGTTTCATTGGCGTCACCTCAAGGGTGAGCCTATTTGTACCGGGTTTAATAAAACTGCCGATGGCAAATACCCCGAAATGGCGGTCGAGCCACCATTCGCCGGGTATCTTTTTAATCTCCGTACCGTTCACCGATACCTTCCACAGGTCGGGCCGTTCAACCACCGCTTTTATTCCAGAATAATCAAACCGGCCTTCCACCGCGAACCGGTAGGTTGCTTTGAAACCGGTACCCTGCCCGAAGGTGTCCCTGGCCAGCAGCAGGCTGTCGAACTGGACAAAGCTGGCCCATGGATTGCCGCGCTCGAAGCCGTAATGCCGGTAAACCTTGTCGGAGGCATCGAGCACGTTCATTTCAACAGCGCGACCGCCCTCCAGCTCCAGATCGCAAAAATCGATGTTCAGGGCATTGTCCTGCAGCCGCTTAACCTGTACCGGCGAAGTGGCGGGCACCGGAACCATTTCCGCTTTTACAGCGGCATCCGGAATCCCGGCCGTTTCCGATTCGGCAATGAACAGCAGCAGACTGCCGGCCGGAGGAACGGAAAAGCGGAGGCTCAGCCGTCCTTTGCCCTCCGGTTCCGATGCATGCTTCGCAAGCGTTCCGGTGAAGGCATCCATGGCGATAGCCTGCCTCCCGGCCAGTGCCGCCTTGCCGGTGAGGGAGTCCGTCATGCTGGAGTTCACCAGGAACAGCAGCTGACCGTCGTTCAATATGCGCCGGTGGTGGTAAAGGTTGCCGCCTG
>CAYWHP010000184.1:0-6933 GCA_964457845.1 uncultured Porphyromonadaceae bacterium | reverse complement strand
GGCTCCCCCGCATAATCAATCCCCACCCTCGGGCCGGTGATGTAATCAGCAACCGGCGGGGCATCCTCCAGCCAGATGCGACTGGAGACGGTGAGGTCCTCGCCGTAAAAATCACGGCCCATCTGAAGGTGTTTCGTTACCCTGCCGGGACCGGTTACGCCGCCCACGCCGCGGATCAGCAGGGCATCGGGGCTGTTTTCGGGACCGGTGACGATATTGAACATCCAGTGCATGCCGTATATCAGGTACATATAGATACGGCCCCCCGGTCCGAACATCACCTTGTTGCGTTCCGTCATCCCCTTACTGGCATGACAGGCCTTGTCGTCGATGCCGCGGTAGATCTCCACCTCGCTTACCGGCAGCTCAATCCGTCCCCCATCGGGCAGAAGCCGCACGAGCCGCTTGCCAAGGATCTCCGGGGCAATTTCGAGCACGTCGCGGTGGTAAAATGGGTGATCCAGCCGCATGGTCAGTAATCGATCTCGATCCGGGAATTGTGCCAGTCGGTGAACTCCTGCCCGCGCTCCGGCACGATGAGTTTCTCCATCGGTATCGCCCCCTCGCCGGGTTCGGCGCAGATGCTGCGGTAGAGCTCCGAATCGCGGAAACCCGCCTCAGCCGCCTCGTGCCGGTCGGAGGCAAACACCACCCGGCCGATCCGCGACCAGTACGCCGCCCCAAGGCACATGGGACAGGGTTCGCAGGAGGTATACAGCGTGGCGCCCTCGAGCGTCATCGAATTCAGGTTCTTCGCCGCCAGCCGGATGGCCTGCACCTCGGCATGCGCCGTGGGATCGGGTATCGATATCACCTGGTTGGCGGCTTCGGCCACCACCACGCCATTTTTCACCACCACGGCTCCGAAGGGCCCGCCGCCGCGGGCGACGTTTTCGCGGGCGAGCTGAACCGCCCGGGATAAAAATTCTGTGTCGTTCATTTTTTTTAATTGCCCCCTTGCAAAGCCACCGAAAAATCAGTTGTATGTCTTCTGTCTAATGTCTTCTGTCTAATGTCTTCTTTCTCCCCCCTTGTCGGCAAACAAAAACAAGGAATAAAACACCCCGAAGAAAGCCACCCCCGCCTGCGTCTCCAGCGTATCTTCGTTCAGCATGGAAAGCATGGCCACCAGGAAGAACATCATAATGAACCAGCGGTTCTTCCCGCGCGATACCACCACCGGCAGGATGATGGCCGCCAGCAGCAGCGCCAGCCCGATGAGCCCGTACGAGATCATGAAGGTGAGGAACTGGTTGTGCGCGCGCAGCCTCCACTCCGGTTCGAGCCTTGTGTTGAGCTCTGCGTATTTTTGATCGAAGGCGGCCTGTGTATCGCCGGTGCCCACACCGATCCAGGGATGGTCGCGGAAGATGGCCCATCCGGTTTTCAGGTACTCGAGCCGCTGCACCACCGACAGGCCGCTGGGGCTCCCGCCGTGCCGGAACTGGTCGATCTCCCAGATGGTCTGGTAGAGCCGAACGCTGAACCGCCCCGGATGCCGGTAGATGCAGTTGGCAAAACCGTCCTCGATAAGCCGTATGTCATCGGGCTCGAGCTGCGATACCCCGTAGGCATCCTTGCGGAGCCCCTTCGAGGTTAGATAGCGTATCAGCGTGTACTTGAGCTCCTGCCCCTTGCGGTCGCGCCCGGCATAGTCGAACCGGCTCACCGAATTCCACGCCTCCTGCAGCTCAGGCAGACAGATATAATAATACGTATGGTACCCGTTCTCCATCGCCGGGTTCGTGAGGTCGTGCACATAAGGGGTCCCTTTCACGGTGTGCGTATCGGTGGGCACCCCGGTTTCGCGCACCGTATAAAAAGCGGCAAACTGCGACGAGAGGTATATCGCCCCCAGCAGCGGCAGCGTCACCAGCCCCACCGTAATGAACCAGCGGGCCAGCATCTCTTTCTGCCGCAGCCCCCAACGGAAGCCGAGGATCAGGCCGCCGATGGCGAGGATCCCCACACCCGTAAGTGATTTTAATATAAAAAGATAGGCAGCCAGGAAAAGCGCCGCTGCCAGTATCATCAACCGGAACCGTCTCCGTGTCCAGGGTACGATCGCATGATAGGCCAGCAGGAATACCGCCATGTCCACCATCAGGGCAAAGCGGATGTGCGAGATGAAGAGGATGCTTTCACGGTCGCCCGTGTAGGCCCTGGGCCCGATGCCCAGCATGATGCTCAGGCTCATCACCGCGCCGATGATCACTGCCGCCGCGAAACCACCCAGGATCACCCGCATCTCGTTTTTGTTCAGCGGGGGCACCGAGCCCAGCACCACCGGCAAAATGAACAGGGGCAGCTTCACCTTCAGGTCGGCCAGGCCGAACGGGATGTTCTCCGACCAGGCCATGGCCACGAGCGGCACGAAGAAGAGGAGAGTGAACACAGCGATCTCCGGATGCATGCGCAGCCGGCGCCATTTTTCATCGAACCGCCCTTCGGCGAGCCACGCGGCGGCCAGCAGGATCTGGGCGGCGCTGGTGACCCATTTCGACAGGGGGAGGCTCACCACTACTGCGAGCAGGAGAAGCAGAAAGAGGTTCCTGAAGGTGACGAACCGGGACAGATTGGTGTATTTATCGCTCAATATGCGTCGGATTGGGGTTTTACACAGGTGCAATTTAATAAGTTGTCCGGTTTTGGGCCCGAAGGCGACCACAAAACCGGTTTATTTGTATAAAAAACGATGTATTCAGTTGGTGTATTGTCCGGGGAAGTGATGTGGACCGAAGTTCTGGCCCGAGCGCTGAAGGCTTCCGGATCCACCGTTTCCGGCTGGGTGAACCCGGCTGAAGCCGGGGTGCCCGACACGCACCGCCTGATCGACTTTTCCGACCTCATCTGGATCCCGCGCAAGATCGGCGGCGGCATGGAGGAAGCCATCCAGGTGATCCGCCGCTCGAGGCATCTCTCGCTCGGCTTCCCGGTGGTGGAATTCATTGATGAGGCGCCCGCCATGGTGAAGCTGGCGCACGAGGCGCACGTACAGGTGCAGGTGGGCCATCCCGACTGGTACCATCCGGCGGTGCGGAGTACACTCCCTTATATTGATCACCCGCAGTTCATCCGTTTCACAGAATACCTCCCCGATCTGCCGCCCTCGGAGGGATCGCACCTGGCTTTCCGGCGGATGGTTGCCGACCTCGATCTGGCGCTGGGGCTGGCGGGCAGTCCGGTGCGGAAGGTGAGGCCGCATGCCTCGCGCCTCTGGAACGGCCTTCTCGTTCAGGCGGAGATCCATATCGAGCTGCACAACGGCGCAGTCATCAGCCTCGACCTGCGGAAATTCTCGGGCCGCACCGAACGGTACATCGAGATGATTCAGCCGGGCTCCCACCTCGGCATCGACCTGGCCGGCGGGTCGGCAACGCTCACCTCGTTCCGGGAGGATATTTCAGGGCCGGTTCCGGTGGCAAAGCGGCTATGGCCGCCTGCCGAAGAGTCCCTGTCTGAAATAATCAAAAAAGAACCTCACGAAGAAGACGCGGCACGCCAGTGCCTCAGCTTTATACATGCCCTCGAGCGGGGGCGCCACTCCCTTTCCGGGCTCGAAGGCGGCTTCCGCGCGCTCGAGATGACCAGGCAGATCGAATCGCACCTCGGCGCCTTGTGAACATAACCCAATAGTGACGGCCTGTTGGCGATCGACCGAGTTTTCAACAAATTAATAGTTGATAAACTTGCCCGGAATAAAAATCTTTGTATTTTTGCACTCCAATTCGTTCGGACCTTGTTCGGCGCATTGAGTGTGAGCTATTAATTTTAAAGTACGGATTACAGTGAATACGTTAAGTTACAAGACGATCTCGGCCAACAAGGCGACCGTAAACAAGGAGTGGGTGGTTATCGACGCAACCAACGCCATCCTGGGACGTTTTTCATCGGAAGTGGCCAGCATCCTGCGCGGCAAGCACAAGGCCAGCTTCACTCCGCATGTTGACTGCGGTGACAACGTTATCGTCATCAATGCATCGAAGGTCAGGATGACCGGAAACAAGATGAACGACCGTGAAGTGTTCTTCTATTCGGGATACCCGGGTGGCCAGAAGGTTGTGACCCCCGCCCAGATGATGGCCAAGAACCCTATTTTCGTTGTTGAGCACGCCGTTAAGGGCATGCTCCCGAAAAACCGCCTCGGCCGCGAGATGTTCCGCAACCTTCACGTATATCCGGGCGCCGAACATCCGCATGCAGCCCAGATGCCCAAAACAATTGAATTAAAAAAGTAGAACAATAGATTCATGGAACTGATCAACACCATTGGCAGAAGAAAAGCGGCAGTTGCCCGTATCATCATGAACGAGGGAAAAGGACAGATCACCATCAACAAGAGGGATCTGGCCGACTATTTCCCGATCTTCCAGCTTCAGCATATCGTCACCCAGCCGCTGAACCTCCTCGAGGTAGCCGGCAAATATGATATCCGCGTGAACCTCGACGGTGGCGGTATCAAAGGACAGGCCGAAGCCCTCCGCCTGGCAATCGCCCGTGCACTGGTTGAAGTCGATCCCGAAAACAAGAAAACCCTTCGCGCCAACGGATTTCTTACCCGTGACCCGCGCGTGGTGGAACGCAAGAAGCCTGGTCAGCCGGGTGCAAGGAAGCGCTTCCAGTTCTCCAAACGCTAACCGCGCAGTTACTGCGTTTAGTTTAGTATCTAAACGTCCGGGACTTGCGGTTTTCCGCAGCTACCCGGGGGTTGCTTAATCAGAAGGTAAACTAAAATAATAATCATGCCCAGAACAGATTTTCAGGAATTACTCGATGCCGGCGTCCATTTCGGCCATCTGAAACGTAAATGGAATCCCAACATGGCTCCCTATATCTTCATGGAGAAGAACGGGATCCACATTATTGACCTCCACAAAACTGCACACAAAATCGACGAGGCCGCCGATGCCATGAAACGCATCGCCAAATCAGGCCGTAAGGTCCTCTTTGTTGCTACCAAAAAACAGGCTAAAGAAATTGTGGCCGAACGCGTAGCCAAAACCGGGATGCCGTTTGTTGTGGAACGCTGGTCGGGCGGCATGCTCACCAACTTCCCCACCGTCAGGAAAGCCGTTAAAAAGATGCTCTCCATCGACAAAATGACTGTCGACGGAACCTATGATCACCTGTCAAAGCGTGAACGCCTCCAGGTGGCCCGCCAGCGCGCAAAACTTGAGAAACTGCTCGGCAGTATCAAGGATCTTACCCGCCTGCCCGCCGCTCTTTTTGTGGTTGACGTTTCCAAGGAACATATCGCTGTTAATGAAGCGAAAAAACTGAACATCCCCGTATTCGGAATGGTCGACACCAACTCCGATCCGGAAAAAGTTGATTTCGCTATTCCTGCAAACGATGATGCCTCAAAATCCATATTCCTGATTACCGATATCATTTGCAAGGCCATCGAAGAGGGCCTCAATGAACGGAAAAATGAAAAGGACAAGGAAGGTACCACCGACAAGCCTAAGAAATCCGATTCGGAAGATGAGGAAGATGATGCCCCGGTAAAGAAAACTGTTCGAAAGCGCATCTCCAGACCAAGTGCTGAAGAAGGTGCTGCCGAGGACACTGAATAATTCTAAAAAATAAACATCATGGCTGATATTAAAGCTGCTGACGTAGCCAAACTTCGTCAAATGACCGGAGCCGGTATGATGGACTGCAAGCAGGCCCTCACGGAAACCAATGGTGATTTTGACCAGGCTATCGATATTCTCAGAAAAAAAGGACAAAAAATCGCCTCAAAGCGTGCCGACCGCGACGCCACAGAGGGTGCCGTTATTGCTAAAACCAATGACGACCATACTTTTGGCGTGGTTCTGGTGCTCAACTGTGAAACCGACTTTGTTGCCAAGAACGAAGACTTTGTAAAAAAAGCCTTTCAGATCGCAGACGCTGCCATCGCCGCAAAAGCAACATCGCTGGATCAGGTGAAGCAACTGACCCTCGGCGGACATACCATCGAGAGCGAAGTCATCAACCTTACCGGGGTTACCGGTGAGAAGGTTGACCTCTCATTCTTCAAGTGCCTGGAATCACCGCTGGTGATCCCTTACATCCACCCAGGCAACCGCCTCGCCACCTTGGTAAGCCTTAATAAAAAAATCGCTGACCTTCAGGCTGGTAAAGACGTCGCCATGCAGGTCGCTGCAATGAAGCCCGTTGCGGTCAGCAAAGACAGCGTTCCGCAGAGCATCATAGATAAGGAACTTGAGATTGGCAGGGCACAGGCCATCGAGGAAGGCAAAGCCGAAAATATCGTGGATAAAATTGCCCAGGGTAAATTGATGCGTTTCTTTAAGGAAAATACCCTGCTAAGCCAGGATTTCATTAAAGACCATAAAATTACGGTTGCTGATTATCTGAGCCAGATTGAAAAAGACCTCACCGTGCAGGACTTTATCCGCTTTACCCTCAACGACTAAGTATTCTATCAGGATTCAATTCCGATACTCCAAAATCCCGGCTTCCACCGGGATTTTTTGTTATCTTTCGGATTATATACTACAAAAATGAAAACGTATAAAAGAATTCTCCTGAAGCTATCCGGAGAATCACTTCTTGGTCAGTCGAGCCACGGTATCGATAGTATAAAACTGGAAAGTTTTGCAGCTCAGGTAGCTGAGATCCGGAAAATGGGCATCGAAACCGGCCTTGTGATAGGCGGCGGCAATATATTCCGTGGCCTCTCAGGTGCCCGTGCCGGTTATGACAGGGTAAAAGGTGATTACATGGGGATGCTGGCAACCGTTATCAACGGACTCGCACTTCAATCTGCATTTTTAAAGGTAAAGGTTCCTTCACGGTTGTTTACCTCGATACGTATGGAACCCGTAGCAGAATACTGGAATCGGGACAAAGTCAACCAGGCCCTTGCTTCAGGTGAAATCTGCATTTTTTCGGGTGGTACAGGCAATCCGTTCTTTACCACCG
>CAYWHP010000183.1:0-6943 GCA_964457845.1 uncultured Porphyromonadaceae bacterium | reverse complement strand
ACACGCAATGCTGACGGGCGCGTTCCTCTGTCATCCCCGCGAAGGCGGGGACCGCCATCCATACACGCAATGCTGACGGGCGCGTTCCTCTGTCATCCCCGCGAAGGCGGGGATCGCCATCCATACACGCAATGCTGACGGGCGCGTTCCTCTGTCATCCCCGCGAAGGCGGGGATCGCTCCCCTAACCCGCAAACTCCCTCACCGCCTTCACAAACAGATCCAACTCCGCCAGCGTGGTGTAAACGCTCGGCGTAACCCGGATCCCATCCACCTTTTCCCACACGATCGGCGTGGTGAGGATCTTGTACTTTGTCATCAGGAACGACTGCAGGTCGCCCGCCTTCTTCCCCTCGATGCTGATATTACCCAGCCCGCATGAGTATTGCGGCTTCATCGACATGTTGAGCTTCAGGCCCGGGATGTCTTTAATCCCGTTCACCCAGTACTCCTTGAGGTAGCGCAGCCGCTGCTCCTTGCGAGCCGGACCGATCATGTTGTAAAAGTCGATGGCCGTCGAGATGGCCAGCTCTGGAGCCCATGGCCGCGTGCCGATGTTTTCAAATTTGCGGATATCGGCACTTTTAGGATCCGGTGCCGCCATGAGCGGCCATATCTTGCTGATATTATCTGCTTTAACATACAGCATCCCGGTTCCGAACGGGGCGAAGAGCCATTTGTGGAGGCTTGTCCCGAAATAATCGCAGTCCAGGTCGGGCACGTTGAAGACGAAGTGAGCAAAGGCGTGTGCGCCGTCCACCATCACATCGATGTTCCGGGCATGGGCAGCCTGTGCAATCTTTTTAACCGGCAGGATCTGGCCGGTCCAGTTGATCACCTGGGTAACGTTAACCAGTTTGGTGCGGGAAGTGAACAGGTCGGCATAAGCCCTGATAATCAGGTCATCATTCTCTACCGGCATGGGCAGGTCGGCCCATTTCAGCACGATCCCGTCGCGCATCTCCCGCTGTTTCCACCCATTGATCACGTTCGGATAATCGTATTTGCAGAGCACCACCTCATCGCCTTTTTCGAGCGGAAAACCAAAAATGATCTGGTCGAGCGCCTCTGTGGTGTTCCGCACGATGGCTATGGTATCCGCCGGGCATCCGGCAGTGGCCGCGAGCTTGCGCCGCATGGGCTCCCGTTCTTCGCCAAGAACCGTCCACATGTAATGGGCCGGTCCCTCGTTGCTAACGCTCTGGTAATGGGTCACCTTGTCCTGCACCACTTTCGGCTGCGGGCTCACCCCGCCGTTGTTCAGGTTCACGAGGTTGGGCGATATGGTGAACGCCTGCCGGATGAACTGCCAGAACTCCTCGTCGGTGGCTGCCTCTCCGGGCGTGATGGATTCCACCTCGGTTAGTTTACTTTCGAATCCGGGCCCGATAGCGGAGGCCATGGGGGCGAGGGCCACGCCGCCGGCTGCGCCGAGGGTGCGGTTGAGGAAGGATCTGCGGTTGGTTTTCATAATCGTGATGCGTGACGCGTGACGCGGAAGAGTCGTGACACGTGACGCGTGACGCGGGGGAACCGTGACACGTGACGCGTGACGCGTGACACGATGCCTTGCGTTTGAAGGTTAGTATTGAGCACCATCAAAATTGATTATTTTTTAGGAGCAATGAAAATATAACTGTCACCATGCACAGAACTTCGCGTCACGCGTCACGCGTCACGTGTCACGACTCTTCCGCGTCACGCGTCACGCGTCACGTGTCACGACTCTTCCGCGTCACGCGTCACGTGTCACGATTTTGAATAAATTCAAACCATGAAAACTACTCTGGCCCTTCTTACATCTCTCCTGCTGGCAACCCCTCTCCTCGCGCAGCAGAAGCCGGCACTCACCAACGTTATTATTGTTTACAAAACCCACTTCGACATCGGCTACTCCTCCACGGTCCACGACGTGGTGCACGAATACCGCACCGAGATGGTCGACCGGGTTCTGGAGGCCATCGAAAAGAACAGCACCCAACCGAAGGAGAAGCAGTTTGTGTGGACCGTATCCGGATGGCCCATGAAGCAGATGCTGTGGGAAGGACAAGCACCCGGGCGAAGGGCAAAGATCGAGCAGGCCATCCGCGACGGCAACCTGGTGGTACATGCCTATCCGTTCACCACCCATACCGAAACGGGTGAGATGGAGGATCTGGTCCGCGGACTGAACATCTCATCGACAATCGCCCGGAAATATGGCAAGCCCCTGTCGGTCAGCGCCAAGATGAGCGACGTGCCCGGTCAGTCGTGGATTACCCCGACACTTTTCGCCAATGCCGGAATAAAATTTTACCATATGGGCGGACCGGTGGTAAACATGGAGCACGGGCTCCCGCTTATGTTCTGGTGG
This sequence comes from uncultured Porphyromonadaceae bacterium, assembly GCA_964457845.1. GTDB lineage: Bacteria > Bacteroidota > Bacteroidia > Bacteroidales > UBA12481 > UBA12481. Next base: position 4,591 of record CAYWHP010000183.1, on the reverse strand, counting down.
GAAGGGCCGGATGGCTCCCGGCTCCTCACGTTATATAACAATGGTTATGGAAGCGACCCGATGCCGCCTGCCGGATGGCCCTATAAAACCTGGGTTTACATCAACATGACCGGCGACAACCAGGGACCTCCGGGTCCGGAAACGGTGAGCAAGGATATTGCCTTTTACGAAAGCAAGGGAATCAAAGCCAGGGCTGGTAGCATGGACGATTTCGCCAGCCTGATCCTGAAAGAGGATCTGAGCAAGCTGCCAGTCGTTCGCACCGATATCGGGGATGTCTGGATCCATGGCCCGATGAGCCAGCCTGCCGCAACAAAGCTGGCCATGAACATCCGGCCGGATATCGGAGGGGTTGATGCACTCACCACGCTGGAGAGGAGCTGGGGTCTTTTCATTCCGGATATTTCAAACCGGGTATCGGAGGCTTACGAAAAGAGCATGCTCTATACCGAACATACCTGGGGACTGGCCAACCAGCATTACGTGAAGCTGCCGTACGGTCCTGCGTGGGATGCCCTTTGGGCACAGGGCCTGCCGCCGCAGTTCCGGCTGATGGAGAAATCGTGGAAGGACCATGCCGGTTATGTAAATTCCGTACAACAGCTTATAGAAGAGCCGTATGCGGATGCCATTGCAACATTGGCCGACAATATCAGTATAAAGGAACCCCGCGTGGTGGTTTACAACCCGCTGCCATGGAAACGCGACGGCGAAGTGGTGATGGATACGCGGATCCTGCCTGCATTCAAATCACTGAAACCAGCCGACGGCGGCGAAGCGGTGATTGTCTCCCATGAGTTCGCCTCCCTTGAGAATGCGGCACCGGTAACACGCTTTGTGGTAAAAGATATCCCGCCGATGGGTTACCGCACCTATATCGCCTCGCAGGAAACGCCTGCCGCCCCGGAGCTGAAGGCCGACGAAAAGGCTGGAATCATCGAGAGTCCGTTTTTCAAGGCGACTTTCGATGCAAAGCGCGGCCGCATCAGCAGCCTCATCGACAAGCGCTCGGGGAAAGAGCTTGTCGACCCCGCAGCTCCCCAGGGGTTCGGGCAGTACCTTTACGAACGTTTCGGTTATAAAGATCTGGCGGATTGGCTTGCGAAGTCGCTGTATCCGCAGTATACCGGTCACAAGGTGTGTTTTACTGCCCTCGACATGCCGAAGGACAGCCTCTACCGGTCGGCGCTGCCGGAAAACATGACACTCACTTTTCAGAAGAGCGCCATCGACGTGTCTGCCGTCATGACCGGCACCATTCCCGGTCCGGGGCAGCCACAGAAGGTTTCCATCCGGCTCACCCTGCCTGCCGGGCAGCCGGTTGCCGACCTCGAGGTGAGCTGGCAGAAGCAGCCCGACGGGTGGCCCGAGGCGGGATGGATCTGCCTGCCGTTTAAGATGGATAATCCGAAATTCAGGCTGGGCCGCCTGGGCGGCGATCTCGACCCGGTTTCCGACCTCAAGGTGGATAACTCGAATTTCCACATGTGGTGGATCAATACGGGTGTAGCCGTTTACGACGGCAAAACCGGCGGCGGGGTGGGGATCTGCTCCGAAGATTCGCCGGTGGTGAGTCTCGGTATCCCGGGAGAATACCAGTTCGACAAGCGGTACGAGCCCGCAAAACCCTATGTCTATATTAACCTTTACAACAACCACTGGCGTACCAATTTCGTGGCCTGGATCGGCAACGGGGAGCGCATGAGTTCGCGGGTTCGGTTATGGTCGTTTGATAGATTCAATTCCGAATCGGCACTTTACACCCCGGCTATGGAGGCCCGTGTGCCGCTCAAGGTTTCCCGGTCGAGGAGCAATCCCGGAACATTGCCGGTCACTCAATCCGGTATTTCCTTGTCGCGCAAGGGGATAGCGCTCACTGCCTTTGGCCCCAATCCGGATGGCAAGGGAACCATTCTGCGCCTCTGGGAGCAGGGTGGGGTGTCGGGCGATGTGGAGGTTGTGCTGCCGGCCGGTGCGAAATTCATTAGTGCAACGCCGGTGAACCTTAGGGGGGAGAAGGTTGGGGAGACTGTTAAAATCATGGATGGTAAAATTAGGGTGGGCCTGAAAGCCTATGCACCGGTGAGTCTTATCATGAATTGATTTTGGTTGCCTTTGATTATTGTAAAAAAAATTCTAATATTGCCTTTGATTTATGTAAGTATCTATGATTTATTGCCTTTGATTTCTGTAAAGGATGTACTACAAAAGGAAAATCGACCATGCTCTTGCCGAATGGTGTATTGAATCTGGCAGGAAGCCGTTGTTGCTGAGGGGGGCGCGTCAGGTTGGCAAATCCTCCACCGTACGGGAGCTTTCGAAAAGCTTTGCCCATTTTCTTGAAGTGAATTTTGAGGAACAAAGGGAGGTACATAAACTCTTTGCGGGGGATCTCTCTCCTAAGGAATTGTGCTCGAACCTATCCATTATGTATCGTATCCCTGTAATCCCGGGACAAACACTGCTTTTTCTGGATGAAATTCAGGCTTGCCCCAGGGCCATCTCCGCACTAAGGTTTTTTTATGAGAAATATCCGGATCTTCACGTGATTGCTGCTGGCTCACTGCTGGAATTTGCCTTGGAAGAACTTCCGTCATATGGGGTCGGACGCGTCAGGTCCATGTTTGTGTATCCTTTTTCGATGGATGAGTTTCTGTCGGCATGCGGAGAAGACGCATTGCTTGATGTCAAGCTCAATGCGTCGGCACAAAATCCTCTGGTTGAGCCGCTCCACCGGAAACTCCTGGATTATTTTAAACGATTTGCGATAATTGGCGGAATGCCCGAGGTGGTCGCAACCTATTGCAAAAGTGGCAATCTTCTTAACTGCCAGCAAATTCTGGACGATTTGGTCCTTTCCTTACGGGACGATTTCGCCAAGTATAAATACCGCGTTCCCGCTTCACGTATTGCCGGTATATTAGATGCCGTAGTCCGTCAAAACGGCAAAAAATTTGTTTATAATAAGGCGGCCGCCGAATACAATATCAAACAGGTAAAAGAAGCACTCGACCTGTTGAGCAAAGCAGGACTGGTCATCCCGGTTACCCATTCAGCGTCGAACGGAATTCCCCTGGGTGCGGAGGAAGATCCCAAAAAGCGTAAAATTCTGATTTTCGACACCGGTGTTTTCCAGCGATTGTTGGGTTTGAACATCTCCGATGTCCTGTTTCAGGAGGATTTTGATCTGGTGAATAAAGGTGGCATTGCTGAACTGTATACCGGATTGGAAATACGAAAGGCTGCCTCAGCTACCCGGTCAGTCTCCCTACACTACTGGCACCGGGAATCACTAAACAGCAATGCCGAAGTCGATTACGTGATCCAGAAACAAGACATTATCATCCCGATCGAGGTGAAATCTGGCAAAAAGGGTTCGATGCAGAGTCTCTACCTTTTCTTAAAAGAGAAAAAGCGTCATTTTGGTGTTCGCTTCTCCTTGGAGAACTATTCATCGTACGACCAGATCAGGTCGTATCCACTGTATTCTGTATCTGATTTTTGCAACGAATCCGGTGCATAGCTCATTTCAAATGAACAATCCTGATCACCGGATTATCATCCTCCCCAGTCTTTTCAATTATGGTCATCAACTCCTGATGCGCAGCCTTATCCTGGAATTCCTTTCCCAATAAACCTTTCTCTTTCATTTCAAGCAATTTCGATGCATCCACCATGCTGACGGAGTTGTTATTGCTGTCAAGCGTCCGGATATCTACCGGCAGCCCACCCGCAAGGTCATCACTGAGGCCAGGCTCTTTAACCTGCAGATCGTAGCCATAGTTGTGTTTTGTCCCGGTTTTCCGGTCGATCAGCAGATTGAACATAATTGGCGTCGCGCCTTCTATCTTAATGAATCCTGGATAAATCCTGACATTGTCGATCGAACCGTTTTCCATCATAAATTCATCCTGTTGCATTATTGCGTTCCTGTAATACAGGTCAAGGGACCCTTCGGGAAAGGGGCTGTTGATCTGATAGGCTGGCTTCCATGTATCATCATACGAGAGGCGCAATGTTTTGGAATAAGGGTAATACGAAAAAAGCAACTCATCGCCCGACCGGTAAAGCTGGTTGCGCTGCGGGGTAGAGCCATAGCAACCCGGGATGCTTTTATTTGTGAGGTCATACTTTTTTATGAGCTTACCCGCGAAATCCGTTTTAAGGACGCCAACCTCATTCAGTTCTCCGTCCAAAGGTTTTTCATAGGTAAACCACCAGCATGATTCTTCGATTACCATCCGGTAATCCATTCTCAAATCACCAACAGACAGGGTTATGGTTCCAAGGTATTTGCCGGCTGCCGAAAAAAGATGCAGCCGATTACCGAATGCCCTGTATACAATGATCTGATTTTTGAAACTATCGTACTTAACCCGGTAGTATAATGAATATTCTCCCGGACCTTCGCCGATATGGCCAACTTTGGTCACAAACTTGCCACTGCGGTCAAACAGCATGATTTCTTTATTTCCTTGAGCAGGATAAATGATATAACCAGCCGGAATGGCCAGGCAATAATATACGTTCGAACTGCCGATCAGGGCCTCCTTCGTGGTCTCAAGCTTTACAAACGAGATCCGGTCGGCAA
>CAYWHP010000182.1:0-6974 GCA_964457845.1 uncultured Porphyromonadaceae bacterium | reverse complement strand
GCCGGAATCCCGTTTTTGTTCACCATGATGCACGTGCTCTTCAGCTTAAGGTAGGCCGGGCTGATGTATGAGTAGCCTTTATACACGTTGGTCGGTCCCCATGAGTTCTTGTCGAGGTAATAGATTGCGCCGGTCTGGTCTTTAGCGATTCCTACAAGGTGCATTCCGTGATCATCGGTTGTCTGGTAATTTTCGAATTCCTGCTGGCGCCTCTCCTGGGTGATGACCGGCTCCATGCCTGGTTTGTACTTGCCGTCCCAGTTTTCAGGGGGCACTACACCCACGCCCAGCCCGAAGTTGAATCCCTTTTCGAGATCGGTTGCCCAGCCAACGGTGTATCCGTTCCGGAGGGAGTATTCGGTGATCTGGTTGAGTTCGTCAACCGGGACATTATAGGCCATTCCGCGCGCCCAGTTATCGGGGACCTCCAGAACAAAAGGCTTGTAGAAAGGGTGGTGGGTGAACGAAGAGACCTGAACATAGTCATCCCAATTGAGTCCCAGTGAGGAGGCAAAGCTGGCTGGTGTATATGTAGCGCCCTTATATTCAAAAGATTCAGGTGCCTTGCCCAGATAGGCATCGACCAGATTGGTGAAGCCGGCCTTCCAGGCGGTGCTCAGCTTGCCGTTCGGGTTTTTCACGATGGCATCAACGTAGGCCCGAAGAACGCCATCCATTTCGTTATGGATAACGCCTGCTTCCTTTATCTCGTTGCCGCTGTATACCGAGCCGGGAACCACACCATATTTCTTTATGGAGTTGATTACATCGTGATCGGCGCCACCGGGTCCGAATTCACATTTCCCGTTCCAGCGGACAAATTGTTCCGCTTTATCTATATACGTATTTCTGACGGTGTACATCACCGAAAGTTCGACTTCGGGTTTACCGATACGCTGCAGTTCGCTCTCAATAAGCGATGAGGTTGAGTAGCACCAGCAGGTACTGGATGATCCCTGGTTTTTAACCGTGGTGCGGGGATACTCCACCTCGATGGTGAATTTATAGGGCGGTTCGGGTATTTTTTTCTTTTTCGCTTCGGCGGTTGCCGGGATGACCAAAAGGGAAGCCACCAGGACTATAACGGGTATTGCTGATATTTTTGTTTTCATGGTATCCTTATTTACCGGGTTAAACCGATCTTTTTTGCAATCTGCGGCGGGATTCCATCCCTGTGCAGCATGATGCTCATGGTTCGCAGGCGCATGAAGGGAACGGATAAATAGGAATATCCCTTGTATTTGCCGCCTTCGCCCCAGGAATTTTTCTCGAGGTAGAAACGGTTCCCGAACTGATCGCGGGCTATACCTGTGATGTGCATGCCATGGTCATCGGTAAGCTGCCAGTTGTCGAACAGGATCTGCCTGTCGGCCTGGCTAACCTCTTTCTCGGGTGCTGAAGGATCCTTGAAATCCTTTCCGTCGGCCATGATGCGTGCCACGCCGTCGTTGAAGTTCAGGTTGGAGATGTCGGCTCCCCACGAGATGCTGATTCCCTTGCCGAGTGAATACTCCACAATCTCCATCATCTCATCGATTGGAACATTATACAGCGTTTCCTGAGCCCAGTTGTCGGGAATCTCCAATACGCACTTTTCGTAGAAAGGGTGGTGGGTAAAGGATGTAAACGCGATGTAATCATCAGGATTGATTCCGATTTCCTTCGCAAATTCAACCGGTGTCATCATTTTGCCGTTGTAGGAGAAGGTGGTTGGTTTTTCACCCAGGTAGGCGGACAGCACGCCATCTACACCGTTTAGCCATACCGGGCTGATTTTACCATTTGGGTTCTTTGTTATGGTAACGACGATGCCGTTGAGCGCCGTGACCAGCTCCCCGTGCTTGTGGGTGGTTTCGCCGTAGTTCAGTCCCGGATAGATATCGCGGGGTACGAGCCCGTATTTCCGGATCGAATTGAAAACATCGTGCTGCTCTCCTCCTTCCGCAAAGTTGCAGGTACCGTGGAAACGCACGTACTGTGCAGCTTTTTCATGATACATATTATTTACGGTAAACATTTCGGATAGGCCGATTTCCGGTTTCCCGAGGCGCATCACTTCGCTCTCGAGCATCGAGGTGGTTGAAAAGCACCAGCAGGTGGAGGTGGATGCCTGGCTTTTGACTGATGTTGCCGGGACCTGCTTTTCGATGGTCAGCCGGAATTCGGGGTTGGCCTCGGCCTGCTTCTGCTCCTGGCCGGTGAGCCCCGGTGGAACGAGGGCGAAGGCCATTATGAGCAGCAAGGCCTGAAAGCCCTGTTTTCTCCTGTTTTTCATGCTTCTATTTATTAGGGAATTATTAATGTTCTTGGCGAAAAGTCTTATTTTCACGGGTTGCTGAAGCGGGTGAAATTACAAAACTACATCACATGAGAACAGTACTTCAATCAGTATTTTTGGCAGCCGTAATGGCTCTCTTTCAGCCGCTGGGTGCCCAGGTGGTTACAACAGCGTCGCTCATCGATGAGCTTACCGATCTGAAGCAGCTGTCCTCCTATCCTTCGCTGGGTTTTCGGAGTGTTCAGTATTCCTCCACCGACCAGCGGAGTGTGAGTCCCGACAAGCCGGGGTGGTTTGCGAATTCCGACGGATTCGGGGGCGAGCCTATTCCTGCGTTTGCCCAGGTGCTTCAAAAGCCGGATGCTGCCGGGGTGGGTGAGTACCTGATCTGCGATGTCAAGGGGCCCGGGGCTATTGTGAGGCTCTGGACCGCTCAGATTGCCGGCGACCTCACCGTTTGGCTCGATCAGATGAAGGAGCCTATTTACAGCGGCCCCGCACAGCCTTTTTTCCTGCATACCTATGAGGCACTTCTTAAGGAGGAGGCCCGCAGGGAGTGGACCGGCACCCTCAACCAGAATATGGCAGCCTACTATCCGGTTCCGTTTGCCAAAGGATGCCGCATGGTGTGGAAAGGGAAACTGGCCGACCTTCATTTTTACCATGTTCAGTTCCGGCTCTATGATGAAGGGACCCGGGTAAAAACCTTTGCGATTAAGGATATTTCTGATAATGCCTCCAAACTCAACTATGCCGCTTCCGTTTTAGCGGAACCGTTTAAATATTTGGATACCATACTGTTCGATGCTGATTACGAAACCGTTTGGCTGAAGCCGGGGGAGCGAAAGGTGGTAAAGTCGGTTGTTGGAATGTCGGCCATACAGCGGATCGCTTCCTTTATCGAGGCAAAAGATATCGACAAGGCCCTGCGGCAGACGGTGATGGAGATCCGTTTCGACGGATCGCCCTGGGGCCAGGTGCAGGCTCCCGTGGGTGATTTCTTTGGCGCTGCTCCCGGGATAAATCCCTATGAATCATTGCCATTTACGGTTATGGCTGATGGGCGCATGGTGTGCCGGTACTATATGCCCTTCCGTGACTCCGCCCAGCTGATCCTTGAAAATATGGGCGACCAGGAGGTGACCGCCGTTATGAAGGTCGTTTCCGGGCCATACGCATGGAAAGAGGGCAGCAGCATGCATTTCAGGGCGCGCTGGCGGGCAAACCATGAAATGCTGGCCGATCCGAAACAGGTGAAGGACATCCCGTACCTGATGCTGCGAGGCAAGGGCCGCATGGTTGGTGCCTCCTGTTACCTCATGAATCCCACATCCGTGCCCTCGTCGGCGGGTAACTGGTGGGGCGAAGGGGATGAAAAGATCTTTGTCGACAACAATCTTTCGCCATCCTTCCTGGGTACGGGGTCAGAGGACTATTACAACTATGCCTGGTCCGACGAGTCTCTTTTCGATTACGGCTATTGCGGTCAGCCCAGGAATGACGGACCCGCCAACCGCGGTTTTGTGACCAACTATCGCTGGCACATACTCGATAACATTCCCTTTACAACGAATTTCGACTTTTACATGGAGTTATACAGCCACCGGGTGGTGGACCATTTCTCTTACGCCCGCATGGTTTATACCTATGCTGTACCGGGCGCACACGATGATCATATCCCGCTGGCCAAAGGCGATGTAAAACCTCCGGAGCTGCCGGCCGACTGGTGGCCCGAAGCTGCCGGGGCCTCCGGCAATTCGATATTCTACCAGCTCGAGAGCGTGCTGGCAAAACCCCGCAATACCGAGTTGGTTCAGGATCCCATGTGGTCGGCCAGGCAGATGGTTCTGTGGAGCCCGAAAGAAAATGGGGAAACCCTTACTGTGCTGTTACCGGCAACCAAGGCCGGAAAGTTCAGGATCAACATGACGGTGGCGAAAGTGGCAGGAGGCGGGAAGATGGAAGTCCTGCTGGATAATAAGCCACTGAAATTCAATGGAGCATTGATCACCGATCTTTCGACACCCTTCCGCAGCGTAGCGCGGAATATCTCGAGCGAAACGGTGGAGCTTTACGAGGGTATGCATGTGCTGACCATAAAGCCGGCGGGGGATATCCCCGGACCAGTTGGTCTCGACTTTATATGGATGCAGTCTTTATAGGATTTTATAAATAACAGATAATGAAACGGATATTGTTTTTTTTGCTGGTGTTTGCCGGATCGGCAGTGCTGGCTGCGGGACAGGAATATACCTTGATTTCGCCGGCGGGCAAGGCAAAAGTGGTGGTAACGATTGAAAAGGGTGCCGGCATCACGGCGACGTGTTTTTACCTCGACAGGGAGATGGCCGCTTTGGGGCCGATTGCCATTGAGACCGGCGACGGCAAGGTGCTGGGGCTGGGATCCCGCGTGCGGACGGTGAACCGCAGGTCGGTTGACGAGGTGATCGTCCCGGCTGTGGCTCAAAAGCGGAAGCAGATTCCCGACCGGTTCAACGAGATGGAGATCATTTTCCGTGAATCATTCCGGCTGATATTCCGGGCGTATGATGACGGACTGGCCTACCGGTTCAAGACCGACCTCGACGGCGAGCTGATCGTAAAAAACGAGCGGGCTGCCTTCACGTTTCCGGCAGACGACAAGATGTTTATGCCTACTGACGGATCGATGTTTACGCACAGTGAAAGGCTATATCAGTATATGCCCATCTCGGCGGCAACCGCGGACACCCTTTCTTCGGTACCGCTGCTGATCGAACGGGCCGACGGGATGCGGGTGCTGATTACTGAGGCCGATCTTGAGGATTATCCCGGCATTTACCTTTACGGTACCGGCACCAAGTCGCTTAATGTGAAATTCCCACCCTATGTACTGAAAGAGAAGCTTATCCGCGACAGGAACGTCAGGCCTTCCGAAGTTGCCGACTACATTGCAAAAACCAGAGGCACCCGATATTTCCCATGGCGGGTGATCGCCCTGGCTGCCGAAGATAAAGATATCATCCTCAATGATATCGTATACCGTCTGGCTTCGCCGTGCCGCTTGAACGACACCTCCTGGATCCGACCGGGCAAGGTAGCCTGGGACTGGTGGAATGCCAACAATATTTCCGGGGTGCCCTTCAAGGCAGGGGTTAACACCGAGACCTACAAGTTTTATATTGATTTTGCCGCCAAATACGGCCTTGAATACATTATCCTCGATGAAGGGTGGTCGAAACCGGCCGACCTTTTCGAAATGAACCCCGAGTGCGACGTGCCGGCCATTTGCAAATATGGTCAGAGCAAGGGTGTCAACATCATTTTGTGGTGCCTGTGGAATGCGCTCGACAAGGATCTTGAGCGGGCACTCGACCAGTTCAAGGCATGGGATGTGAAGGGGATCAAGGTTGACTTCATGCAGCGTGACGACCAGTGGATGGTAAATTATTATTGGCGGGTTTCGAAGGCTGCGGCCGACCGGCAGATGCTGGTTGATTTTCACGGCGCCTACAAGCCCTGCGGTCTTGAACGCACCTACCCGAACATGCTGACGCGCGAAGGGGTGAAGGGTCTCGAAAATGCCAAGTGGAGCAAGGATATAACACCCGACCACGACTGCACCCTGCCGTTTATCCGGATGTTTGCCGGCCCGATGGATTACACCCCCGGCGCCATGCGCAATACGGAAAAGGGTGCCTTTCACATCAACTTCAACCGGCCGGTGAGCCAGGGAACGCGTGCGCACCAGCTGGGCCTCTATGTGGTTTTCGAAAGCCCGCTGCAGATGCTTGCCGATTTGCCATCCGCCTACCTGAAGGAACCGGAATCCATGGAGTTTATGGCAGTTGTGCCATCAACCTGGGATGACACCAGGCCGCTCGCCGGCAAGGTCGGTGATTTTGTGGCCGTGGCGCGCCAAAAGGGGAGCGACTGGTACATTGGTGCCCTTACCGACTGGACACCCCGCGAGCTGGATGTTAAGCTTGATTTTCTTCCTGCAGGTACTTATAAACTGATTGAATTCACCGACGGGATCAATGCTGCCCTGTTTGCCGAAGACGTCGCAAAAAAAGAGAGCGTGGTTAAGTCGGGCGATACCATTAAGATAAAGATGGCGCCGGGGGGCGGATATGCAGCTATACTCCGGAAGGATTGATGCTGAAACGAAGTGAGAGGGATTGAATGCTGAAGTCTGAGATTCGAGGGCCAGTTCTGAATTTTGAAATTACAGAATGAAGTATTCGCAAATAGTAAAAATCTCAAAATGTGATACTTGGCCTTGATAATTCAAAATTCAAAACTGGTTTTCGAATCTCAGACCTGGTCCTGAGCACTCTCACTTCACTCGTCACTCGTTGCGATTCTTCCGCGTCACGTGTCACGCGTCACGCGTCACGATTCTTTCGTGTCACACGTCACGCGTCACGATTCTTCCGCGTCACGCGTCACGATTCCTACTCGTCATTTGTCACTTCTTACAGGCTGTTCAAATCCTGCGGCCTGAGCGCTCCAAAGAACTTCAACACCTTTTCGCCGATCCCCGGAGCCTTGATATGCAGAATATAGGCCCCGCTGGATATTGGAATTCCGTATTGGTTTTTAAGATCCCAGTCGAGGAAGGTGATGTCGTTATCCTTGGTAAACCTTCTGATCAGGTTGCCGTTCAGCGAGTAAACGGATACCGTGCAGGTTTTCGGCAGGTTGGTGATTTTCA
>CAYWHP010000181.1:0-7045 GCA_964457845.1 uncultured Porphyromonadaceae bacterium | reverse complement strand
TGGCAAGCCATGCCATCGAATTTGAAGTGGCCGGACTAAGCCCGTTTCTGGGTCACCTGGTGAACATGCTCCTCTATATCATGGCCTGTGCAGCACTCTTTTATGCGATGTCGCACTGGTTTACGAATCGCAACCCGCTGCTTCCGCTGGTGGCCGTCATCCTGTTCGCGGTGCATCCGCTGCATACCGAAGTGGTGGCCAACATCAAGGGAAGGGATGAACTGTTCACCCTGATCTTCCTGTCATTTTCCGTCATCTTCTCATTCCGTTACATTCAAAGGTCATCGTGGTTGAATCTTGCACTCTCCCTTTTATTTTTCGCACTCGCGTTGTTCTCAAAAGAGAGCGCCATGACTTTTCTGGCGGTGATCCCGCTCAGCCTGTGGTTCTTCAGCCAGGCAAGCATGAAAAAGATCCTTTATGTTTTTGCAGGGATGGCGGTTGTGGCAGTGTTTTACCTGCTGACCAGGTCGCAGTTTGTCGACAGCGCTTCCGAATACCGTTTCATCGACGGCTATCACCAGTATTGCACCAGCAGGGCCGACCGGCTGGCAACAAGCACGGCCGCCCTCCTTGACTACCTGAAGCTGCTCGTTTTCCCCTACCCGCTGGTATATGATTACTCTTACAACCACATCCCGGTTGTGACCTGGGCCAGCCTGAAAACAATCCTGTCGCTGGCCGTCCATCTTTTCCTGGTCATTTTCGCCCTTGTCACCTTCCACCGGAAACACATCCTCTCCTTCTGCATCCTGACCTATTTCATCACACTTTCGGTATTTGCCAACATCATCACGCCGACCTCCGCGGTCTTTGCCGAACGGTTTCTGTTTATCCCTTCTATCGCATTTTCGATAGCTGTTTCATGGCTCCTGCTTAAACTTTTCAAAATTCCAGATATTCCTTCATTTTCCTCTAAAAAAATGCCGTCTGCAAGCCGTTACCTTTTCCCGGCAGCCGTGGCAATCATCATTCTGGGTGCAGCGATCATGACCATCATCCGCAATAGGGCCTGGAAAGATGACTTCACCCTGTTTACGACCGATCTTGTAAACCTGCAGGACAATGCCCGTGCGCACTATAATGTTGGAACTTTTTACGCCCAGAGAGCCCTGGGCGATGCACCGGCTGCCGATACCGGAGCTTCGTCACAGGCGATCCGGTATTTCAGCCAGACAGTCGCCATCGACCCGGGATTTACCGAGGCCTGGGCAGTTGCCGGTGTGTTGCTGTATAACCGGCATCAATTCCCTGAAGCCATTGCAGCATTCGGAAAAGCTGAAGAAACCGCAGGTGAAACAACGCTGCCGCAATATTCGCGTGAATCGTCCCGGCGATATGCCGCCAAGGCATGGTTCAGTATGGGTATCCAGGCATTTAAAAAAGCCAGCTATCCTGTTTCTGCGAACTGTTTCAGGAATTCCATCAGCCTGAATCCCTCCAACCCGGATGCCTGGCTGAACATCGCATCGTGTCATTATAACCAGCGGCAATACGACAGTGCTGTCATCTATTATCAAAAAACGCTGCAACTGAACCCGGGTGAATGGAATGCATGGCACAACCTCGGCATGATTGCCTTTTCGCGGAAACAAACTGCCGATGCTGCAGGATTTTTCAGAAAGGCCGCTGAAAACAACCCCGCCCTGGCAGAAAAGTACCGGAAGATGGGAATCAACCTGAAGTAAGCCTGGCCGCCGCTTTATTGTCAAGGAGCCAGATGAGCTCTCCATTTTCGGGGCTGACCCGCGAGGCAGGCAGGGTATCCCAGCCTTCTGACCGGTTGATAACCTGGTCAACTCTAGCGGCCTTGGATTCCCCGGTGGCAAGAATCACCACAAGTTTTGCCTGGTTGATGACCTTCCCGGTTGCCGTGATCCTTTTTTGTGCGGTCTCCGGGTGTTCTGCCACATCAAATAAATTATCGCTGCTGAAAAGTTCAATGTTTGACGGAAAAATGGAGGCTGTATGGCCATCTTCCCCAAGCCCGAGCATGATGAGATCTGCCTGCGGAACGCCATGGTAAGGTGTTACATGCCGGCCAAACAGGTCGCTGTACCTGGCCGCTTCGGCTGCCGGGTCGGCTTCGCCGTGAATCCTGAAAATGTTGGATGATGGTATCGGGACATGGGTTAAAAGCTTCTCCCTTGCCATTTTGTAGTTGCTTTCGCTGTCGCAGGGATCCACGCATCGTTCATCTCCCCAGAAAACATTCACCCTGCTCCAGTCTATCGTATTGCGGCAGGAAGAGGCAATTTCACTGAAGACTGTCCCAGGGGTTGACCCCCCGGATAAAACCCACGAAAAATCCCGGCCAGCAGGCGTTTCCAGGATTCGTTGCGCCAGGAGTGCCGCGAAATACTGCGCCAATACTTCAACCATATCAAATATCTCAGTCCGGGTTCCCATCCTTACAGTTCACAAAAAATACCATCATCCGACAGGTTTTTACAGGGATATCGCCAGCTCATCTCTTCACCTTCAATCAGGCCGTCGGTCTCATGCGGGCCCCATGTCCCGGCAGGATAGCCGTAAAGCGGAACTTCATGCTCATTTTTCCAGGCATCGATCACGGGGGTAAGAAATTTCCAGGCTTCCAGCACCTCCTCTGTTCTTGCAAAGAGGGTGGCATCGCCTTTCACCGAATCGTAGATCAACCGCTCATAAGCCGATGGCAGCCGCTGGTTGGCAAGTTCGTTGTAGTGAAAATCCATGTTTACATTCTGCACATCAAATCCCGATCCCGGTGTTTTCATTCCGAATTTCAGCAACATCCCTTCATCCGGCTGAATGCGGATAACCATCTGGTTGTGTGACTGGTGAGACCTGTCACCTGAAAAAAGAAAATGCGGAGTAGGCCTGAAATGGATCACCACCTCGGTGACCCGGGTCGGTAGCCGTTTTCCGGTCCGGATATAGAACGGAACACCACCCCACCGCCAGTTGTCAATATAAAACTTCAGGGCGGCAAAAGTCTCGGTGAGGGAACCCGGGGCAACGCCCGGCTCTTCACGATAGCCTGCAACGGGCTTGCCTTTTATGGTCGACGAGAGATATTGCCCGCGAATGGCAACCTTTCCGACATCTTCTCTCCGGATTGGCCGCAACGACTGAAACACTTTGAGAATTTCGTTCCGGATGGCAACCGGTTCAACCGAGGAGGGTGGTTCCATGGCTGCCAGTGCGGCAACCTGCAACAGGTGATTCTGCACCATGTCACGCAATGCTCCGGAACTGTCGTAATACCCGCCCCGTTTTTCAACACCGAGACTCTCCGCGGAGGTGATTTCAACATGATGTATATAATTCCTGTTCCATAACGGCTCAAACATCCCGTTAGAGAACCGTGTAACCAGGAGGTTTTGAACGGTTTCCTTTCCCAGGTAATGATCAATCCTGAACAATTGTTCTTCCTGCCAGTCCCTGAGAAGGGAGTCCTTGAGCTTTATGGCCGATTCCAGGTCATAGCCGAAAGGCTTTTCAATGACCAGCCGTTTCCAGCCATCTTCCTGCCGGTGAAGGCCGACTGCCGAAAGATGCTTTGGGATTACGTCATATAAATTTGGCGGTGTGGACAGATAAAAAATTGTGTTTCCGGATATCTGCAATTGCCGGCGGAGCAATTCCAGGTGTTGTTTCAATGATTTGTAGGCTGAAACCTCATCAAACTGAATGGAAGTATAGAAAAGTTTCTGAACGAATTCATCAATTTCCGAAGCATCCTCAATTTCCTTGTATTCCAGGATGGCAGACTTCATCGCATCCCTGAATTCCTCATCCGTCATTACCGTACGTGAAACTCCCAGAAGTGCGAACCTTTCCGGCAACAATTTCTGAACAAACAGCGAATACAACGCCGGAACAAGCTTCCTTCTGGTCAAATCACCTGAGGCACCGAAAATCACATAACTAAGGCTCTCCATGTTTTTTTCATTCGTCATTCGTCACACGTCATTCGTCATTTTTCTTAACCGCGTGTCCACCAAACTGGTTCCGCAATGCCGCCAGCATTTTCATGGCAAAGGATTCGTCCTGGCGTGACTGGAACCGGGTGAACAATGAGGCTGTGATAACATGAGCGGGCACATCGAAATCAATGGCCGTTTGCACTGTCCACCGGCCTTCTCCGCTGTCCTGGACATAATCTTTCAATTTTTCCAGTTTTGGATCCTCCTTCAGAGCGGCGACAGCCAGCTCCAGGAGCCACGAACGAACCACGCTTCCGTATTGCCAGGCATCGGCGATTTTGTTAAGGTCAAGGTCATACGGCGATTTTTCAAGGATTTCGAAGCCTTCGGCATAAGCCTGCATCATGCCGTATTCAATTCCGTTATGGACCATCTTGACCATGTGCCCGGTACCCGAATGACCACAATATACCAATCCGTGTTCAGGAGCCAGCGATTTGAAGATGGGTTCAACAAATCCGGCTGCCTCCTTGTTGCCTCCGTACATCAGGCAGTAACCGTTCTGCAATCCCCACACTCCTCCGCTGGTTCCGCAATCGAGGTAATGAATGCCATGTGATGCCACCCTTTCGGCACGCACCTGCGTGTCTCTCCAGTATGAATTGCCGCCGTCGATGATGATATCGTCCCTGTTCAGCAGGGGAAGAAGGAGATCAATGTTGTCATCAACGGGTTTACCTGAAGGGACCATCAACCAGACGATTTTCCGTCCAGTCAGTTTTTCAGTAAGTTCTTTTACCGAAGATGCTCCGATTGCTCCTTTTTTAGCGATTTCCTCTACCGTTGCAGGCGTCCGGTTCCATACAACGATTTCGTGATGATCATTCAGTAATCGCCGGACCATGTTAAAACCCATCTTTCCGAGTCCTATAAAACCTATTTTCATGTCAGATCATTTTTATTAATTACGCTTAATCTTACTGTTAACTTTCTCAGCGGAATAATCATTTCCGAATGAACAGCTAATATATAACAAAATACAGTGCTTTATTCTCTTCGGATCAAAAACACAGTCATGTGGCTTATCGCTCCACCTGGCCCTGCCCGGCAAATGTAAACACGGGCAGGTAAAAATGCCAATCCAGCCGGAGTGGCTGGATTGGCGATAACGTAAACGATCATGTGGTGCCGTCAATTCACATTGTTGAACGGCCGGCATTCAGAGCTTTCCGGTTAATTCAGAAACAACCCTTTAAATGTTAAAACCTGGTTGTTAACTTTTATCTGAAGTACGTATACAGAACCAGAGTTAAGGACTATCGGGATTAATGTATTGACCTTCGATTTATTGTCGGAGAGATAGATATTTCTGCCCAGAATGTCAAAGACCCTTACCTGATCAATTTCCGCAAACCTGTTGGAAAAAATCCGAATTCCCTCTTTGCTTAAGCTTAATTTCATGTCCTCTTTGTTAATAGCGTTAACCGATGATTGAAACCCGAAAACAATATCGTCACAGAAATATGTTTTTTCACCTGCAACGGCGCCCGGAGTTCCGAAGTTGAAGAACACCGACAGCTTCTGATAGGTGTAACCATAATTGATCGGAGCTGTGCCGCCCGCCTGGTTCGCAAAATTGAACTCAAGCGTTTCCCAGACATTGGCGGTAGTGGTTACATCTTCCGTTTCAACGCTTTTGGTCGGATCGTTCGGATCTTCCACCTTCATCCTGACGGGGATGCCGGCGTCGGGCGAATATACCCGCATGGTCAGCGTCGTTGATCCGGGGACAAACGGGATCGCAGTGGCAAAGCCAGCAGTGCCGCCGATGGTCGTGCCGGCCCACAGTTCGGCCGTGTTCGATTTGATGACTTTACAAACCATGTTGGTGGGAACCATCGGGTCGGCCACGATGTTGCTCGCATTGCCACCAAAATCAACCAGCGCATAGTTCACATCGGGGTCGTCAAAAGTTACGGGCAGATCAACCTGCGTCAATACCGGTACGTTGCATGAAGTACAGGAATTCCAGATATAACAGATCGTGGTGTCTGATCCTCCCAACAGGGACATACGGTTGGTATATTCTCCGTTGCCATTGGTGCAGGACCAGGCAGGATCGAGCACTTCCTTTACCGGTGTGGCGCCGTTCACAAACAGGTATTCGTAAGTGGCATTCGGTGCAAGCGAAAGGGTGGCAGTGAACAATCCGTTTCCTGCATCGGTCATCGGATCACCGGGCCAGTTCACCCAGTTGCTCCAGCTGCCGAATACATAAACAGGAATTGAATCGGGGTTTTGTACCCGGAAGGTTACATTGATCATGGCCGGGGTTGACCCGCCAAATTCAATATCGTCACAGAAATATGTTTTTTCACCTGCAACGGCGCCCGGAGTTCCGAAGTTGAAGAACACCGACAGCTTCTGATAGGTGTAACCATAATTGATCGGAGCTGTGCCGCCCGCCTGGTTCGCAAAATTGAACTCAAGCGTTTCCCAGCCATTGGCTGTGGTGGTCACATCTTCTGTTTCAACACTTTTGGTCGGATCGTTCGGATCTTCCACCTTCATCCTCACGGGAATGCCGGCATCGGGTGAATAAACCCGCATGGTCAGCGTCGTTGATCCGGGGACAAACGGGATCGCCGTGGCAAAACCGGCCGTGCCACCGATGGTCGTGCCGGCCCACAGTTCGGCCGTGTTCGATTTTATCACCTTGCAGACCATATTGGCGGGAACCACCGGGTCGACCTCGATGTTGCTCGCATTGCCGCCGAAATCAACCAGCGCATAGTTCACATCGGGGTTGTCGAACGTTACGGGCAGATCAACCTGCGTCAATACCGGCACATTGCAAGAATTACATGAATTCCAGACATAGCAGATAGTGGTATCGGCGCCGCCGAGCGTTGACATACGGTTGGTAAATTCCTCGTTGCCGTTGGTGCAGGACCATGCTGGATCGAGCACTTCCTTCACCGGATCGATCCCATTCACAAACAGGTATTCATGGGTGGCGTTCGGTGCAATCGAAAGGGTGGCTGTAAACATTCCGTTTCCTGCATCCGTCATCGGATCACCCGGCCAGTTGACCCAGTTGCTCCAGCTGCCGAACACATAAACCGGGTTGGATTCGG
>CAYWHP010000180.1:0-7113 GCA_964457845.1 uncultured Porphyromonadaceae bacterium | reverse complement strand
GTTCTCAAGTCATCCTCGCTGCCCGCAACCGGAATCACGGGCGACAGCCAGCTGACATTCGCCAACTTCCCGAACCCGTTCTCGAGCCGCACGAATTTCACGTACACATTGCCGGTTAAAGGCAAAGTGGTCCTGGAAATCCGGGATATGCTCGGACGGATCGTGAAACAGGTGATCAACACGGGTGAAACGGCAGGCAGTCATACAACGACACTGGAAGCCAACACCCTGAGTTCAGGCATGTATTACGCAACGATACGCCTGATTGCCGACGACAACAAGGTTCTGACACAAACCATTAAGATAGTCAGCACCAAATAACTGAAATTGAGGGAACGGGAGATGGGCTCCCGTTCCCTTTTTTTTTCACTGAATTTACAAATCCTCAAATCTCAATTTCTCATGTACCTGATTATGGAACCTCCAATCATTCCTGCCCGGCCAGTTTTAAGCAGCAAAATCTGGATAAGGGTAAAGGAATCCAGCAAAGGCCAGATATTGTATTCGTTCTGGTGTCCGGACATTGCTTCCGCTGAAAAGGAAGTTGACCAGCTGCGTAAACTTAATTTCTGCATCGAGCTGGCTTTCGAAGGTGAAATTATGTCGAACCGCTGATCCGGGGCCGGCTTCACCGGATAGGGGTTTTCCATACCGGATACCGGTGCAGGTGAGCCCCAAAACGGGTAAATACACCCATTGACCGAATGGCGAGGTTGGGTGATCTTTGATTAACCAGATATTACAACATGAAAAAGTTAGTCGTTACGATCTGCTGCGCGATTCTTCTCACAGGCAGCTGTTTGTTCGCACAGAATGCACCCGTTATTACAGCCGGAACCGTTGTTGCCGACGGGTCGGTATTCACCGTGCCGTTTACCGTGACAAATTTCACAGGAATCCGCAGTTTTAACCTCAAGCTTTCCTACAATGGCGCGCAGGCAACCGCCATGGCGGTCACTGCGGGCACCACGCTTGGCGGCAATCTGGCCTCAAACCTCGGCTTTCCCGGTGTCATTGCATTGGGCTGGTATACCTGGCCGGGAGTGAGCCTCCCCGATAACTCAATGGTATTCAACATCACTTTTGCCAGGATCGGCAGCGGCCCGGTTGCCATTTCCTGGCTCGACGACGGAACCTCCTGCCAGTGGTGGGACAGCAAGGGAGAGGTACTGAATGACATGCCAACAGAAGCATTTTACTTTTGCGGTTCAGCAGGCACAACCACCGGAGCCCCGTTAACAAAGGCGCCGGTAATTGCAGCTTGCCCGGGATCCCAGGTTGATGTTCCGGTAACCGTGTTTTCGTTCAATTCGATCGGGGCCATCTCACTAACGATGCAATACGATCCGGCCATTCTTGTTTACAGATCGTCGGTCAGCAACCCGGGCTTTCCCGGATTATCGGTCACAAATCCATCCCCGGGAGTCATTACAGCACAAGGATCAGGGCCCTCAGGAGGGATAACCCTGGCGGCCGGCTCGGCCCTTTTTACCCTGAGATTCGACTATTCCGGAGGATCAGGTTCGCTGGTGTGGACCGATAACGGCAGCTCAGACGAATACAAGGGACCTTCTCCGTCGTCTGCGGTACTGACAAACAATCCGCGGGATTCCTATTTTGTTAACGGTACCATTACGGAGGCCCCCGTTCCGGATCCCGCAGGTCCGATCGGAAGTCTGTGGGGCAGCTTAGTCACCCAGGGTCAGACAGGCGTTGTTTACACCGTTGCACCGATACTGAATGCCACTGAGTATGTCTGGTCTTTGCCCGAAGGGGCCTCTATAACGGCAGGGGAGAACACAGCTGCCATAACGGTAGCTTTCAGCGACAATGCCATCAGCGGTGAAATAAGCGTTAGCGGATTCAACGGTTGCCATACAGGGCTGGTTTCAGCATCCTTTCCGGTTGTGGTTAACCTGAAAACCGGGATCGAAACCATTCCCACCGGCACCGGCGGCGGAACCATTAACCTGAAGGCCTTTCCAAATCCGTTCAGCAGCACCACAACCCTGGATTTCTCCCTGCGGGTTCCCGGTACGGTGCAAATTGAGGTTATTAATGCTCTGGGTGATATCGTTTTACAAATTTCCGACGGAAACAGGCCGGCCGGGCATCACAGCCGCAGCCTGTCAATAGCGAATCTGGCACCGGGCATCTATTCAGCCAGGATCATCACAAGAACAAGTGATCGGGTTGAGGTGGACGCTGTAAGAATCATCTGCATCCGGTAATAAGTTTTGATTGAATTTTTTTCAAACGACTAACCTGCAGGGTTTTTTATCATACCTTAACGACTGGAAAACAAATCTGAAAAATGCACATCCTGGTCGTTGATGACATCGCAATCAACCGCAAACTGATCGAGTGCCTGCTGAAAGGCTATCCCTGCAGCCTCTATTTTGCCACGGACGGGTTTACCGCCCTTGAAGCAATCCGGAACCAACCAATGGACCTTGTGCTGATGGATATACAGATGCCGATCCTCAGCGGATTCCAGACTACACAGGCAATTCGTTTCCTTGAAGCCGAACTGGGCAGGTCAACCCATACCCCCGTAATTGCTGTAACCGCTTTTTTTGATGAGCAGGAGTGCCTGAAATGCGGCATGAACGGGTATGTCGACAAGCCAGTTTCCCGTAATAGCCTGGTTGCCTTGCTGGAACGATACGCCCCGGTTAATTCGGTAAGCTGATTTTCATTTTTTCCGTTAAAAAAAAAGACCGCCCCATTTCCGGAGCGGTCTTTTTTTTTAATCAGTATCTGCCTACTGCAGGATCACCGGTTTCGAGAGCATTTTGCCATCTGAAATGATCCTGACGAAATAGTTTCCTTTCGGCAGGTTCGTGCCATCCATGCTGATGTTGTGGATGCCGGGCATGCTGGAGTCGTGAATCCTCGAGTACAGGATCTGGCCGTTGGCATCGATCATCTGAACCTCGACATCCCGCTTGCTGCCCAAAGCATAGCTCAGCGAGAACTGGCCGCTGCTCGGGTTCGGATAGGCATTCAGGAATTCGAACATTCCCGGCCGCATTCCGTTACCGCCTTCAATCTCCACATCGGTGGTTACACCGGTGGAGCTGGTGAGCGATATGGATCCGCTGAACAGGACGTTGCCATCCTTGTCGAACAGGGTACATCCGAGTTTAGGTACTTTTTTGGTAAATACCATGTGGAAGGCGCCAAGCGGTTTGTCGGCACTGATGGCTTCCTTCAGCTCGAAGAACGAGTTGAATGTCCCCATGTATGCGTTTTCACAGTTTGCCAGCCCTTCGGGATATTCATCGCCGGCGAGGCCGGAGGCCGAGATGGCGAAGAACTGCGGACCATCGGGAACGGCTTCCGTTTCATCAATCAGCCCGAAGGATACATACTTGACACTTTCGTCAAGCAGGGTCTTCACGGTGGGGCTGATGTTCACGGCCCAGAGCTCTGCGCCGATGGGCAGGTCGCTCAGGCTAACATCCGTTCCGATAATCGGCTTGGTATTCCACTTGAAGTCGAAGCAGCACCGTGTACCATCGCACTTCACTACACAGACCTTGATGATCCCGTTGTAGTTGTTCGAAACAAGATTGAACTGAACGGTGTTCACCGCACCCGGCGTGATATTGCCGGTAGTCGGGATACGGGTCGGGTTCCATGACTGACCGGAAGTTACGCCGTCAACCACGAGCGAACCGGTGCTGAAGGAACCGGCAGGAGTCGGCAGTATTTCAACATAGCAGATCGGTACCGAAGGATCGAGGTTGGTAATGTTGAAGGTGCCGACCAGTGTTTTCCAGAAGGGCCATTTCGACTTGAGTTTGAAATCGACCAGTGCGCAGCACTCTTCGGTTACCTTACACTCCATCTTGAAGGATTTCTTGCATTCGGTGCCGTCGTCAAAGTAGATCACATAGTCGATGGATACACCTGGCTGAGTGGCGTTGACACATATGGTCATGTCGAGGAGGCAGGAGTTTGCCGGGAAAATGAAGGTGCTCTGACCGACATATCCGGTAGGGATTGTTCCGCAACTCCAGCCGGCGGAAGCGATGGTTCCGTTGTTTACGGTTACCCCAACGGCTTTAACCGGGCAGGTTGTGGTGATGCGTGCGCAGCATTCGGCGCCCTGTACTTTCTCAATCTTCACGCTGTCGCAGCAGTTCGCGGTATGGCAGTCCATCTGGAATACCTTGTCGCAGACCTGTCCGTTGGCAAAGTTGATGATAAAGGTAAGGGTGACACCCGGCATGGTGGCGTCGACACAGACATTCATATCCACCACACAGTTGTTGGCAGGGAAGATGAATGTGCTCTGTCCGACATAGCCCGGAGGCAATGTTCCGCAGTTCCATGAGGCTGAGCCGATGGTGCCGTTGGCCACCTGTACGGTGATCGATTTCACTTCGCAGGTGGTGACGATTCGGGCACAGCAGTCGGCACCCGGAACCATTTCCACCTTAACGCTGTCGCAGCAGTTTATCGGCTGTTTTACCGTCAGGCAGACTGGCGCCGCGGCAATCGGGGTGAGGGCAACCGATTGCGGAACCCCGTTCAGCAGGAAGCTGGCGGTGGAGATACCCGCAAAATCGTTGCAGACCGTCTGCTGAACCGTTGCATTGGCAGGAATTCCCACGTTGAAATGCTCGAGAACCGATTTTGTCGGACCCAGCAGGAATGCCCCGTAACGCACACGGATATTCCTGTCGGGCGTGGCCCCCCAGGTTACCGGCGTGCATCCCGAGTTTATACCCATAAACGGTATGCAGATATTCGGACCGGTGGTCCAGTCGATCAGCGGCACCGGCGGTGCGACAACCGGGAGAAGCGATGTGGTGTGCGCACCTCCGTAAGAAATATCGAACTGACTGCCGCGTGGCGCAGAACGGTTCAATATCAGCCAGTCGTTGGTGCCGTCATCACGTCCAAGCAGGTCGACAAGCGTCACGGTGGTAACCGGCACGTTCGAGGTGTTCTTGTATTTCAGCTGGTAACGGGCAATTCCTCCCGGAGCTACCGTTCCTGATGTTCCCCAGGTGGTTCCGTTGTCGGTGCTCACCATCTTTTCGGCTTCCTGGCCGAAGGAGGCTACCACCAGTACGTTCACCGTGTTGGAAGTGGTTGTGCCGGTAAGGTTTCCGCCGGAGATGGAGTAATTGTTCGGTGTAACACCCGGTAACGCATTGCTGCTCACCACCACATCAAACTCGATGTAGTAGTAGGGGAGGCCCCACGTTCCATAGTAACCGCAGTAGGCTACATAGAAAAGCTGACAGTCGGAAGCGATGGGAGGCAGGCTCCAGCTCAGGTTCTGACCGCTGTGCGACTGGGAGACCCCTGTCCAGGCGGTTGTTCCGGAAGGTATGGAAGGACCTGTCGAACATGGCGGGGCATAGGAACTGGAGGTGAAATAGCTCTCATTGCCCAGATAGGTGAAGTTGTTGTGGAGGACATCGGTAAATGTGGCTCCCGTGAGGGTGGCGCTGCCGATATTCTGAACACGGACGCGGAACCGGATGGTGTCGCCCGGTGAGTAGCTGGTCTTCGGTGCGCAGATATCCTTAAGCAGGCAAGGCAGCGGAGCGCCCTGCTGAACCGTGAACGACACACAGGCCGGGTTGAGGCTGATGGTGTTGTTGATGGGCTGGAAGTTCGCGCAGTTGGTTACCTGTGTACCCGTCGGGTTGGGGCTGACGGTGAAATAAACCATCATATAAACGCACTGGCCCACCGGAAGTGAACCGGTCATCTGCAGGTTCAGGTCGGTAACGTTAAATCCGATCGGATTGGCGCTGGTATATGTTGTAACCATATTCGTGCCCAGCACGTTAGCCCCTCCGTTGGCGCTCAGGCTGATGGTGGTGGTGGCGGTGGCGCCGTACACCTGAACATAATCAACCGAGATTCCCGACGGAATGTTATCGACAATGTTGAAAGCCGAGAGTGGTACGTTTCCGTTGTTGCAGAAAACAACCTGGTAGTAACCCTGGCATCCGGGCACACGGTTGGTTAACGCAAGATACTTGGCAAAATAGGCGTTCGGGTTCGCAATCACCTGACCAACCTCAACACAGGTTTGGTTGCTGTTGTGAACTGCCTGCTGCTGGCAGGTGGTGCCGGTGAGGGTCGACTGGTTAAGCATGGTGGATCCGTTCGGGAATTGTGCCACCGGATACTTGATCTGGATGTCGCAGCAGTAAATAGCCCATGGGTTCGCCGCATTTAAGGTGCCCACGTTCCACGTGATGGTGTTGCCAATGACGGAGGCACCGCAGGAGCTGCCCACGAAGATGGCCCCGGCCGGAAGTACATCCGTAACCACGGCACTTGACATGTTCTGCTGGCCAATGACATTGCCCCAGTAGGGGTTGCTTTTCATTACACACAACCTGTAGGTTACGGTGCCGTCGGGCGGAACCAGGTAACCGCAGTTGCCACCCGCCGGATTCACAACCGCGCCGGCCGTGATCGACTTGCTGATGACCCAGGGGTCGACAGCCGTCGCCGTGGTGGATACAAATTCTGTATACCCGTAAGCACCGGTGGCTGTCATGATGCCAACCCTGTTGCGGGCAGTGGCACCATTACAGGTAACCCCTTCCGGGAATTTCACCACAATGGTGAATGATCCCGAAGGCGTGCAGGTACCCGGTAACCCGGTGAGTGTGTACGTCACCGTGTTGCCGGAAACGTTCACAACAGGGGTTTGCCCGCAAACCTGACTTAACGGTGCAATGGAGACTACAGCCAGCGATGGCGGCACGATGTCCTGAATATTGATGGACGATGTGCCGGCCGGTGCCGAAAAGATGATGGTGTAACTGAAGTTGACACCGGATGCAATGGTGGTATTACTTACCACCTTCTTCACATAGAAGCCGTTCCCGTTCCAGGATACTTCATTCGGATTGTTCTGGGCCTGTCCTGCCAGAGTGACAAACAGGGCGGCCAGCATCATCAGAATGAGGCGACGGCTGAAGGGTAGAAATCTCTTCATGATTGGAGTATTAAAGGTTAGCTGGCAAAAGGTCACAAAAGGCCACCGCCCGATGCCAATTTCGGGAGGTGTTATTTATGAACAACGCATTTGGTAAATTGTTCGCCGGAATAGAATAAATTTGAAAGAAC
>CAYWHP010000179.1:0-7125 GCA_964457845.1 uncultured Porphyromonadaceae bacterium | reverse complement strand
ATGGGAGGGTAATGCCTCTGATCTTACGAAGATCTTTACGCAGAAATACATTGCCTTGTTCCTGATGGCCCAGGAAGCATGGGCCGAAGCCAGAAGGACTGATGTTCCGGTGCTTCCCCTTGCTTATAACAGCGCATATCCGGATCATAACCGTGCTCCTTTCAGGGTACCTTACCCACAAACCGAGGCTGGCTTGAATTCAGTGAACTTCAAGCAATTTGAAGGAAATGTCAAGGACTTTTTCTGGGGACAGAAAATGTGGTGGGATACCCGGACAGGTGTTCAGTAATGGAAAACAATCCCTGTTCAGCTAAACAGGAGATTGGTATTTGGTGTAACAGATGATAGATGAAAATGGAGAGGTTCAGCAATGTTCCTCTCCATGTTTTTTATGTAATATGGTAACCGTTTTGGTACCTGAAATTTGAAGATCATGAACATAAAACTGCTGCTGCTGTTTTTAATACTTCCTGTGTCGCTTTCTTCTCAGGAAAAGTGCAAAGTGCTGCTCTCCGGGCTTGATTCGGTGTACGTCGGGAAATGCAAGAACGGGCTCGCCAATGGGGCAGGCGAAGCCTGGGGCCGCTTTCATTACAAGGGGAAATTTGTCGCCGGCTATCCACAGGGTGAAGGCAGGGCCGAATACCCTGATGGAACCGTTTATGTCGGATATTGGAAGGCCGGATTAAGGCATGGGAAAGGCTCAATCCTCTTCCAGGAAAACGGCAGGGAGGTTCAGCGGACCTGGATGTGGGAAAACGATGTCAGGCAAAAAGAGGTGTTGCCTCCTGCCTACAAGGTAATTACCCAGCGGAACGTGAGCAGGATGCGTGTATACCAGCAAGGCGGGGAAAACCAGGTGTGGTTTTATCCCAATTCCTTGGGAGGCGTCGCCTCCGATTTCCAGGATATGCAGCTGTCGGGAAGCAGCGGTCGTGAATCGAAATTCAGCCCTAAATACGGTTTTGAGGATGTTACGTTCCCGTTTAAGGGCTCCATTCGCTATAAAGCATGGAACAAACTGAGAACAAGTCAGTTTGAGATCCTTGTGGAGATAGAGATTTCGGAGAAAGGAAACTGGATTGTCGAAATCCAGAACTGATGCTCCGGTTATAGCACCTTTCCGAATTAGTTAACTCCAACTTATGAAGTCATTCAGATTTTCGGGCAGTACTTGCGGCATCGTTTTGCTCATTGCGGCAGCTTTTTTGTTTACCGGTTGTTCAGGGCCCCGGGATGATCTCTCCCATATAAAATACTACCGGCATCTCCTGACGAGTCAGACCCCGTTCGACATCGAAAAGGGAATCCATCCTCTGACAGCGAGGCAGGCAAAAACCATCAACGCCTATAAGTTTACCTACGATGACAGGAATCGGCTCATATCCGTTGAATTCGTCAGGAACAACAGGCTGCTGGGCTATTCCACCATGGGATTCGCGGCAAGGGTAACGTATGAATATGTTGATGATAAGCAGATCAGGCAATGTTTCAGCGATAAGAACGAACCGATAGAAATAGCCGGCGTATTCCGTGCTGAGTATACACTCGACAAAAGCGGAACCCGCAAGGGTCTTGCGTTTTTTGGCCGGTACGGCGAGGGTGTTGAAAACAAAAACAGGATACATTCCTTCATCTGGGAGGTCCTGCCCAACGGTATGGTGAGGGAGCTCCGATATGATCTGACCGGCAGGGAGACGGTTCTCAATCCTTTCTGCCCCTTCTACGAGCTTAGGTTTACATACAACGAAAAGGGCTATGTTACCCGCATGGCCAATTATAAGGCTGATACACTTTACAACTGTACGGCCGAAAACTGTGGCGAGGTGGGGGTGTCGTATTTTTTATTTGAACCCGACGAAGACGGTGATGTTGAGAAGTTTTCGGTCTTCAATGCAGGGGGGCTCACTTCAAACGTATACTGGGGCTGGTCGAAGCGGATCAATACATTCGACAGGAACGGCTACCTGCTCGAATCGGCTTTCTACGACCAGGACGGCGAGTACATCGGAGGCAAGCGGATTCCGGTAATCAGGCACGTGTATGACAGCCACGGTGCCGAGACTGAAACCTGGAACCTTGATAAAAACCGGAAGCCTCTCAATAACCCGGAAAACAAGGTTTGCCATACAGTTTACAAATATGACCGGTCCGGAACCCGAACGGAGACACTGCGTTTCGATAAGGATGGCAATCGGCTTAATGTAAGGTATGACCTTACCAACTGCTGCTGCTTCTGAGCTGATTATTCTGGGTTGGCATCACAACTTTTCACGATTGGATTTGTATAAGTGAATCAATCATCTTTAAAAACAAAATGAAATTCAAGAATTCATTCGTCCGCATGGTGGTGTTGGTATTCCTTGTAACCGGCATCCTTTCCTGTACGGGTAAAACCGGATCATCCAAACTTAACTCTGGTGTGGAGCATTACAGAAGCCTTCAGTTTTCGGAGACGCCGTACGACATTGAAAAAGGAATTCATCCGATCACGGCCGAACAGGCCGCGACGATCAACAATTACAAGTTTACCTATGATGATTCGGGTCGCCTGTCGTCCGTGGAATTTGTGCGGAACAATGTATTGCTTGGCTATTCTTCGATGGATGGTGCTGCAAAAATCGTTTACGAATACGTTGGCGATAAGCAGATCCGACATCTGTTCAATAAGGAAAACCAGCCGATAGAACCCTCCGGGGTGGCCAGGGAAGAGTATACGCTCGATTCCAAGGGTATCCGCACCGGACTGAAATTTTACGGAAAAGACGGCTTACCTGTTGAGAATGAAAATAAAATCCATTCCTGGGTCTGGAGCATTCTTCCCGACGGAATGGTTCGTGAGCTTCGATACAATCTTGCCAACGAGGAAGTTGTGATGAATCCTTTTTGCCCATTCTATGAGTTAAGGTTTTCCTATAATGAAAAGGGTTATGTCACACGGATGGCAAACTATATGGCCGATACACTTTACAATTGCACCGCTGAGAACTGCGGGGACATCGGTGTTTCTTACTTTTTATTTGATACGAATGACCAGGGTGACCTGAAAAGCTTCTCTGTATTTAACGTTACCGGACGAATGTCGAACCTGTACTCCGGGTGGTCGAAACGGATCAATACCATAGATGCGAACGGCTATGTCACCGAAACCGTTATCTATGACCAGGATAATGAATTGCTCAGTGGAAAGGGTGTGCCGGTGATTCAGAGCACCTACGACAGCCATGGTGCCCTGGTTGAATCGAAAAACATGGACAAGGACAGGAACGTGGTCAATAATCCGCAATCGGGTGTTGCCATTACCGAATACAAATACGATGAGGCCGGTCAGCGTATCGAGACGCTGCGGTTCGACAAGGACAGGGTTCTGGTTCAAGCAAAATCGTAAATAATTGGTAATGAACAGCAAGCGTTTTTTCTGGCTGGTTGCCATCTTCATTCTGCCAGGGGTGATTTTATTTTCGGGTTGTAACAGCAAGACCGGGGAGAAAAAGCCTGAGGTTACAGTTAAAGCAGATGCGCCGGCAAAGGCCGTGTCAATCGGCAGTGAAACGGCACTTTTGCTGAAGGAACTCGAGGGAAGCGGGGATTATGTCAAAAGCAAGCTGTTCCCGTCTTTGATAAAAGCCTCGGTTGTCAATGAGAGCCTCGGGCAGAACATCCTGATAGTCGACATGCGGCCGGTGCCGGATTATTCTTCGGGCCACATCCAGGGGGCTGTAAACAAGAAGTTTGAAGACCTTCCCGGATATTTTGAAACAGGCATCAAGCCTTTCGGGTTCGACAAAATCGTCCTTGTTTGCCAGGATGGCCAGGAATCGAGTTATACCGCCTGCCTCCTGCGTCTTATGGGATACGGGAATGTTTACGCCATGCGCTGGGGCATGAGTGCCTGGAACCCGGAATATGCCGGTAAAGGCTGGCTCGGTGGCGTTTCGGGGAAATTCGAAAACAGACTGGAAAAAGAGGTACATGAACGTCCTGCCCCTGCCGGCATGCCGGAACTGAAGACGGGTCTGGCTGCAGGGCCCGATATTGCGGCTTCCCGGTTTAAGGCCCTATTTGCAGGCGGAACGGCTGATATACTGGTTACTGCAGATCAGGTGTTTTCCGATCCATCGAAGTATTTTATCATCAATCTCGAACGGAAGGACAAGTATGATGATGGACACATACCGGGTGCAGTAAGGTTCAAGCCCGAGGCCACCCTTGGATTTGCCGAAGAGATGGCTTCGATCCCCTATGACAAAACAGTGGTCGTTTATTGCGGAACCGGTCATAATTCCGGATTTGCCACCGCCTTCCTGCGGCTCTTCGGTTACGATGCCCGCACATTGAAGTACGGCAACAACAGTTTCATGTTTGACAAAATGGTGAGCCAGAAAGATGTATTGTCCTGGATGCCGTTTTCGAAGACCGACGTGAATGATTTCGTGGTGGACAGGTAGGGCAGGGACCGTCCGTGAGTATTACAGCACGAGGCAGCGACAAAAGCCCCACACTAAAGTGCGGGGTTAATGATGTCTTCGGGGAGAGATTCATAATGGTTCGATTATGAATAATTAACAATGAAAAGTTCAATAACCCCGCACTTTGGTGTGGGGTGGGGGGGCCAAACCCTTTACGCAATTATTCACATCCCCCGCCGAGTTTCTTTCTCTCCAGTATCCTGGCCGCGAAGTACTTCTGTTTGAGGCTGTCGGGCAAAGCGTTGAACTCGGTGAACATTTTCCTCGCCCTGGTACGTGTTTCGAAAAGAGCATTCTCACGCGCAGTAATTGTATCGCCTGAAAAGCTGGTGTTCAGCACCGTTCTCGTCCACTCATCGAGACCGCCTTTCATGATGACTGTATTGTTGAACCGCATTGCCCTTGCATATAGGAAGGCATTTTCGGCATCCTTATCCCCAGTTGAACACAGGATGGTTTTGATGTTTTTCGGTGCGAGGAGGGTCGACGGGTTCCTTTCGAGGAAATCATCCATCGGAATATTCACCGAACCCGGGATCGACGATTTGCCGAAATCGTCTGCTGACCTGAGATCAACAATCTGCACCTTGTCGTCCTCGTTTACAACGAAACGGGCAACCTGGTCCACAGTAATCCGCGACTCTTCATCATTGAGCATTGCGACCAGCCGTTCCGGTTTCGCCCTGAGCAGGCGGCTTGCCGGTGAGGGCAGCAGTGCAACGATCAGGCCCAGCGCGACAAGCGCCACTGAGAATTTCGCCCGTGTATTCATCCTGATTTTCATAATTCGCTGGTTATATCAGGCCTTGCAAAGCGTTTTTCCGCTGCTTCCGCCAGCCAGAACATCGCAACTGCAGCCAATATCAGAAGAAAGGTAAAAAGCCCGGGCGACATGCCCAAAGCCTCATTGATTTTGACCGGGCCCTTGTATGCGCCGTTTGCCATTCCCTGGATCAGCGGGTACGTTTCGGCAAACAGGAAAGCGCCGGCGAGGCCTCCGGCGAAATAGGCCATGGCGTCGATCTTGCCGATCGACATGGCGCTCAGGCCGGTTCCCGGGCAGAATCCGCCCATGATGAAGCCTGCTCCCATAATGACACCGCCGACGATGGATGCCGTAACGTAGAATTCGTTTACGAATACCAGGTTGAGGTTAAGCAGCCCGAAAAAGCTGAGGAGCTGCGAACCTACGAGGGCAACGATGGCGGCGGTGAAAAAGACCTTAATGACGGTAGTGTCGTATCCATAAAACATGCCTGCCAGTTTGCGGCTGGAGGAAAATCCGGCCTGTTCAAGGGCTGCGCCGAACCCAATTCCGATAAGAAGTCCGAACAGCAGATCAAGCCATTCCGGAACGGATATCATTGTTGAAAGTGGTCCCATTTTTTGGTTTTTTTAAATCCAGTTTTTGCGAAAGAACCAGGCGAAAAGGTAGGCGGAGCCGAAAATGGCCATCATGGTGACGAACCCGGCAACCGACAGGACCGCCATGCCGGAGAGCGCTGCACCACTTGTGCATCCGCGAGCCAGTTGTGCGCCATAAACAAATAGCAAACCGCCCAGAAAGGCGAAAACCAGTCGGCGGGTATTTGAGATTTTAGGTGATTTTTCAATCCTGAACTTCAGCCTGCCGGAAATGGCACCGGAGAGGAAACCTCCGATCAACACTCCCAGGATTTCCAGGGTCAGCCAGTTTTTTATGGGCTTTTTCCCGTCTTCGAAATACTTGCTGTAGAATTCCGATTTTTCAGCATGGCCGGGCGCAACTGCACCGACAGCCGACACCACGCAGTATTTAAGGCCGCCGCTGGCGCCCAGTCCCCGGCCGGAAAGGTACATCGCCAGCAAGAGGACCAGGCCGAGCATGGTTCCTGCCAGGTAGGGATTCATGTATTTCTTTTTCATATCATCTTGAATTCGCTTAGCACAATTTTACGCATAATGACAATAAATAATGACAACGCCTCTGAGCAAAACAAGCCGAATGTCAATATAGTTTATGAAGAGGGTAAAGTCATTAAAGCCGTTGCCTTTAATTGTTGTAAATTTGAAATGATTACGGTAAACCATAGAAACAGTGAACCATGCGGCCAGGTATTCGTCGATGATTCCGACCGGAATTATTGCTTGCTTACTGGTTGCAGTCATTTCGGGCTGTGACAGGGAACCTGACCCGAACTTAAATTCTGTGCCGCCTGTAATCCTTACCCTTGAGACAACGGGTATTTCTGCAACCAGTGCCGTAAGCGGGGGGAAGATCGTAACTGTCGGATCGGGTCCAATCACTTCGAGGGGAGTATGCTGGAATCGCGATGGAAATCCAACCGTTGGTGACCAAAAATCGTTGGATGGCAATGGTTCAGGCACTTTCACCAGCATCATGGAGGGACTGAAGGAGGCTACCGCCTATTTCGTGAGGGCTTATGCCATTAATTCTGCCGGGATTTCCTACGGCAGCCAGGAGTATTTTACCACTAATACCATACCAACGGTAGAAACTGCCAAGGTTTCGGATGTCACCGGCACATCTGCGAACTCCGGAGGCAAAGTCGTGTTTTGCGGCGGCGCTTCCGTATCCGTGCGGGGAGTTTGCTGGAGCACTGACGAAAATCCGACGGTTGCCGGTTCAAAAACCAAAGACGGTAAAAACATCGGC
>CAYWHP010000178.1:0-7251 GCA_964457845.1 uncultured Porphyromonadaceae bacterium | reverse complement strand
TGTTACTGCCCAGTTGTCCGCCGCCAGCGGAAATATCGTCACCGTTCCCTTTACACTGGCCGGTACAGCCACCTTCAATTCCGATTATACCATTACCTCGAGCCCGATAACCATTGCAGCAGGAAGCACAACCGGTTCGGCCACGATTACAATTACCGGTGATGCGCTCCGGGAATCCAATGAAACCGTAATTCTGACACTGGGAACACCCGTCAATGCCGCACTCGGTTCAACTACCGTTCACACCGCAACCCTTACGGATGATGATCCTGTTCCGACAGTCTCATTTACTTCGGTTTCCCTGAGCAGCGCCGGTGAATCCGGAACCATAACCGTTACTGCCCAACTTTCCTCTCCAACTTCCTTTCCGGCAACAATTCCCTTTTCTGTAACCGGCACAGCCGCCGGCTCCGGCACCGATTATTCCATAACGGCAAGTCCGTTGAGCATTGCCGCCGGAGCTGCAACCGGCAACATCACCATCACAATAAGCGCTGATGCCCTGTACGAAGGCAATGAAACCGTCATTGTTACGATGGGAACACCTGTGAATGCAACAATCGGGGCAAATACGGTTTTTACCGGAACAATAACTGATGATGACCCTGTACCAGCAATTTCATTTACTGTTGCTTCTCAAAGCAGTGCAGCTGAGTCGGGCACTCTGGCTGCAGTCCTTACACTTACGGCCATCAGTGCCCTGCCTGTTACCGTCGAAATAGCTGTTACCGGATCAGCAACAAGTGGTGGCATCGATTATTCCATCCCAGCCGGAACAATAACCATTCCTGCCGGAAGTCCGGGAATATCTTTCCCGGTTACCATTGTTCAGGATGCGCTGGATGAGGAGAATGAAACCGTGATCCTCACCATGAGTTCCCCAGGCAATGCAACCATTGGATCCATTCCCGGCCATACTGTTACCATCACCGATGATGATCCTATCCCGAGTGTTACATTTACATCAGCAACACAAACGAACTCTTCTGAATCCGGCACGATGACCGTGACCGCCCAGTTGTCGGCTGTCAGCGGCCAGCCAGTGACCATCCCATTTGTGGTAAGCGGTACAGCCATCCCGGCAGCCGACTTTAACATGACAGACAGTCCGATAATCATCAATCCGGGCAGCCTATCGGGAACCGCCATCATCACCATTGTCAGCGACAACGCAAACGAGCCATCCGAAACCGTGATTTTGACCATGGGATCGGTAACCAACGCAACTCCGGGCTCCATTACGGCACATACTGCCAGCATTCTCGACAATGATCCTGTCCCAACCGTCAGTTTCACTACAGGCGCCCAATCCAGTGTTTCCGAATCGGGTACACTTACAGTTACCGCCCAGCTATCTGCGGTCAGCTCGTTCAATATCACAGTGCCATTTACTGTTAGTGGCACATCCACCGGAAGCGGTACCGACTATTCCATTACACCGAGTCCAATTACGATTTTCGCCGGTAGCCTCAGTGAGTCGGCAGTCATTTCGATCACGGAAGATGTTCTTTATGAACCCAATGAAACCGTAATTCTGACCATGGGGACCCCCACACATGCCACTGCGGGGGCAACAACCGTTCATGTGGCAACGATTACAAATGACGATTCCGTGCCAACTGTTTCGTTTACTGCCGGTTCACAAATATCCGCGAATGAATCAGGCACGATTGCCATTACCGCACAACTCTCCGCGCCATCTTCAGTGGCTGTCACTGTACCTTTTACAGTAAGCGGCTCAGCAACAGGCAGCGGAACCGATTACACGCTTACGGCCAGTCCAATCATCATACCGGCCGGGTCCACCTCCGCTTCGGCGACACTATCTATAATTCCGGATATTCTGGATGAAACCAATGAGACTGTTATATTGACCATGGGGATTCCGGTAAATGCCGCCACCGGTCCAACAACCGTCCACACCGCCTACATTACCGATGACGACGGAACTCCAACCGCGACCTTTTCTTCTGGCTCGCAAACCAGCTCGGCAGAATCGGGAACAATGAGTGTTACGGTACAGCTTTCCAATGCAACCACGCAGACTGTTTCAATTCCGTTTACCCTGGGAGGTTCGGCCGGGAATGGCACGGATTATTCCTGTTCGGCCAGTCCGGTCACCATAAATGCCGGGGCAACAACAGGGACAATCAACATCAGCATAATCTCCGACAATCTTGATGAAGCCAATGAATCGGTTATTCTTACCATGGGAACCCCGACGAATGCAACAGCCGGAGCCATAACCGGCCATACCGTTACCATAGCCGATGATGACAATGCCCCGTCTGTCAGCTTTACGACTACTTCCCAAACAAACGCAGGCGAATCTGGGACTATGACAATTACCGCCCAGCTATCAGCACTTAGCGGACAACCCGTCATCATGGCATTTTCTGTTGGCGGAACAGCTACTCCAACAACCGACTTTACCCTTACAACCAGCCCGATAACCATTCCGGCAGGTTCCGGCTCGGGTTCCATTACCATTGCCGTTGTCAATGATGTAATCGACGAACCAAACGAGACGGTTGTCATTACGATGGGAACCCTTACCAATGCAACCGCAGGGGTCAATACCATGCATACTGGCACCATCAATGACAATGATGCAACACCAACGGTATCCTTTACAACTGCCGGGCAAACCAATGCAGCCGAAACCGGTACCATGACCGTCACCGCGCAGCTTTCTGCGGTCAGCGGTCAGGCTGTCACTGTGAATTATACCGTGACCGGAACTGCCACAATCAATGGAGATTACGTCATTACCCCAAGTCCGCTAACCATAGCCGCCGGCTCCTCATCTGCCACTATTTCGGTTACCATTACAGAAGATTTACTCGATGAAATCAACGAGACGATCATCATTACCCTGGGAGCCCCCGTTAATGCAACCATCGGGGCGACATCGGTTCATACCCTTACCATCAACGACAACGACGCTACACCAACGGTCGCTTTCACCACGTCCGCTCAAACAAGTACCATGGAAACGGGCACGCTCAGCATAACGGCCCAGCTATCCACTGCAAGCGGGCAAGTTGTAACTGTAACGTTTACTATTGGTGGAACCGCCACAGGCGGAGGCACCGACTATACCCTAACGCCAAGCCCGATAGCCATTCCCGCAGGGAGCACAACCGGTTCCGCTACCATCTCCATAACATCGGATGCCCTGAGCGAATCAAATGAAACGGTGATTCTCACCATGGGGACCCCAACCAACGCGACCGCGGTTAGTCCCAGCATACATACTGCCACCATCATGGATGATGACGCACCGGCAGGATCTATTGCTGTTAATCGCCAATATCCCGAATATGGTTACACAGCCCAGCAACTTGTTGAAAATGTACTTGTAAAAGGGTGCCTAAAGGCCAGCAATATTACTTTCAGAGGCACTGCAGTCCAGATTGGCCACTTTACTAGAGGTACCTCAAGCTTCGAGATTGACGAAGGCATCATTTTATCCACAGGAAAAGTAAGTGAAGCGGAAGGACCAAATTACGAATACAACACAACCACCCTTAACGGAAGCGCCGGCGACACCCAGCTGAACAGTGCCGCAGGAATCACCTCTTACGATGCGGCTGTTTTGGAATTCGACTTCGTTCCAGCCGGCGACAAACTCGAATTCAACTATATTTTTGCATCCGAAGAATACCTCGAGAGTGTTGGTCAGACCTATAATGATGCATTTGCGTTCTTCCTCAGCGGTCCGGGAATCGGCGACGGAACCGTAAATACAGCCGTCAATATCGCGCTGATCCCGAACACCAATACCCCGGTTTCCATAAATAACGTCCACGGACAAGGGTATAATTCTGTGTCAAATTATCCCGCCGGGCTTCAGTCCTGGATGACCTATGCTTCTATTTTCGGGCACAGCTTTACCGGCGGCACATCAGGCCCCTGGACCATCAGCCCCACAGTTAACACTGCCCAGCCCGCTGTTAACGGGCAATACTATGTTGACAACGGCCATTTTACCAACCGGACCAACGGTACCCTTACCTGGGCAAACGGTAATGGCGGGGCAAGCATGGAGTTCGATGGAAGGACGACTCTCCTGGCCGCCAAGCATGATGTAGTACCCTGCCAGACCTACCACATAAAGCTGGTTGTTGCGGACGCTGCCGACCAGAAATGGGACTCAGGGGTATTTCTTGAGGGAAAGAGCTTTACTTCCAACGAAATTCAGGTTGAGAACCTGTTGTCAGGCTTATCCGGTGATAAAACCTCCATGTATGAAGGATGCGAAGGCAGTTTCATTCGCTTTTCGCGTGCGGCCGGAGCAAGTACCGCAGAAGATATGACGCTGAACATTTTGATTTCCGGTACTGCACAAAATGGGATTGACTATATATACACCACCCCGGACGGGGCTATCATTGGAGATGGTTCGTTCCCCGGTACCGCCACCGTACCCGCAGGACAGAATTTTGCGGATTACCATTACCGGGCTAAGGCCGACGGAATGGTTGAAGGCAATGAAACCATCATTTTTAAGGTAAATAACAGCTGCCCCTGCGATGTTGTACCAACCTACCTCGAGAAACTGATCACAATCATCGACGAAACACAAATACTGCCATCTTCTACATCGATCATTCAATGCCAGGGAAGCGGTAATCCCGTGGCCACCATAACTGCGCACCTTAAAGGCGGACTTCTTCTTGAAAATTATGAATTCAGCCTTGACGGCGGGCCTTTCCAGGCAAACAATGTTTTCACCCTCACTGCCTCCCGGTCAGATGGTTCCGACCTCGTCGGGAGCAGTCATCGCATTGATGTAAGTGACACCTTGCATTGTAATACGATTACTGAAAACAACATAATCATACCAGACATTACCGTTTTTGATCCCAATGCCGGTTCCGATATCATGATGTGCAAAGGGCAGAGCGGTGTCGCCATCAACGGGTCAGCAGCAATTAATTATTCATGGACCTCACAGCCTCCGGGAGCCATTGTATATTTGTCTGACCGAACAATTGCCAACCCAACTGTGAGCAGCTCCATACCTGTTGGAATTTATACGTTCACACTCACCGGCCAGGATCAGCCGGGACCGAATCCGATATGTACGGGTACCGATGAAATGGTGCTGACTGTTAACCCCATTCCCAATGCTACTGCCATAGCCAGCGATTACTCCGACTGCAACGCATCCAGCATCCAGCTAAGCGCAACACCCACAACCGGAGTCACTTATATTTGGAACCCTTCAGTGAACCTAAGCAGCGCTTCGGTGTACAATCCTGTTTATATGCCGGCTGTGAGCAATTACACCGGGCAGGCCTTTACAGTGACGGTCACGGATGGTAATGGCTGTTCAACAATTGCTACGACACCGGTGGTTGAGGTATTCCCGGCCCCGGTAATCACCATCGGGACCATAGTGAATGCCAATTGCAACAGCAGCAACGGATCTGCTGCAGTATCGGCGTCATCTCCGGGAACCATTCCATCTCCAACTTTCTCCTACCTTTGGAATGCCGCTGCCGGCAACCAGACAACCGCCACGGCAACCAACCTGGCAGCCGGCACCTATTCGGTTACTGTCACCGATATTATTCACGGATGTGTCAATACCAAACAAGTTACTGTCGGCACCGCTCCCGATTTAACAGTCCCGACAGCGGTCTGCAAAAACATAACCATTACCCTCGACGGAACCGGTAATGCATCCATCACCCCGACTGACCTAAACAACGGATCATCCGATAACTGTACCGCTGCAGGCAGCCTGATACTCGCAGTCAGCAAGTCAACCTTTAACTCCGGTAACGTCGGGGCAAATTCGGTAACGCTGACAGTAACCGATGCGTCAGGAAATTCAAGCACCTGCACCTCAACAGTAACCGTGAATTACCCGGCAACATGCGGGGCAGGCGGAAGCCGGACAATCTGGCTGGAACAGTTCCCTGATGCCGACAATACACAAAACGATCCTGCCGCGGACTGGACAACCAGTACCGCTACCAACAATTTTTCCGTTCAGTCAAATGCCATGCGGTCGACCAATATAAATGGAGGCAGCTGGCAATCGAAAACCATAGACGTTCGGTCGTTTACAAACCTCAGTATTAAGGTAGATACCTGGGAAACAGGCTCCCTGTCGTCGACAGATTTCATTCGTTTCGAGTATTCGATCAATGGAGGCGCAGGCCAGCCCTTCACGAACCCTTTAACAGGTACCTACTCGAATGATTACGACGGAACTCCTGCGGCACCCGTAAATGCATGCACCAACGTTACCAACAGCAATACACTGGCGATCAGAGTAACAGTGAGGGACAATTCCACCACCGGACTGAATCACTTTTTCGACAATGTTAAGGTAACCGGTGATCCCGCCACCTCGGTCTCAGCAACAGTTACGAATGTGACCTGTAATGGCGGAAACAATGGTGCCATAAACATAACCGTTACCGGTGGCGTAGCGCCCTACACCTATTCATGGACAACATCGGCCGGCGCCGGCATTATTCAGGGAAATGAAGATCAAAGCGGCTTATCGGCAGGAACCTATAACCTTGTGGTTACAGATGCCAACCTCGTTGCCAGTACCACCTTCACCTATACCATCACACAACCGGCAGCAGATCCGGCGCTCAATACGGGACTTACGGTCAGTGATGCCTATGCCTGCAATCCTGCAACGGGAAATGCCATTTTTTATATCACAAATGCTGGTAACGGCATTCGGTATGAATTAAAAACACAGGCAGGAAATTCCCTCTCGCCCGCGGTTTCCGGCACCGGAAGCGGCAGCGATCTTACTTTGACTTTGCTACAGGCCAATATTCCCACAGCTACAACAGTCTATAAAATTGTTGCAACTTCTGTCACAGGCTGCACCAGTGCGGACCTGGCCGACACACCAGTCCTCACAGTATATTCAACCGCCCCGCCAACAGGCGCCGCCAGCCAGAATTTCTGTGCCTCCGCAAGTCCCAGATTGAGCAATGTTGCGGTAAACGGAAGCTCAGTCATCTGGTATACGGCAGCCAGCGGCGGAAGCGTATTACCTGCAACAACATTCCTCACTTCAGGCTCCACGTATCATGCCAGTCAAACCCTTAACGGCTGTGAGTCGGTCGGCCGGCTGGCTGTTACCGTAGTATTGACCCCTATGCCAACCATCACCAGTTTCACGAACGGTACGGTTTGCGGTTCGGGTTCCACAACCCTTTATGCCACCGCGTCGGCAGGAACAATCAATTGGTACAGTCAACCTTCAGG
>CAYWHP010000177.1:3287-7340 GCA_964457845.1 uncultured Porphyromonadaceae bacterium | reverse complement strand
CTCCGCGAGATCTACCTCGAGGGGTTCCGCATCGCCGTGGAGGAGTCGCAGCCCCGCACCGTGATGTCGTCGTACAACCTGATAAATGGCCGGTATGCTCCGGAAAGCCATGAGCTGCTTACCGGCATTCTCCGGGAGGAGTGGGGATTCAGGGGCTATGTGATGAGCGACTGGTATGGAGGCAGCGACGCGGCAGCCATGATGCAGGCCGGCAATGACCTGCTCATGCCAGGTACCGCCAGGCAGTCACAGCTGATAGTGTCCGCCGTGAAAAAGGGCAAACTCGACGTTGGAGTGCTCGACCGGAACATCGCCAGGATACTGAACATCATGGAGGAATCCCCACGTTTTAAAGGATATCCGAACTCCGGCAGGCCCGATCTGGAGCTGCATGCGAAGGTTGCCCGGGAAGCAGCCGGTGAAGGAATGGTGTTGCTGAAAAACGAAAACCGGGCGCTCCCCATCCTGCCGGGCACCCGGATAGCCGCTTTCGGCAAAGCCTCGCTGGAGATCAACACCGGCGGCACGGGCAGCGGCGATGTTAACGAGGCGTACACCGTACCGATCATCCGGGGGTTGCAGGACGCGGGTTTCGTTTTGAATGAAGAGCTGCTGAAGCTGTATGCCGGATATCTGAAGGCAGGTTCGGATGAACGGCTGAGGCGCCAGCGGTTAAAGCCCCGGGCATCCGTACCGGAGCCCGTTCTCAGCAAAGCCCTCATCGGGAGAATAGTTACGGAGGCCGACATCGCCCTGATCACCATCGGAAGAAACTCGGGGGAATTCCGCGACCGCTCCGTGGAGGGGGATTTTAACCTGACCAAAGCCGAGCGGGAGCTGATCGAAATGGTTACTGAAACCTGCCGTGCTGCCGGGAAAAAATCCGTTGTCATCCTGAATACCGGCGGCGTGATGGAAACGGCCAGCTGGAAAGAGATGCCAGATGCTATCCTGCTGGCCTGGCAGGGTGGACAGGAATCGGGCCATGCCATCGCGGATGTGATCAGCGGAACGGTAAACCCATCGGGCAAACTGGCCACCACCTTCCCGCTGAAATACGAGGATACGCCATCGGCACGCAATTTTCCGGGTACACCGGTCAGGGGCAAACCCGGTAAAAACCGGGGCGGATTGTTATCGTTCCTGCTTCCAAGGCCCTCGACAATCCGGTACGAAGAGGGCATCTATGTCGGGTACCGGCACTACGCCACGCATAACGCACCGGTTTCCTATCCATTCGGATACGGCCTGTCGTATACACGGTTCCGTTACGGGGAACCGGTGCTGAGCTCCGGTCGGTTCTCCGGTCAAATCCAAATAAATATTGATATAAAAAACGAGGGGGAGGCGGCAGGCCGTGAGGTGGTGCAGCTCTATCTTTCGGCGCCGGCCGGCAAGCTGGATAAACCGGTAATGGAGTTGAAGGCTTTTGCTAAAACCGGGTTGCTGCAACCGGGTGAATCGCAAACCCTTACTTTTGAATTATCAGCAAGATCGATGGCCTCGTTTGATCCGGAAGCATCCGGCTGGATTGCCGAAGCCGGCAATTATACCATCCGCCTCGGGGCCTCGTCGCAGGATATAAGGCAGAGTGCCGGCTTTAAACTGGATCATTAATTTCCAACCGGCACCCTGATCCTTTAGTGTATCAGTTCACCACCCCAAAGCTGCTCCAAAAAAATACGCCAGGGTAAAATGGATATATTTCCCACCTGTCGGGGATGGGTATCGTTGGTTACCAGAATCTGCCTTTTTACCGTGTACTCTTCACCAAAACTGGTTAATCCGGAATAGTGCCGGGGCTTTGCCTGGTCGGTCGACTTAACCTCCACGGAAACTTCATGGTCGCCCAAGACAAAATCGACCTCAAGCTGAGATGCCGTTCTCCAGTAATGAACGGGATAATTAAGGTCGGAATAATGACTGTGTGCAATAATCTCCTGATAAAGAAAGTGTTCAAATGATTTACCGAAGGATTCGCTGCCCTGTTCGATTTTACCTCTTTTCACCAGGTAACTTGCCACTCCCACATCAAAAAGATAAAATTTGGGAGCGCGGATAACCCTGCGCTTGGGTTTCTTCTGAAAAGAGGGCAAAAACCGGCCGATCATGGTATCTTCCAGGATCTGAAAATACTCCTTTGCCGTAGGTGCACTAACCCCGCAGTCGGAAGCGATATTCGCATAATTGACCATCTCGCCGTTTGTCAGGGCAGCAGCCTCAAGGAATCGCGAAAAAGAGGAGATATTGCGAATCCTGGCTTCAGCCACAATTTCATCGCGCAAATAGCTGCCGATATAGCCTGACAGCAGCTTTTCGGGCCGGGGCGACAGATAATGTCGTGGCAGCAGACCGCTGTTCAAGGCCTTTACCAGATCAAAATCCGGAATCTCGGGGTAAACCAACGGGTATAAATCGTACCGGATAGCCCTGCCGCCAAGGAGGTTACCGCCCGAATGCAAAATTTTCCGGGGGCTCGAACCACTTAAAATAAAACGGTCGTTGCGGTTAACGATCAGCCATTGAATCTCATTGAGCAACTCCGGTATCCGCTGAATTTCATCAACAATAACCAGGGTGCCCGGGTCCATTGCCTCCAGAATTTCCCGGATTATACCGGGGTTCCGTATAAAGCGCTCATATTCCCTTGACAAAAGAAGATCAAAACAGAGGGCATCCGGATACAGCGCCTTCAGTAAGGTGCTCTTCCCGGTTTGACGGGCGCCCCATAAAAAGGCACTTTCCATCCCGATTCCCGGTAATACCTGCTTGCGCAAATACATGATATTTCAAATTTTTAATTTACTTTATTCTGATAAACTAAAGTAGAATGCAATATTAGCGCAATAAAACAAATCCACCAAATACTAACCATGCAGACTCTCAGGCGCACGTTTTTCAAAAATCCGTATCTTTCCGTTGGTTATTCCCGCTGGCGTTCGTTTGATCAAAAACCATCCCTTGCATGTCACTCGTCACTCGTCACTCGTCACTTCTTCCATCTCTCCGCAGCGAGCTCGCCGCCAAGGCCGACCCCGTCTGGAAAGCCGGCGCCGAGCGGTATTTCAAGGAGCCCGTCCGGTTTTACGGGCTCAGCAATTCCGCGGCCCGGAAGATCGGCGCAGACTATTATCGCCTGCTGAAGGGGTCCGGAAAGGACGAGATCCTGGCGCTTTGCGAGGAGCTCATGCAAACTGGCCTCATGGAGGAAACCAT
This sequence comes from uncultured Porphyromonadaceae bacterium, assembly GCA_964457845.1. Lineage (GTDB taxonomy): Bacteria > Bacteroidota > Bacteroidia > Bacteroidales > UBA12481 > UBA12481. Next base: position 4,124 of record CAYWHP010000177.1, on the reverse strand, counting down.
CATCGCGTGCGACTGGGCGAACAGGCAGCGCCGGAAATTCGAGCCCGGCGACTTCGTCACACTCGAGCGGTGGATCACCCTGTACGTGAACAACTGGGCGGCCTGCGACACGCTCTGCAACCACACCGTGGCCGAATTTATCATGCTGTATCCAGGCTATCTGGCTGAACTGAAGCGGTTCACCCAATCGCCCAACCGCTGGATGCGCCGCGCGGCAGCCGTCACGCTCATCATCCCGGCCGCACGGGGGCTGTTCCTCAGCGATATCTTCGAGATCGCCACCCTGCTCCTGCACGACCCTGACGACCTGGTGCAGAAGGGCTACGGCTGGATGCTCAAGGCCGCCACCGAATCGCACCGGCAGGAAGTATTTGAATTCGTGCTCCGCCACCGGGCCACCATGCCCCGCACCGCGCTGCGGTATGCCATCGAAAAGATGCCTGCGGAGATGCGGGCCGAAGCCATGAAAAAATTATAACCTACAATAAATCAATGCTATGAAAACTATTTCGACAACAGCCCTCACCCTGGTTTTCCTTCTTGCCCTGGTAACCGGAACCACCGCTCAAACAGGCTCCACGAAACCCGATCAGGTTAAACTGCTGAAACAGCTCGCCGGCACCTGGCAGGCCGAACTGGGCAAGGACACCACCCTCACCACCGAGCTCAAACCCTTCGGCACCGGTTTGGATGGCTATGCCCGCGTGGAAACCAAAGGGAAACTGATATCCGAAAGGCGGCAGCTTTTCGGCTACGACTCGAAAGCCGATCAGTTCACCGAGGCCGAAGTCACAAAGGGTTCCGATATGGAGCTCTTCTCCTGCTGGTTCACAAAAG
>CAYWHP010000177.1:0-3187 GCA_964457845.1 uncultured Porphyromonadaceae bacterium | reverse complement strand
ATTTGGGAGGGCGCATCGGGAAATATCGGCCCCGGCCAGCTCTATTTCATTGCCAGCACCACGAAGCTGTTCACCACGGCCATCGTATTGAACCTCCGGTCGAAGGGGCTGCTCAGCCTCGACGATAAAATCAGCCGCTACCTCGACCCGCCGGTACTGAACGGCCTTCATGTGTTTAAAGGAAACGACCATTCGGCTGAGCTGACGGTGCGTCATCTGCTTTCGCATACCTCCGGTCTGCCGGATTACTTCCAGAATAAGGGGGCAAACGGAAAGAGCCTTGAAGATGACCTTATCGGTAAAAAAGACCAGCACTGGACTTTTGGAGAGGCCATTGACCGGACCAAAAAAATAAACCCCCTTTTTGTACCCGGCACAAAAGGCAAGGCGCACTATTCCGATACGAACTTTCAGCTTTTGGGCAAAATCATTGAAAACATCACCGGGAAATCCTATCGTGAAAATTGCCAGGAAGGGATCATCGATCCGCTGGAGCTGAAAAACACCTACCTGTACCTTGATACTGCCGACAAAAGACCGAAGCCGTTGTACTACAAGGCTGACATTCTCGACATACCCGAAGCGATGACATCGTTTGGCCCCGACGGCGGCATTGTTTCCAATTCAGGTGATATGCTGGTGTTTATTGAGGCGTTCTTTACCGGGAAGCTGTTTCCTGCGGAATACATCAGCGGGCTGCAGCAGTGGAACCGGATATTTTTCCCCATGCAATCCGGGACCGGCATACACAAGTTCCAGCTTCCCCTGATTTTCAACCCCACCGGAGCCGTTCCCCGGTTCATCGGCCATTCGGGGCTGTCGGGCGCTCTGGCCTACTATTGCCCGAAGGAGAATCTGTACATAGCCGGCACGGTTAACCAGGTGGCGCATCCCGATCTGTCGTTCCGGACCATGATTAAACTGACCCAGGCTGCCGCAAAAAAGTGACTTTCCCTGCATCCTGAAAAAAGCCCGGCCGGTTGGAAACCCAACCGGCCGGAGCTTTATCAGTACATTAACCGAAGGGATGTCAGTCCTTGATCAGGCGTATGCTCAGTCCGCTGGCCGGCCACGTTGCCGTTACATGAGCATTGCTGGATCCATATTGCAGATAAAGAAAATAGGAATAAGGATCGAACGGGGTAGTTGTCCAGATGTAGCCAAAGTAAGCGGCCAATTGGAACGCTCCGGTTTCAGCACGCCTGCCGCCCGGGCGACCGGAGAAGCCCGTTTCATTGGTTGCACCGGTATTGGGTTCGGTCCAGTACGTTGTTCCCGTTTCCTTGAGCTTGCCTCCGGCAAGGTCGTAACCACCCAGGTAGTTCAGGAGCGTTTCCACTTCCGCCTCAGTTGGGATATGCCAGCCCTCAGGTTCCAGCTTGCCGGATCTCACGGCCTCCCAGTTGTACAAAGCCCCGTACTTGTCCTTGTTGGAAATGTCGTTGTTGTACCAGCAATAGGCGGGACTACCCGTGGTTGCCCACGCGGCATTGTCTGTTAAATTGATCATATCGGAACCATTAACGTATTTGGTTGTTTTGAGGTTCTCAGCCGTCCATATCTGGTTTCCGATTTTAACCGTGTTGTACACATTGCCATCGCCATCCATAACGGTCAAGGCTTCGGTGGTAAAAGTTACATCGGATCCGTAGTCGGTACCAACCGCGTTTGTGGCGAATGCCCTTACATGATAGACGGTGTTCTGTTTAAGGCCGGTCACATTGACCGTGTACGAACCCAGTCCTGATCCCTGGGTGAAGTAGGAGTCACTGAGGTCGGGATTGGCTTCAGTTCCCCAGCATACGCCACGGACGGTAACCGCGGAGCTCCCCTGTGCGGTAACGTTCCCGCCAGCAGTGACCGACCAGGGCTCTATGTTGGTTACTGCAGCTGTGGTTACGGTGGGCACGGCGAGTGTGGTAAACGAGATCTGGTTGCCATAGGCTGTTCCCGATCTGTTGGTGGCATAGGCCCTCACATAATAGAGCCTGCCGCTGACCAGCCGGGGCAGTATACTGATAAATGACCCTGTGCCGGACCCGCTGATGATGTGAAATCCGGAGATGTCCGGATCCGGGGTGGTGCCGTAGCAAACCCCTCGTTCGGTGACGGAGGTGGAACCCTGGCTGGTAACATTGCCTCCGGTTTTGGCTCCGTATGCAGTGATATCACTGGCTACGGTGGTTGTGACCACCGGAAGGCCGGAGGTACCGGTGGTGAAGGTTAATTCATTGCCATAGCCGGTACCCGTGCTGTTGGTAGCGTAAGCCCTTACATAATAGGGGGTTCCGGGTGTGAGACCGCTGATTTCACTCCTGAAGTTACCGGTCCCCATTCCGTCGGAAGTGCGATCATCACGAACGCCCGGGTTCCTTGAAGTACTCCAGCATACGCCACGGGCGGTAACGGTGCCGCTGCCCGCACTGCTAATCGAACCTCCTGAAGACGCAGTGGTTTGACCGATATTGCTGATAGCGACCGTGGTAAGAACGGGCAATGAGGCATTCGGAAGGGTGGTGAACGGGATATCCTCACCGTATGCAGTGGTCTGGCTGTTGGTGGCATAGGCACGTACATGATAGGCCGTATTTGCCGACAAGCCGGTGATGCTGCTCGTGTACGACCCGAGGCTGCTGCCATCGGTTGTTTTAAGGTCGGCAATGGTAGGATTGGCCGAAGTGCTCCAGCACACCCCGCGGGTAAGAACGACAGAGCTGCCCGGGTGGGTTACGTTTCCGCCGCATGTAGCTCCGGTCTGGCTGATTCCTGTCACCGCTGCGGTGATCACCGTGAGAGGGGTACCGGTGCCCGTTGTCACCACTACAATCTCCTCTCCGTAAGCGGTGCCCACCACGCTGGTTGCATAAGCCCTGATGTAGTAGGTGAAGTTCGCTACAAGGGTGGTGATGTTGCTCACATAAGCGCCCGGACCAGCGCCGTCAGCAGTAATGATGTCGTTTTTCGTTGGATTCGGGCTGCCGCTCCAGCAAACTCCGCGAAGCACGACAGGTGAGCTGCCTTCCGACGTTACGTTTCCGCCGGTTGTGACGCTGGTATTGGTGATGGACGTTGCGGCCGTTGTTGTAACGGTTGGCAGTGTGGGGGTAACGAGTGTCTTGAAGGTACGCTCAGTTCCGTAGGCCGTTCCTTCGCCGTTGGTGGCGTAGGCCCTCACATAATAGGTGGT
>CAYWHP010000176.1:3675-7496 GCA_964457845.1 uncultured Porphyromonadaceae bacterium | reverse complement strand
AAGGAGGGGGACGCCACTGCCGGCCCCTTCCTACCCCTGCCACCTCCCCCCTACCCCCCTCCTTGTGAAGGAGGGGGACGCCACTGCCAGACCCTACCTGCCCCGACCAGACCTCCCCCCTACCCCCCTCCTTGTGAAGGAGGGGGACGCCACTGCCAGACTTACGTTTGAGGGAACGCAGTAGCGAACCCCCTCCTTCACAAGGAGGGGGCAGGGGGAGGTGGCAGGGGGAGGTGGCAGGGGGAGGTGGGGTGGCCTACATCTTCGAATCCAGCCCCTTCCCCGTTTCGATATGGTCAAAACCGGGAATGAGCGCGGAAAGCACTTTCACGATCTCCGCCTTGGTGATGCCCGGCCGATCGATCGTCTCCTTCAGCAGGGCGATCGTCTGCCGAATTTCGGCCAGCGGTCGTTTGGGAGCGTTCTTTATAACCCCCAGCGATGAATAGGTTTGAAGGTCGACATCCTCGCCCGGGGTGAAGAACTCCTCGTAGGCCTTTTCGCCGGAGGTGTCGGAGGTGAAGAAGTAGACGGGGTAGGAGGCGTGACGCGTGACGCGTGACGCGGAAGAATCGTGACGCGTGACGCGTGATGCGTGACGCGATGCCTCGGTGGTGAAAAAGGCCTTGGCTTCTTCTTCGGAGGAACAGATTACGGGTTCATAGCCCTGTTCGCGGAGGAAGGCGATGGCGATATCGGAAAAGGTCATCATTTGTTCCTTACCCAGCTTGGGGAAGAAGATTTCGCCCGATTGGCCGAGTATGCAGGCCATGAGGCAGATCTCGCCCGACTCCTCGGGGGAGACGAAATAGCGCAGCACATCGGATGGCGACGACAGGGGCTGGCGCCGGGCCATGCGGTGCATGAACCCGTCGGGCAGGCTGCCCTGCGAGAAGGCCACATTGGCAAACCGCGCGGTAGTCACCGGGAAGGTGCCGGCATAGGCCATGATCACCTCCTCCATGATTTTTTTGGAGGCACCCATGATGTTTACCGGATTGGCCGCCTTGTCGGTGCTGACGCAGAAAAAATGCGTCGGGGATTGCCGCCCCGCCAGCATCTCCAGCAGCCTTTCGGCCTTGATCACATTATTCTCCAGCAGGGCAGTGATGGAGTGCTCGTCCTTTTCGGAACGTACATGCTTGTGTGCGGCAAAGTTGGCCACGATATCGAACGGTCCTTCGGTTTGCAGGATCCGCTCAAACACCGGGTCGCCGAAATTCACCGGGTAGGTTTTAAACACGGCCGGCACCTTCAGGTTATGGGTGCTGCGCAGGTCGCGGGTGAGTTCGGTAAGGCCGTTCTCGCTGATGTCGGCCACGATGAGCCGTGCCGGTTCAAACCGGAGCAGGGCCCGGATATACGACGACCCGATGGTGCCGGCGCCGCCGATCACCAGCACCGATTTGCCGCCGATCTCGCGGCTGAGGGTATCGCTGTTGGCCGCCAGGTCGGCGCTGAACAGGCTCTCCGTGCGCCGGGTGATGTGTTTCGAGATGAAGGATTCGAGGTTAAGCATGGCTTCTAAGGGTTTGGAGCAAAGGTAGAAAATTGGGGATTGGAAAGTGCCTTACCAGGTAGATCAGCGGCTGGATCAGGGGTAAACAACTATTTGACCAACTTCCTGTATTCCCTGCCATTCTGCCCATTAACCGGTTAAGAGTTGGCTTTCACATCCACAATAACCCATCGAAATGCTACTTTTGTCACCACGTATGCAAACCTTGCTCCGACCGGTCTTCTTTATCCTGCTCCTGGGCCTTTCCATGCCCGGCCAGGCACAGTTCCTCCGCAAACTGTACAAGGACTCGGAGATATACGGCGGACTGACCACTACCAGCTATTTCGGCGACATAGGGGGCAAGGATTCACGGGTTACCGGCGTGCGCCGCCTGTTCGACAACCTCGATATCGACCTCTGGCAGGTGCGTTTTGCTGCCATCGGTGGCGCAAGGCTGTTCCCGCTGCAGAATCTGGCCATCAGCGCCCAGATCTCCCCAATGTTCGTCGGCGGCAACGACCTGCGCTCCAATTACGCCTGGCGGGGGTATGCCTTCAACACCTTCGTGCTGGAGACCAGTATCATGGGCGAGTATTACCTGGCCGACCGCATTACCGGCGTGGCGCCCTTTGTTCAGGCCGGGCTATCGGGCATGTTCTATACATTCAAGAATAATGTAACCGACAAACGATCAAGGCTATACAGCACCGGTGCGGTGGTCGCAGGCGTCGGCACCCGACTGCCGGGATGGTCAAGGGTAACACACAGCATCGATGCGGCTTTCCATTTTACCTGGACCGATTTCCTCGACGGGTACAATACCGACATGCGGGTGAAGGATATCTTCTTCCTGCTCTCCTACAAAATGAACCTCCAGCTCTACACCCAGTGGTACTACGACCACAAGGGGCTGGTGCGGTAAGGCCTATCCGCCCCTGAGAACCTTCCACAGATTCCGGAAATGATCGCCGTACCATTTTCGTTTCCGGAGACGGATCAGCAGCGATTGCCTCGAATCCCTGTTCAGAAAAAATCGATAGAACTCGCGTACATAGTGAACCAGCTGGCGGCCCCCCCCCTTGAAACCCCTGGCCAGCCGGGCCCTGCGGGGAAACTCCATGGCATGCTCAACACGCCGCACAAAGCGATGCGCCTTGCGGTCGGGTAAAAAGGTGATCGAGGGCGGCGCACCCATCATGGCGGATGTCAGCGCCAGGTTCGCATTCATGGCATCGAAGTAGTGGCCCAAACCGGACGCCGCCGACAGGGGATCCAGCCGCCGCGAAAGGAGCAGCAGATCGTACTGCTGCCGCAGCGAGGCCAGCCCGAAATAGTGACCCGAATCATTGAGCTGGAAGTTGAGCAGGTTGTGGATCACCTGATGCTCATCCGAAAGGACGTAAACGTTTTTATGCTCCGGAACCGCCTTACGGCCGGCCATCAGCCGCTCGTTGGGGAAGTGGCGGGCATTCGATGGCCGAAGCACCTCTCGATGAATCTCCACCGCGGCAATCCGTTCGGGATGCACCATCCTGGGATAGTGTTTCGTCCGGACCAGATCCTGGCGCAGGAAACGCGACCGCGGTGCATACCCGGCAGCCATCAGCACCTCCGCCGCCCGCAGCATGTCGCCGCCGTTCACCAGCAGGTCGATGTCGCCCATCATCCGCTCGCCGGGGTCCCCATAGAGGCCGTCGAGCAGGTGGGCCACGCCTTTCAGGAATACCGGCACAATGCCCGCCGCACCCAGAATGGCGGCTATCTCCAGCGCCTGCCCATGTATCAGCAGGTTCTGTTCGCGGTTGGCGCCGGTAAACTGCTCCATATAGCCGGTCAGCTCATCCGGCAGTTCACCCATCAGACCCGATCGTGCATAATTGATGTGGAGCGCCGGAAACACCAGGTGGCTGGTGCTGGCCCATACCACCTGCTCCCAGCTCACCGCACCCGAACGGATGCGATCGCGCACCCCGCCGGCACGCTCCGGATGAAGCGCCAGTGAGAGCGAGAGCCCGGTAAAGGCGACCGGTTGGGGAAACGGCACGGATTACTTGTCGCCGGCGGCCTTCTGCAGCAGGAGCATCAGGATGCCCAACCCCACAAAGCTCACCGATGGATAAAAATAGTTGGCCCAGTAGTGGTTGAACAGCTGGCCGCCGCCCAGCAGGGCAGCTGCCGAACCCAGCAGCATCAGCACAACGGCAATGGCACCGCACGCCCAGGCTCCGGTTGTCAGGATTTTTTTCATAGGTTTATCAGATTAGATACCACCAAGATAGATAATTTCATCGGAATACGCCCAAGCGGCCTCATGCACCCG
>CAYWHP010000176.1:0-3575 GCA_964457845.1 uncultured Porphyromonadaceae bacterium | reverse complement strand
CCAGGCCCAGTAGCGGCGGCTGTATATGCTCAGCTTGCGCGCCTTTTTCCAGTGCGGTTTGGTGAGCAGCGGATACAGGAGCAGCCCGGGAACCAGTCCGAATACAACAAACAGGGCCAGGCCCTCAAGCGCATACCCGTCGAACGGCTTGTCGGGGAAGAGGTCGGCCGGCAGGTTCATGTGGCTGCCGGAGGGTTCAAGCATGAGGCTCATCCCGGTATAGAGGCCGCCCAGCGAAAGGATGGCCATCAGAAAAAGCAGCAGGGCAACGGGAAAGGGAAGTCGTGGTATCATACGTTTGTTTTAAGGTACCATTGGTAAAGTAAGGCAATACCCTCGCGGAGTTCAATTTTATGCTTCCATCCGAGGGCGTGGAGGCGCGATACGTCGGTGAGCTTCCGCGGCGTGCCGTCGGGCTTCGAGGGATCGAAGGCGATGTCGCCGGTGAAGCCGACAACGCGTTTGATGAGGTGAGCGAGGTCGGAGATGGAGAGTTCGAGGCCGGTGCCGAGGTTGAGACCTCCCCCTGCCCCCTGACCACCCCCTGCCCCCTCCTTGTTAAGGAGGGGGTGGGACGCTACTGCGGAGGGTAGCGGACCTCCCCCGGGCCGCGGACCTCCCCCTGCCCCCTCACCTCCCCCTGCCCCCTGACCTCCCCCTGCCCCCTCCTTGTTAAGGAGGGGGGAGGAGGCAGCTGCGGAGGGTAGGGTCATGAGATAGATGCAGGCATCGGCCATGTCGTCGGACCAGAGGAATTCGCGGAGGGGGGTGCCGGTGCCCCAGAGGGAGATCGTGACCCCGGCTTTCGCCGGGGCAGGCTCAAGTGACGCGTGACGCGTGACGCCGATAGTGGACAGGTATTCTTCTAAACCGGCTTTAGAGGCTGTTGGCGCGACGACCTTAAGGTCTTTTGCAATTGCTTCATAATCATTGTTTTCCAATAGTTTGCCCAAGTGGATCTTGCGGAGCATGGCGGGCAGAACGTGCGATGATTTCAGGTCGAAATTGTCGTGGGGGCCATAGAGGTTGGTGGGCATCACGCTGATGAAATCGGTGCCGTACTGCCGGTTGTACGATTCACACATCTTCATGCCGGCGATCTTGGCAATGGCATACGGCTCGTTGGTCTGCTCCAGCGGCCCGGTGAGCAGGTACTCCTCCTTCATCGGCTGCGGGCAGTCGCGCGGGTAGATGCACGTGGAGCCCAGAAAGAGCAGCTTCTTTACGCCATGCACCCAGCTCTGGTGGATCACGTTCGACTGAATCATGAGGTTGTCGTAGATGAATTCGGCCCGATACAGGTTGTTGGCCAGGATGCCGCCTACCTTTGCAGCGGAAAGGAACACGAATTCAGGCCGCTCGGCGGCGAAAAAGGCCTCCACCGCCCGCTGGTCACGCAGGTCGAGTTCCGCCGATGTGCGGCCTACCAGGTTGGTGTAGCCGGCGGCTTCGAGGTTCCGCCAGATGGCGGAGCCAACCAGGCCCCGGTGACCGGCGATGTATATTTTAGAATTTTTTTTCATAGCCACAGATGAGCACAAATGGTTTTACATATGAAAACAAAAAAGATTCTTTGATGGATGCATTCCCATCACTGTAAATTCCCGGGCGGTTTTTGAAAAAACCGGTACGCCGGCACAACATGAATTTGCTTCCCGTCGCGATGGATCTCATCCTGTTTGTCCTGCGTAATGATCAATCCCGTGTTCAATTTGAAAAAATTCATGGCATCCATCAGGCCCCTCTCCTCCCGCGCGGAGTTTTCCGCATTCAGGTCCCAACAAACCTGTATAACCGATTCAACCTTGTTTTTTCGTGTTACAACAAAGTCACATTCGTATCCCGATTCATTAAAGTAATGGAGCTCCTTCTGTTGTTGCCTCAACTCCCAGTAAACGGCATTTTCCAGTTTCTTCCCGTAGTCCATGGTATAGGAGGGCGAAACGGCATTGATCAATCCGTTGTCGATTATGTAAATTTTCCGGGGATTAACCAACTGCGCCCGAAGCGACCAGGAAAACCGTGGCATGAGACCGAGCAAATACGATTGCTCAAGAAAGGAAAAATAATCAAGGACGGTGGAAGTGCTCCGGATACTCAGAACCTTGGTCAAACCGGTGGCGGTCACCAAATTGCCGACATTGGCCACCAGGTACAGGAGCAACCATTTAAACGACTTGATATCACGAATACCGTATCTTACAGCAATGTCGCGGTAAAGTATATCATCAAACAATGCCACGAGTATATCTTCATCCCTGCTCCTCAGGTATTCCGGAAATCCGCCGTTGTCAAGATATTGCTGCAAAGCCAGACGGTCCGGTGGCAACTGCAGGAAGCGTACAAATTCGTTGAAGGAAAAAGGATAAAGCTCCTTGGTGATGTGCCGTCCGGTAAGTTTGGTACCCAACTCCTGACTTAACAGGGAAGCATTGGAACCGGTTACCACAACCTGAAATCCTTCGTCAAGTTTCTGCCGCACATATAATTCCCATCCCGTGATCACCTGAATTTCATCAAAAAAAAGCCTCTTGCACCCGGCCCCGTCGATTACCTGATCAAGAATACCGAAGTCGCTCAACTCAAAAGTATAAAGGCCGGGTGTATCGAAATTTATGTAAAATGCCGGGTCCGGATTTTCGCTCATTAACTGCCTTACCAGAGTGCTTTTCCCGCATCTTCGTATACCTGAAATGATCAGTGCATGTTTTCCGGAATTGGCCGGCAGCTGACCAAGCAAATCCCGTTTAAGGTTGTTGCCGGCTTCAGAAAACCGATCCTTTTGGGAAGCAATGATACTGATCAGGTCGGATTGCCTTATCATTCCTCTTTTGTTTTAAACTTCCAAGATAGGTTGTTTATTAGTAACAAACAAGTTTGTTTGTTACTAACGATTAACTTTCTTTCGGAAAATCAGCGTATTCCCGAAAGCCGCTCATCAGGGCTGATCATTCAAAATAGTTGAGCGTATTGTACCCCCCTTCCCGGAGATAGGAGTCGCGCTTGAATAATTGTATATCCGAGGCTACCATTTCGGAGACAAGGCCCTGCAGCGTGTACTCGGGCTCCCAGCCGAGGCGGGTGCGGGCTTTGGTGGGGTCGCCGATCAATAATTCAACTTCCGAGGGGCGATAATATTTAGGGTCTATCGAGATTCGTGACGCGTGACGCTGGGATCGTGACGCGTGACGCGTGACGCGTGACGCGAAAGAGTCGATATAGCCGGCACCAACGCGCTGGGTGAAGAGGGTTTCATCTATGTCGGTGAAGAAACCGTTTTCGTTTTCGCCGGTGCCTTCGAAATCAACCGAAATACCGACTTCGGCGAAGGCGAGGCGGACGAATTCGCGGACGGTGGTTTTCACGCCGGTGGCGATCACGTAATCATCGGGCTCGTCCTGCTGCATCATGAGGTACATGGCGCGCACATAATCCTTCGCATGACCCCAGTCGCGCTCGGCGTTGAGGTTGCCGAGGAACAGCTTGTCCTGCAGGCCCAGGGCGATGCGGGCCACGGCGCGGGTTACCTTGCGGGTGAGGAAGGTCTCCCCGCGGATGGGCGATTCGTGGTTGAA
>CAYWHP010000175.1:0-7638 GCA_964457845.1 uncultured Porphyromonadaceae bacterium | reverse complement strand
CCGGGAGAGGACTTCAGGCTGGTTTGGGACAGCGTGAAATACGAGCCCGGCAAGGTGGAGGTGGTTGCCTACAAGGGCGGGAAGAAGTGGGCCACGGATGCCATACAGACGACCGGCGATCCGGTAAAAATTACCCTGCGGTCTGACAAAAAATCACTTGCTTCGGATAAGCCGGAGCTGGCATTCATCACGGTGCTGGTGCAGGACCGCGACGGGTGGGTGGTTCCGCGGTCAAAAAACCCGCTCAAATTTGAAATTAGCGGTCCGGGCGAGATTGTTGCCACGGATAACGGAGATCCGACAAGTTTTGTACCTTTCCGGAGCCTTGAGCGGCAGGCATTTAACGGGATGGCCCTTGTGGTGGTGAAGGCTCGCAGGGGAGCGGGAGGAAGGATTACCGTAAAAGCCGCCGGAGAAGGCCTGCAAAGCGGAACGGTAACGATAGACCTGATACAAATAATCCGGGACAATGAATAAACGAACATTCCTGAAAAGCATGGGCCTTCTGGGCCTGGCAGCGGTGCCATCGGCACACGGACTGGGTAACTGGCTTTCGAAATACGAAGGAGAGCCGGCCTGGAAGCTGGCCGCCGACGAAACCTTCTGGGAAGGCATCCGGGGCGGCTACCGCCTGAAGCCCGATTATATCAACCTGGAGAATGGGTACTACTGTTTCCTGCCGGAGGTGACACTGGAGAAGTATATTGCACATATCCGTGAGGTGAACCTCCAGGGCTCGTACTACATGCGTACCGTGCAGTCAGAAAACAAGAAGAAATCGGCTGCAAAGCTTGCCGAAATGCTCGGCGCCCCGGCCGATGAGATGGTCCTCACACGCAACACCACCGAGTCGCTCGACATGATCATCGGCGGTCTCGATTGGAAGCCGGGCGACGAGGCCATCATGGCCGAACAGGATTACGGCGCCATGATCAACATGTTCAAACAGGTAGAGAAACGCCACGGGGTGGTGAACAAAATCCTGTCGGTGCCCAACCATCCGAAATCCGATGAGGAGATCGTGGATATGTATGCGGCAGCCATCACGCCGAGAACGCGGCTCATCATGGTGTGCCACATCATCAACATCACCGGCCAGATCCTCCCGATCCGCAAGATCTGCGACATGGCCCATAAGAAGGGCGTGCTGGTGATGGTCGACGGCGCCCATGCCGTCGGCCACTTTCAGTTTAAGATGCCCGACCTGCACTGCGATTTTTACGGCTCGAGCCTTCACAAGTGGCTGAGTGTGCCGCTCGGGTGCGGGCTGTTATGGGTGAAAAAGGAGAACATCGCCAAGGTATGGCCGCTGATCGGGCCGGGAGAGGTTGCCATGGACGACATTGCCAGGCTGAACCATATCGGCACCCATCCGGCAGCCACCGACCTCTGCGTGATCGATGCCATCGACTTTTACAACCAGGTGGGCCCGCAGCGCAAGGAAGAGCGGCTGCGCTACCTGCAGACCTACTGGACCTCGAAGGTGCGCAACCTTCCGCATGTGGTGGTGAACACGCCGGCCGACCCAACCCGGGCGTGCGGCGTGGCCAATGTGGGCATCAAAGGGATGAAGCCCGGAGTGCTCGCCAAAACACTGCTTGATAAATACAAGATCTATACAGTTGCCATTGATGGCCAAAACGTCTTCGGCTGCCGGATCGTGCCGAATATTTATACGACGCCGGCGGAGCTGGATGTGCTGGTGAAGGCGTTGGCGGAGATGAAATCGTGACACGTGACGCGTGACCAAAATCGTGACGCGTGATGCGTGATGCGTGACCAAAATCGTGACGCGTAACGCGTGACACGTGATGCGTGACGCATAAATGCGTCTCCGCCGAATCACCCGAATGCCACCCACGCATCCGGCAAATGAACATTTCGGCCGCGCGATCTGTTATACCCATCCAGTAACAGGAAGGATGCCCGGTATTTTTTTCAATAAACAAGATGGCCCTCAGGCGGGCAGGTGCGGTGCGCCCGCGACTGCCGGAATCCGGCTTCTGATGCTCCTGTTTTTCATCGGAATGCCGCTGTCATCATATGCCCAGAACCGGCTGAAAGGGGTGATCCGGTCCGCCGGCAACCTGGGGATTCCCGGAGCAACCATTTTTCTTCCGGAGCTCAACAAGGGTGCCATCAGCAGAGACGGCGGCGGCTTTGAGCTTACGGATCTGCCCGACGGTAAATTCAGGATCCAGTTTTCCTGCATCGGATATGTGAGTCGCGTGGTGATTGTCATCCTCCCCGATGCGGGGCGGGAACTTGATGTCCTGCTTCAGGAGGCTACCGTGCAGGTGGAGGAGGTAGTCATTTCCGGCGGATACCAATCCACCCAGCATGAAAACGCCGTAAAAATTGAGGTGTTGAAAATTGATCCGATTGCCGGCGGCGGCCGCATGGGACTGTCGCGGATGCTTACCTCCGTGCCGGGTGTCGATATGATTTCAAAGGGCAGCGGGATTGCCAGACCGGTGATCAGGGGCCTTTCGATGAACGACATACTGGTCCTCGATAACGGCGTCCGCTACGAAAACTACCAATACTCCAGCCACCATCCGCTCGGCATAGAAGAATCCGGTATCGGGAATGCCGAAATCATCAAGGGGCCCGCCTCGCTGCTGTACGGCTCCGATGCCATCGGCGGTGTCATCAATTTTATTCGTGAGAGACCCGCTCCCGTCGGGCAACTCATCGGCGACTACAACCTTGGGTTCTATTCCAACACCCTGGGCATGAACACGAACCTTGGCATAAAGGGATCCACAGGGAAATGGTCGGGCGGGGTCAGGGCCGGGTATAAATCCCATGCTGATTTTCTTCAGGGCGGGGGCGAGTATGCCCCCAATTCGAGGTACAGCGAATATTTTGTAAAAACCAGCGCCGGCTATTCCGATAAGCGGGGAACCTATAAGCTTTTCTACGATTATGGGAATCAAAAACCCGGACTGGTTGAAGAGGAGGCATTTTCGCTTATCAGCGGCAGGGGCAGGTCAACCCGGGTTTTTTATCAGGAATTCAACACACACCTCCTCTCCTCCCAAAACAAGCTTTTCCTGGGCAGGTACAAACTTGAAATCAATGGTTCCCTGCAGAATACCGGCCTCCTTCATGCCGGGGAGTCCGACGTTCCGGAGATCCAGATGGGCCTGACCACACTGATGTATGAAACGCGGCTGGTGCTGCCATCCGATCATAAATCGGAATATATCATTGGTTTGCAGGGTTTTAATCAACGCAATGAGAACCTGTATGAACGGGAGACCATCCTGCTGCCCGATGCCGGAATTGGCAGCTACTCCGCATTCGGACTGCTTCAGCATACTTTCTTCGATAAGCTCCGGCTTCAGGCAGGCATGCGTTACGACCGGAAGGGTATCCATTCTTTGGCGGCCGGGGATGCATCCGATCCGGACAATTACCGACCCGGCCTCGACAGGAAGTATGGCAGCTTCAGTGGTTCATTCGGGGCAACCATAAACCTGTCGGAAGCCTTTCTGATGCGGGCGAACCTTGCCACGGCTTTTCGCACGCCGAACCTCGCCGAGCTTACCTCAAACGGGCCGCATGAGCTGAGGTTCGAGCGGGGCAATCCTGATCTGCTGCCCGAAAAATCCCGGGAAGCCGACCTGAGCGTCCATTATCACAGCGGGAGCCTGAAATTCGACCTTGCGGCCTTTTACAACCGGATCGGCAATTACATCTTCATCGCACCAACCGGTGAAGAGATCCGGCCGGGAATGCCTGTCTACCAATACCGTCAGGCGGATGCAGCGCTTTTTGGCTATGAGGCCGGATTGAATTTCCGTCCGGGAGCCCTGAAATGGCTTTCGTTTGAAACCACCTTCGCTGCAGTGACCGGCAAGCAATCGGCAGGCGGTTACCTGCCCTTTATTCCGCCTTCGAAACTGCGGTTTGAACTCCGGGCCGAAAAGGGGAAACTGATGGGTGTTAAGGATGCTTTTGTTTCGCTGAATACCCTCACGGCAAGCGGTCAGCGGCATCCCGCCCCCGAAGAGGAGGCCACGCCGGGATACACGCTGGTTGACCTGACTCTGGGGGGTACCCTTAAATTGGGCCGCCAGCCGGTTGTTGTCACCCTTTCGGCCGGAAACCTGTTTGATGTAAGATACACTGATCATCTCTCCACCTTGCGGGAAGCAGGCATCCTCGACCCCGGCAGGAACATTTCCCTTACCGTAAGGTTGCCGCTGGAGTTTATCCGGTAAGATAATAAAATCAAAAAGAAGGCGTGACGAGTTCGCGTATCGCCTTCTCAATCAGCTGATTCAGCGAAATCCCCATTTCGATGGATTTCCGTGCCGCCTGGCGGTGCAGTTCGGGAGCTATTCGTACATTGAAACTTCCCTTGTATGTTTTTTCTCCGGTTCTGCCTGTTTTGACACAAAGTTCGTTGTAGTCTTCCACAGCTTCTATGAAAGCTTGTTTGAGCTCCTCAACCGTTGTGCCTTCAAACGATACAAGGTCATCCACCCCTTCTATTTTGCCGTAGAAAACTTCATCTTCGGCACTGTAGTGAACAGTGCCTAAAAACTCCTTGTACTTCAATAAATCCTTCATAATAGACCCTCCTCTTTTAGCGTTTCCAATAGCTGGTCAAGCTGGTAGGTTTTCATAATCCCGACCGGATGTGGCCGGTGCAGCCGGATGATCCGTCCTGACATTTCATTCCAGAAGGCAATCCTGGAGCCCGAAGTTTTGCCTGAAGCTATTTCCTGATAGCCTAAGTATCCAAGTAATACGACCAACTCCGCATACCGGAAGTCTTTTGGCTTTGATAGCATTCATTGAACCAGCTTTTCCTTACGACTCATATTGCAACTGATATTCAGTTGCAAAATTAATAATTCGGATCAATCATTCCCTCATTTTTCCCATCTTTAGGAAAATTTTCCCGCATGAAATTCCTTGCTCCCCTTGCGCTCCTGATGGCCCTGGCGGCCTCGCCGGCTGAAGCCAAAACCGAAAAACCGGTTGGGAAACCGGTTAACCTGACGGTTGAAAACCTGGTGAACCCCATCGGCATTGACGCACCCAAACCGAGGTTCAAGTGGATGATCAGCGACAACCGGCCGGGTGCGGTGCAGACTGCCTACCGCATATGCATGGGCGTTGATTCCCTGGCGCTGCTGAAGGGCAAGGACCTGATCTGGGATACCAAAAAGGTTCCCGGCGGCCAGATCCAGGTGACGTACAGGGGCAAGATCCCCTTTGTTCCGTTCACCAAATACTACTGGACGGTGGAGACCTGGGACCAGGAGAAAAAATCGTCGGTTTCCCCGGTGGCCAGCTTCGAAACCGGCCTGATGGAGATGCGGCACTGGCGCGGCAGCTGGATAACCGATTCGCACGACCAGGATTTCAAGCCCGCCCCGATGTTCCGCAAGGAATTCAAGGCCGCGGGAAACATAAAAAGTGCCAGGGCATACATCTCCGCCGCGGGGCTTTTCGAGCTCACCATAAACGGGACCAAAGCCGGCAACCACAGCCTCGATCCGCTCTATACCCGCTTCGACAGGCGGAACCTGTATGTGACCTTTGATTTTACCCGGCTCCTGAACGAGGGTGACAATGCCATCGGGGTGCTTCTGGGCAACGGCTGGTACAACCACCAGTCGACGGCCGTATGGGATTTCCACAAGGCACCCTGGCGCAACAGGCCGCGCTTCATCATGAACCTGCGGATCACCTATGCCGACGGCACCGTTAAAACAGTAGCCACCGGCGCCGACTGGAAATCGGCAACCGGTCCGCTGATCTTCAACAGCATTTACACCGGCGAGCACTACGATGCCCGCATGGAAATCGCCGGCTGGAATACAACCGGTTTCGGCGACGGATCGTGGGAGCAGGCAACCGAAGTGGCCCCGCCATCGAAGAACGTGGTAGCACAGGCCGTTCAGCCCATCCGCCGGGTGGAGGCGATACCGGCAAAAAGCATGAAAAAGATGGATGACAAAACCTGGGTGTTCGACCTGGGCCGCAACATCGCCGGGGTGAGCAGCATCACGGTGACCGGCGAGCCCGGAACAGTAATCCGGCTGAAACATTCGGAGCTGCTGGGGGCCAACGGTTTGGCCGACCAGTCGAATATCGATGTGCATTATCGTCCGGTGGGGGATTCCGATCCTTTTGCCACGGATATTTTCATCCTCAGGGGCGGAGGCGAGGAGACCTTCACCCCCCGGTTCAACTACAAAGGTTTTCAGTACGTTGAGGTGCGCAGCAACAAGCCGCTCACCCTCACCGACAAGAGCCTCACCGGCTGGTTCATGCACAGCGATGTGCCGGCCACCGGAAGCATCGACTGCTCCAATCCCACGATTAACAAGATATGGGCTGCCGCCAATGCCTCGTACCTCTCCAACCTGTACGGATATCCCACCGATTGCCCGCAGCGCGAGAAGAACGGCTGGACCGGCGATGCCCATGTGGCCAGCGAAACCGGTCTATATAATTTCGACGGCATCACCGTGTACGAGAAGTGGCTCGCCGATCACCGCGACGAACAGCAGCCGAACGGGGTTCTGCCGTCGATTGTGCCGACCGGAGGGTGGGGGTACACGTGGGGCAACGGTCCCGATTGGACCAGCACCATTGCGATCATCCCCTGGAACATCTATCTGTATGATGGCGATTCCCGTTTACTGGCCGATTGTTATCCCAACCTGAAACTCTATGTCGATCATATAAAGGCCATCAGCAAGGGAGGCATCACCGACTGGGGTCTGGGCGACTGGATCCCGGTGAAATCGGTGACCCCCAAGGAGTTCACTTCGTCGATCTATTATTACGTTGATGCACAGATTCTTGCAAAAGCTGCAAAACTGTTCGGGTATGTTGATGATTACAAAACCTATACGGCTTTGTCGAAACAGATTGCCGATTCGATCAATGCCAAATACCTCAATCGTGAAACCGGGATCTATGGCAGTGGTTTTCAGACCGAGCTGAGTGCGGCGCTCTACTGGGGCATCGTGCCTGAGGAGCTGAAGGCGAAAGTGGCGGAAAACCTCAAAAACCGCGTGCTCGCCGACAACAGTCATGTTGATGTGGGGCTCCTGGGAACCAAGACTATCCTGAATGCGCTGAGCGAAAACGGCTATTCCGACCTGGCCTACACCGTGGCGGCGCAGGAGGACCTGCCGTCGTGGGGATACTGGATCGTGAACGGCCTCACCACGCTGCAGGAGAACTGGCCGCTGCAGACCACCAACGACATATCGAGGAACCACATCATGTTTGGCGAGATCAGTGCCTGGTTCTATAAGGCGCTTGGCGGCATCAAGCCCGATCCCGAGCAGCCCGGATTCCGCAATGTGCTGCTCGAGCCGCACTTTGTGAAAGGGCTCGACCATTTCGAGGCCCGGCACACCGGTCCCTACGGGGAGATCGTCTCCTCGTGGAAGCGCGAGGGCGGCACGGTGAAGTACACGGTTACGATTCCTGCCAACAGCACAGCCACCCTTAAGCTGCCGGGTGCCGAGGTGAAGAAGCTGGCGGCGGGCACGCATGTGATGGAGGTGGCGGGGGAGTAGACGGGAGACGGGAGACAGGAGACAGGAGACGGGAGACGGGAGACGGGAGACGGGAGACGGGAGACAGGAGACGGGAGAC
>CAYWHP010000174.1:0-7850 GCA_964457845.1 uncultured Porphyromonadaceae bacterium | reverse complement strand
CTGAGTACCTGGCCAAGAATGGCGAGAACAACGAGTGAACTCACCAGGTAAACCAGTCCGATCCGGGATAATATGGATTTTTTGATTTCCATGATTATTGATCCAGTTCGATTTTAAAAGGTGGGACCTTGGCCTGCTGAAGGGGAAGATTCTGATCGAAAATCATCTTCGATACCTGCGACTGCTTGCTGAGCTCCTGCAGCTCGAATTCCACAGAAACCGACTCTGCCCGAAGCTCCCTTACCTTTTTCTCGAGCTTCATTATTTCAGACATGATGTTTTCTCCCCGGTACTGATTTGATATATAGAAGAGGATGACGAAAGCAGCGAACACCAGGAAGGGGATCTGCCTGGTCACCACTTTCTTCGAAAGCACACCTCCACCGATCAGGTCGTTCATTGAAAACCGTGAGGTTTCCTTGATCTCCTGCCGGGTGGAAATAAACTCCCGGTTGGGATTCCTGTTGCTTTTAAAAAGTGCCATTATGCTCCGTCCTTTCTGCTATCCTGAGCCGGGCGCTCCTCGCACGGCTGTTGCGTTCAATTTCCTCAGGTTCCGGGACAATCACCTTCCGGTTGACAGACCTGAACGGTGTCTGGGTGTTCCCATAAATATCAGCGTGCGTTTCGCCGCCCGGATTTCCGGCACGCATGTAATTCTTCACCAGCCGATCCTCCAGTGAGTGGTAGCTGATCACCACCAGCCTTCCGCCGGGTGTAAGATGTTCTGCGGCTTGCTTCAGCATGGAATCAAGGCTCTCTATCTCATGGTTCACAGCGATCCTGAGTGCCTGAAACACCTGCGCCAGCATTTTATTTTCGCGGTTAGGCGGGCAGAGCGGACGAATACAATCCGCCAGATTCCAGGTGGTAAGGATCGGCGATGACAGGCGACTTCCGGTTATCCTTCTTGCTATTCGAAGCGACTGATCGAGCTCTCCATATTCACGAAATATGCGCTGCAGATCCTGGTCATCGGCCTCCCGAAGGATGTCGGCTGCGGTGTGTTTCACCTCGGGACTCATGCGCATATCCAGCGGGGCATCCGACCGGAAGGAGAATCCCCGTTCGGGGTTATCAAGATGTTCAGACGAGACCCCGAGATCTGCGAGTATCCCGTCGACCTTTCCGAGGCCCATAAATTCGAGGTAGTTGCCGAACCAGCGGAAATTCTGGCGCACAAATTCAAACCGTTTATCATCAATCAGCCGGTCATGCACCGCCGGATCCTGATCAAAAGCGATCAGCTTTCCGTTTCGAAGCTGTTTAAGAATTTCGCGGGAGTGACCGCCACCGCCGAAGGTGAGATCAACGTAAACGCCATCAGGCTTTACAGCCAGTCCGGAAACACTCTCCGGAAGTAGCACGGGTATGTGATATTCGGTTGCTACCATCAGACTTCATCATCCCAGCTAAAATCACCCATAACCTCAAGTGCAAGGGAAGTCCGGTCGGCATCGCTCAGGCCGGAACCCAGGTAGTGTGCTTTCGACATGAGCTCAACGCGGTCGCCCTGACCGGCAAGAACAACATCGCCTCCCTCGGCGGGGATCAGCTGCAGTATGTCGAGAAACCTTTTTGGCAACAGAATGCGCCCGGAGGAGTCAAACTCCAGCTCCACCACATCCCGGAAGAAATCGCGGCGGAAGAGATCATGTTTGGGATTGTATGGATTCAGTTTCCTGAGTGTCCTGTCAACCAGATGGTTCCATACATTTTCGGGATAAAGCACAAGGCTTTTCTCAAAGGCGCTCATTTTTCCGACAAAAACATCACCGGCCTCAGGCGGAGTCTGCTTTTTCAGCTTCGCCGGAAACAGGATCCGTCCTTTCGAATCCACTTTACAATAATGGTCGCCCTTGAACTTCGACATGAGTCCGTTCTATTTTGCGTAAAAATAAACACATCCTCCCACTTTCACCCAATTTTTCACACTAAAATTTTACCTTGTGTTGATAACTTTTACGGCCACCATAACCGGTAAGGGTTGAAAAGATTGATCGTTACGCTTTATTCGTACCTTTATAACCAACAATGAGTTGATGTTATGACCGAAGACCCACAGGCCATTGCGCCACAATTGATTGATGTAGAAAAGGCAATCGCTTCGAAGAATCCCGGTCTGCTCAAAAAGATTCCCGGATTTCTGCTGCGCTACCTGAAAAGAATTGTCCACCAGGATGAAATAAATGCATTTATTTCAAGTCAGGCGGGCGTTACAGGAATGGATTTCATTGATCGCACGATTGAATTTTTCGGCATCCAGGCTAAAGCGGTAGGACTGGAAAACGTCCCCGGTACCAGTCGCCTGATCTTCGTGGCGAACCATCCGCTGGGCGGTCTCGATTCGCTTTGCCTGATGCAGATGATTCACAATCACATTCAGCCTGATCCGAAAATCCTCGCCAATGATTTGCTGATGAATATCAATATGCTCCGGGGGGTTATGATCGGGGTTAATAAACATGGCGGCAACAGCAGGGAATACGTTGCGGAAATGAAGCGCGCGTTTCAGGGCAATGACCCGGTGGTGGTATTCCCGGCTGGTTTGGTGAGCCGCAGAAAATGGGGCAGAATCGAAGACCTTGAATGGAAAAGCACCTTTATAAAAAAGGCCTTCCTTAATGAACGTGATGTAGTTCCGGTTCACATCACCGGCCGGGTATCCGGGTTTTTTTACTGGCTTGCCAATCTGCGAAAGTTTCTTGGCATAAAGGCAAATATTGAGATGTTATACCTGCCCGACGAGATGTTCAAACAAAAAGGGATGAGGCTCGTTATACATTTTGGCCAACCGATCCCCTGGAGGTCGTTCCACTCGGGCCAGAGTCCGGAATTTTGGGCGGCATCCGTTAAAAAACAGGTATACCATATGGTTGGCCTAACCTGATTTCATACTTTTACAGCAGCATGACAAATTCCATGAAACCCATAGCACCACGGATCAGCCGCCAGAAGCTGCTGAGCGAGCTGACTCCGGAAAGATACCTTAGGGATACCAATTACGGGCACAATCAAATCTATTCCTTTACTGCCCATCAGTGCCCCGGGCTGATGCAGGAAATCGGCCGTCTCCGGGAAATATCATTCCGGGAAGCCGGCGGAGGCACGGGCGAACCGGTCGACATCGATAATTACGACATAGCTGAAACCCCTTACCATCAGCTGATCGTATGGGACCCAAAAGAAAAAGAAATCCTCGGCGGTTACCGTTACTTTGTATGCAGCTCACTCACCTGCGCGGAAAATGCGGCCGAACACCTCGCCACTTCACATCTGTTCCATTTTTCGCCAAAATTTCTCAGCGAATACATGCCCCACACCATCGAGCTTGGACGTTCATTTGTACAGCCGCTATACCAGTCGACCCGACTTATCCGTAAAGGCATGTACGCGCTCGACAACCTCTGGGACGGCCTCGGCGCCCTGATCATGATGCACGATAAGGCCCGCTATTATTTCGGCAAGGTGACCATGTACACCGACTATGACCCGCAGGGCCGCACCCTTATCCTCAGTTTCCTTAATAAGTACTTTCCCGATCCGGAAGAGCTGGTTACTCCGATCAATCCCCTGATAAACAAGGAGGAACTTGTTAAGGTGGCACCCATTTTCGACAGCGGAAATTATGCCGATGACTACAAGATCCTTTCCCGGGAGATCCGGTCGAGAGGGTTGCGGATACCGCCGCTGATCAATTCCTACATGAGCCTCTCGCCTACCATGAAAACGTTCGGCACGGCGATCAACGATGAGTTCGGGATGGTTGAGGAAACCGGAATACTTGTTACGATATCAGATATTTATGAAGAGAAGGCGCACCGGCATCTGGTGTCTTATATTCGCGACATGCTCCGGATCCGTCCGCTGAAACTTCGTCATATCCGGATTCGTTATCCGCAGCTCTTCCGCGAAGGATTGCGGCAGGCACGCAAACTCAAACGCGGTCAGTAGCTCCGCTGGTTTTTCCCCTCGTAATAGTTGATGAATGACTGGTTGGCAACCTTATTGCCGCCGGGTGTCGGATAATCGCCCGTAAAATACCAGTCGCCCAAATCGTTCGGGCAAGCCTTATGAAGGTTCTCCACAGTCTGGTAGATGATTTTTATTTCTGAATTGATCTGGTCGGAATGCATCATCACGGCTATCTGACCGGAAATCTCTTCGAAACTGAACGGTGCGTAAATCTCCTTCACGTGGTTGACAATCTCTTCCTTGGGCTTCGATTGGTCGGCCTTGCATTTCCTGTACACCTGGTGAACAATCTCCCAAAGGCCCCTGTCGTTGAGGAGTTCGATGGCAGCCTTGAAAGCGATGAAATCACCCAGCTTGGCCATATCGATCCCGTAACAATCGGGATAACGAATCTGCGGTGAGGATGAAACAACCACGATCCGTTTGGGCCCGAGTCGGTCGAGGATTCGTATGATACTCTTCTTCAACGTAGTGCCACGAACAATTGAATCATCTATAACGACAAGGTTGTCGATCCCTTTCCGAACTGCACCATAGGTAATATCATATACGTGAGCGACGAGGTCGTCGCGGTCTTTGTCCTGGGTGATAAAGGTCCTCAGTTTGGCATCCTTGATCGCAATCTTTTCCACCCGCGGACGGATGCGGAGAAGATTGTCGAGTTCTTCGGGAGTAACCCCGGCAAGCACCCGCTCCCTCGTTATGTCCCTGACGTGATCATGGAGGCCCTCCACCATTCCGTAAAACGCAGATTCAGCCGTATTCGGGATATAGGAGAAAACCGAATTCTCCAGGTCATGGTCCACCTGGTTCAGGATCTCCGGGACGAGCAGCCGGCCCAGCATCTTCCGCTCCTGGTAGATGGCCTGATCGGATCCCCGGGAGAAATAGATGCGCTCGAAGGAACAGGACTTCCGCTCCAGCGGTTCCCTTACGCTCACGTCGGCCACGTGGCCGTTTCGCTTGCAGATGATGGCATGACCGGGCTCAATTTCTTGTATGCTTTCAGAAGGAACGTTGAATACCGTTTGAATAACCGGGCGCTCCGATGCGGCAACAAGAACTTCATTGTCGCGGTACCAGAATGCCGGTCGGATTCCCCACGGATCGCGCATGATGAAGGAGTCACCCTGTCCGGTAGCACCGGTGATGACATATCCGCCATCCCACTTCTTGCTGGCGCGCGCAAGAATCTTCGAAAGCTCCAGGTTCTCGGCAATCAAAGGTGTAATCTGCGACTTCTCATAACCCTCCCCTTTGAACCTGCGGTAAAGTGTCTCCACTTCAACATCAAGAAAGTGGCCCACCCTTTCCAGAATGGTAACCGTATCGGAGTAATTTACCGGATGCTGACCAATCCGAAGCAGCGACTGGTAAAGTTCATCCACATTGGTCAGATTGAAGTTGCCCGCGAGGACCAGGCTCCGCGCCTTCCAGTTGTTGGCACGCATCACCGGATGAACCGTCTCCAGGTTGTTCCGCCCGAAAGTACCGTAGCGCAGGTGACCGATAAAGATTTCTCCGGTGTAGGGGACGTGGTCATAGGCAAACTGAGGATCATTAATCCTTCCCGGCGATTCGGCAATCACTTTGCCCATGGCTTCATGAATGGCTTCGAACACCTGACGGATCGGCTCCCGCTCATTCGAGCGCTGCCGGTAGATATAAGGATTTCCCGGCCCCAGGTTCAGCTTCAGGTTCGCCACACCTGCTCCATCCTGCCCCCTGTTATGTTGTTTCTCGAGAAGAAGGTACAGTTTGTTCAGGCCATATTGCCATGTTCCATATTTTTCCTGGTACCAGGAAATGGGTTTCAACAGCCTTATGTAGGCTATACCGCACTCATGTTTGATCGGATCGCTCATGACACTTTTAAGCTGCCGGTTCCTCAACCGGATTTGCCGGATGCACGGTTACTCGATGGTTATTCGGGCCTGTACCAGGTAGGCCTGCGGAAACCGGGCACTCAGCTTTTGTTTATAACGATATGCGTCTTCCTTTGTTCGAAATGATCCAACAAGCGTCGAAAAATCCGGTTCATTGTACTCAACGTTAACCCGGAGATTCATCTGGCTGAAGGTCTCCTCGAAATCTGCCTTCCATTGATTGGCCCTTGACATCTCGCGACCTTTATATATCAGTATTCTCCAGCCCTCTGCCCCGCTGGTTCTGTTGAATTCGTAATGTTTCCTGAGAATGCTTGTAAGCCGTTGATCCTGTACCACTTTCAAGGTTCCGCCGGTATTACCCGACTCCAGGCGGGTGATGATCAGGTTTGATGTGTCGGCAACCGCCTGTGCCTGCACTCCCCTGAATGGCAGGCAAAACGGTAATACTAACATAATCAGTACAGTAAACCTTGATATTCTCATCTTTTGAGCCTGTTTCTGAACGGTTTCAGACGGCGCAAATGTAGTAATTAATCGCATATCTTTGCAGCCGCTTAAACAGAGGAACAGATGCCGAAAGTCTATATAGAAACTTATGGTTGCCAGATGAACGTGGCCGACAGCGAAACGGTCGCGTCCATACTGATGAAAAGCGGGTACGAAATGACCGGAGACATGCACGCTGCTGATGTCGTTCTGGTTAATACCTGCTCGGTGAGGGAGAATGCCGAAACAAGAGTTTACGGAAGGCTGGCCGTTTTTCGTCAGCTCCGGAAAGCCAATCCGGACGTGGTTGTCGGGGTACTCGGGTGCATGGCCGAAAGGGTGAAGGAGAATCTCATCACCAAGCAGGGGGTGAACCTGGTGGCAGGCCCCGACGCATACCGTTCCCTGCCTGAACTGCTCGGACAATCCGTTGCCGCCGGCAACGCCATCGATGTGGAGCTCAGTACCGAGGAAACCTATGCGGGGATCTGCCCCACCCGGCTCGAAAGCAACGGGATATCCGGGTTTGTGTCAATCACCCGCGGATGCAACAATTTCTGCACGTACTGCATCGTACCCTATACCCGTGGCCGGGAGAGGAGCCGTGATCCGCAGGATATCCTGAATGAAGCACGCGACCTTGAATCCAGGGGATATAAGGAACTGACCCTACTGGGCCAGAACGTAAATTCGTATTCTTTCGATCCGGTCGTTGTAGAGACGGATGATCGTCCGTCTCTACACACCCCGGGATGGGATTTCCCAAAATTATTGGATCAGGTTGCCCTCGCCGTGCCGAGCATGCGCATCCGGTTTACCACCTCCCACCCGAAAGACATGTCAGATGAAACACTCCGGGTGATAGCGCGCAATTCAAACATCTGCCGGCATATACACCTTCCCGTTCAATCCGGCAGCGACCGGATCCTTAAGCTCATGAACCGCAAGTATAACCGCGACTGGTATCTGGGAAGGATAAGGGCCATTCGGGAGATCCTGCCCGACTGCGGCATCTCAACCGATGTGTTCTGCGGGTTTTCAAGCGAAACGGATGATGATCACCGCGACACCCTCGCACTGATGGGAGAGGTGCGGTTTGATTTCGCCTTCATGTTCAAGTATTCTGAAAGGCCGGGAACCTACGCAGCCGATCACCTGCCCGATGATGTACCGGAGGAGGTTAAGTCGGCCAGGCTGAGTGAAATCATCGCATTGCAGTCTTCCATCGGTTTGGAAAGCAACCGCCGTGATATCGGAAAAACATTCGATGTGCTGGCTGAGGGATTGTCGAAAAAATCAAAAACCCAGCTTTACGGCAGAAATCCGCAGAACAAGGTTATCGTTTTTCCCATGGGCGACAAAAAGCCCGGCGACAGGGCGCGGGTGACCGTGAAGGATTGTACCGGAGCTACGTTGAAGGGGGTACAGGAGGAGGCGTGATGCGTGACGCGGAGGAGGCGTGACACGTGACACGTGACGCGGAAGAATCGTGACACGTGA
>CAYWHP010000173.1:0-8008 GCA_964457845.1 uncultured Porphyromonadaceae bacterium | reverse complement strand
GATTTTAAGATGGAGCTGCGGATGTACGGGGATAGTGTGAAGGTGGTGAGGCCGGCAGGGCTGCTTGGGAGCTGATCCTTAAATCTTCCCATCCTCCTTGTAGAAATCCTTGTCCGATGCCTTTTTGTCCCGGATATTCCGGCCGAAGCGCCCGCGGGCTTCGTTTTCCCTGACAAACATCTCCTTCATGTCGGCCTCGTTGGCCTGGAAGGTCATGGTATTGGTGATGTTTATCGACATGGCAAAGCTTTCCACATCGTGATTGGCCCCGATGTAGGTAAAGATCCATCCCTTCAGCTTCAGTTCCGCGACCAGCGCTGCGATGGCATCTCCCCGGTATTCGGCGGATGCATTTTCCTCACCGTCGGTAAGGACCGTGACCAATACATTTACCGGCCCTGCCTGTTCGATGGAATCCCGCTGTTTCGTCAGGCCGAATCCCATCGCATCGAAAAGCGGGGTGAAAGAGTCGGGCCTGTACTTGCTTTCATCAATCTCAACAAGTTCCTTAACCGCCTGGTTGAACAGGATTTCCCTGATACCCATTCCATTGAAGGAAACCAGCGAAATAAAATATTCCTGTTCCGGGAACTTGCTTTCCATTCCCTTGATGGTCTGCACCACCTCGTTGAACCCGGCGATGGTGGGTTTCCGGATGGATTGCATGGATCCGCTTTCATCCAGAATGATCAGATTGTACACCTTCTGTTTTGGTTCCATAATATTGAATTTGTTTATGTTTATCCTGTAACCTGATGGATTGAGAGCAAAGGTAGGGGGAGGGTGCGACAAATGGTGTCGCTCTCTGTTGATCTCCTTCATCCAGTTCCTGAAATCCTTCAGATTGCCCTTTCGGCTGCAAATCGTGCATTCCCAATGATCCGTTACGGTTGAGAGGCTCAGCGCATGCCGAACCCTCTTATCCGGGCAATTGGCCAGCCACTTGTGTTGTTTCCAGTAGTCCGGAATCGGGATCAGTCCCGACTTTTCGATGAACAAAACCAGAGGTGTCTTCTTTTTAATTGTAATGGCACGATTCGACTCCCTGATGGTGGTTAACATACTGACCAGCTGGTCGAAACCGTCCTTGGAAAATATCGGGCTGCTGATGAATTCGGGGAATCCCCACCAGAAGCCGGTTCCGATCATATAACCGATCAGGGCAAATTGCAGCTGCCGCTGGAGTGTTTCCCCTTCCAGGGTCAGCTGGGCAACAATCCTGGTAGGCGTTCCGTTAACGATCATAATCAACTGGATATAGCCATCATCGGTTATCCGGTAATTCAGCGAGTACACCGGTTGTTTCAATTTCGGTTGCCTGAGGGTGATCAGACACCGGGAATCATAGGCGATAGCCAAAACGTCACCGAAGGTTTGTTCGTTGCCCATGTCAACGCCATAATCCCTGACAGTTACTGTTTTCATGGTTACACTTTTTTAATCGTTTCGATCCGCATCATTTTACCACCGTGGCGTGCCGCTCGGTTGGTTTCCCCAACTGGGGAATCGGGATGCAATTATCAGTTCAAAGATACAAAACAAACCGGAAATCACATCATTGTCAGGAGGGAAAACAGCCTTCCGGTCCAGGTTTGAATTACGGCCATTGCCTGTTCCGTTCTTTCAAAGTTCCTTATCTTAGGCCTTAAGCAATAATGTATCCGACAAACTGATGAAAAGAACAACCCTGATCCTGTTAACCCTGGCATTCGCATTTCAGGCAAATGCCCAGGTGGCAGCGTTAAAACCGGAAATATTCAGATACGAACCGTTTATCTGGCAATCGGCCCCTCCTGCGGATTGTCCTTTTAAACAATCCAAAGAATTAACGGGCATAAAATTTCTTGGGATAAAAAGCGGCTATCAATATGGTGATACCTGGTTCCCGACCTGGGCGGATAATGACACACTGTACTCCCCGTGGACGGATGGCGTAACCAAAAGACTGGACGGTTATACCGACCACTCACGTTCCTGGGTGGATCCGGTGCACATCACAACCGGCCAGGGAATTATTGCCGGAGACGACCCGCTCACCATGAAGGCATACAGCATCGGGCTTCATAACAATTCTCCCGCATTCCCTTACCACGGTAGGTACCCTGCAGGCACATTGATATATAACGGGATATGGTATTACGGAACCTATTGCCTCGATCCGGCCGGCTACACGAGATATGGAGCCACCGACACCATCAACTGGCCGTGGATGGGTCCATGGAACATTCGCCCGACGGGAAAGCCTATCTGGTAGCCCATGGCGCCGATATCAACGATCCCTATCCGAAGGGAGCCTGGAACAACAGCTGGATCACCGGAGATCAGATTTACCTGATCCGGGTAAGCCCATCTGAAATGAATATAAACGATGCTTCGAAATATGAGTTTTATGCCGGGAAGGGCTATTTCGTGAATATTCCAACCAAATTCATCAGCAGGGATGGGAAGACCATGTGGCTGCTCTACTCGGGGAACTATTGGGATACGGTGAATGGCGAAAACAATGGCGTTAATCCTCCGGGCGGCCATTACGGGATGACATTTCAGAAAATTCAATTGCTCGGTACAGCGAAATAAAAGATAAAGGGGCGGTTGGCAGGATTTCGGGTAGGTGGCCCTGCCATCTGTTTGGTTGACCGCACGAACCGTTGTACGGGAATATTGTGAAGGTGATACGGCCGGAGGGGTTGCTGGGGGATGAGAAGGCGATTTGTCACACATATTTACTAAATTTGTGACAGATAAAAACCTGATACATGAGCTTAACTGTTGAATTACTTATACTTGAAAGAGTAAAAAAAGCAAGACGGGGTGCGCTATTTTTTAATGAAAATTTCATTACAGCAGGTAATGCTGATGCTGTTCGGAAAGCACTCGAAAGGCTGGTTAAAGCAGGTGAATTAATGCGAATAGCCACCGGAATTTATGTGCGCCCGGAAATAGACCCGGTGATTGGGGCAGTTACACCGGGCATCGATGAGATTGCAAGAGCCATAGCTAAAAGGGATAAAGCGCGAATTGTTCCAACAGGAGTTTATGCCTTAAACCGCCTTGGTCTGTCGACACAGGTTCCGTTAAATGTGGTATACCTTACCGACGGGGCGGCACGCAAGATCAGAATTGGGAAACGAGCCATTACTTTCAAAAAGACCACTCCCAAAAACCTGACTGCCATCGGAGAAATCAGTAAATTGGCCATACAGGCACTCCGAGCCATTGGAAAAGATAAAGTAAGCCCTGACGAAATCGAAAAAATACAACTGCTGTTAAAACAGGAGAAGGCGGCCCATTTAAAGCATGATTATCTTTTAGCACCTGAGTGGATTCGGAGAATAATCCAACCCGTTTTAAAACAAGAACCATGAGTAATGAGAGAGTAATATCAGAGTGGTTGAAATTATCGGAACGAACAAGGCTTAATATTTTTGAAGAAACAGCGCGCCGGGTTGGATTACCCAATGCAGCAGCAGTTGAAAAAGACTGGTGGGTGGTGCGTACACTCGACTTGGTTTTTGCTTCAACCATCGCACCTCATACTGTTTTTAAGGGCGGCACATCCTTAAGCAAAGCATGGGGTTTAATCGACCGATTTTCGGAAGATATTGATCTGGCGCTCGACCGGAGGTTCCTAGGGTTCGACAGGGAGGATAAGGACATGAATAATTCGCAGGTAAGTAGACTGCGGAAACATTCATCCAGATTCATTTCTGAACAGTTATTTCCCGAAATGCAAACCAAGTTCGCGGAAGCAGGTTTTGCCGATATTGAAGTTCGTTTGGGTGATATCAGGAAAACAGATGACGACCCGTTGACCATCGAGATTCACTATCCCCCGGTAACCGATAAAATTGAATATATACTGCCACAGGTACTAATTGAAATTGGCAGTCGCTCATTAATAGAGCCTCATACCGCCCGAAACTTTTCTTCATTGGTAGGAGAACAGTTTAGAGGCAGCCCGTTTGCCGATGAAAACATCCCTATTCCAACCGTAAACCCAGAAAGAACTTTCCTCGAGAAAATATTCCTGTTGCACGAAACCTTTCAGGCAGAAAATGATGGTTCAAAAATTGAACGCAAAAGCCGACACTTATATGATCTGGAAAAGTTAATGGATACTGAATTTGCATCATCAGCCCTGAAGGATAAGGTGCTTTATGCCACGATTGTTGAACATCGGATGAAACTAACTCCGGTGCGGGGAATTGATTATGCGAATCACGCCCCTGACAAAATCAATCCGATTCCTCCGGATGACATTATCGGCGAGTGGGAAAGGGATTACAAAGTCATGCAAGGCAGTCTGTTGCTAAGCACTTCGCTCCCGTTTGGCAAATTAATCGACAGGATGTACGAGCTAAAAGCAAGAATCAATTCGATTTAGTCGAAAGATATGCACTGGAATCCATTCGTAAACGAAATAATCTTAAACCCTGATTATCTAAACAATATGCCCCGAAAACCATCCTTCGTCATTTCCTGTCATGCCGATACGGGATTCCGCACCCACCGGTTATACCGGGGCGCGGATGACAGCATTACCGGCCACCTGGATAACTTTGTCGGCGTTCACGCTGTCATGCGTGCCTATTTCAGCGGGCGGATGAATTTCCCGAACATCAGGATCGAACTGACCTACGGTGAGGAGACCGATATGGCCGGGGCCCATGAAGTGCTGGAGACTTTAATCCCTGATGATGTTGTTGTCGTGGTGGATGTCACCGGCACTCCAACCGAGGCTGACCTGGTGATAGAGAAATGTTCTTCACCAAAGATGCAGGAATTCATAAAGGGTGCCCTTGCCGGCATGTCCTATGACCTTTATGAGGGCTGCCCGGATCCGGTGGCCTGGATGGATGAGAGCGACGTTTACAGCACGAAGCTGGAGAACGTTTTCTTCCTGGGCGTGCCCTGTACCGGCGGGGATTACAACCGGGGCATGGTCAGCTGCCGGGAATCATCGGTGCAGGCGGTGGCGGAGGCGTTGATACGGCTGGCGGAGGCGTTTAACTCAATTGTTTTTAACAATTAGAGGAATCATTGCCTATGGTCTGTGACAATCTATAACACTTTTTGCCTGTCGGATGTTACAAACGAATCCCGTTAACCTGCAGAACATTCTTGATCAATATCGGAAACTTTTTCGGTTGTCCCTATCAGGTGACTAAATTTGTTTATATTTGCGTAATGCTACGATATTTGTAGTATTTTGCAATTAATAACAGTAATGAATAAGGATCCCATATCGAATTCCGGAATGCAGGAATACCTCTTTATGATCAGGGCCAGAGGCCGCTATTCCTTCACCCTCGATGAACTGCGATCAACCCTGAATATCTCGGAAAAGGCTATAGAACAGAGCCTCTACCGTCTTAAGTCAAAAGGTCAGATTGCCCAGGTTCGGCAGGGATTCTATGTCCTTGTCCCACCGGAATACTCGTCTGCTGGCATTCTGCCGGTCTACCTTTTCATCGACCAGATGATGGCCTGGCTCAACAGGCCCTATTATATCGGTCTGCTTTCTGCTGCATCCATTCACGGATCATCGCATCAGCAGCCCATGGAGTCATTCATCATGATCAGGCCGCCGGCATTAAGGAAGATCGGCCAACAGAACCTGGTTGTCAATTTTCTGGTGAAAAGCGCCTGGGAAGAGCGCGACATCATCAAGAAAAAAACCGATGCAGGATATATTTATGTTTCCTCGCCTGAATTAACCGCGCTTGATTTGCTTCTCTTCAATAATTGGATCGGGTTTGATCGCGCAACAGAAATAATCAGCGAACTCACCGTGGAAATGAAGCCATCGGAATTAATCCGGACCGCCCGGAAATTTCCGGTTACTGCAACCATCCAGCGGCTCGGTTATTTGCTCGACTGCAAACTGGGTGAGGAAAAAATGGCCTCGGCACTGGAAAAAGTACTTACTGAGAGAAAGGTATACGCAGTACCCCTCTCCCCGGGCAGTGAACGAAAAGGTGAAATATCAGCACGTTGGAAAATCATTCAAAACATGGAGGCAGAATCTGAATTGAACAGCTGAGTCCGGATATCCCTCAAATTATCGCCGCTTATCGCGAATACATTACCCGCCAGGGGCGCAAAATTCTCGCTGAGGATTTCATCAGTAACATGGATGCGAAGATCAAGGATCAGGAATTTAGAAAAGATATCCTTGGGCTCCTGCGGTTGGATAAGGCCTATGACCCGGATAATGCATTTCAATTTATCAGATCGGAAATCCTGGTGAGACTCTGAATAAGAAAGAGTTAAGGGGTCCTTGACCAAATTTCACATTTGCCAATGGCAACTAAAAATTGATGAAATACCAGCCCGACGATATCGACAGGAAGCAACTGTTGCAAATTTTGCAACGGTTCATCTGGAAGGGAATCGAGCCACTTTAATCGCAACAATGGGCTGGAATAGAAGTCATTATTCAGCGAATCGGAATGTGTTTTATCATCCGCCTGAAACGGTGAAAAAACTTCGGAGAAAACTTCGGAGAAAACTTCGGAGAGACCATTAATCCTTGTCAGAAGTAAGCCTCATAATTCCCGACTCATTTAAGCACGCATCTTGTATATCAGAACGGAATAACCTTAAAAACCTGAGCATCAGAATAATATGCCCCATAAACCATCCTTTGTCATATCCTGTCATGCCGATACGGGATTCCGCAGTCACCGTTTAACCCGGGACAGTGATGACGTCATTACCGGCCACCTCGACAATTTTGTCGGCGTTCATGCGGTCATGCGTGCCTATTTCAGCGGGCGGATGAATTTCCCGAACATCAGGATCGAACTGACTTACGGTGAGGAGACCGACATGGCCGGGGCGCATGAAGTGGTTGAGACTTTAATGCCTGATGATGTTGTTGTCGTCGTGGATGTCACCGGCACCCCAACCGGGGCTGACCTGGTGATCGAGAAGTGTTCTTCCCATAAGATGCAGGAATTCATAAAGGGTGCCCTTGCCGGCATGTCCTATGAACTGTATGAGGGCTGCCCCGATCCTGTGGCCTGGATGGATGAGAGCGATGTGTACAGTGAGAAACTGGAAAACGTTTTCTTCCTGGGCGTGCCCTGCACGGGCGGGGATTATAACCGGGGTATGGTCAGCTGCAGGGAATCTTCGGTGGAGGCGGTGGCTGAGGCGCTGATACGGCTGGCGGAGGCGTTTTCGGCTGGCAATAAGTTAAAGCTCGGAGATGTTTCGCATGATGCTCCTGACAAGATCAATTCGTGAAGACCTATAGCCATGCTTGCATAATCCCTTCGCAACGGTAGCCAATAATTCACGATTTGACATGGCTGCCTGGCTTTATGCGTTCCTGCAATTCCTTTATAGCCAGGGCAACTTCTCTGGCCCTACCCACTCTAATGGCATCGGTAAGAGCCAGTAGCTCGTATAATTGGCCATCCGATTTTGCGGCAGCAGGAACAGTCCTGTACAGAGGTTGTATTGCCTGTCCCCTGATGTCCCCTTGGTTGGATGGCCACACATATACCTCGTTTGGGGCTGCAACAATTTCATTTAAGGCGGGGCTGAATGTGCAGTAGCCAGACCCCTTACCACTGACCCAGGGGAAACGGGAAATACATATTTCATACCGTAGAATAGGAATCCCAGAAATGAATCATAGTGAAGCTCCCGCTTATCCCCGGTTACCAAACGTGCCATCAAGCTTCGCTCCAACCTTTTGCTTACTTCTGAAGCACTGATTTTCAATGAGGAAGCGATATCCGCAAAACACAGGCTTTCGCTGTTTATGGTGCTTAGTTTCAGCAAAATCACCACATCCTGTGGACACATGCCATTGTGATTTTTCATACCAAACGATTCAATTTGCAATTCCCGAATTGCAAATTGAAATATATTATGCGATATGTAAAGACTTTTATTAAAATTGGTGATAATCATTAAATTAGAGGTATGAACCCACCCCACCAATGACCAAACGCGACTCCTTCCTCCGCTACACCTTCATCATCAAGAAGCTGCG
>CAYWHP010000172.1:0-8089 GCA_964457845.1 uncultured Porphyromonadaceae bacterium | reverse complement strand
TTTACGTCCTTTTTAATAACGATGCTAATCTAAAGGAAGGCGGGGACCGCTACCCTTACACGGGCTTCTGGCGACAACTTTCAATATTTTTACACAGCCTCCTAAGCCAAGGGCAATTCCCCCACAATATGCCCCGGCTCCCCCGTAAGCACCCTGGCCGCCTGAATCCCCGAGATGGCCGCAGCCTCGATGCAGGCAATGTTGAACCCGCAATCGATCCAGGTGCCGGTGAGGATCAGCCTTTCGAAACCGGAGCCGTCGGTCTTCAGCCGGTACTGGTTGGTATCCGGCAGCGACTGCACATATTGTTCGTTGGTGTCGATGTTGGCACGGATGTACTGGGCATCAAACCGGTCTTCGCCGGTTACCTCGTCGGGCGCAACCACAGCCGACCAGTCGAGGCCTTCCGGATTGCCCGGCGCCGTGGCCTTTGGCCATAACGGCGCCGCATGGTGGTTCAGCAGGTCGAGACCGCCGGTGCGGGCCCTGGCATTCGCTTCGGGCTGCGTTTCGCCGGGCTTGATCTGCATCACGCCGCAGCTGTAGGTGAGGTGCTTCACATCCTGTTCGGGCCTCCAGTTTTCCATTTTTATCAGGTGCGTGAAATCGGTGAGGCTGGCGTACGGCTCCACATAGGCGCCCACCACCGGCCGGGGCTGGTCCATGCCAAGCCCTTCGGCATCCTTGTTGAACCACACCTGGATGGCCTGGGTCTGCACCGTTTTTATTTTGTCGCACATGAGGTCCCATGCCTCGCTGGCCGCACGGAGCTCCCCGGTGATAGGAAGAAGCGCCGCCAGGGTGATGCCCAGCACCACCTCATCAAAGTCTTCGCCGGCCTTAAGGGTAACCGTGCCGCCGGTGTCTTTCCAGTTCGAATATTCAGGCGAGCGCTCCAGATTGATGTTTTTCGCCTTCAGTTCAGCACCCTCCACGATCTGGTCGTAGAGCGGATAGCTTGGCCAGCAAGGGAGATCCTTTACCATCACCATGGGCTGGTATTCGCCCACATTCAGGTTCACCTGGCGGCTGATCTCAATGGTTTCCACCCCCTTCACGCCCTTCTCTTTGGAGAGTCCCAGGTTGGTGACCCGGTGGAAGAATTTGAACTTCACGCCTCGGCGGCGCAGCACTTCGTACAGGGGGCCAAATACCGTGTCCCCCATGCCGGCCTGCATGAACCACAGCACCGATCCCTTGTATCCGATCAGGATCAGCAGCAGCGAGCGGAGCGCGATGCCTGCCGAAATGGCCGGCCTGTCAGTGTCGCCGTCGACATAATGAAAGAACAGGTCGTAAACGGTTTGCACGGGTGCCGAGCGGTAGGCAATCTCATTGGCCCGGTCGTCATCCACCAGTTTGTGCTTGAAGAACCAGTCGGTCATGTCGGTGTCGTCGAGCGGCGAAAAGCCGTGCGTGAGCACCTCATCCCGGATCAGCCCGGTGAAGGTTGTGGCGGCCAGGCACACGAGCGTCCAGTGGCGGCGGGCATTGTCGTCGGTCTCCACCTGATCCTTTACCCGGTTCCAGAGATGCGTCATGGCCCGCTCCATCAGCCAGCCAAATACGGCGTGATGATGCTTCGCGGGCGCTTCGCCGGCGGCCAGCTTCGACCACAGCTTGAGCGCCTGCCGGAGAAGCCAGGCCTCGGCCCGCACCACACCGTTTGCCACCTCTTCTGCGGTTTCTTCAATCTCCTCGATCCAGTGGGGAAGCTCTTTGCGGGGATGGTCCTTCTCTCCGGCGACCCCTGCACCCGGGTTCGATGAGTCAAAATCCCCTTCTGAAAACTCAATCACCCAGCGGATGATCAGGTCGACGGAGCTCCAGACGGTGGCTGCTTCTCCGCCCATGCCGGGCCGCAGATTGTCGTGCGGGAACTGTACGTTCCAGGAGAGCCGCTTGCCGTTCCACAACTCTTTCATGTTGAGTTCGTTAACCGGCTTGAAAGCGTCGTCAACGGTGGCCAGCGGAGCATTCGCATCGCGGCCGAGCTCGGTGTATACCTTCCGCATCAGGCTGAAGGCATTCTCGTAAAAGCCGAACCAAACGTGCAGGCCATGCTCCTCGATGCGGTCGGCGCGGTCGGGGTTGCGGCCGCTGGCGCCCTTGCCGCCGAGCCGCCAGCCCATCTGGTACACGGTGATGTCGTATTCGGGGTGCTGCGAAAGCTGGTACGCGGTGGTGAGGGATGACATCCCGCCGCCGAGGATTGCAATTTTCTTCATAGGTTAAGTGTTAGTCCCCAGTCTGAAACCTGGGGTTAGTTATAACGCTCTGTATAAGATACTTATTCATATAGCGGTCTCCTGTCTCCTGTCTCCTGTCTCCTGTCTCCTGTCTCCTGTCTCCTGTCTCCCGTCTTCTGTCTACCGTCTCCTGCCTTCCCAAACAACCTTTCCCGCCCCGATCTGGAAGTCCATCTTCACCTTCACGCTGATCAGCGCCTTCTGGTTTTTCAGGCCGAGGTCATCAGCCAGCGGATAGCCGGCCAGGGCATCGGCCAGTACAAAGTCGTATTCGCCCATCAGTTCAACATGCAAACCGGTGAGCGGGGAGGGGGCCTCGATGATCGCCTGATAGGCTGCTCCTCCGTCGGTCGTGACGTCGCGGAACTGCTTCAGGAACACCAGCGGCATTTCGTGCCGGAAAAAGTCTTCCAGCAGGCTCAGCGGGAACTTCAGGCCGGGCACCACCATGGGGCCCTCGTCGCCCCAAAGGTGCGGGCGCAGCTCATGAAACAGCTCTTTCAGTCCCGACCAGCTCTTCAGCGGCGACTCGCCGCCGCTTACGCGGTTGAAGGAGAGAAGCGGCCAGCGCTGCGCCTCCTCATCGGGACCGAACTTCTTCAACCCGAACACGTCGAGCGAGAGGGAGGCAGGGTTGAGCACCGTGGGATCGTCGGGCAGGTCAACCCAGCCGTAGCTCTTGAAAAACCCGAACACCTCGCGGCCGCTTACCAGCGAGTAGAGGTCGGGGACCACCGTATACACGGGGAACAGCACCGGCCGCTCGGCAACCAGCACCTTGCCTTCCTTCCTCACCTTGGCCAGCACGAGCCAGATGATCACCTGCTTTTCGGGCGACCAGCCCACATTCAGCGTGCCGGAATAGATCTTAGGGATGCGGCCAACAGTAACCATCATCGTGTGGCTCAGGGGGTAATACATCGCCTCACCGCCCGAGGTGCTGTTGAATACCCTGTCACAGAGCGCAACAAGTTTTTCCTTGTCGCCCTGCAGAAAAAAGTTGTAGAAGTAACCGCCTTCGCATACCACGGGTGCCGGGTATGAAAGCTCACCGCCATGCTCTACGTATTTCATGTTGTTGTTTTTCAATAATTTACCAGATATGCCCATCCTCGCCGATAATTTTTTCCGGATATCCCGAAATCGCCTTCGAAGCAAGCATTCCGCTTACGGTAGCCGCCTCCACACACCCCATGTTGAGGCCGTTGAAGGTCCAGTCGCCGGCCAGTACCAGCCCTGCGAAGCCGGATTCACCGGGCTTAAGCCGGTGCCGGCTGCTGCCTGCCACGGTTTGAACGTATCGCTCCGACGGATCGATATTGACCCGGTGATACTGGCTGTCGAGCCGCTTTTCCCCGGTCTCCCTGGCGGGCGATACCAGGTCGTCCCAGCCGAAGCCGGGCCATATCTCCTCGATTTCGCCGCCGAAAAGCTGTGCCGTCCGCTCGCGGTTGTGGGCCATGATGCGCCCGGGATAATCGTGGTCGCGGGGTGGGGGGGCCTCACCGTCTTCGGCGAGGCAGCCGGTGAAATAGGCAATCATCTCCACCTGGCCCGGATCCCAGTTCTCCTGCGGGATAAGATGGCTCATGTCGGCCCAGGTCGACATGGGGGTCACCTCAAAGGTGCCGGTAACAGGCATGTCGTCGGGGGCTGAATAACCCAGCATCTGCAAACTCTCATTCAGCCAAACCTGCGCCGCTTGCGTACGTACGGTCTTTACATGCCCGATCATCGTTTTCCATTTGTCGCTGGCCGCAATAAGGTCGGCGGCAATGTATGGAAGCGACCCGATGGATATGCCCAGCACGGCGAAATCGAAGTCTTTACCGTGTTCCAGCACCAGCTGGTCCCCGGTATCCTCCCACGGGGTCCAGAACGATTCGAGGTTGATTTTTTCATCTCTGAGTTTTTCCCCTTCTTCGATCTGTTCGAAAAGGGGCCGGCTGGGCCAGCAGGGAAGGCCCTTCACGGATACCAGCGGTTCGTAGGTGCCGTTTTTCAGGTTGACCTGACGGCTGATCTCTATTTTCGTGATCTCAGATCCATCGGTCCTCAGGTTTGTGACCCGGCTGAAGAACTCGAACTTTACGCCGCGGCGCTTCATCACTTCGTACAGCGGTGCAAAAACCACATCCCCCATGCCGGCCTGCATCTTCCACATGAAGG
The DNA here is from genome assembly GCA_964457845.1 of uncultured Porphyromonadaceae bacterium. GTDB lineage: Bacteria > Bacteroidota > Bacteroidia > Bacteroidales > UBA12481 > UBA12481. The sequence goes on along the minus strand of CAYWHP010000172.1, from coordinate 3,671 downwards.
CTCCGGTATACCCCAGTGCTATCCTCGGCAAACCGTGCACCATGGTGCCGGCTTCCATGTTCTGCTTCATGCCCGGCCCCGAGGTTACCCCGTTTTCGTAGGCGAAAACCAGCTCGTACAGCACGGTTAGCAAGGGTGAGTTCAGTGTCTCCTCCGACGCTCCGTGGTGGCCAAGCCAGTCGCGGTAGTCCATGTCGTTGAGGGAATCGAATCCCTTGCCGAACAGCTCATCCTGAAAAACACCCCGTATGTTGGAGAGTCCGAAGTCCAGGAATATCCAACCCCGGAGCAACTCCGGGCTGGTGTCGATGCGGTGTTTTATTTTGTCATGAACCACCTGTTTGAACTGGTGCAGCAGCTCATCAATGCGCCGGTGTACCTCAGAGGCTTCATGCGGAGGCGCAACGAGCGTCTTTACAAGTTCACGGGCAAGGTGCAGCAGGTCGCCGCCAAGATGTTCGTTATCAGGCTTTTCTAATCCAACATGTTTAAGGGCCTCATGCCACCAGGTGAAGAGGTGGCCGTGACCGGCGGGATCGGCCGTCAGTTCCGACTCGTTGAGCGACCGGATAACCTTCGGGATCCACTCCAGTATTTTAAGCAGGTAGTCCCACATGCCGGGGGTATGGCTCATATTGCCCGGAAAGTCGTGGGATGCGGGCGGCTCGAAAATCCAGGGCAGCCACTCGTCGTTTATCTTCTGGTTCAGCACCACCCGGCTGTGCGGGATGAAGGCTTCTTCAACGGTGGCGAGCGGCTCCCCTTTGCTCCGGCCCAGTTCCCGGTATGCGTCGCGCATCACGCCAAACGCATTTTCGTAGCAGCCGAGCCAGATATGCAAACCGTGCTCTTCGATCCGGTCGTGGTAGTCGGGGTTCCGGCCGCTGGCGCCCTTGCCGCCCAGCCGCCAGCCCATCTGGTATACCGTAACATCATATTTCCCGCCCTGGCGGGGGTGGGTCAGTTCGTAAGCCGCCGTCATCGCAGCAACCCCTCCGCCAAGCACCGCCACACGAATTTTTTTTACCGGTTCAGCCATAGGTCGCTTTTTACTGTTTCACAAGTGGTTTCACTTATGGTACAGATGAAGCGCCAAATTGTTGATCATCATCGTCGATGTATTCCAGAATGTCGCCCGGCTGGCAATGGAGCGCCTTGCAAATCACGTCGAGCGTGCTGAAACGGATGGCCTTCGCTTTTCCGGTTTTCAGGATGGAAAGGTTCGACAGGGTGAGGTCGACCTTTTCGGAAAGCTCGTTCAGCGACATTTTCCGTTTGGCCATCATCACATCGAGATTTACTGTTATGGCCATGGCTTATACGGTTAATTCGTTTTCAGACTGCAGTTCGATCCCTTTGCGGAACACCTGCGCGATCATGAATAGCACACCGGCAAAGAACAGGATCTCCTCATACGCCCAGTCGATGGGTATATCCAGGCCCATTTCCATCAGCCATTTGCTGTATGCATGGGCGATAATCGCCAGAAGGCCCGTCCACAAGGCGATACGGCTGATTTTTGTTATGATCGCGTTGATGCCTTCGCTGAAAGGCTGTTCCAGTTTCAGCTCCATGGTTATCCGCACCACATAGTACCCGATATAGGCCTTTAATCCGGTTGACACGATGAACAGGCTGACGATCATCGAATAGTGTTGCCTGTTGAAGTGGAATAGTTCGGAGAGGTTTAGTCCCATATACAGATTCTGTGCGGCTTCCGGGTTGATCACCAGGCTGACGAAATAGGACCAGAGGATGGAGCCGGTTTTGATACACAGGCCGATAAATACTATCCAGAACAGGACAGTCATGGTTTTAAAAATAAGCGTTGTTCGTGTTGTCATTGTGTTGAGATTAAAACTTTCGGGACAAAAATAGAACAAATTTATTGACAAACAATAAAAATTAGTTAAAATGCAATAAATATTTATTGATCAGGCAGCGCGCTTCGCCTGGTTGCCTCTGTTTTGGCAACCTTATGCCTGAATGGACGGGGTTACCATTCAACCCATTTAACCTGCCGCTCATCCACACGGCTGCAGCAGGTCGGCCACAAACCCCGGCAAAGGCCTCACAATGGAGGTACCTTTAACTGCAATTTCAATAAAACTGTCAAATGAAACACTTGATTTCCCTCCCACTGCTCCTGGTCTGCCTTAGCTGGGGCAGCCTCACCGGCCAGGTGATTGTTCTGCATGCCACCCTTCAGCCTGCATTAAAGGTATCTGCCGGTTCCGATACCGCCGTTCTGGAAGGGGTTTCCGCCACACTCGGCGCTGCACCCACTGCATGGGATGGCTATGGCGGGTATGTCTACCTCTGGAGCCCGTCAACAGGGCTCGATGATCCCACATCGCCCAATCCTGTGGCCACACCTTCAGAGACCACCGTTTATACGGTTACCGTTACCGACCTGCAGAATTGTTGGGTGCAGGATGAAGTGATCGTCAGGGTTTCTTCCAGCGCCATCGGGGATGCCGACAGCCGCGTGCAGCTTGCCATCTACCCGAACCCGGCCAGCGGGACACTCAATGTTAAACTTGCGGGAGCACCGGGCCCGTTCACTGTAAGGTTGCTGAACACGCTGGGTGCCGTTGTCCTCGAAACCGCCGGTGAGGCAAGTTCCGATTACCATGAGATCCTCGACATCCGCAGCTGCCCGAAAGGTACCTACAGTATTGTCATCATCACACGCAAACAGGTGCTCACACGTACGCTGCTGATATTATAGGCTATACATAAACCAACCGAAAAAATGCATACCATGTTTACACAATACTTTCGTTACGCAATTCTCGCCCTGGTTATCGCTATCCAGGCCGGCACGGCCCCCTTCGGCTGGGGACAAGCCCTGACACTGAAGTCGACCCCGACACAGGATAAACGTGTTCCGGCCGGGCAATCCCAAGAGGTTGAAGTGGCCGTTTCATCGGGTATCCTGCAATGGCAGCAATCCGATGACGGGATCACCTGGTTCAACTGGACCGGACATACGGTCAGTCGTGTGTCGGTTGTCGTGGATCAGGAGGTTTTTCTCCGCTGTGCCATCACCGAATCCAACTGCGATCCTGTTTACAGCGACGTGGTGCGGCTGATACCGATCTACCTGCCTCAGCTCACTACCCGTACGGTAACGGAGATCCAGGCAGCTACGGCGAGTTCCGGCGGTCTGATCCTGTCCGACGGCAACGATCCCATTCAGTCGAAAGGAATTTGCTGGTCAACCTTGCAGAATCCCGATATCAGCGGGCACAAAACGGAAGATGGTGCCGGAAGCGCCGACTTCTTCAGCCTGCTCACCGGATTGAATCCGGGCGCTGTTTATTATGTCCGGGCGTATGCCACCAACGGTGTTGGAACCGCTTACGGCAACGAACTGTCGTTCACCACGCTGATCAACGCCACCAACCCCACAGTTTCAACCGGCGCGGTGACGGGCATCGCCCAACACACTGCTGTATGCGGCGGTAACGTCTCCGACCAGGGCAGCTCTGCGGTTATTGCCCGCGGGGTCTGCTTCGGCACCTCGGCCAATCCTACGCTGGCCGGTGCCAAGACCACCGACGGCACGGGAACCGGTGCGTTCACGAGCAACCTGTCGGGCCTCAGCCCGAACACCACCTATTATGTGAGGGCCTACGCCACCAACGGCGAAGGAACGGCCTACGGAA
>CAYWHP010000171.1:0-8491 GCA_964457845.1 uncultured Porphyromonadaceae bacterium | reverse complement strand
TCAATCACACCGGGCAGCAACCCTGTCGCATGTAACGGAGCCACATCGGTAACCTTTTTGTATTCGGCAGCAACCGGCAATCCGAACCGTTACTCCATCAATTTTAATGATGCCGCGGAGGCTGTTGGATTTGTTGATGTAGTGGACGCTACCCTTTCGGCATCCATTACAATCGTTACCCCGGCGGCAGCCCCTGCCGGCGAGTACAGGGCCGCCCTCACCCTGAAAAACACCGCAAACGGCTGCACCAGCCAGCCTTATGCGATCACCGTGACGCTGAGTTCCAATACCGCAATTTCTTCTCAACCTTCGCCACCCCCGGCGATTTGTGAACTAGCGGGTACCGCAACCATTTCGGTAACGGCGACAGGACGAAATCTGGCTTACCAGTGGTATGTTGATGGAACTGTCCCGCTAACGGAATCTGCACTTTACAGCGGCACGGCCAGCGCCGTCCTCACCATTGCAAATCCGGGAGCGAGCCTGAACGGTAAACAGTATTCCGTTAAGGTGAACGGCATTTGCGGTCCACAGGTCACCAGCAACCCGGTCACGCTAACCGTTACCAGCGCACCAACTGCGAGCCTGTCTTATCCAGGCTCACCCTTCTGCGGCAACCTGGGCTTTGTACAATCCGTGGTACTTACCGGCAGCGGTGCATTCGCCGGAGGCACATTCAGCTCGACAACCGGCTTGTCAATTAACCCGGACAACGGCGACATTACTCCGATCACCTGCACACCAGGCACATACATCGTTACCTATACCGCTCCTGCTTCCGGTGGCTGCCCGGCCAGTGCCTTTACTACCACTGTGGTTATATATCCCGTTCCGGCCCTGACTAATGCTTTGTCCTACTCAACATGCAGTGGAACAGGACCAGGCATCGAACTCACATCAACGTATCCGGGCAGCTATAGCTGGACCATTGGTACCGTTACCGGTAACATTACAGGGGCAAGTCCCTCCAGCGGATCATCTATCAATCAAATACTTACCAATCCGAGTCAATCGGCCTCCGGGACTGTTCAATACATTGTTACACCTGTCTCAACAACAGGAGGTTGTACAGGTACTGCCACAGGCATAACAGTTACTGTATTCCCTTCTCCTGTAGTAACCAATCAGCCAGCAGTAACTGTCTGCAGTGGCAACAGCCCGGAAATCCCACTGACCGCCAGCAGTCCCAGCAGTTTCAGCTGGACCATCGGCGCCATAACCGGAAGCATAACCGGCGCTTCAGCCGGAACAGGAAGTTCCATCAGTCAGATCCTATCCAACCCAAGCAGCTCCTCATCGGGCTCGGTGCAGTACCTTGTGACGCCCGTTTCCGTAACCGGACTGTGCAGCGGCACTCCCTTCGCGATTACCGTGACAGTAAATCCAATCCCCGCCGTAACGACAGCTGCGACTTCAGAAACCTGTAGTGAATCCGCCACACATATCGAATTAACAGCCACCACTTCAAGCCATTTTTCCTGGACCATTGGAACCGTTTCAGGTGGCATTTCGGGTGCCAGCCCGGGTGCGGGCGCACTGATCAGCCAGGTGCTGACAAACCCAAGCCACAGCGCTTCCGGATCCGTTCAATACCTGGTTACCCCCACTTCAAATAACGGGGCCTGTGCAGGGAGCACCCGCACCATTACGGTGACTGTAAATCCGATCCCGGCGCTTACCAATGCAACCAGCGCAACCATTTGCAGCGGAACCGGCCCTGGTCTTGCTTTACTCGCCTCCACTCCCAGCACTTTTACCTGGTCGATCGGAGCGATAACCGGCTCTGTTACAGGCGCCTCTTCTGGCTCAGGATCATTGATCAATCAGCCCCTCACGAATCTCAGCAATACCGAAATCGGGACCGTTGAATACCTGGTAACCCCAACCTCAATCAGCGGATCCTGCCCCGGACCGGCTTTCCCTGTTACCATTATGGTAATGCCAGCCGCATCCGTTACAAACAACCTGAATGTGTCAGTTTGCAGCGGGGAAACAACCAGTATACCATTAACATCATCTGTTGCCAGCAGCTTTTCCTGGACATTGGGTACAATTACAGGAAGTATAACCGGTGCCAGCTCAGGCTCGGGGCCTTCAATAAGCCAGACTTTATTCAATCCAGTCAATTCATCTTCAGGTTCGGTTCAATATATCGTTACCCCAACCTCACTCGACGGATCCTGTCCCGGGACACCTTCCCTGATTACGGTCACCGTCAACCCGGTACCCGCAGTCACCAACCAGTCGTCATACAGCGTTTGCAGCGGTACGGTACCTGCGATTGCTCTTACAGCCACAACACCCGGATCATTTAGCTGGACCATTGGAACCATAAACGGTTCTATCACCGGCGCCTCGCCCGGTTCCGGCCCGGTCCTTAATCAGGTGTTGATTAATCCCAGCGACAATATCCCTGGTAGTGTAGAATATCTCGTGACTCCGGTTTCCTCTGCCGGTTCCTGTCAGGGCTTGCCATATTCCATAACAGTAACCGTAAATGCCAAACCGGTTTCAACATCTCCGTCAACAGCCACTATTTGCAGCGGAGAAACAACAAACATCCCTTTAACAGCATCAGCTTCGGGAACTTTCAGCTGGACCGTCGGTACGATTACGGGAGGCATTACCGGTGCGAGTCCTTCCACCGGGACTTCAATCGCCCAGCTGCTGACAAATCCAGGCAACTCATCAGCCGGGACTGTCGAATATGTAGTCACGCCTTTATCCACTGCTGGGAGCTGCTCAGGTGAACCCTTTGCGGTAACCGTTACGGTTAATCCACTCTTACCTGCCGGAGTATCCATCGTTGCTTCACCGGCCGGTGCAGTATGTAACGGATCAGAAGTTGTTTTCACCGCATCACCCATCAATGGAGGAAGCAATCCTGCTTATCAATGGTACAGCGGATCTGACCCGATCTCCGGCGCCACCGGCTCAGTATATTCCACATCCGTTCTGGTAAACGGAGAGGTGATCAGTGTTCGAATGACCTCGGATGCCATCTGTTCGATTGGCTCTCCAGCTGTATCCAACCAATTAACAATGAGCGTAATCCCGGGCGCCAACGCAAATGCGGGAGAGGATATCATGGTATGCTCGAGCCAACTCTCGGTGATTATCACCGGCGGAGCTTCAGCTTCCAATTACAGCGGAATAACCTGGACATCCAGCGGAAACGGTGTGTTCACCAATGCAAACTCTATTACCGATGCAGCATATACCCCTGGAAGTGAAGATATTGCTCTTGGCAGTGTGACCATAATACTTACAGCCGCCGGAAATTCGCCTTGTGGAAACGCAGTCTCAGAGAAATCGTTAACGATCACCAAAGCCCCGACAGCGGATGCCGGACCCGGGTTATCCACCTGTTCCGTTTCAGGTGAATTCAATATAACAGCAGGAAGTTCAGCAACCAATTATTCCGCCATAAGCTGGTCCTCGAGCGGTAACGGAACCTTCTCCGATTCGAATTCCCTGATTAATGCAACTTATACCGCCAGTGCGGAGGATATTGAAACCGGCTCGGTTACACTTACCCTCTCTGCTTTTGGCGACAGCCCCTGTTCCGTTGCGACATCCACCCGTCTGCTGGTCATCCACATGGATGGATCATGGACCGGAGCTGTTGATGAGAATTGGAACAATGTCGGAAATTGGTCGTGCAACCAGCTGCCCACAATTACCACGGATGTATTTATTTCCAATGGATTACCGAACTATCCGGTGCTCTCCTCGGGTGATGCAGGCACCTGCCGAAATCTTACACTGGAAAGCAGTACCAGCCTTACAGTTGCCCACAATACGCTCCGCATTTCCGGTGCAATCATTGCCAACGGGTCGTTCACGGCCACTGAGGGAACGATCGAGATGAAGGGGACAACAGGGCAGGAGGTACCAGCTAACGCTTTTACAACCAATACCATTCTGAATTTATATATCGACAACCCCTCTGGCGTTACCCTTGGAGGGGCCCTGAATGTTACCGGTATTGTCAATGCCATAGCCGGGAATCTGAGTTCTGACGGAAATCTGACATTGGTATCGACAGCTTCACAGACTGCCCTTATCGACGGCGCAGGAGCAGGGGAGGTACTCGGTAACGTAAAAATGCAGCGGTATCTGCCAAATGGTTTTGGATACAAATATTTCAGCTCTCCCTTCCAGGGGGCCAATGTCGGGCAGTTTGCAGGCGAAGTGGATCTGAATGCCGCATTCCCTAATTTCTACCTTTTCGACGAGAACCGGAGTATCGACTCGGCAGGCGTTACCAAATACACTAATGGCTGGAGCAGATACACCGATCCGGATAACATCCTTGCCCCGTTATCGGGCTATGCCGCGAACTTCGGCAGCGGTACCGAACCAAAAACTGTAGAATTGACAGGCATTGTGAATAATCACAATCTGGAGTCGACCCTCTTCAACAATAACCGGACATACACCAAGGGATTTAATCTTGTTGGAAATCCCTACCCGTCGCCCATCAATTGGGATTCATTCAACAACCTGCTAAACAACAATATTGATAAGTCGATCTATTTCTTTAACGCGAGCGGGGACCAATATTCAGGGACCTATTCAAGCTATGTTAACGGAATAAATACCGGAACCAGTGATAACATCATACCTTCGATGCAGGGGTTCTTCATCCATGTTTCCGATGGACCGGAACCGGTTACAGGTGTATTGAAGGTTGCAAACGCAGTGCGCATCATCGATTTAAATCCGACTTTCAAATCGAAAAAATACGATGATCGTCCAATCCTCCATTTCTCCACTCGTTTTGACGAGAACAGCACCATTCCCGATCCTTTCGTTCTCTACTTTGACCCGAATTCCACACTAAACTATGATCAGGCCACTGATGCCCTTAAACTGATCAATACCGATGTAATGGTACCAAACCTTTATGCTTTTACACCGGACGGACGTAAGGTATCAATCGACGGCATTCCGGAGCCAACCGACAGTTTGGCTCGCATTCCATTAGGCATCAAGACTTTCACGGACGGCCCAGTCACATTCATGGCGAATGATATCGAGCAGCTGCCCTCATTCTGGAACATTTACCTGTTGGATTCGCTGACAGACAGGTTGCAGGACCTCCGGTTCAATCCTGTTTATCAATTCAATCTGACCGCAGGGGAAAATGACGGCCGGTTTACATTGGTCTTTTCACTGACCGATCTGACCGGTCCGACAGAGTTCCGCGAGAAGATGTTTACCTTATCGCGATCGGGGAATATGTTGATTGTAAAATCGAATTTGCCATTTAACACAAGGGGAACCCTGCTGGTCACCAGTATGCAGGGGCAGACTCTTTTGCAAAAAGAGGTATTCGAGAAGGAAACGGTTGAGATCAATCCGATAGTCAGCACAGGAATCTACCTGATTACCATGATTTCCGGCAAGCGAACCGATTCGGAAAAGGTTCTGCTAAGAAGGGATTACGAATAAATCGCGGATTATTCCTGAACAAAAGTAATGTAAAACACGCCTGTATAATTACCGGCCGGTGTTGCCGGTCCGATCAGGAGTGTTCCCCCGATATTTACCAATGTACGCTGCAGACCGGTGGCAACAAATATGTTGCTTTCGATATGCAGTGTAAGGTCATGACCATTTCCGGCAGAAAGTATGGCATCGTATCCGGTTGCCAGGCTTATTGGAGTGCCGGGCTCAACGTCAACATCGAAGACTGCCGGGCTGGTGATGGAACTGAGGGCAATAATATCGCCGGTTGTTGTTCTTCCGCCCCGCTGGTCGATTGTAATGGTTCCACCGCCATCCCCGGCGGAAAAGACACCAAAATCCAGCCCCTGGACCGTTCCAATGCTCATCGGACGAGGTGGTTTGGGTGGCCGTTGCTGCGCCTGCAAGCCATATGACAAACCGGAAAGACATAAACATCCGAAGAAAAGTACCGAAGCATCCCGGAATTTCATGTCAGAATCGTGTTATAAAGTTAATGGGAGCAAAAACAAAAAGAGCTGGTGGTCACTTTAAGGCCAGCGCTGCTTCAGTGAGTTTAACCGCCTTTCCATCTTTCAGGCCCGTAAAAATCAACTGAAGCTTTCCGGAATGATAATCCACGTCGGACAGATTGCTCAGGTCAAGTTTGGCCTTGCGCAGCGGGTTGGGGGTATATACTGCGATTCCGCGTATGACACCAACCTGCGAAATCTTCCCGCTTCCGGATATATGGTTAACTTCAAGATCCCCATAAACGGACATGTTGCCTGAGCGGTTGAAAGTCATACTCAGCCGGGGAATCGTATCACTTACAATTTCCAGGGAAAGATCACTGAAGGCAACGGCCGCGGTTAATTCACCGACCCGCAAAATCACCGGTATTGTAATTCCAAAAATAGGAACAAGCTTTACGGATAGCGAAGTGGAGTCCTTTGCAATCTCATCGTCACCAAGGGCGGCCTGCTTGGGGACAGCCCGGAAATAGATGTGTGACCGATATTCTCCTGCTTTTAAATCAGCAGGTTTATTCAATTGCATCTTTACCATCTGAGCCTCATTCGGGGCCAATGTAACGGTTCTCGGAAAAAACCGGATGTACTTATCGGCAAAGAGCTGACCGGGATCCGGATCCTTGATTTCCTCGAACGACCCGTCCTCCTTCATCCGGTAGTGCACGAGCGATACGTTGTATGTTGCAGTATCACTTCCGGTATTGGCGAGATTTAAATCTTCCGTTCTCTTGGCACCTTCAAATACCACCCTTCGGGGGGTTATGAGCAGGTTACCCTGTGCTTTGAGTCCGTTAAAAGATTGTCCGGGGAAAATGACCGACCAAACTACTAAAGCAAACAACCATCGTTTAATTATAAGCATCCCCCGTGGACCTAAAAGTGATGATGAACTCATGTTGATAATTTTTGCCAATCAAATATAAGTATATTAAATCAATATGAACTTTTAGGGCTGCGGAGCCGCCAACATTTTGACAGACTAGTTATAAGCGAAGGTGATTTGAAAGGAGCCTTTATAAATTCCCTTCGGATTTTCATCCAGGGAACCCACCTGAAGCGTTGCTCCCACCCAAACCGTTTGTGCTCCGCCGCTCAGTTTGGCGGTTGCATCGCCGCTCTGCGGACTGGATACCCAGTTACTAACCTGCATGGTGCTGGTATTATTGGCATTCGTCAGTGTGGCTGGTGTATTGGGCAAGGTTATGGAAAACGCAGCATCCGCCTCGCCTGTAACCAAAAAACTGCCGGGATTTCTAGGACTCGCATCGGAAGCAACTGAGGCAGTCGTTGTGACGTTGCCTTCCGGGGAAATAACCAATGTGCCGCCCTGGCTACCGGGATAAAACCGGCCAAAATTTAACTGAAAAGTTTCTGTCGCCGTCAATGGCACGATAATCGTGGTCCTGACTTCGGCAGAAGCGCGATCCTGAGCATCAACCTTTCCGAGGCTGAACATCAGGATCGTGATGAGAATAAACCCGAATTGAAAAAACCGCTTCATAAGTTGAAGAAGTGATTAGTTGATTTGGGCACCTGTTATTTGTTCTTGTGAAATTACTATTCCGGTTGTAAACCGAAGAAACCGTTTGACGGGTTTCTTCGGTTTCAATCGAAAATCTGTTAGTTATAGTTAACCGTTACAGTAAGGCCGGTTGTGTTGGTATAACTGGCGGCAAACTGGTTGGCAGCAACATTCAAAACACCACCAACTTTAACGGTTGCAACTCCGCTTGTCAAGGTGCCGGTGGATGAGGGGGTGCTTACAAAACTTCCAACCGTCATACTGTGACCTGCACCATCACTCAGCGTAATGGCTGATCCCGGCAAACTGATTGAGAAACCGTAATCAGTTGCACCGGTAACTTCAAATTCAGCGGCAGTTACTGTTCCTGTAGTGGTAGGAAGCGTAACACCACCGGTTGGTGTGCGGGTGCCTGTGGTAGCCATCGAAACCGTACCAGCCAGTGTCGGACTTACAGCAACATTACCGAATACCAGGTCAACATTCTTTTTGATGGCAATCGGCGTTACGATGGTTGCCGAAGTGGTGGCAGTTGCACTTACCTGTGCGTTAACATTAAGACCAAATCCCAGAAGGATCGTTCCCAGAGCGAAAAGTTTCATTGCAGTTTTCATGACTTTGAATTTTTATTTGTTTGTGTTTAATTGATTCGCATTTCTATCCCTTACAGTCAAAGGACGTACCATTCTGGCATAATCATGCTATTTCTCTGATTTTCTGATACTTGCAACTTGTCAACAACTATGCCAATCTTCCATATTCTGGATTTTGTATTGTGTTTTGGAATTTTTCCATAATTCAAACCGCAGCTGCAGCCAGAAACTCCCCGCCAAAAAGCCGGCCGGAAGGCACAAAAAAAGCTCCCGGAAGGAGCTTGCAGCGAACAGTAGGATAAAGCAGAAGTTACTGGTTCTTGACGCAGCGGACAGAAAGACCGGCGGTACGACCACTGGCAACAGCCCTGTTAACCTGCGGAGAAACATAC
>CAYWHP010000170.1:2220-8528 GCA_964457845.1 uncultured Porphyromonadaceae bacterium | reverse complement strand
CTGTGGCCCGTTGCCGGCCCCACGAGTATGCCAAGCGTGCGCTCGCCCACAATGGGCCCCGCCTTCAGCTCCTTGAACGCCCAGGGCAGACCGTCACCGCCCGAGCCGGCCCATCCGTTGATGAGCATCCCCTTCGGACCGTTATTGGTCTTGATCGGCTGCGAATTGTCGAGCCCGTGACGCCAGTGCAGGTTATACACCACCGGCCTTTGCAGCAGCTCCAGGAACCGGTCGGCCAGCTGGCCCCCGCCGTTGAACCGCTCGTCGATGATGAAGCCGTCCTTCTCCAACTGACCGTAATACATCTTCACGAGCTCGAGCTGGCCCTGGGCGCTGGTATTCGACATGTAGATATACCCAAGCTTGCCGCCCGAAAGCTTATCGACCATCTTCCGGTTATTTTCGATCCACTCCAGGTAGCGGAGATTGGATTCCTCACCCGGCGTGAGGCATTTCACCACAATCACGCTGCTGTCGTCCTTCTTGCCGGTCTTGCTTACGGTTAACGCTACCGTCTTGCCGGAAAGGCCTTCGAACGGTGCATACGGGTCCATCTTCGGATCGAGACTTATGCCGTTCACCGCCAGAATGTAATCGCCAACCCCGGTTGTTACGCCCGGCTGGTTAAACGGCGAGCGGGTATCGGTATCCCAGGCGGCCGGTGTAACGATCCTTTTTATCCTATAGAGGCCGCCGTCAAGTTCCCATTCGATGCCGAGGAATCCGGTCGACACGGGCCGTACCGATTCCACATCGCCGCCATTGGTATAGGTGTGCCCGGCGCTGATCTCGGCCTGCATCTGCGACTGTATCGTTGTGACATCCCAGCGGGTGCGGGCGAAATCGATCAGCGCGCCGTAACGGGTTTTCATCTCCTTCCAGTCGACCCCCTGCAAATTGGGATCGTAGAAGAAGTCGCGGTAACGCCTCCACGTGTCATTGAAGATCTGCTTCCACTCTTCGCGCGGCACCATCTGCATCACCAGGTCGCCGGTGGGGATGGGCTTTTCGATCTTCTGCGCGGGCGCGGGCTGTATGATGCCGTATTTGCCGCCGCTCATCACGAGTATCGATTTGCCGTCGGCGGTGAGTGCTGCGCGGCCTATATCCGACATCACGGGCTTTTCTTCGCGTGTGGCCAGGTCATAAACCAGCAGTGAGGCCGACTGTTCGCCGGATCCGGTGTTCGGTGAGCGCCAGTACACGAGCTTGCCTTCGAAGGCCATCAGGCCCTGGATATTCCCGGCTTTGGCGGGCAGCAGAACCGCCCTGGCTTCAATATTCTCAAAATCAACCTTTACCACCACCTTGGAGGTGTCTTTGGCGGCCTTTTTCTCCTCCTGGTCGTCGTTTTTCGGGGCCATCAGCGAAGGCGCATCTTTCGTCAGACTGATCGAGGCGATCCGTGAGGAGTTGGGGTAGATCCAGGTGCCGTCGCCCATATCGGAATACATCGCCGACAGCTCCCGGTTGGTGGTGTAGAAAATGTATTTCCCGTCCTTGCTGAAAACGGGGTTCCCGTCGTTGTAAAACCCGTTTGTGAGCTGGTGGCTCTTGCCCTCCTCCACATCAAACAGGAACAGGGCCGTGTTGTAGCTGGGAAGGATCTGCCAGAACACGATCCAGCGCGAGTCGGGCGACCAGTCGATGCCGTAGCCCTGCGCGCCGCCATGACCGACGGTATACAGCGTATGGCCGGCCTTCACGGTTTTCCCGTCGGCGGCATCGATCACATAAATCGTGTTGGTTTCGTCGATGAAGGCCATCCGCTTGCTGTCGGGCGACCAGTTCAGCGTGTATCCGTAGCCTTTGCCCCGCTTGGAGAGCTTCTTCGCCTCGGAATTCTCCTTCGCCGGCTGCAGCCAGATCTCCCATTCCCCGTCGCGGTCGCTCCAGTAGGCGATCGTCTTACCGTCGGGCGACCAGCTCGGGTCGCGGTCGAACGCCCCGGCCGAGCGGGTGAGGTTCACCACATACCCCTCGGTAGCCGGCACGTTGAACAGTTCACCGCGGGCTTCGAAAACCACGCGTTTCCCGCCCGGAGCAGCCGTCATGTTGCTGATGTTACCGCTGACATTCAGGTTGCGGGTAAGCTCCACGGAAAGGTCCGATATAATGTTGACATCCACCGGTTTATACGTTAAATCCGATACGGCCATCCGGTAAAGGACGCCGCCATTCTCGAAAACGATATCGTCTTTGCCCGCAGACATCCAGGTGATATCGAAATCATTGAATTTCGTAACCTGGCTGCTTAGTTTCGTTTTGGTATCGTATACCCACACGTTCATCCGCATGTTGTCGTCGCGGTCGGAGAGGAAGAAGATCCGGTCGCCCACCCACGCCGGCTTGCCGTCGACGGCGTCGGTTTTGGTGATGTTCTCGGCGGTGTTGGTTTTCAGGTCATACAGAACAATATCGGAAGCCATCCCGCCGCGGTACCGCTTAAACGGGTAGTTCTCGGTGATGGCCGTGACATAGACCAGCTTACTGCCGTCGGGCGAATAGCTCGCCAGCACAGCATAAGGCACTTTTAGTTTCTCGGGGAACCCGCCTTTGGCGTCGACCAGAAATAAGCCGGCCATGGCACGCTGACCGCTTTCGCGGGCCGAGCTGAACAACAGCCTTTTGCCGTCGGGGTGCCAGTCGATGAGCTGGTCGCCATAGGAGTTGTAGGTCACCCGAACGGGCAGTCCGCCGCCGGCCGGGATCACGTACACATCGGCATTGCCGTTGTACAGGGCCGTGTAGGCAATGGATTTCCCGTCGGGGGAGAATTTCGGCCACGACTCTTCGCCGGGCGAGCGGGTGATCTGGATGGCGGTCCCGCCCGCTTTGGGCATCACCCAGATGTCGCCCCCGTAAACGAAGGTGATCTGGGTATCGGATACATCCAGGTACTTGAACAGTTTGGCGCTGATCTGGGAGTAGGTCAGCTGGAAGAGGAAGATGGAGATAGCGGTGAGGATTAACCTTTTCATGTGATTATAGGATTGATGCGATAAAGTTATTTCTTTTTGTCAGCGCAAAAAGACCGTTTGTCAATCCGTACAATCCAGCGGTTGATTTGTTCAGGAGTTACCTGCCCACGATCAGCTTCGGCCCGATGACCATGAATTCCCGTCTGAGTTGCATAATTCACACATTCAGCGCATTTTGCATTTGCCTGATGATGATACCTCGTGCAATTAGTGTATCTTTGCACCGGCATCAGTAACCAAACAGGGGAATGAAAAGGCCGGCACGGCAAGCCGGCCGTATGATGCCGGTCAGGTTAATCAGAAATATCAACATCAACATGCAATACAATTTATCGGCCCCCGAGGGGGACATCAATGGTTTTGCCAAGCGTTTCCTGGTTTGTTCGGACGCACAGCTGATCGATGCGTATAACCGCGAGGTGGATAAGGTGAACCGCACCAACGACCGGTTCGATTACCTGCTGCACCTGCACCGGGAAATGGTGAACCGTGATTTCGACTGCTCGGCGGTGATGAACGGCCGTTCCATGAGCATGGACCGCCGTGTGAGGCTTGTCGACAACAAGCTGGTGGTGTAGGCGGAACTTCGGTTACTCGGGAATGTCACACTTTTCTCCGATGATTTAGTGTGTACAAATACACTTTTCTCTCATTCCAGGTAAACCCCTGTCCCGATGAAATAGTTCGTATTCGGGATCGGCTCCACATAACCCAGTTTCTCCTTTTCGCCCGTCTCGCCGGGTTTGACCCAGTAAAACTTGACGTAGCCACCTCCCTGCTGCGCCATAGCCGCCAACTCACGAATCACATACATTCCCTTGGAATCGGTGTAATCATACAAGTTCTGCCCCTGCAAATCCTTTTGGCGGGCATGGGCAATGTTCACGCAATTTGAATCATACACATAAAAGTAACCCGAACTGTCGGGATAAAAAGCAATGGGATCGATGGCCCGTCGGATGTAGGCGATCCGTTCGGCTTCACCGGTGATATCAACAACAGCGGCGCCGATCGAGACGGCATAGCTATGCACGTAGGCCACGGCGAGCTCCTTGTTCCGGTCCAGCGTTTCTTCGTTTTTGGAGCAGGAAGTGAACACTACGCCGGATAGGAGTATCAGATTGAAAAAGAATCCGATCAATACTTTGCGGGAATGGTTTTCCAATGTTTTCATGGTTTGGGATGAAAGGGAACTAAGGTAGGGAAAATTGGGGATACTTCACCCTCATCGGCCCCTTGGTGACGCGCCGACCTCACCCCCCCGGCCCCCCCGGCCCCCTTGGTGACTCGCCGACCTCACCCCCCCGGCCCCCCTTGGTGACACGCCGACCTCACCCCCCGACCCTCCCCGCTTTTGCGAGGACAGGCTCTCTCCCGCGCTCCCTGCGGTCGCGGGAGAGGGGGTGCCCTTCATGCTGGCCTTCGGTAAGGTTTTGCAGTTGCGCTCCCCCTCTCCCGCGACCGCAGGGAGCGCGGGAGAGGGGGACGGGGGGTGAGGTCTTCGCGACCGCAGTGGGCCGGGGGGTGAGGTCTTCGCGACC
Organism: uncultured Porphyromonadaceae bacterium; assembly: GCA_964457845.1. Taxonomy (GTDB): domain Bacteria; phylum Bacteroidota; class Bacteroidia; order Bacteroidales; family UBA12481; genus UBA12481. The sequence goes on along the minus strand of CAYWHP010000170.1, from coordinate 4,006 downwards.
GCACTGGGCCGGGGGGGGGTGAGGTCGGCGCGCTCCGGGAGCGGTATTTATCCCTACCTTTACCCCCCTCTAACTATTCCGCCATGAAACACTGTTTCCTCCTGCCGGCTATAATCGCCCTGATCGCCACCGCCTGCTCCCTCCCCGAACCGGAACCCACCACCAAAGAACCCCTCATCCACCTGAAGTTTGAACAGAACCTCAGCTCCACCTACGATGAGGTGATCGCCAACTACCAAAAACTCGACAGCGCCTGGCCCGAAGCCCGGCTGATCGAAAGCGGCCTCACCGATTGCGGCAAACCGCTCCACCTGTTCATCATCGACAAGGACCGGCAGTTCGACCCAGAACTGATCCGGAAATCAGGCAAGCGTATTGTGTTCATTAATAATGGAATACATTCGGGTGAGCCGGAAGGCATCGAGGGAAGCCAGCTCGCTGCCGACGATATCCTCCGGAATTACAAGGGGATGCACCACCTCCTCGACAGCACCGTGGTGTGCATCATCCCGGTTTACAGCGTGGGCGGACTGCTCTACCAGAACCGGTGGCACCGCACCAACCAGACCGGCCCCGACAACCCCGGCTACCGCGGCAACTACCGCAACCTCGATCTGAACCGCGATTTCGTAAAGATGGAGACCGAAAATGCCCGGTCGTTCGCGCGGACTTTCAGGCACTGGGATCCGGATGTGTTCCTCGATACCCATACCACCAACGGGTCAGATCATCAATACGTTATTACATACCTGCCCGCCCAGCATAACAGCATGCCGCAGGCAGTGGGGGATTTCTTCTCGCAGACGATGATCCCGGCGATGTACGGGCGCATGAAGGCCACACCGTATGAGATGATTCCCTATGCCGAATGGGATGTGGCATCGCCCGAACAGGGATTCGCCAATTACGTGCAGACGCCCCGATACTCCACCGGTTATACCCAGCTCTTCTGCACGCTGCCGCAGATGATCGAGAACCATTGCTATAAGCCGTATCCCGACCGGGTGCGGTCGATCTACCATTTCATTGTGGAACTGATCGGCTTTGCCGGAGAAAAGGGCAGGGCGATCGCGGAGGTCCGGCGGGCCGCAAAGGAGCAGGTGAAGTTGCAGAAGGAGTTCGCCCTCACCTATACGCTCGACAGCTCGAAATTCCAGACCATCGAGTTCAAGGGGTACCGAATGGGGTTCGACAAAAGTCCGCTTACCGGCGAACCGCGCGAGATCTACGATTATAACCAGCCCTTTGCCGTTCAGGGTGTGAAATGGTACGACGATTACAAACCGTTGCGAACCATTACCGCCCCGTCGGCCTACCTGGTGCCGCAGGCATACCCGGAAGTGATTGAACGGCTGAATATCAACAAGGTGGCCATGACCCTGCTGCCGCACGATACCGTGATGGAGGTGGAGGTGTATTACATCGACAGCGTGGTATGGCCGAAGCAGCCATCGAACGGCCATTTCTTCCACCAGAAGTTCACGACACGCAAGGAGGTTCAGAAAATTCAGTATTATGCCGGCGACTGCCTGGTGCCGGTGAATCAGGAGACGAACTATTTCATTGTCAATCAGCTGGAACCCGAAGGACCCGACTCTTACTTCCGCTGGAATTTCTTCGACTCATGTCTCGAAGACCGCGAATGGTTCTCCCCGCATCCCGTTCTGGAAGACCGGATCGCGAAGTTCCTGGAGGAGTCGCCCGAATGCCGCACGATGCTGGATGATGCCATCGCCGCCAACCCTGCGATGAAGAAGGACCGCGCCGCGCAGATGTATTTCGTGTA
>CAYWHP010000170.1:0-2120 GCA_964457845.1 uncultured Porphyromonadaceae bacterium | reverse complement strand
GGGGCGGGACCCCGTCCCCAACACCGCACTCCGCAAGTGTTATTTCCTCCTGTTAATCAAATACACCCCCACCAATATCACCCCCATGCACCCCACCTGCAACAAGGTGATCCTCTCCCCATCCAGCAGCCCCCATCCGATGGCAAAGATCGGGATGATGTAGGTAACCGAGGTGGTGAAAACAGCCGGGGTGTAGCGTATCAGGCTGTTCATCAGTATCATGGATATGGCGCTGCCGACTATGCCGAGCGTGGCCAGCGCGAGGAGGTGAAGCGGCCACTGGGGATGCGCAAAGGCAGGACCCAGATCGGTCATCAAGAGGTAGATCAGCGCAGGCGGAAAGAGGAACATGAACGAGAACGAAGTGATCTGAATGCCGGAGAGGTGCGTGAGCCGCGACTTGATGACATTGGCGTTGGTGCCGTACATCAGCGTGGCCAGCACGATGAAGAGTGCGTAGGTGTTGATCTTGCTGAGTGCAATGCCTTCGCCGACGGAGATAAGCCCGACAGCACCCGTGAGGCCCAAAAGGAGCCCCACCACCTGAACCCAATTGGTTTTGCTCTTGAAAAAGAGCGTTCCCATCAGCAGGGTGAATACCGGCGTCAGCGAGTTGAGCATGCCGGCAACGGAACTGTCGACCCGGGTTTGCGCTTTGGTGAAAAGAAAGGCCGGTATGAAGCTGCCGATAAACCCGGCCGTGAGGAGAGCGGGCAGATCCGTTCGCTTCAGGAATTTCAGGTTTTTACCGGCAATCGGCAAGAGAACGGCCGAGGCCAGCAAAATGCGAATCGCGGCGGCCTGGTTGCTGGTGAAGCTCTTCAGCCCGATCTTCATCAGGATAAAGGAACTGCCCCATACCATGGCGAGCAGCAGCAGGATGGAGAACTGAAATCGGCGTTTTTCCCAGATCATGCGCGGAGTCTTATGCCGGCAAAGAAACGAATAATTGCCTGGCCATCAGCAGGGCCTCCTTTACCGACAAATTCCTGCCTTCCTTTTCAGCCTGTTCGATTTCGTCTGTAGAAAGCGCCTTCCGGGCATCCTTGAGATATTTTTTATCCTGAAAGTCACCGGTATACATATTAACGATCCCCTCCTGTTCAATAAACAGGTCGGCAGCGGCACCGATCATTATGGCACGCGCCGGGCGGTTTTCAGCGGATTCCAGTGCGGCCAGGCCGATCAGGCCGTATCCGATGCCCCGCACACTGCCGACTTCCTGGTATGCCTGGATGGCATTGAAGAAGTGGTTCCGGGAGGCATGGGTGTTTCCCATGGCGAGATACGTCCATGCCATCTCACTGTGTATGCGGGCCTCCTCAGGCCGGTCACCGACCGCCTCAAACGAGGCAAGCGCCTCTTTATAGAGTTCAATGCCTCCGGCATGGTCCCCACCCATGGTGGAAAGCTGGGCCAATCCCCCAAGCGACACCCCGGCAGCCTCATAGTCACCGTTTTTGCGCTGAAGGGCCAACCCTTCCTGATATCTGGCCCTCGACTTGTCGACGTTCCCCCTGATGGCGTTGATGATGCCATTGCAGGTGAGGGCAAAACCCAGCGACCAGTTATTGTCCACCTTCCGGCACTTTTCGAGTCCCAGATCCGAGTAAAGTTCAGCCTGGTCGATATCCAGACCCATGTAGAAAAATCCGATGCCCCAGGTAATGAATGATGCATCTTCCGGCTCATTCAACTGAATGGCCATTTCAAGTGCGGCTTTGGCCTGCGCAACGGATTCCTCAAACCGGCCGAGCGTTGAGGCTGAAATACTGAACGTCAACAGTGCATGATATTTCCCGCGGCTCATTTCGGGACAGGAGGGAAGTCGCAGGAGGGTATTGATACTGTTCACCGCACTGACATGCTTGCCGCGGATATGCCAGTACATGAATTGCTCACCGCACAACTGAAGTGCGAGTTCCGTAGCTTCTGCATCGCCTTTTCTGCCACATTCCATCAGGTAATTGAGGGCGGATTGCATGTTGGCTTCTTCGAGGGCACCCTGCTTCATCCTTTTCAACTGCTGAACGCCATGGGTTCCCAGGTTGATTTGTCCGGCCACCTGCCTGAAATAGAGGGCGTGCCGGAGCCTGGTTTCATCGTTTTCCTCACCGGCG
>CAYWHP010000169.1:0-8620 GCA_964457845.1 uncultured Porphyromonadaceae bacterium | reverse complement strand
ACCACAGGTATTTATGTTATCGGCGGAATTCTCTCCCTGAATTACATGGATATGTCGGGTGTCATTCCCTATTCGGTGCTGCCCTGGTTCTTTGTTTATATGCTTTTCAATATCATCATGAACGGGTGCATATTTGCCGCGCTCGGATCCACCTGCAACGACTCCAAGGACGCGCAGGCCATCCAGTTTCCGGCCATGCTGCCGATGATGATCCCCATGTTTGTGCTGATGCCGGTGATACAAAACCCGCTGGGCAGTTTCGCCACCGCCATGTCGCTGATACCCCCTTTCACGCCGATGATCATGCTGGTTCGTCAGGCCACCGGGGTTACCATCCCCGGCTGGCAGCCGATCGCCGGTCTCGCAGGCGTCATCATTTTTACCCTGATAGCCGTCTGGGCCGGGGGGCGGATCTTCCGTTCCTGTATCATCATGCACGGAAAACGGCCTAAGCTGGGGATTTTATTGAAGCAATTGCTGAAGGGCTAATTCCTGATTCCTGATTCGTGACGCGTGACGCGTGACACGTGACGCGTGATGCGAGAGATCGGGTTATTTGAGGAACACGGGTTTGAACGTGAACATGATCCATGCCCAGTGGTGTGCGGCATCGGCACTGCCTCCTTTAACAAGTTCCAGTGTTTCCGTGGCAAAAAGACGGGAATACCCGCCATTGATCTCGATGCTCTCGTTGATCCTGAAGCCCAGATAAAGGTCGAATTCAGTACCCAGGGCGGGTTCGGGTGAGCCTGTTATTTCCGCCTGGGCAATGAAATGGTGGACATCCAGACCGGCGCTGAAATCTTTCTTTTTATAACCTGTCTTGATATACAGGTTGCGCAGGCCAACATTGGCGAGATGGTTACCGGCATAGAAATAGTCCATATGGCCGTTGAATTTGTGGCCGGAGGTAAAAAGTGGATTGAAGGAGTTGGCGTTGGTTTCCCATTTATCCATATCGGTGCCCGACAGCTCTTCATATCCTGCTCCTAAGGTAAGGTAGCTGACCGGAGTCCATGTGGCCTCGAGAAGGTACTCGAACGCAGCCAGGGTTTTCCCATTCACCAGTTTACCGGTTTGCAGGTAGGCATTTCCCGCTAGTCCGAACTTTCCCTTTTTGTATTCAATGTACGGACCGAAAGTCTGGTTAAACCGGATCTCCTGTGAGGTAATATCGCCCTTTTCGTTGGTCACGTTGAGGGGTATGCCGTTATTAAGTCCCAGCAGGCTGATTTTTAAGCCACCGAACTCCTTGTGCAGCCAAAGAAACTGCATGAATTTGTAGGCGTCGGCACCCAGGTAGAAATTATTCTTCCTGTTGCCGCTCTCATGGTAGGCCACGCCCAGGTGAACCTCGATGTAACCCGCGAATCGAAGGAGTGCCAGATCGTGGCTTCTGGCCTGCTGCAGCCAACTGGCATTACCGAAAATGCGGCTGTTGTCGTAAACCAGCTCCTGGCGGCCGAGCCGAAGGGAGAGGCCCTTGTTAAACCAGGCCTCCGCCCATGCCTCGTGCAGTGAGACTCCGAAATCTTCATTGGAGATCAGCTGCTGTTGGCTGCCCCAGAGACGGACATCCTGGAGGACAAGCCTGGTTTGAATGCCGGTTGATTTGTAATCGGCATTCAGGCGGGTTCGCTGACGGGTAAAAAGGGATGCTTCCTGATTATCTGCTGCCAGTGTACCATAGCCATGGCTATACTCAGTGCGCGGGCTGTATTCCGCCGACATGCGGAACTGGGCAAATCCATTGCCGCCGATAAGCAGCAGGCCCAGAATGGGTATCAACTGTTTCGTTTTCATGGTTATTTCCATTGGGGTAATACCGTTCGGGTAAATTCGGCCTTGTCGGCTTCGAGTGCTTTCATGTCGAGACCGATATAGGCTTGTGCCTTTTCTTTCGTTTCAATATCGGGATAGGGGACCTCCTGATTCCAGCCCAGTCCGGATAATAACCTGGCCAGACTAACGCGGGCCTGTCCGGCTTTTTCGATGCCGGAGGCGACTATTCTGGCTGTTTCGACGGGAGCATGGAAAGAGCTGCCATGACCGGCGGCTGCGAAATCCCAGCGCCATTGCGCATGACGGATTTCTTGCAGAATGTCCTTCATCTGGGTTTCGGTGGCGCCAAGGTCCCAGGCCTTTCCAGCCTCCACGTGTGCTCTCACAAGCAGCTTTTCGAGCTTGTCGCGGTTTTCAAGGAGCTTCTCCTGACGGGTATACACATCGTTAACCAGCTTCCCGGTTTCTTCCCTGTGGCACACCTGGCACGAATTGGCGACATTGTTCAGCGGGCTCTGGATATGGTGATCGGTAAATTTCTGGCTCCCTTCGCTCCGGTATGGCATGTGGCAATCCGCGCAGGCAACGCCCCGGCTCGCATGGGTGCCGGCTTGCGCCAATTCATAATCGGGGTGCTGCGCCTTCAGCATGGGTGCTTTGCTGATGGAATGGGTCCAGTCGGAAAATCCATAATGGTCATAATAGGATTCAATCGAATCCATACTGATACCTTTATCCCAAGGGAACGTGAGGTAGCCTACGCCTTCGATTTTCTTTTTGTTGAAATAGTATTCCACATGGCATTGGGCACACACCAGGCTGCGCAGCTCCTGGTGGGTGGCGCTGGAAATATCCTTTCCCTGGCGTGCAAAAGCCTCGACGAGTGCCGGTCGGGATATTCTGAGGTTCATTGTTTTGGCGTCATGACAGTCGGCGCAGCCGATAGGGTTCACCACCTGGTTGCCTCGGGTGTCCCAGCTGCCCTTGTAGAATTCTGCAATCCCAACTTCGTTCATCAAACGGGGGACATCCGGGCTTTTACATGCCCAGCAGGTATTGGGTTGCGGGCTGGGTTTTTCCGGTCCGGGAGCTCCGGTGCGCAATGTGTTGCGGATATCGGCGATGGCATACTGGTGGCCTCGCCCCTGATTGTATTGTTTGGAAAATGCATACCCGGCCCATAGCACAACGAGCCTCGGGTCCTCGGCAAGCATATCGTGGGTGGCCGACCCGCCGAACTGGCTCCTGAAGGAGGTGTCGGCGGTCCGGAGGTACGATTCGTATTCGCGCGGGAAATGCTCACCCCACACACTGCTGTTCGGTTCAAACTGGGAAAAGTCGGTTTTGGGCGTATAGGCAAAACTGGCCTCTGAACGTCGTTCTATGATCGACGACGCCAGCAGGCCGAGAAAAAATACGATGGCCAGCGTGCCGAAAAACAGAATCCAGCCCATCCAGGGCTTCCCTTTCAATATTTCAGGAATTGTTTTCATGGTATGTTTAGTTTTCGTTTTTCATTAATTTTTTCAGCCAGGCGGGTACCGGGCTCTCGGGCAGCGGTACGCGGGCATAAGGAACGCTCGCCAGGCTGCTGACCCGCCCGTGGGGTGTTTCACGATGACAACTCCAGCACTGGCGTTCGCTTCGGTAATGATGTGCCTCCCTGGTAAGCGCCTGAACAGGCTCATCGGTCAGAAGGTTTATGTGGCAGCGTATGCAATTGTTCTGAACAACCCGCTGCCCCGCCTCCTTGATGTGGATCACCTGCGGCTCAAGCCTGAGCGTGAACATGGTGGCGTGACGCATGCCGTCTTTGGCTTTGAAAAAATACTTGTTCAGGATGTTGTTGTGCGGGACATGGCAGTCGTTGCAATTTGCGTATTGCCGGTGAGAATTGTGCGTCCAGGTGGCATACTGGGGAGCCATGATATGACAGTTGACACAAGTTCTTGGGTTGTCAGACAGATAGGAGTGAGCTTTTGAAATGTAGAACGAAAAGACGAACAGACCGGCAATGGTGCCTAACAGTATGATAACCGGAAATCTCCATTCAGGTGGGGGCATAAAACGCTTTATGAAATCCATGGGCTGGTTTTTAATGGAATAAGTTACGTTTTTTCATTAACAATACTATTGCTTTTCCGTTAGTCGATTTGTATCATTTGTTACAAATTGAAAATTGAATTCTGCGCAACCTGAACCTGATGGGTCTCGTCCCCGACCCGCTGATTGTCATTTGCCGCTTTCAACGATATTCTTATTTTTATCCGCACTAATACCTGTCACCGATGGAAGAATTGCTGGCATCCCGGATTAACGGGCTTTCGAGCCTGATCGGAAATACCCCGCTCCTTGAGCTTCGGTTCCTGTACAAGGGAAGAAAGCTCCGGATCTTCGCCAAGGCGGAGAACATGAACATGACCGGGAGCATCAAGGACCGCATGGCATTCCATATCCTGGGGAAGGCGATCCGGTCGGGCGTGCTGAAGCCCGGCGGGCAGATCATTGAGGCCACCAGCGGAAATACCGGAATCTCCATGTCGGCCATCGGGCGGGCGCTTGGCCATCCGGTGACGATCTTCATGCCCGACTGGATGAGCTCGGAGCGCATCAACCTCATTCATGGATTCGGAGCCACCATTAACCTGGTGAGCAAGGAGCAGGGTGGGTTTCTCGGATCTATACGCATGGCCGATGAGATGGCGGCTGCCACACCGGATTCTTTTCGTCCGCAACAGTTTGATAATGAAGATAACAGTGAGGCCCACTACCTGACAACCGGGCCCGAAATATGGTACCAGCTTCAATACCGCAACCTGCAGCCGGATGCATTTGTGGCCGGCGTGGGCACCGGCGGTACCGCAATGGGCGTGGGAAGGTTCCTCAAGGAGATGAACCCCGCAGTGAAGATTCATCCGCTGGAACCCGAGAATTCACCGACACTCACCACCGGGCACAAAGTGGGAAAACACCGCATACAGGGGATATCCGATGAGTTTATCCCGGCACTTGTAGACCTTAAAAAGATGGACTCCATCGTATGTGTGGACGACGGCGACGGTATCATCATGGCCCAGAAACTGGCAGCCATGGGACTGGGGGTTGGGATATCCTCCGGGGCAAATTTCATCGGCGCACTCCGGATTCTGGAGGAGCTCGGCGATGATGCCATCGTGGTCACCATCTTCTCCGACAGCAATAAAAAGTACCTGAGCACCGATCTGCTCCGCACCGAGCCGGTTAAACCCGGTTTCTTTTCTCCGGATGTTGAACTGCTGAATTTCCGTGCCATTAAGCGGGTGTGCCAGCTGTGCTGCAACCCGGAGGATTGCGAAGAGGCCAGTTACTACCGGCAGCACCCTGCCTGCGCATTGCCCGACTGCCCGGCCAGGCGTTAGTCCCTCCCGAAGTCGAACCAGGGAAGTATCAGGTCTGTTTTGTCTTCCGGCTCCGAACGGTGCCTGAATTCGTTTGTCCTTGGGTTATACACATAATCTTTTTCCCACTCTCTAATGTTCTTCTGAATCCCTGCAAGCGCTATTGTTGTGGTTTTTAGCTCGCTGTCGGTCATGGTGGGGTGCAGCGACAGGCGGATCCACCCCGGTTTCATGGAAAGGTCGCCGTGGTTGATGAGCTCGGTTATCTTGTGCGAATCATCATACGTTACATCAAGGAGATAGTGGCCATAGGTTCCCGCACAGGCACAGCCGCCCCTTACCTGCACGCCGTACCGGTCGGAAAGCAGTTTTACCACCAGATTAAAGTGTATTCCGTCGATATAAAAGGAGAGAATGCCCAGCCTTTTTCTTGTTTTTTCGGCCAGAATATGCAAACCGGGTATCTGTTGCATTTCGCTGAAGGCATATTCAAGCAATTCCTCCTCGCGGGCGCGTATCTCCGCAACACCCATCATCCGTTTTACCTCCATGGCCATAGCTATGCGCATGGCCTGCAGAAAGCCTGGCGTACCGCCGTCTTCGCGCAACTCAATATCGTCGATGTACTTGTATTCTCCCCAGGGATTGGTCCAGTCGACTGTGCCGCCACCGGGGTTGTCCGGCGTTTCACTGTCGTACAGCGAGGCATCGAAGATGAGCACCCCCGATGATCCCGGCCCGCCTAGAAACTTATGCGGCGAAAAGTAGATCCCGTCGAGCTTCTGCAGCGGGTCAGCCGGGTGCATGTCCATGTCGACATACGGCGCCGAGGCAGCAAAATCGATGAAACAAAGCCCGCCGTGCGCGTGCATGATGGCCGCCATCTCGTGATAGGGCGTTTCAATGCCCGTTACGTTGGAACAGGCAGTGAAGGCGCCGATCTTAAGGGGCCTGTCGCGGTATTCATGAAGTTTTCGCTTCAGGTCATCGGTGGAGATCAGCAGATCGGGGTCCGGATCGAGAATCACCACATCGACATCCGATTCGTACCACGACATGTGATTGGAGTGATGCTCCATGTGGGTGATAAATACCACAGGCTTCAGGCCGGAAGCTGCGTTGCCGCGCGATTCATGTCCGCTGCGCCGCAGTCCGAGAATGCGCTGCAGCTTGTTAACCACGGTGGTCATCCCGGTGCCGGCGGTAATGATTACATCGTTGGGGCCGGCATTAACCGACTTCTTGATCTGGCGGAGCGCGTGCTGGTAGGCCTTGGTCATCAGTGTGCCCGATTCGCTGGCTTCGCTGTGCGTGTTGGCCACCCACGGTCCAACCACCTCCGTCATCCGCTCTTCGATGGGCCGGAAGAGCCTTCCCGTTGCCACCCAGTCGGCGTAGATCATCGGCACGGGGCCGTAGGGCGACAGGTACACAAGGTTGTTGCCTACAGTGTTTTCCCGGAAGGCGCTGAAGTGTTTTTCGAGTTCGCTCATATCATTCAATCTGTGTAGGCAAAAGTATGTTATTCATTTCGTGGAAATGCTTATTTTCATCAGGTAACGGTGATCTTCACCGGGCCTTTTACGGAACCTGAAACAAATTGTCCGCATGTCATTATCGGTCAGAGAGATCGGCGTAGAACAGAATGAGAGGATGCTCGAAATCCTGCTTCAGTCACCGATGGAGTCCGATGGTTTGTCGGTGTGCCTCGACCGGTCGCCGAACATGCTTGCTGTGCCGAAACAGTTGTTTGATTCCTGGAAGGCCTTCGGGTTTTTCATGGAGGAGCGGCTGGTTGGTTATGCGATGGTTTGCCGCAAGAAGCTTTACGTAAACGGCGTACCGCGGGAGATCGGCTATCTGGCCAATATGTACGTGCTGCCCGAAGGGCGCAAGCTGGGCTGGCTCTACCGGGCTTCGGAACCTCTTTTTCGCCAGGTGCTTCAGGAGGCCGGTTTGGGGTACGCCACAACCATGAAGGGAAACCGGAAAACCGAACCCATGATCGGAAGGCGTATCGGTAAATACCCCTTTATCCCGCATTCCCGGATTATCGGGGTGAACTGCATCCATAACATCCTGATCACCTTCCGGCGGCGGGTTTCGAAGGAATACCGCATAAGGCGGGCTACTGAGGATGACCTTCCCGAAATATCCGGGCTGCTCGACAACGAATACCGCAACCGCCTATTCGGACCGGTGATGACCCCGCTCGAACTGGCTAAAACAATCATTCGCCGGCCAGGGTTCGACATAAGTAATTACTATCTGGCCGAGAAGGAGGGACGCATCGTTGGTACCTGCTCGGCATGGGATGTGTCGGAATTCCGGAAACTCCGGGTGATGGCCTACCGGAAGGGGTACCGCCTGGCGAAGCTGGTATACGGCATTGCGGCACCTGTTTTGGGCTTTCCGGCACTGCCGGAGCCTGGCCATGCCTTTCGCGAGATGGTGATCAACGATTTTGCCACCGAGGGAAGGTCCCCGGAAATTCTTCGGGCCCTTATAACACATATTTATATGGTTTGCCGCCAGGAGGGCTACAACATGCTCATGGTGGGGAGCGATGAACGGGATCCTATTCTTGAGGCTACCCGCGGGTTTTTCTGGCAGCCGCTGCGATCGTTGGTCATATTCGGTTCTGGTGATCCGGATATTATTGAAAAAGAGGGGATTGATTGCAGTTTGCCGTATCTCGACATTGCACTTACCTGACGGGTATAAAAACAAAAAGAGCAGTGGTGGTGATCACTGCTCTTTTTGCAAACTGTCAACAAACTAAATTTTCATCAAAGAAGCTGTGCAAACATAGGACCCGATTCTGAAGAAATTCGGAAGATTCTAAATTTTTTGCAAAATCGCCAATCCTTGGTCAACCGACCGCACATCATCGAACGCCAGGGTAAGCTTTCCCGACAGTTCTTTCATCCGGCAAAGCCTGGGATTCTTCTGAACGAACTGCAAAACCGTAGAAAACTCGTGCGACTGGTAGTAGGGTGAATTCTGGCTGCTGACGAAGTAGCAAACCATCCGGCTGTTTTTCAGCTGGATGCGTTCGATGCCTATGGCCTGTGCCACCCAACGAAGCCGAACAACATTAAGCAGATCAACAGTTTGAGCGGGTAGCCGGCCAAAGCGGTCGGCCAGCTGTGTGGCAAACGCTTCAAGCGCGCTTTCCGTACTGATTTCATCGAGTTCACGGTAAAGTCTAACCCGTTCCCTTGTGCTTTCAATATAATTCTCCGGCAGCAGCACCTCCAGATCAGAATCCACCGTGGTATCCGAAACAAACGGCGCCGGCCTTCCTCCCCCCACCCTTGAACCCTGCAGGGGCGCTCCCCCCTCTCCCGCGACCGCAGGGAGCGCGGGAGAGGGGCCGGGGGTGAGGTCTTTCGCGCGCTCCCCGGAGGGGCCGGGGGTGAGGTCTTTCGCGCCCTCCCCCGAGAGGCCGGGGGTGAGGT